>NZ_RQII01000028.1 GCF_004761975.1 Planococcus koreensis | reverse complement strand
CGCAAAACAGCTGCGCTTGCCGCGGGCGAGCGCCAAGCCTCCTCAGTCGCTTCGCTCCCTGCGGGGTCTCGGCTGTCTCACTATCCCGCAGGCGTCTCCACTGTTTTGCTCCATATCTCGAGAGTCTATAACAACTTCAGAAAGTGTATCTTTCGTGTTCTTTGTTAAAAGAAATGAAACTCTATTATTAAGTTATAACATTGACTGAAGCCAGGCCCGCGGTAAGCGTCCGCCTGAAGCGAAATGAAAAGGAATATTGAAAAAAGTTATTGACACTCAATTCTGAATCGTGATAGGATTCTTTTCAAACAGCATACACATACGCAACAACACTCTTATCAAGAGCAGGCAGAGGGATATTGGCCCTATGACGCCCAGCAACCGACCGTAATACCTTCGTGAGAAGGGGCGCTTCAGCGCCGGGATGAAAATCCCGCAAGGCACGGTGCTAATTCCATCAGAAATGTACATTTCTGAAAGATAAGAGGCATGGAATCTATATTTCTGAGCCTCTTTCTTTTGGGAAAGAGGCTTTTTATTTTGCATTCGAAAGGTAGATGACATATGGCAACAGCATCAAAACAATACGAAGAACTGACAGTAGAAAGCGCGGTGGCGCTTGCGAGAACGCATTATCCATTCCCGGAAGGCGCGGCATTGGAATGCGACGAAATCGGCGATGGCAACTTGAATTACGTGTTCCGCGTGGCGGATCCGGAAAGCGGCAAAAGCGTCATTTTGAAACAGGCGTTGCCGTATGCGAAAGTTGTCGGCGAAAGCTGGCCGCTGACCTTGCAGCGCGCACAGATCGAGGCGGACGCACTCCGGAAACACGGGGAATTCGTGCCGAATCTGGTGCCGACGGTTTATGCCACGGACGCGGTATTGGCGTTGACGGTGATGGAAGATTTGTCGCATTTAACAATTGCCCGTGAAGGCCTGATTGCCGGAAAGGCGTATCCGCAGCTGTCGACGGACATCGGCGAATACTTGGCGCGCACCTTGTTCCAGACATCGGATTTTGCGCTTCACCCATTTGAAAAGAAAGAGCTCGCTGCGGCGTTCTCGAATCCGGAGCTGTGCAAGATCACCGAAGACCTCATTTTTACAGATCCGTTTTTTGACAATGAAACCAACGATTTCGAACCGGAGCTGAAAGAGGCTGTGGAAGCGTTATGGGCCAACAAGGCGCTTCAGCTGGAAGCGGCGAAATTGAAGTTCAGCTTTTTGACCGAAGCGGAAGCGTTGCTGCACGGCGATCTCCATACCGGCAGCATCTTTGCCAGTGACAGCGAAACGAAGGTCATCGACCCGGAATTCGCTTATTACGGTCCAATCGGCTTTGATGTCGGCTTGTTCCTGGCAAATTTGATTTTCCAATCGCTGACGCGTAATGGGGACCAGCGCAATGTGGTTAATTCGCATATTGAAAGGACGTGGGAAACGTTCGAGGCGAGATTTACAGACCTTTGGAAAAACAAAGGCATCGAAGCTTTTCAGCAAACGGACGGCTACCGCGAATTTATCATCGAGAAGATTTTCCGGGATGCATTGGGTTTTGCCGGCTGTGAATTGATCCGCCGGACGATCGGCTTGGCGCATGTGAAAGATTTAGACGGCATCGAAGACGACAGCCGCCGCATTGAGTTGAAAGAGCAGGCATTGCATTTAGGCGAAAAGCTGATTTTGCAGCGCGCTGAAGTGAAGAGCATCTATGAAGTGACAGCGTTAATCGGGGAGGCGGAATAATGGCAATCCCGTTATCAATTTCCTGGCAAGAAGGCAAGTTGACGATTTTGGATCAGCAAAAATTGCCGCATGTAATCGAATATGTGGCCCTGGAAACCTTGGAAGACGTTTACGACGCGATTTTATCGCTGAAAGTGCGCGGTGCACCGGCAATCGGCATCGCCGCTGCATATGGGCTGGCGCTTGCGGCGGTCCGCCACGACACGGATGAACTCCAGACCTTTTTCCATTTGGTTGAAAAAGACGCGGCGCATTTGGGCAGCTCGCGCCCGACAGCGGTCAATCTGGTATGGGCGCTGGAGCGGCTGACAGCAAAAGTGAAAGAAGCTGCAACCGTCGAGCAAGGGAAAAAGCTGCTGCTTGAAGAAGCGGTGCGCATCCATGAAGAAGACGAAGCAGCGTGCCGGAAAATCGGCGAATACGGCTTGTCTTTATTGGAAGGCAAAACGCGCGTCATGACGATTTGCAACGCGGGGTCCATTGCTACTGCGAAATACGGCACAGCGTTGGCGCCGTTTCATCTGGGCAGCGAACTTGGACGGCAATTCGAAGTCTATGCCTGTGAAACGCGCCCGGTTTTTCAAGGTTCCCGGCTTACGGTATGGGAGCTGCAGCAATCAGACGTTGATGTTACGCTGATCACCGATAGCATGGCCGCACACACGATTGGTGCAAAAGAAATTGAAGCAATCATTGTCGGAGCCGACCGCATTGCGGCGAACGGCGACACCGCCAATAAAATCGGCACCTTGAATTTAGCGCTGCTCGCTGATGCGTACGGCATTCCGTTTTATGTAGCGGCTCCGGCATCGACGTTCGATTTGTCCATTTCTTCCGGCCGCGAAATTCCGATCGAGGAGCGCAAAGCGGAAGAAATCACGCATATTGCCGGCATTCAAATAGCGCCGGAAGGCACGAAAGTATTCAATCCAGCATTTGATGTCACGCCGGCACGGCTCATCAAAGCCATCATCACCGAACAAGGGGCCATCACCCCGGGTTACGAAAAAAATATACCTGCCGTTCTCGGCGCTTACACAGGAAAAGGAGCAAATTCATGAAAAAACAATCGCTTTTATTCATCGCCTTATTATTGATCTTCAGTGCCTTTTTAGCCGCTTGCCAGCCAAAAGGGGAAGTCAGCGAAGAAGGAACGTCAGATGCGACGAAAGCGGAAGCATCTGACCACCCGTTAGCTGGCAAAAAAGTGGCATTGATCATGCAGATCAACCTCGGGACATTTTCCGCGCAATACATTGAAGGCGTAAAAGAGCAGGCTGGAAAATTCGGCGGCAGTGTGACGGTCTTCACTTCGGAAGGCGATTTGGCAAAAATGGCATCGAACTTGGATGCAGCGATCAACCAAGGCTTTGATGCTATCTTGATTGACCATGGCACGAAAGAAGCATTGAACCAAGGCGTTGAAAAAGCAGTGGAACAAGGCATTCCGGTTGTGGCATTTGATGCAGGCGTTGACGTCGAAGGCGTTGTTTCTCTTGAGCAGGGCGACCAGAAAATGGCGGAAATGACGTTGGAGCGTTTGGCTGAAGACAGCGGCGGCGAAGCGAATATCGTGAAAATCTGGGTAGCTGGCTTTGCACCGATGGAACGCCGCCAAGTCGCTTATGAAAAATTCTTGGCGGATAACCCGGGCATCAAAGAAATTACAGCATTCGGCGGAGCGACTAAAAACACGGCTCTTGATACACAGGCACAGATGGAAGCGATTTTGAAACAATACCCGAACGAGGGTGACATTACAGCGGTTTGGGCAGCTTGGGACGAATTTGCGAAAGGTGCTGTGCGCGCGATTGAACAAGCGGGGCGCACAGACATTAAAGTGTACGGCATTGACATGAGCGATGAAGATTTACAGATGATCCAAAAAGAAAACAGCCCGTGGGTAGCATCGGCTGCAGTTGATCCGATGGACATCGGGCGCATCCAGGTCCGCTACGCTTATCAATTGATCAACGGCGAAACGCCGGAAGAAAAAGTGGTGCTGGAACCGGTATTCGTGGACGCTGAAAAACTTCCGTCTGAAGCGATAACGACAAATGAATTGAGTGAGTACATCGAAGGATGGGGCGCGAGCGAACAAGGCTACACCGACGATTTGAAAGAATTGGAAGGCAAGTGAAAAATGCAATGAAGCTGTCCTGCACGACGGGGCAGCTTCTTTCTCAGAAAGGAGGCGGGCAGATGGAGCATCCACTATTGGAAATGACAGCTATCCGCAAATCATTCGGCAATGTTACGGCTTTGGAGCAAGCACAGTTCAGCCTCGAAAAAGGGGAAGTCCATGCATTGCTTGGGGTCAACGGTGCCGGAAAAAGCACGTTGATGAAAATTTTATCCGGCGTCTACAGCCAGGACGAAGGAGACATTAAATTGAACGGTTCTCCGCTCCAGCTGCGCTCGCCGAAAGAAGCGAAAGAGCAGGGTATTTATACGGTTTACCAGGAAGTCGACACGGCGATCGTTGCTGAATTGTCGGTAGCGGAAAACATCCTGCTCGACACGTTCGCAGGAGGCAGCTCTTTTTTCATCTCCCAAAAGAAACTTTACGATGATGCACGCCGCGTTTTGAAAGAACTGCAATCGGACAACATCGCAGTCGGCCAGAAAGCAGCTGACCTGACCTTAGCGGAAAAGCAGCTCGTGCTGATTGCCCGGGCACTCGTCCATTCGGCTAAAATCATCATTTTCGATGAACCAACTGCACCGCTATCGCTGCACGAATCGGCTAAATTATTTTCAGTCATTGAAGGTTTGAAAGCCCAAGGCGTCGGTTGTATTTTCATCTCGCACCGGCTGCCGGAAGTATTTGAAATTGGCGACCGCATTACCGTCATGGCTGAAGGAAAATGGGTCCAGACCTTTGATGCCAAGGCTGCTTCACAGGAAGAAGTCGTCGAATCGATGCTCGGCGCCAAACTGAGCAACGAATTGGTGCACCGCGACCATGAAATTGGCGCACCACAATTGATCGTGGAAGGTTTGTCGGACGAAGGCAAATTGAAACATCTGTCGTTCGGCGCAGCGGCTGGCGAAATTGTCGGCGTCGTCGGATTGGTGGGAGCGGGCAAAACCGAATTGGCGAAGGCCTTGTTCGGGGAATCGAAGCTCACATCCGGAACCATCACGCTCGGCGGCAGGGCTTTGAAGTTGAAGCACCCGTCAGATGCCATCAAGGCAGGCATCGCGCTAGTGCCGGAAGAACGGCGCAAAGAAGGCTTGTTTGTTCAGGAATCGCTGTCGGCCAATGCATCTTTCCCGAACCTGCGAAGATTTTCGCCGAAGTTCTTCATGGACAAAAGAGCGGAAAGGGCATTTGCCAAAGACATCATCGGACGTCTTCAAATCAAGACCGACA
Source organism: Planococcus koreensis (assembly GCF_004761975.1). Lineage (GTDB taxonomy): Bacteria > Bacillota > Bacilli > Bacillales_A > Planococcaceae > Planococcus > Planococcus koreensis. Next base: position 124,681 of record NZ_RQII01000028.1, on the reverse strand, counting down.
ACACCGAGACGCCGCTTATCCATTTAAGCGGCGGCAATCAGCAGAAAGTGGCGATCGGCAAATGGATGTCGCTCGATTCAAAACTTTACCTTTTCGACGAACCGACCAAAGGCGTCGATATCGGCGCAAAGGTGGATATTTTCAAATTGATCCGCCAATTGGCATCGAGCGGCAAAAGCTGCGTGTATTTTTCCAGTGAAATTCATGAAGCGATCGGCATCTCCGATCGGATTTTAGTTATGTACAACGGTCAGATCGTGAAGGAGTTTTCACGGCAAGAAGCGACCCAGGAAAGGATTTTATTATATGCAAGCGGTGGAAAAGAAGAGCGCAGTGAAAACCGGCAGCAGCCCGAAAGAAAAAGCCATACAGTTTCTGTTTAAATACGGTGCTATTGCGCTGCTGGCCATCATCATTTTTTACTTCAGCACGGTCAGCGATGCCTTTTTGACGTACGGCAACTTCAGCGACATCATGCGGTCGATTTCGATCGTAACTTTGCTGGCGCTTGGCGTTACGTTCACACTTGTTGTCGACGGCTTCGATTTATCGGTCGGTTCGACGATGTCGCTGTCGACCGTCGTTACAGCGTCGCTCATGGTGTGGTACGATATGCCGTTATGGCTCGTCTTGCTGTTGCCGTTATTAATCGGTGTGCTGGCAGGCGCCGTCAACAGTTTCCTCATTGTCGTCCTCGGCATACCGGATTTGCTCGCGACGCTCAGCATGATGTACATTGTCGCAGGTTTGCACCGCACGTATACGGAAGGCTATTCCATCTACAATAATATGCCGCTGACTTCCGGCGGCACGGCACCTGGGCAATTGTCAGAGGCGTTCTTGTGGATTGGACAGGGGCAGATGCTCGGCTTGCCCGTTCCGGTTTGGATCATGGTCATACTGGTGCTCGTTTCATACCTCATCTTGAATCACACGCGCTGGGGTCGGGTGTTGTATATGACGGGCGGCAACGCAGAAGCGGCAACATTGTCCGGCGTCAATGTGAAGAAAGTGAAATTTACGGCATACGTTGTATCCGGTATTTTCGCTTCCATGGCGGGCATCCTGTTCACGGCCCGCGTCGGCTCCGGCCAAATCGATGCGGGAGCACCGCTGATGATGGAAGCGGTCGCCGCGGTATTTGTCGGCTACTCCGTCCTTGGCGCAGGCAAACCGAATGCGCTCGGCACGTTTTTCGGAGCGGCAGTCATCGGGATTTTATTGAACGGCCTGACCATCCTCAATTTGCCGTATTACGCGTTCGACATCATCAAAGGCGGCGTACTGGTAGCGGCGCTTGCCGTGACTTACGTTTACGCGAAAAAGAAGTTTTCAAAAAGCTAGCGTTCCACGGATGCACCTCTTTCAAAGGGGTGTATTTTTGTGGCAAAAAATTGGCATTACCATCCAGTGATACCAATTTTAATGGAACTAAAGCATGACGTGAATAACTGAGGATTGAAGAGGAACAATTGACAAAAGAAGAGTCAAAAAATTAATTGTTAGAAATACGAAATAAAATACTAACAGGTCGTAAGATGTATAAAGTAAACTATAATTACCAATATTTTTTAAGGGGGAAGTTTTTTGGAATGTAATAATTGTGCAGTCGCGAGCTTGAAATTCGAAATTCGCCTGGATGGCGAATTGAATAGCTCGGTTTTGGAACAAGTTGCGGAGTATTTGGAGAGAAGAGAAATGGCGGTAATCAGAAAAGAGAACAAATTGCAGCTTGATGAACAGGGAGCGAGAGAATTCCTTGATTTCTGCAATGACCTGCTAGATCCGGCCCAAGTGGCGTTTCGCATCAACCAGGAATCCTGGCAGCCTCTTTCTGAAATTGAACATGTTTTTAACACGGCTTGGATTGACGATGTCATCAAAAACGAAAGGCTGATCTGCCATTACCAGCCGATTGTTGACGCCGATGGAAATGTGTTCGCCTATGAAATGCTTTCGCGCTTCCAGAACGAAGACGGCTCGACCATTTACCCCAATGAAATCTTCCCAGCGGCAAAAAGCAGAGGCCGTCTTTACGCGCTTGATCGGGTCTGCCGGATGACTGCTGTGAAGTTTGCAGCAGTTTTGAAAGGGAAAAAGGCGTTTATCAACTTTATCCCGACATCGATTTACTCACCCGAATTCTGTCTGCGTTCGACGACGGAACTTGCCAACCAATTGGGCGTGGACCCAAAGGAATTGGTGTTTGAAGTAGTCGAAACCGAAAAGGTGGATGACATGGACCATCTGAAGAAAATTCTTGCCTATTACAAGTCCAAAGGCTTCCAGTACGCGTTGGATGATGTCGGTGAAGGCTATAGCACAGCAGAGGTGCTGGCTGAACTGAAACCGAAATACATGAAGCTTGATATGAAGTATGTCCAAGGCGTTGCGGAAGATGAAGCGAAGCAGGCAGTCGCGATGAACTTCCTGAACAAAGCGATCGAAATCGATTCGGTGCCATTAGCTGAAGGCATTGAAGTGGAAGAAGATTTCGTTTGGCTGAAAAACAAAGGCTACGAGCTTTTCCAAGGCTATTATTTTGGCAAGCCGTCGGCAGAGCCGCAAATGGTTTAAATTCAAAAGCTTCCGGGACACAGGTCTCGGAAGCTTTTTCTGTTGGCATTTAGATAAGGAGTCTTGCACTGAAGCCCCCTGAAAAGAAATAACACCCTCGGGAAAAGAGTCTCTTCTCCTAAGGGTGTTATTTTTTCATCAGCAAGTACATGAAATAAGGCGCACCGATCAATGCGGCCATGATGCCGGCTGGAATGCCTGAAGGTTCAAGCATATTCCTGCCAAGCGTGTCCGCGAGCAGCAGCAGCCAGCCGCCGATTAGAATGGCAAGCGGCAAAAATAATTGGTGGCGCGGACCGACAAGCGATTTTGCGATATGCGGTGCCATCAATCCGATAAAGGCGATGCCGCCGGTCACGGAAACCGCAGCGGCCGCTAATGCAACAGCGGTCATCAGCAAAGTAAGGCGTTCTTTTTCAATGGATACGCCGAGCCCGACCGCCACCGGTTCGCTCAAATTCAGCATGTTCAGGCGGTTTGCCTTGTACAGCGTGAACGGAATGAGCACCAGCAGCCAAGGCAGGATGGCGAGCACGAACGGCCAGTCAGTGCCCCAGATATTGCCGGCCAGCCAATTGGCGATGAAATCCACTTTTTCGCGTTCAGCGGAAGAAATCAAGACGATCATAATTCCCGACAAAGCCATCGAAAAGCCGATGCCGACCAATACGAGGCGGATGGGCTGAAGGCCCGTTGCTTTATTATAGGAAAACGCGTAAATCAGCAGCGCGGTCAAAAATGCGCCTGCAAAAGCGACAGCCGGCAGCAAGTAGACGAACAAACCCGGATCAACCGGCATGAACAAGAAGAACACGGCAATCGCCACACCGGCTCCCGAATTGATGCCGATGATGCCCGGATCCGCCAAATCATTGCGCGTGATGCTTTGCAGAATCGCGCCGGCGAGCGCAAGCGCCATGCCGGCCAATAGGGTGATGGCAATGCGCGGCATGCGGATGGAATACAGCACAAAATCTTCTTTGAATGTGCCTTGGCCGATAAACGTCGCGAACAGGCGGTCATAGGATAGGGACGAATAGCCCGAACCGAGGCTTACCACTACGGTTGCGGCAATCAGCAGTGCGAACGCGTAAAAAAAGCGCCGCTGTTTTTTTACTAAAGCAGCCTGGATCATGTGAACGCTCCTCCTCCTTTACGCACAATAAGCAGGAAGAAAGGCAAGCCCAGCATGGCGACAATCGCCGCCACCGGTGTTTCGAACGGTGCATTGATCGTTCTGCCGAGCAAATCTGCGAAGAGCATGAAAATCGCTCCGGCAATAGCGGACATGGGAATGATGTGGCGGTAATCGACGCCGACAATGGCGCGCACGATATGCGGCACCAACAGGCCGACAAAAGCCATATTGCCGGCAAGCGCTACGGCAGCACCGGCAAGCATGGTAATGGCAACGAATAAGAGAGCTTTCGTCTGCATCGTTTTTTGGCCAAGGCCGATCGCTGCTTCCTCGCTTAAGCTGAGGATCGACAATTGACGCGCGAGCAGCAAAGCGATGACCAGCGACACGGCGATAAAAGGGGAAATCACTTTTAGCTGCCCCCACGTCGTGCCGATCAAGCCGCCGGCAGTCCACATCGAAACGTCTTTTGAAATCTTGAAGTAAATGCCGATGCCTTCTGCCAATGCGCTCAAGAAAGCGGAAATGGCGGCACCCGCCAAGACGATGCGAAACGGCGAAAAGCCGCCTCGTTTGACCGAACCGAGCCCGAATACGAGCGCTGCACCAACGGCAGCGCCGATAAAGCAGGCAATCATGATGCCGAAATAATTGGCTGCTGGGATGAACGCCAAAGTAATGGCAAGCGCAGCGTTTGCGCCGGCAGTCAAGCCGAGCAATCCGGGATCCGCTAACGGATTGCGCGTCATGCCTTGCATGATAGCTCCGGACACCGCAAGTGCTGCGCCGACTAGGACAGCGGCCAGTTCCCGCGGCAGCCGGATTTCACGGATCACCGAAATGGCGTCGTTCGACGCGTTGGAAAACAGTGCCAGCGCCGTGTCTTTCAAGCTGATATCGGCAGCCCCGAAAGCGATGGAAATGACGAACATAGCGGCAAAAGCTACTGCGCCTGCAGCTATTTTTATGAAAAATGAAGTTTGGTTTGGCATAAGGCATCATCTTTTCTATATAGGCTAAGATTTAGTGGTGCATGTCTGTGTTTGAACACCAAAGAGGAATCCCTGTTGTCAGGAATTCCTCTCGCAGCGTTATTGTTTCAGGAAGTGTTCCTTGAAGAATTCCAATTGGTAATCCAATGAGATCGGATCGTTGAAATAGAATTCTTTGGCATTGGCTTCAAAAACCTGGCCATTTTTGACGGCTGGTGTATTTTTATAAACATCTGTTTCTTGGAAAGAGTTGTCTTGTTCGCTGTCTTTGCTGAAGATGACGTAATCGCCCATGTATTCAGGAAGCACTTCTTGCGACAAAGCGTAGAAGCCGTCTTTCAACGCCATTTCTTCCACTTTAGCAGGCATTTTCAATTTCATTTCCTGGTAAAGGATTTCGGTTCCGCGGCCCCAGTTATCGCCGAAAACATACAATTGCTTGTCGAAGTTTTCGATGACCGAGACAGTTGCGTCTTCGCCGATTTCAGCACGGATGTCATCGCCAGCTTGTTGTGCGCGCGTTTTGAAATCGTCAATCCATGTTTGTGCTTCTTGTTCTTTGTTCACTAATTTACCGATTTCCAAATGCTGTGTCAGGTAATCGACTTGGCCGTAAGTATACGTCACGGTTGGTGCGATTTCCTTCAATTTGTCGATGTTCTTGATGGTTGAAAGGCCGATGATCAAATCCGGCTCCAATTCGATGATTTTTTCTAAATTATCTTCTGTCACTTCTTCAACGCCTTGCAATTCTTCTTCAAAACGAGGGTTCGCTTTTGACCAAGCATCAACGCCTACAAGCGGGACATCAAGTGCCATGACATTTCCTGCATAAGTAGACAGCACCAAGACGCGCTGCGGGTCTGCCGGGACTTCCACGGGACCGCTTTCGGATTCGTATGTAATCGTATCGGATGAGCCGGATGTTTCAGCAGGCTCAGCAGTTTCGGAATCGGAATTGCATGCAGCAAGCAGCAATGCTGCCAGTAAAACAAGGAATAGGGATAGCTTCTTCATAGTGGGTCAAGCTCCTTTGATTAAGTTATAAGTGATGCAGATTGGTTTTTGCGTTCTTGGATCGATGCCGATGTCCGCGTCGATGCGGAACACGGTTTTCAGTACTTCCGGTGTAATCACTTCTTGGCTGGTGCCGGATTTAACAATTTCACCGCTTTTCATCGCAATGATGTGGTCGGCGAAACGTGACGCTTGGTTCAAATCATGGAGCACCATGACGATTGTGCGATGTTGATCTTGATTGAGTTTTTGCAACAATTCGAGGATTTCGAGCTGATGCGCCATGTCCAGATAAGTGGTCGGCTCATCCAGAAAAATCATTTCGGTTTCCTGGGCGAGCGCCATGGCAATCCACACGCGCTGGCGCTGGCCGCCGGACAAAGCGTCGACCGGGTGGTATTTGAAAAATTGCGTGCCGGTGACATCAAGCGCCCAATTGATGATTTCATAGTCTTTCGCTGTCAAGCGTCCAAAGCCTTTTTGGTAAGGGAAGCGGCCATAAGAAACCAGTTCACCGACTGTCAGGCCTGGCGCGCTTTCCGGTGTCTGCGGAAGAATCGCCATTTTTCTGGCGAGCAGCTTTGTGTTTTCTTTGGCGATTTCTTCCCCGTCGAGCACAATCGAACCGCCCTGATGGGGGATGACGCGGGTCAGCGCTTTCAGCAGCGTGGATTTTCCGCAGCCGTTGGAACCGATAATCGTCGTGATTTTCTTGTCTGGAATCTGCAGCGACAGGTTTTTGACGATTTTCCGTTCCCCGTAGCTGATGTCCAGATTCTCTGCGGACAGGCGCACCATGCATATTCCTCCTTTCAATAATATTTATGTATATATGTTGATAATGATAATCGTTTTCAGTACAATAATAACTATAAAACTAATGAGAATCATTGTCAATTAAAAATCGGGAGCAGGTGTGTCAAAATGGTTAATGCAGAGATATTCGACGTCACAATCATCGGTGGTGGTCCGGCGGGACTTTATTCGGCATTTTATAGTGGACTACGTGAAATGAAGGTGAAACTGATTGAGTTCCAGCCGCAGCTTGGCGGAAAACTCCATGTCTATCCGGAAAAAATGATTTGGGATGTCGGGGGCCAGACGCCAATCCAAGGCGAAAAGCTTATTGAGCAATTGGTGGCGCAAGGCCTGACATTCAAGCCGGAAGTGGTTCTCAATGAGAAAGTCGAAAAAATCGGGCGCAGCCAAAATGGCCATTTTGAACTTGAGGGCTCTTCGGGACAGGTGCATCTGTCGAAAACGGTGATTGTAGCAGTGGGGGGCGGCATCTTGAATCCGCAAAAGCTGGAAATTGAAGGTGCTGATCGCTTTGAAGTATCGAACCTGAATTATACGGTGAAATCGATCGAACGTTTTAAAGGGAAAACGGTGATGATTTCAGGAGGCGGCAATTCAGCCATCGACTGGGCCAACGAACTGGAACCGATTGCCGGCAAAGTCATGGTGACTTACCGCAAAGGGGAATTGGCAGGGCACGAAGCGCAAGTTTCCCAGCTGATGAACAGTAAAGTCCATTGCTTCCTTAATACAGCCATTACGAAACTTATTGCGTCAGATGAGCGCGATGTGGTGGAGTCGGTTGAATTGACCCATCAATTGACGGGAGAGACGCATCTCGAACCTGTTGATGAAATCATCATCAACCATGGCTATGAGCGGGACGCGACATTGCTCGAAGCAAGCGACTTGCCAATCGACATTGCCGACGGCTATTACATCTCAGGCAATGCGAACAGCGAATCGACGGTGCCGGGGCTTTTTGCAGCGGGCGATATCCTGCAGCATCCAGGCAAGCTGAATCTGATTGCGGGTACTTTCCAGGATGCCGCAAACGCAGTGAACAAAGCAAAGCAATTTATCCAGCCGGACGCCAATGGCATTGCCATGGTGTCTTCACATAATGAAGTATTCAAAGAACGCAACAAGGAATTGGTGAAGCAATTGATCACGTGATCCAGAAACCTCTTGTTTGAATGGGGGCATTTGAAGGTATATTACAGATGTCGAGGAAAATTCAAAGGAGGAATTCTAAATGGATTTTAAAGATCATGGAAAAGAACCGTATGTATTGAATATCGAAGACGCAACAAAAGAAAACAGCAATTTCCGTACAACGATATGGACAGGTGAAAACCTGCAAGTGACTTTGATGAGCGTCGAACCGGGCGACGACATCGGCTTGGAAAAACACGAAGGCGACCAATTCCTGCGCATTGAAGACGGCAAAGGTTTCGTGCAGATGGGCGACAGCGAAGACAACCTGACGTTCGAAGAAAATGCCGAAGATGATTACGCCATCATGATTCCAGCTGGAAAATATCATAACGTAACGAATACCGGCGATGAGCCGTTGAAGATTTATTCAATTTACGCGCCGCCTGAGCATGAAGCGGGCACTGTCCACAAGACAAAAGCCGAAGCGGAAGCTGCAGAAGCGGAAGAAGAATAAAAATAAGGAACAACAAAGGGCATCCTCAATCCGAGGATGCCCTTTTCCTATTATGCAGTTGTTGCTGTGCGGTTGGCGCGGCGTTCTTTTCTGCCGTGCAATAGATAATACATGAGCAGTAAAGCAGCAGCGACAACGCTGAGAATCGCATACAGCTGGCTATAGCCTGTAACCGAAATGATAAATCCGAGCAGGTAAGGGCCGAAGCCGAGTCCGGCGTCCATAAAGATGAAGAATGTCGATGTTGCGAGCCCCATGCGATGCGACGGCGTCAATTTTACTGCGACCGCTTGGGTAGTGGACTGAATATTGCCGAAGCCGAGGCCAATCAGGAAGCCTGCCAGCAGGAACGTGAAGCTGTTTTGTGCTGTGCTCAACAATAGCAGACCGACTGCAAAAATGGCGATAGCTGGGTACATCACGTAATTGGCCCCTTTTACATCCATCAAGCGGCCAGTAAATGGCCGTGAAAAAAGGATAGCGACGGAGTAGACAAGAAAGAAGAACGTGGCCGCTTCAACGAGATCGCGGAAGTCGGCGTAAAAGCTGATGAAAGACAAGACGCTGGCGTAGCAGAATCCTGCGAGCAATGTGATGACCGCAATCGGAACTGCCTTGGGTTCGACGTAATCGGAAACCTTGAACCCTTTCACTTCGTTACTGTTCGGTGGTGCTTCAACCGGTGGAACTGTCACCAGCAATGAAATAAGCAAGCTGATGATTCCGAAGATCAGGCAAAGCGTAAAGATCATACCGAAGGTTGAATTCTGTGACATATAAAGCCCGATAAATGGGCCGATGGCGGTGGCAAGCGTCGTACTAAGGCTGAAATAGCCGATTCCTTCGCCTTTTCTCGACATCGGAATGATTTGAGCGATAATCGTGCCTGCAGCGGTGCTGGCAATTCCCAGCGTTATGCCGTGCAGAAAACGCGTAGACAAAAGGAATGGAAGCCCAAAGTCTACAAAATAGAAAAGCGTCGTCAAGGTAAACAAAGTGAGTCCGAGAACCATCGTTTTTTTGCGGCCAATGCGGTCAAGTGCACGCCCCATAAAAATTCTTCCAGTTAATACACCTATAATGAAAATGCCGGTGACGAGGCCAGCCTCGCTATTGGAAGCGTCGAATTCTTGTACTGCATAGACGGCGATGGTAACCATTAATAAATAAAAGACAAAGACTAGAAAAAAGTTGACGGACGATGTCAGGATAAAATCCTTCGTCCACAAGGGGGCTCTATTTTTGTTCATTTGTATGCTCCTTACTGGTTAATTGGTGGCGAATCCCTTTCATGATGCGGGTGGTTTGCTGCTGCTGTTCTTCAGAGACGCCGGAAAGAATGTCCTCTTCGAGCGCATCTACGGCTATTCGCACTTCTGCGTACAAGATGTAGCCAGTTTCACTCATTTCGATCCGTTTTTCCCGGCGGTCTTTGCCCGGAATATGGGACAGGTAGCCGATGTTCTCCAAGCGGCTGATGGTGCGTGTAATTGTCGGTTTTTCGACGCGCAAATATTGGGCGAGTTCGACCAGCGTGGCCGATCCGTTATTGGCCAAATAATGGAGAATCGACCATTGGGCGCGGTATAGCCCATAATTGCCCAGGACATCGTTCAAGTGGTGTTCAAAAGATCGATATAACAGCATGAATTGCTGGAAAAATTCTTGAGAAGCTTTCATGTAATGCCTCCTGGCTTATTAATTCGAGAAACTAATGGTTAGCTAAGGTAACTATTAGATGATAAAGCAAAAAAATAGGATTGTCTATGATTTTCTACTGAAAATGTGCAACGATTGATAAGGGAAAATGTTCCAATTCAATGAAGGTTCTATTATAATTTAGTAAATAAGAAAGGCGGGGCGCGGTGATGGAAAAAATAGATTCGAAGTTCCGCTGGGTCGGCAGCGACAGCCATTTCGTGGATCGTCTCGACATTCAGGCAATAGATGGCGTGGTGCTGGGGCGTTTCGGCGGCAATTCTTCGGCCGGGCAATACAAAAACGAAGATGCCTGCCTCATTTGGCAAGACAGCGCACAAGGATGGGAATTTATAATGTTACTGGATGCCCATAATTCGGCGGAAAGTGCAGAGGCTGTGCTGGTGCAAGTGGAAGCGTATGAACAAGAAGTGAGGTTTTTGCTCGGCCAATCGATGGATAAGGAATTTTTCCGGAACTTGGAGCACAAGGTGCTTGAAATGTTTCAAGAAGAAACGTTCTTGGAGGCGTGCCGGAGGGTGCAAGGGGAAACTGCTTGTCTGATTGCAGTGCGCAAAGGGAAATATGTCTGGTGGTTTTCGGTTGGAGACTGCCTCTTGTATTTATTCCATCCGGAATTGAAGGCTTTTGGGCAATACCAGCTGAACCAACGCCAGTTCTATGAATGGATCGGCGAAGTGAATACGTTTGAGCAGCCGGTACCATGCTACTCTTCCGGTACGAGAGAGTTGCGGCAAGGCGTGAACCGGCTATTGTTAACGACAGATGGCTTGGTGGAATGTCCGGGAGGGGTTTATGCCGAACCGGCAAGCATATATGCTTCGAAGCCGGGGCGTGGCGGCGTTGAAGAAATGCTGAAGAATATACAGCAACACGGTGTGCGAGACAGCACGACGATTATTTCCTGGGAAATAATCGCCAAAGAAGCCGCTGCAATGCCGAGTAATTTGTAGGAGGATAATCACATGGATTTAAAGCGGAAAATATACAGTGAAATTCCGGTTATTGAGACAGAGCGGCTTGTTTTGCGCAAATTGGAGAGGGAAGATGCAGCCGATCTCTTTGAATACGCATCTGATCCAGCGGTGCCGCGTTTTATGCCTTGGGAAGCGCATAATACAATAGAAGAAACGAATGAATTCCTCACATTTATCATGGAAGCTTATGAAAACCAACAGAAATTGACGTGGGCCATTGAATTAAAGGAAACCCGCAAAATGATAGGTACCATCGATTTCGTCAAGTGGCTGCCGAAGCATGGAAGGGCAGAAATTGCTTATGCGCTGTCGCGCGACTATTGGGGAATGGGCTTTATGCCGGAAGCAGCAAGAGCTTTAATAGCATTTGGTTTTAACAAAATGGACCTTAATAAGGTGGAAGCCTCTATACTGCTTGAAAATGCTCAGTCACGCACTGTTCTTGAAAAAATGGGCATGTCTTTCGAAGGTGTTGCCCGGCAGCATTTTAAGATGAAGGACGAATTCGTGGACCTTGCCATGTATTCATTGCTTAAAAGTGAATTCTTACAGGAGCGGAAAAGAGCGTTTTAAAGCGGAAGTCCAAGTGTGATAAAATCGGGATTAGGTCTTTCTGAAAAGCAGGTGCTCTTGTGGAAATTGTTCTATTTGTCGCGATCATTCTGGGAGCTTCGGTATTGCAGACCAGCACAGGGTTTGGCTTCTCGATATTGGCGACGCCGTTTCTTCTGCTGCTTTTCAACGTAGCCGAAGCGATCCAGATCAATTTGATTCTTTCGCTTGTCATATCAGGGGCATTGATTTTTAAAATCCGGTTAGACATCGACATGGCCGTTTTGAAAAGGCTGATTGCGGGAAGCGTCGCCGGCATGCCAGTAGGAATTGCCATATTCCTGTCGGCTGATTTGGAAAAATTGAAATTAGCAATCAGCCTTATCATTTTATTGTTGACGGTGCTGTTGATCTTTTCGTTCCGGATAAAACAGACGAAAAGGCGAGACGCGTTTTTCGGTGGATTGTCGGGAAGTTTGACGACAAGCATCGGCATGCCAGGGCCGCCGCTCTTGCTGTATTTTTCGGGTACGAACACAAACAAGGAAAAACTGCGGGCAACAACGCTCGCGTTCTATCTGTTCATCTATTCTATAAGTTTAATGCTGCAAATCATCTTTTCCGGTACAAGCAAAACTATTTGGACAGCAAGCGGCTTGGCGATTCCGCTCGTGTTGGCCGGCCTGTATTTAGGACAGCTTTTATTCAAGCGGATTGACCAGCGTACATTCCGTTTTGTTACTTATGGAATCTTGCTGTTTACCGGGCTGTTCTTGCTGTTCGATAACTTATAATAGAGGTGATTCCAACGGCGAAAAAACCTTCAGATGAAGAAGATTTTCCAAAGAGCATCGGCAAACCGGCGCAGCGTGCACTTTTGGCTGCAGGCTATCAGCAGCTGCAGGACCTGGCTACAGCCACTGAGCAGGAGCTGCTTGATTTGCATGGCTTCGGTCCGAAAGCATTGGGCATCCTGCGCCAAGCACTTGCAGAACAAGGCTTGCGTTTTAAATCTTGATAGATTGCACATAAAAAGCCATTCCGAAATCAATCGATTTCGGAATGGCTTTCTTCTATAATATGGCTTCGTTTATTGCTGTTTCCTGAACTCCAGCCTGCTTGGGCTGTGCTTTATGTTCCAGCGAGCGGCTCCATGCGCTCAGCAGTACGGCGCCGAAGACCATGATGGCGCCTACCCATGAAGTGTGGATAAGGCCGATCGAGTCTGCGACCATTCCGCCGAGTACGGCGCCGATGGCAATCCCGGCATTGAATGCGGCGATATTGATGGCGGAAGCCGTATCAACGGCACTCGGCACGTAGCGTTCCGCAAGCATGACCGCATACACCTGCAGCCCCGGAACATTCATGAATGCGAACAGACCCATTAACAGAATGGTAATCAAACCGGCAATTTTGAAAGGTGCTGTAAATGCCAGTACCAGCAAAATGACGGCCTGGATCAAGAACATGTAAAACAACGCTTTGATCGGATTGCGGTTTGCCAGCTTGCCGCCGATCGTATTGCCGGCAGCAATGGCGATGCCGTAGCCGAGCAGGATGAGCGTCACCGTGCCCGCTTTAAAGCCTGTGACTTCCTGCAGCAGCGGGGACAGGTACGTGAAGACGACGAATGTTCCGCCGTAGCCAAGAGCTGTGATGGCGAATACCAGCAGCAGCCGCCCGTTCGTCACCAGTTTGGCTTGGTCGCGGAATGTCGTGCGCGCCGCTTTTTTCAAGTCAGCAGGCACCAGCACGCTATTGCCGATAAATGCGATGATTCCGATTACGACAATGGCCATGAACGCGATGCGCCAGCCGAATTGCTGGCCAAGGAATGTGCCGAAGGGAACACCGGTGACCGTCGCTACCGTCAAGCCGGTGAACATCATTGCAATTGCGCTTGCCCGTTTGTTTTCCGGTACCAGATCCGCGGCAATGGTTGCGCCGATCGCCATAAAGACGCCATGTGCCAAGGCAGAAACCACACGGGCAGCTAGAAGAACAGTGACCGTCGAGGCAGTTGCCGCAATGAGGTTGCCGATGATGAAGACGACCATGATCCACAGCAACAAGGTTTTCCGGGGCATATTCGATGTCAAAGAGGTCAGCACGGGTGCTCCGACCATCACGCCAAGTGCGTACAAGGAAACCGTCAATCCGGCGGTGGTGACAGAGATCCCCAAATCCGCCGCAATCATCGGCAGCAAGCCGACACTGATAAACTCAGTCGTGCCGATCGCGAATGCACTAAGGGCTAACGCCAATAATGCGAAATTACTTCTTCTTTTATTTAAAGACATTTTTTCTCCTCCAATAAATTTAATATCGATTCATTTTGTTCGATAAATGTTATTATGAGATATGGAGTTTGTAAAAGGAAGTACGTACTTTAAAGTGCTATAGATACTTTTTAGTGCCTATGAAAGGACGGATCGATATGGCGAAGAAGTACAATATCTCAGTGGAAGCGACATTGGAAGTGATCGGAGGCAAGTGGAAAACGGTGATTCTCTGCCATTTGACGCACGGCACGAAACGGACGAGCGAATTGCGCCGGCTGATGCCGAACATCACGCAAAAAATGCTGACGCAGCAATTGCGTGAATTGGAAACGGATGGAGTCATCAACCGCATCGTCTATAACCAAGTACCGCCGAAAGTCGAATACGAACTGAGCGAGTACGGCTGGAGCCTGCAGGGAATCCTGGATTCACTGTGCAATTGGGGCGAGATGCATATCGAAAAAGTCTACGGTGATAAATTCGAGGTTTTAGAAGAAGGCGTCTTGAATGATCATTGAAATAAGCGCCATATAAAATACGGAAAAAGAGCCAGCACCCCATAATTTGGGGAGCTGGCTCTTTTTCTTATAAGCGTTTCTGCGAAATCGCTTCACGCATATCCTGCAATGCACTTTTGCCTTCGTCTCCGCGGGCGATCATCAAGTTCGTATAAAGGGCATCGATCAAGCTGAGCTGCGCGATGCGGGAAGAAAGCGCTTCTGAACGGAAGTCGGTTTCCTCCGAAATGGTATAAAGGGCGATATCGGCATCCTTTGAAAGAGGTGATTTTGCGAAATTCGTCACACAGATGATTGTGACGTCTTTTTCTTTCAGCACACGCAGAATATCAAGCACATCGGTCGTAGAGCCGGAATGCGAAATGACGATCGCGACATCGCCTTTTTGCAATTGCGAAGCCGCCATCAGCTGCATATGGGAATCCAAATTCATCGATACAAGCAGCCCGAGGCGGATGAATTTGTGGTAGCCGTCCATGGCAATCATGGCAGAGCCGCCGCTGCCGAAAAACTCAGTTTTGCGGGCTTTCATAATGGCCTGTACGGCGCGTTCCATAGCTGCGGCATCAACAATCTGCAGCGTTTCTTCGAGCGTGTTGATATTGGAGCGGAATACCTTTTCGGTGACGCTGCGCACGCTGTCGCCTTCTTCAATCTGTTCATGGATATCTTTCAACGGTGCAACAACTTCGGCGGCAAGTGAAATCTTGAAAGCCTGGAAGCCTTTAAAGCCGATACGCTGGCAGAAACGGAAAATGGTCGATTCCGCCAGACCGAGTTCATCCGCAATCTGATTAATTGTCAGGTGAATGATGTTTTTGGGGTCGTTCAACACATAATCGGCGATTTTCTTCTCTTTATCACTGAATCGCTGGTAGCTTCCCCGGATAGCTGCCAGCGCAAATTGCTGCTCTTTCATCAAGCGCCCCTCATTTCTGTGTCAGATATTTCTCTTAATTATAGAATAACATGTTGCGTACGGAAAAATATTTGATACAATAAACTTATTACGGAAAAATATTCTTTTTTCAAACAGGAGGTTGTATGATGCAAATCGGAGTTATCGGACTTGGTAAAATGGGCTTGAATCTTGCATTGAACCTAGCGGACCACGGCCATGAAGTCGTCGGCTATGACAGCCATGCGGTAATTGAAGAAAGCGGTTTCACGAAGGTTTCATCAATTAAAGAACTGGTTAGCGAGCTTTCGGCGCCCCGCACAGTTTGGCTGATGGTGCCGGCTGGAGAAATTACGGAATCGGTCATGTCGGAAGTGGCTGGATTGTTGGAAACCGGCGATTCGATTATTGACGGCGGCAACTCGAATTATAAAGACAGTGTGCGCCGGGCGGAAGAATTGAAAGCAAAGGGCATCTTCTTATTCGACTGCGGCACAAGCGGCGGCACGGAAGGCGCACGCAACGGCATCTGTTCGATGATCGGCGGCGACGCTGAGAAGTTCAAAGACATCGAACCGTTATTCCAAGGCATTTCAGTGGAAGATGGCTATCTGTACACAGGTGAAGCGGGAAGCGGACATTTCTTGAAAATGGTCCACAACGGCATCGAGTACGGCATGATGCAGTCGATTGCGGAAGGATTCGAAATCCTCAACAAAAGCAAATTCGACTTTGACTACGAAAAAGTGGCGGGCGTCTGGAACAACGGTTCCATCATCCGCTCTTACCTCATGGGGCTTACGCAAAATGCTTTCTCGAAAGACGAGAAATTGGAAGGCATCCGCGGCGTGATGAATTCATCCGGCGAAGGCAAATGGACAGTGGAAACGGCGCTTGACCTGAATGTTCCGGCACCGGTCATCACGCTGTCATTGATGATGCGCTACCGTTCACTTGAAGATGACACGTTCACAGGGAAAGTCGTAGCTGCGTTGCGCAATGAATTCGGCGGGCACGCGGTCGAAAAGAAATAACATGAAATTTTTTGAGGATGTATATTAAGGGGGAAACGAAATGTCAGGTTCAACATTGATCATGGTGGCGCTTGCCGGTATTTTTCTATTATTGTTTTTGGTAATCCGCACGAAATTGCACGCGTTCGTCGCACTTTTGCTCGTCAGTTTACTGGTTGGTATCGCCGCGGGAATGCCGCTGGGTGAAGTTATCACTTCGATTCAAAACGGAATGGGCGGCACATTAGGCTTTGTCGCGGTCGTCGTCGGACTCGGCGCGATGTTCGGAAAAATGCTTGAAGTATCGGGCGGAGCAGAACGTTTGGCTGCGACGATGATCAATAAATTCGGCGAAGACAAAGCGCAATGGGCGCTTGGCATCACCGGCTTTATCGTAGCTATTCCGGTATTCTTCGATGTCGGTTTCATCATTTTGGTGCCAATCGTCTACGGCTTAGCGCGTAAAACAGGCAAATCGCTTTTGCATTACGGGATTCCGCTTTTAGCTGGTCTTGCCGTAACACATAGTTTCATCCCGCCGACACCAGGGCCGATTGCGGTCGCTCAGCTGGTAAATGCTGAACTCGGCTGGGTCATCTTATTTGGTACACTTGCAGGGATACCAGCCATGATCTTAGCAGGTCCTGTATTCGGCCGCTACATCGGCAAAAAGATCCACCTTGAAATTCCGGATTATATGGAAATTGAAGAACGCGAATACGACAAGGATCTTCCGAGCTTCGGCATGATCACATCATTGATCCTTATCCCGCTTGTATTGATTTTATTGAACACAGTTTCATCGGTGCTGCTTGAAGAAGGCAATATGGCACGCGACATCTTCGTCTTTCTTGGACATCCGTTCGTTGCGTTGACAATTGCGACATTGCTGACATTCTACTTGCTCGGCACAAAACGCGGCTACTCGCGCCAAGAAGTACAGGATATTGCAACAAAAGCGCTTGAACCTGCCGGCATCATCATCCTTGTAACGGGCGCCGGCGGTGTCTTCAAGCAAGTGTTGATCGACTCTGGCGTCGGGGAAGTATTGGGAGAAATGATGGGCGACTCGGCATTGCCGCCGATCGTACTGGCATTCCTCATCGCGACAGCTGTCCGCGTCGCACAAGGTTCAGCAACTGTTGCCATGGTAACCGCTGCTGGCCTGATCACGCCGCTGCTCGAAATGGTCGGCATGACAGGACCGGCGCTCGGCCTGATCGTTATCGCTATCGCTTCAGGGGCAACCGTCCTGTCACACGTCAACGACTCCGGCTTCTGGCTGGTCAACCGCTACTTCGGCATGGACGTCAAAGACACCTTAAGATCCTGGACGGTCATGGAAACCATCATCGGCCTCACAGGTTTCATCGTAGTCTTGATCATCAGCTTCTTTATCTAATAAAACGGAGAAAGCTAAATTACACTTAAATGGTAAGATAGATATGAATCTGATATTCTGTAAAACAGTCCTGCTAAAACATATGCTCCTGTATCGATTCACTGCTCTCTGGGGAGTCGGAGCTATTTTGCTCCATACCTTGAGAACCAAAAGAAACCTTAGACAGTGTGTCTTTTTGGTTCTTCGGTAAAAGAAGTGACTGTATGTTTAGGGAATATCTTTGAATGAAGTGGAAGGCGGCGAACAAGTTGGGCAAAAGGGTTTTGACCAACTTGTTTGCGACGAAGCGCATAGCGCTGCAGGAGCAACGGTTTTTGCAACAAGGGAGGCTCGGCGCTCGCCCCGCGGAAAGCGTCCGCCTGGAACGGAATGAAAAGTTGAACATCTCAACAACTTGAAAAAAAAGAAAAAGAAAAAGGACCAACTCCTTTTTCTTTTTCTTGTATCTAAAGGAGGGCTAGCATGCCTGATCAATCGTATTATTTGGGTGTAGATATTGGAACAACATCAACAAAAGCTGTGCTGTTCGATAAAAAAGGCACAGTCGTGGAATGCGAAACGGTCCTGTACCCGCTCCATACACCGAACCAGCTTATCGCCGAGCAGGACCCGGAAGAAATTTTCCGCGCGGTGCTGACGTCTGTGCGGGAGACGCTGCGCAAAAGCGCGATTCCCGCCAAGTCGCTGGCACTGGTATCGTTCAGTGCAGCGATGCATAGCCTGATCGCTATCGGCAAGAACGGCGAATTGCTGACGCAAAGCATTACCTGGGCAGATACCAGAAGCGCACAGCATGCCAAAAAAATCAAAGAAGAAATGGACGGCCACGAAATTTACTTGCGAACGGGGACGCCAATCCACGCCATGTCGCCCCTAGCCAAGCTTGTTTGGTTAAAAGAAGACGAGCCAGCCATCTTTGAAGCAGCCGAGAAATTCATCGGCATCAAAGAATACGTCTTCCATAAACTGTTCGGCGACTATGTCATCGACCATTCTCTCGCTTCTGCGACCGGCTTGTTCAATTTGCAGAATCTCGATTGGGATGAAGGAGCGCTCGGCGTTGCCGGCGTCACAGCAGAAAAACTTTCCCGTCCGGTTCCGACAACCCATCTGCAGACGGGATTGTCTGCAGAATACGCAGCATTCATGGGCATCCGCCAAGATGTACCTTTTGTCATCGGCGCAAGCGACGGCGTGTTGTCGAATCTCGGCGTCAATGCCATTGACCCGGGTGTCATCGCAGTGACAATCGGTACGAGCGGCGCCATCCGCACAGTTTCACCGGTGCCGAAAACGGATCCGAAAGGGCGGACGTTCTGCTACGTCCTGACAGAAGACCATTGGGTCGTTGGCGGACCGGTCAATAACGGCGGCATCGTCCTGCGCTGGCTGCGGGATGAATTCGCCACTTCTGAAACGGAAACGGCAAAACGCCTTGGCATCGATCCATACGACGTTCTGACGAATATCGCTTCCAACGTCAATACAGGTGCTGATGGCTTGTTGTTCCTGCCATACCTGACAGGGGAGCGAGCTCCTCTCTGGGATGCCAATGCCCGCGGCTCATTTTTCGGATTGAGCATTCACCACAAGAAACAGCATATGATCCGCGCCGTGCTTGAAGGCATCGTCTTCAATCTTTATACGGTCCTGCTCGCTGTTGAAGAATTGACGGGAGAGCCGGTGCGCATCCAGGCATCGGGCGGCTTTGCACGCTCTGAAATGTGGCGTCAGCTGATGGCAGATGTTTTCGACAAGCCTGTCATCATCCCGGAAAGCTTTGAAAGCTCTTGTCTTGGGGCGATTGTGCTGGGCATGTATGCAATCGGTGAAATCGAAGACTTCAGTATCGTGTCTGACATGATCGGGGAAACGCATACCCATTCTCCGGACCCGGAAGCGTCTGCAATTTATCGTGAACTTCTGCCCATTTACATCCGCTTGTCGCGGCTGTTGAAAGACGAATACGAAAGCATCTCAGATTTCCAGCGCAAGCACATACACTGATAGCCTTTAACCTGAATTTTATGCCATAAAGCCCGCAGCCTTTTTCTGGCTGCGGGCTTTTTTTAATTGGAATCTGGAATAATTTTTCCAATAAACTTCAATAAACTACTTTAATAAAATGTCTTTTCAGGGTAAACTAAAGAAAAGTCAAATAGATAAAAATAACTACTCTTTTTTAATTTAGATAGGAAGTGTGGGCTATGTCGAATAGCAGCTTAGAGCTCTTAAAACGTGAAGTATCCGACAAAAGGGCTGAAGGGAAATACCGTGAAACCATTGAAAAAGGCTATATTCTACTGGAACAGGCAAAGAGGAGCGGCGATTCGAAAGCCATGCTGGCGGCTTACTTGAATATTGCCGCATCCTATTATTTTATTGGCGATATCGAAGAAGCCTTTAGATGCATTGAGTCCTATAGGGAAGTATGCGAAGACCAAGGAGACGAGTCGGATCATTTAAATTTATATCATGTGCTGTTTCTCTTATATGAATACACGAAAGACTACCCGCGAGCAAAGGAAACTTTGCGCAAAACCATCCGGACAGGCCAACAATTACAGAAGCATAAGCTCATCAGCGTAGCCTACGGCAATATGAGCCATGTGTACTTGATGGAACAGCGGTTTGCCGAAGCATTGGAAGCTGCTGGCAAGGCGCTGGATTATGCTGCACAAAGCGGGGCATTAAAGCCGATTCGGTTGATGAGGATTAAGATGAACGTGATCAAAGCCCAAATCGGTTTGGAAAACTTCGAGGAATCGGGCAAAGCGCTCGATGAATTGCTTAATGACCCGATGCTTGATGATTTTATGCCGGAAAAATCGCAATGCTACAGTATCCAGGGCGCTTGGTATGCTGAGCAGAAGCGTTATAAAGAAGCTTTTGCGGCATATACTTCCGCCAAAGACTTGGCAGAAAGCTACAAGGACATGCAATTATTGCAAAGCATCGAAAAAGAACGCTGTCGTTTATGCGAGTTGATGGAAGATATCCAATTGGGCTACGTCGTCCAGAAGCAATATATCCAATTGCTCAACGAAATCCATCACAGCGAGTTGGCGCTTGCCGCGTTAAAGCTTGATATCAAGCACAATATCGTCGAGTACGAACGAAAAGCAAATACGGATTACCTGACAGGATTGTATAACCGCAGCTACATAGAAATAACGACCAATAAATGGCTCAAGCAGGCAGCCGCGACACATGATAAAATATTATGCCTTGCTTTTGACATTGATGACTTCAAATCCATCAATGACAACAATGGCCATCTATTCGGAGATGAAGCCATCAAATTGGTCAGCCAAGCCTGTTCGAAAGTGTTCCGGGAAGAAGATTTGGTCGGCCGCTATGGCGGCGATGAATTTGTCATCTTGATCCAAGGAGGTTCGCTGGAAATCGGCGAGAAAAAGGCGATGCAGCTCCAACAGGCGTTGGCCGCCATTGAATTTGAGGGCGAAGCAGCGACTAAGCCGCTGACTATCAGCATCGGTATTTCCGATAACTTGAACGGCAAAGTCAAGAGCTTTAAAGAGCTATTCCACATGGCGGATACTTGCCTATATAAAGCAAAGCAGAATGGGAAAAATCAAATTGTCCTTGCGTAAAGGCAGAATACCGCCTCTTGCACCAGCACATCACGTCTTTAATTCAGCGTGATGTTTTCTTTCTCTTCAATTTATCAGAAAACATATTTAATTTAGAGAGAGCTTCTGCTAATATTAAGAGAGTTGAGCGCGATACGCAGGATACAGGCATGTTTGGATGTGTGAAAGAATAGAGCCGGCTTTGATGCCGGCTTTTTGAGAGGATTTTTCTGCCGCTTTCATTTCAGCGGGCATCAGTTTTATCGAGAGGGGAAGAGGAAATGGATGGGCGTTTGTATGCAATGTGGTGGACAGCAGTATTATTAGTCGTATCCGGCATCACTCTGAGTTTATCCAGTACGGCTTTTGGCCAGGCGCGCGCGAGTGGATGGTTGAATCGCCAGTATGACAGCATAGGAGACGGAGAAACTTATCAATTGATCATGGAAACAAATACGCTTGTTTTTGTTGTTTTTGGCAGTATCTTATTCGGAGCCGGGATTTTGCTGGCGCTCGCCAGTATGGGACTGCAGCTTTTCGCAGCCAAGCCGAAGCGGACAACAGAGCTTGATGAATCACTCACGGAAGCAGAAATACATTAATCGGGGAAAGGCTGACGCAGATGGCGCATATCTTTTTAACTTCTAAAGGTTTTTTTACAAAATCGGTAAAAGATGATTTTCTGCAGCTTATTGACGGCCGGATTTCTGTTCTAAAAGCAGCAATTATCACAACCGCTTCTTCGAAAAAGGAAAAAAACCCATTCGCCGTGAAAACAAAAGAGGATTTTCTGGAGATGGGGCTTATGACGGTGGATTTTCTGGACGTCGAATTTGAAGATGCCCGGAATTTATTGGCATACGATGTGTTTTACATATGTGGAGGCAATCCCTTCCGCTTGCTGCGCGAGTTGAAGGAAAGTGGGGCGGAGACGGTCATCGAAGAGCTGATGGAACGCGATACCGTTTTCATAGGAGTCAGCGCCGGTGCCATGATTTTCGGTCCCCATATCGAAATCGTCAATTGCTTTACACCCTCGATGAATACCGTGAACTTAAAAGACTTAAAAGGATTGGGCATTTTTCCAAAGCCGATTTTCCCGCATTACGGCCGGGAAGATAAATTCCCCGACAGTACCGGTAAAACGGTGGAACAGCGGATTGCTGAATTCGAAGCGGCACATAATCTGCAGGTAGAACGGCTGACAGACAGCGATGTCCTGTTGATAGAAAGGTGATTTTTTGTGGAGACAACTGAAAAGATCTTGATCCGTGTTTATAAAGACAGCGACTTTCCGGCCATCCAACGGCTGAATGAATCAGAAGGATGGACAAACCTTGCATCGAAGCCGGATGTGGTGAAAGCCGCATGGCTGCATTCGAATGTGGCGTTCGTTGCGGAACAGCAAGGGGAAATTATCGGCTGCATGCGCGGCATGACAGACCAATTCATCACGCTGTATATTTGTGAATTGCTGATTGCTGAAAATCGGCGCGGCGAGGGCATTGGCAAAGCATTATTAGCGCATGTCCATGCCCTGTACCCGGAGACGCGTATGGAAATGCTGGCGAGCAGCACGTCCCAAAGCTATTACGAAGCGCATGGCTACCGCCCGTTCTACGGCTTCCGCAAAACGTTCAATGAATAATAATGTCCATGCAAGCCCAATTGGCGGACGGAAAGGGGGAATCTCTCTTTCCGATCCGTTTTTATTCTGCCTGAAAAGGGGGTATAATTCAGAAAAAGCGAAGTTGGCGGAACATGGATGGGGAATAGATATGAGCCATTTTAAATTATATATAATCCTGGTGGCAGTGATGTTCGCCTGGGGGATGAATGTGCCGGTCATGAAATACCTGACGGCGCAGATGGGGCCGGTGACGATGACATCGCTGCGCATCTTCCTTGCAGGGGTGATGGTCTTCGCCATTCTGGCGGTTTTCAGGCTTGTCCGAAAGCCGACGAAAGAGGAATGGCCGTTTATCGCAGTGGGGGCGCTGCTCAATGTCGTTATCCATCACTACCTGATTTCCATAGGAATTTCACTGACGAGTGGAACGAACTCGGGCTTGATCATTGGCTCCAGCCCGATCATGACGGCTGTCTTGAGTTTGGTATTGCTGCGGCTGACGCCGACAAAATGGCAATGGCTCGGATTCATCCTGGGATTTATCGGCGTCGCTGCCACTGTATTAGCGGGCAATGCGCAAGCAAGTACGGCCTCTGCCGGAGATTTATACATATTGCTCGCCATGGTGGCCCAAGTGATGAGTTTCATGGTCATCAGCAAAGCATCAAAAACGCTGGACCCGCGCTTGTTGACGGCGTATATGTTCATCATCGGCTCCGTGGGGATTTTCCTGATCAGTTTGGTGACGGAACCTGGTGAATGGCGTGCGTTTGCAGACATGGACACTACGTTTTGGCTGATGCTCTTCGGTTCCGGAATCATTGCAACAGCGATCGGGCATATGCTGTATAACCATGTCCTGGGGAAAGTAGGGCCTTCGAAAGCGGCTATCTTCATTAATTTGAACACGTTTTTTGCGCTTCTCGGTTCCGCTGCATTCCTCGGAGAAACCATAACAGGCTACCATTTGATCGGCTTTGTCGTCATCGTCTTCGGTGTGTTATTGGGTTCAGGGGCGGCAGAAGAGCTGTGGCGCATGAAAATCAGGTCATCCAAAAGCCAGCATTAAACCGTTCCCGAGGGAGCGGTATTTTTATAGCGTTTTATTTTGCGATTTCTGAGCTCAATGATCGTTTTGCAATGAAAGGGAAGGAGTGCCGGGCCTCCATGGCGAAATGGAATAGGAGAAGAAAAGGAGGATGCAGCATGGGGTTTACAGCTTTGGAAACCGAACGGCTTGAGCTTGCTGAGATCGGCCAGCAGCACAAAGAAAACATTTATCAGATTTTGTCGCGCGACGATGTGATGCAGTATTACGGCACCGATAAATTTACGGATCCCGAGCAGGCAGCCGCAATGATTCAGTCATTCAGCAAAGGATTCGAAAGCGGCATGGCGGCTCGCTGGGGAATCATCTTGAAAGAAAGCGGTGAACTTGTCGGCACCATCGGCATCCATAACTGGAACAAGCGCGTGGGAAGAGCGGAAATCGGCTACGAGCTGCATCCCGACCATTGGCGCAAAGGCATTGCGAAAGAGGCGGTCCATGCAGTATTGGACCATTCGTTCAATGAGCTGGGGATATTCCGGATGGGTGCAGTCGTCTTTCCGGAAAATGAGGTTTCTCTTGGGATGCTGCAAAAAATTGGGTTTCAGAAAGAAGGGCTGCTGCGTGCTTATTTGCACCAAGGCGGACGTCCGCACGATAGCTTCATGCTTTCTTTATTGAAAACAGAATGGAAGGTGTAAGATGAAACAGATTATTGCGATGGGCGGCGGAGGGTTCTTGATGGAACCGGAAAATCCGTTGCTCGATCAGTACATATTGGCGCAATCGCCAAAAGAAGAGCCGGAAATTTGCTTTATCCCGACGGCCAGCGGCGATTCGGATACAGCCATCAGCAAGTTCTATGATTTTTTCAGCAATCAAAGGTGCGTGCCATCCCATCTGTCGCTGTTCAAGCCGCCGGCCAGGGATTTGGAAGCGTTCGTGCTGGATAAAGACATCATCTATGTCGGCGGCGGCAACACCAAAAACCTGCTGGTGCTTTGGAAAGAATGGGGGCTGGATGCGATTCTCCGCAAAGCGTGGGAGCAAGGGGTCGTCCTTTCGGGAATCAGTGCCGGGTCGCTTTGCTGGTTCGAAGACGGCGTGACGGATTCGTACGGCGATAAGCTGGAACCGATCCAGCCGCTCGGTTTTCTGGCAGGCAGCAATTGCCCGCATTATGACGGGGAGGAAGAGCGGCGTCCGGCCTATCAGCAATTGGTGGAGTCCGGCGCGGTCAAAGGCGGGATGGCAGCAGATGACGGGGTAGCGCTCCATTACATCGGCTCGGATTTTGTGCGTGCCGTCAGCTCGAGGCCCGCTGCCAAAGCTTACCGTGTGGAATACGACGGAAAATTAAAAGAAACGGTATTGCCGGTGGAATTTCTAGGGGAGGGTTGACCCGTGAAGAGCAGAGTAGAATCACCTGGCAAGTTGCTGCAGAGCGAGCGGTTGGAATTTCGCATATACCGGGACGAGGATTTCGAATTTCTTTGCTCGCTTCTAGGCGATCCGCAGGTAGTGCGCTTTATCGGCGACGGTGAAACCCGCAGCCGCAGCCAAGCTTACGAATTCCTCTATTGGATTTACCGGTCATACAAAGAAGCGCCGGAAACCGGTTTGCGGCTGCTGGTGCGGCTCGAAGATGGAAAACCGGTCGGCCATGCCGGTTTGGTCCAGCAGACGGTAGATGGAGCCGAAGAGCTCGAAATCGGCTATTGGATCGCCCCGCAATACTGGGGTTTGGGCTATGCCAAGGAAGCGGCTGCGTCAATCCGCGATTACGGCATCGAGCGGTTGGGAAGAAAACGCTTTGTGTCGTTGATCCAGCCGGAAAATAAGGCTTCCCGAAAAGTGGCGGAATCGATCGGCATGGGTTTTGAGAAAGCCGTATCCATGGGCGGTAAGGAAGTTTTTGTGTATTCGCTTGATGTGGCGGAAGATGGTGGAAAGAAGGGCTGATATGATAGAAGTTTTTCAACTCCATATTCCTGGTCTTGATAGGGGCCAGGCTATTCGGGTGTATGTTCCAGAGGGGTATTACGAGACGAACCAGCGTTATCCGGTCGTTTATATGCAGGACGGTAAAAATGTGTTCGCGGCCGATGAAGCAAATGATGGCCAGTCACTCGAGCTGGAAGAGTATCTTCAAAAGGCCGGGCTTGGCGTCATCGTAGTGGCAGTTGAACAGAATAGCGAAGAGCGGCGCAATGAATATTGTCCGTGGCCAAACGGCGAATACAGCAAAAAACTGCTCGAAGATGAACATGTATCGTTTGGCGGCAAAGGGCATGGCTATTCGGAGTTTTTGGTTCATGCCTTAAAGCCGTATATCGACCGGACATACCGGACGCTTCCGGATTCGGCAACGCTTGCCGGCATTTCACTGGGTGGATTGATCACCGTGTATACTGCGTTGCGCTATCCGTGGACCTTCAGGAACGTGGTCATCTTTTCTTCTGCATTTTACGCCAACCGGGAGGAAATCGAAAACTTGGCTGCTGCAGCTGATTTATCAGCAATCGCCAATTTTTACATGGATTGCGGCACTGCTGAAGGCCCGTCGCCGCATATACAGAAAGCGTTTCTTGAAAATAGCCGCTCTTTCTTTGCCATTATAAAGAAAAAAATGCCGCACGCCCGTTTCAAGGAAATTGAAGGCGGCGAACACCATTACGACCATTTCAAGAAAAGGCGTGAAGAATTATTTTCGCATCTGGGAAGAATTGCGATGCCTGAAATCTGAAGGTTCCCACTCCTTTCCTCTTTCTGCTATAGTGGAAATAAGGGCAGTATCCTAATCGAACTGCACCGGCTTTGCCTGGAAGACCATAAAAAAATAAGTTCGCCTTGATCTTCAAACGACAGGGACGGAGAAAACCAACTGCTCAATTCCTGCCCTCCTGTCCATTTTTTGTACAGGAGGGCTTTTAATCGGTTTTCTCCCCGAAAGGAGAGAAAAGTAAATGAAGAACACAGCATCATTATTGAAAATGAAAAAAGAGGGCGAGAAAATCGCCATGTTGACGGCATACGATTACCCGTCGGCCAAACTTGCAGAAGAAGCCGGAGTTGATGTCATCCTAGTCGGCGACTCGCTGGGCATGGTCGTGCTCGGCTACGATTCGACGGTCAACGTGACGATCGATGATATGATCCACCACGGCAAAGCGGCACGCCGCGGCGCACGGGATACATTCCTGGTGGTTGACATGCCGTTCGGCTCATTCCACGGGGATATTCACCAGTCGCTGCAGAACGCCATCCGCATCTTCCAGCAAACGGGAGCGGAAGCGCTGAAGCTCGAAGGCGCGGATGAAGTGGTGGATGTCATGCGTCTGCTGACGCGCACCGGCATCCCTGTTGTGGCACATCTTGGTTTATTGCCGCAGACGGCTGGTGTTCTGGGAGGCTTTAAAGTGCAGGGCAAGACTGCGCATGCTGCTCACAAACTGATTGAAGACGCGAAAGCGTGCGAGGCTGCGGGAGCTTGTCTGCTCGTTCTCGAATGCATCCCTTATCAGCTGGCCCGCGAAGTGACTGCGGCTGTATCCATTCCAGTGATTGGCATTGGGGCAGGGGCCGACACCGATGGCCAAGTGCTTGTTTACCACGACATCTTGAAATACGGTTCCCATCATTTGCCGAAATTCGTCCGTTCTTACGCGGAAACCGGCGAAATGATGAAGAATGGCTTGAGCACCTATGTGTCGGAAGTCAAAGCGGGGGCATTCCCAGCCGAAGAACATCGCTTCACGATGAAAGAAGACGAACTGCAGCAATTATACGGCGGCAAATAAAAGCCGGGAGTAAATGCGGGGCTGTTGCATAATCCAGAGAAATTTTTTGATACTGCGCATGAACGCATTCCGCCGCTGTGGAATGCGTTTTTTCGATTGAGGAGCCCTTTGCTTTGGCAAAGGGCTTTTCATAATATGCTTTTGAGTTTGGTTTGTGGCTTGATGTTGTTATGCTAATGCCGGTTAAATTCCGAACAGTTCATGTTAACGCTGGACGAATGCATGTTGTTTTTCAGCGAATGCGTGTTAACTTCGAGTGAATGCCTTTAAAAAAACTTTTAACGCCTGTTAACAAAAAAGGATGCTAAGACAACAAAAAAAGCCTGCCCCGCAACGGGACAGACTTTACTAAATTTACTGGATATATGGTGATGGGTTTACTGCATTTGAGCGTGCACCGTTCCAAGATCCGATGTGGATTTCAAAGTGAAGGTGAGGACCGGTCGAGCGTCCTGTGCTTCCCATTGCGCCGATGAACTGGCCTTGTGAAACAGCTTGCCCTGCAGATACGCCTACAGAGTTCATGTGTGCATACGCTGTTGCGTATGAACGTCCGTTGATCGAGTGCGTCAGGATAACTACATTGCCGTAGCCGCCCATGTTGCCGGCGAATGATACATAGCCGCCAGCTGCTGCAACGATTGGTGTGCCAGTCACGTTTGCGATATCAAGTCCCAAGTGGGATTCAGCACCTGCGCCGATGTCACGTCCACCGTATCCTGATGTGAATCTGCCAGCAGCCGGTTTGATGAAGTTTGCGCTGCCGACTTTAGGTGCTGGTGCCGATGCGTATGAAACGGCTGGTGTTGAGCTTTTCGCTGAAGCTGCTGCCGAAGCCGCTGCTTTTGCTGCTGCTGCAGCCTGTGCTTTACGTGCAGCCGCTTCTTCGCGCTGACGCTTCAACTCAGCTTCTCTTGCTAATTTAGCAAGGCGGGCTTGCTCTTTTTCAATTTTAGATGCAAGTCCTGCACCGATTGTCATTTGCTTATCGTGCTCTGATTCCAAAGAAGCTTTCTCTTTAGCCAATCGTGCTTGTTCTGCTTTCAGGTCCGCTTCAAGCTGGGCCTGCTCTTTTTTCTGGCCGTCCAGTGAAGCTTTCAACTCGACAAGTTCAGCTTTGCGCTGTTCCTGCTCAGCCAATTTCGTTTCGACTTGCGCTTTTTGTTCAGCAAGCAATTTTTTATCAGCTGCTTGTTCACGCATGATTTCGCGGTCAGCTTCGATTAACGTATTTACTGCTGAAAAACGGTCAATAAAATCAACAAAGCTGTTTGCGCCAAGCAATACATCTATGTAATCTACAGATCCGCCGCTCATCTGAATAGCGCGGGCACGTTCTTGCAATAATTCAGTACGCTCATCGATTTTGCGCTGTAATTCCACGATAGAAGCCTGCAATGCATCGATTTCAGCTTTAGTTTGATCGATTTGAGCTTGGACATCGGCGATTTTCGCTTCAGTTTCTTGAACTTTTTTGTCCAATTCCATAATTTTTCTCATAATCGTTTCAAGTTTCGTTTCGTTTTCCGCGATTTCGTTTGCTTTTTCACGGATTCCAGAATTCAATTCGCTCTGTTTTTGCTGCACCTCTTGTTGCTTGCTTTTTAGCTCTCCCAATGAATCTGCATTAGCTGCAGGAATGAAAATTGATAGAGCCAACACTGCGGCAATCGCGCCGGCAGTAAGTTTAGATAATAAATTCACTTCTTGTTTCCCCTCTCTCATTTCCTTATGTCTATGTGTCAAAGAGTAATCATCTATATTGAAAAAGTAAAAATCAGTGATGAAAACCGCTCTAAAAAAGCCGGCAAAAGTATTGTACCACCATAAACACTAATTTTTTATTACAATTGCGTATCAAATGGTTTAGGAAAGTATGACAAGGGTAATAGGGGAAACTATATTATTTTTGTAACAATCAAAAAAACTCCTTCTCGAAAATAACAGAGAAGGAGTTTTCTAATTATTCAACTATTATTCTGAAATTGTATCTTCGGATCTAACAACTAAAACATCCACTTTTGCAGTGCGCACAATTCGCTCCGACACGCTGCCGAGGAAGATGCGTTCCGCGGAACTTAAACCGGTTGCGCCGCAGACAATCAGATCCGCATTCAACCGTTTGGCAAGTTCTCCAGGAATTTTCGCTTTGGCATTGCCCAATTCTACAATGATATTAACGTTGTGGACGCCGCCGATTTCAGCCTCTTTTTTATATTGTTCCAGCAGTTCCTGCGCGGATGCTGTAGCTTTATCAGCGAACTCGCGGCCATATGCTTCAAGTGAGCCGAACGATGTGTCAATGATGCTGACCAAGTTCAACGAAGCGTTGTTTCTGGCTGCAATTGCCACCGATTTTTTAAAAGCCAGTTCCGCGGCTTTTGAGCCGTCAATAGCTACGAGAATTTCATGGTATTTCAATGTCATAATGAATTCCTCCTTCTCTGTCTTAACTAATCTTCTATAAACAGCGTTACAGTTCCTGCTTATTGGCCAAGGTTTTATGGAGAATGTGGCGAGGTGAAACACATCTTCAAAAAGAAAATGCTGTCAGAAAATTCAGTTCGGAAAAAATGGGTAATTATGTTATGATTGCAGTAATAGATTAGGGAAAAGGCCGGCCGACAAGGGGGCGTGTTTTTTTGGAAGAACAAATGATGGAAGGCAACTTGGCGACTGAATTGGCGGAGCTTCGAACGATTCGCCATAGCATCAAGGAATACAATAAAGGAACCTATCTTTTTCAAGAAGGCGATGCCATCAAGGGCGTCTATATTATGCAGGCAGGGAAAGTCCAGATTGGCAAAGTGACGCCGAATGGCCGTGAGCTGACGCTGCGCATTTGCGGACCAGACCAATTGGTCGGGGAAGTGACGGTATTTTCGGACCGTTCCATTTATATGCTGGATGCGAAAGCGTTGGAAGATGTCGTCTGCATGAAAATTGCTATTGAAGACCTGGAAGAAGCGCTTTTGGAAAATGTCAAACTGGCTGCCGCCTTTATGCGGTGGATGGGCCTCGATCAACAGAAAACGCAGACCAAATTCCGCGATTTGATGCTGCACGGCAAAAAAGGAGCGCTGTATTCTACGCTCATCAGGCTCAGCAATAGCTATGGCGTGCCAAAAGCTGAGGGTGTCCTCATCGATATGGTGTTGACGAATCAGGAGCTGGCGAATTTCTGCGGCATGACCCGGGAAGTGGTCAACCGCATGCTCAATGACTTGAAGAAAAAGCAGAAAGTCTCTTTGGTGGAAGGAAAAATATTGATCCACGACATCGCATTTTTAAAACACGAGATCAATTGCGAGAATTGCCCAATTTCATTTTGCAAGATTGATTGAGAGAAGTAGAGCTCCCGGCTTATTGTTGTGCAGACGACGATAGACCGGGGGCGTTTTTTATGAGGCAAACGACATGGCATTTCTGGAATAAACGGAATTTTCTCGATATTTTCTCGACAGTTTCATATTAAAATGAAAAAAAGAAAGCCCTGAAACCGCTCTTAAAAAACTTTCCAAGAGGTGAAACCGAATGGCAAAGCATGGAGAACATCATCATCCTGAACAGCACGACGTTCCGGCAATGCAGCCACACAGCGAACCTGCCAGCCACCCCGAAAAAGCGCAGCCAGAACATGGCAATAACGGGCATCATGCTCACCAAGGACACGGCGACATGGTGGAAGACTTCAAGAAGCGCTTTTATATTTCGCTGATTCTTACCATCCCGATTTTGGCTTTATCCCCCATGATCCAGCATTTTATGGGAGTCGACTGGCGCTTTGACAACGATCTCTATATTTTATTCGCATTATCAACATTGGTCTTTTTTTACGGCGGCTGGCCATTCTTGATCGGCGGAATCAATGAACTGAAGGAAAAGAACCCGGGCATGATGACTTTGATCGCTTTGGCCATCACGATTGCCTATAGCTACAGCACCGTTGTGGTTTTTGGGTGGGACGGCAACCAGCTGTTCTGGGAGCTTGCAACCTTGGTCGTCATCATGCTCTTGGGGCATTGGATTGAAATGCGTTCGATTATGGGCGCGTCCAATGCCTTGGAGCAACTGGTCAAACTGATGCCGAGTGAGGCGCACCGGTTCGATGAACACGGCCAAGTCCACGATGTGCCCACAGCCGAAATCCGCGCCAACGACCGGGTGCTGGTCAAACCGGGCGAAAAGGTGCCGGTTGACGGGATGATTATAGAAGGAAAATCAACTGTCGATGAATCAATGTTGACCGGGGAATCCATTCCGATTGATAAAGTTGCAGGGGAAGAGGTCATCGGCGGCTCGGTCAATAAAGAAGGTTCGCTGGTCATCGAAGTGGAAAAGACCGGGGAAGATTCTTATTTGGCGCAAGTGATCCAGATGGTGAAAGAAGCACAGGAATCTCAATCCAGAACACAGGATTTAACGAATCGCGCCGCTAAATGGCTGTTTTACCTGGCATTGGGGGCGGGCTTTGTGACGCTGTCCGTGTGGCTTGCGCTCGGGTATGCGTTCGACACCGCAATTGAACGGATGGTGACCGTCATGGTCATCGCTTGTCCTCATGCGTTAGGGTTGGCCGCGCCGCTGGTTGTTGCGGTTTCGACATCGATTTCTGCGAAAAAAGGTCTCTTGATCCGCAATCGGGCAGATTTCGAAGGGGCGCGGAATTTGGATGCCGTCGTATTTGATAAAACCGGAACACTGACGTTAGGGGAGTTTGGCGTAACAGACGTTGTGTCAGCTGGCGATTATGACGAAGAGGAAGTCTTGCAGCTCGCAGCGGCGATTGAACAGAACTCAGAACACCCGATTGCCACAGGCATCGTGAATTCAGCCAAAGCAAAAGGGCTGTCGATCGGCAAAGTGAGCGGTTTTGAATCGATTACCGGCAAAGGGATCCAAGGAATGGTGGATGGGCGGAAAGTCAATGTCGTCAGTCCCGGCTACGTGAACAGCAATGGACTTGATTACAATAGCGAGCAGTTTAATCGCTTATCGGAAGAAGGGAAAACCGTGGTTTTCGTGCTTGTGGAGGAACAGCTCGCGGGAATGGTGGCGCTGGCAGATATCGTCCGTGATACGGCGAAGGAAGCAGTGGCGGCCTTAAAAGAAAAAGGGATCCATTCGATCATGCTGACGGGCGACAACCAGAAAGTGGCGGACTGGGTAGCGAAGCAGGTAGGCATCGACGAAGTGTACGCGGAAGTGCTGCCGAATGACAAAGCCCAGCAAATTCAACGCATCAAAGACAGCGGCAGAAGAGTGGCGATGACTGGCGACGGCGTGAACGATGCACCGGCACTCGCGACAGCTGATCTGGGGATTGCCATCGGAGCGGGTACGGACGTTGCGATGGAGACAGCCGATGTGATACTCGTCAGAAGCAATCCGAACGATGTGGTCGCACTAATCGACCTGTCGAAAAAAACCTATCGAAAACTGGTGCAGAATTTATGGTGGGCCACCGGCTATAACATTGTCGCGATTCCTTTGGCTGCAGGGGTTCTCGCACCGTGGGGGATTCTCATCAGCCCGGCAATCGGGGCGGTCTTTATGAGTTTGAGCACGGTCATTGTCGCGATCAACGCCAAGCTTTTGAAGGCTTAACGTTGATTGGCCAACGTAAACTGTTTCTATATAAAGAACTTTTTTAATTCATTAAGTCCAGGGGGAATCAGAGGAGCTATGGGAACTATTAGAGAGAGAGATCAATCATTTGCACCAGTAATAGAACATGTTAAAAACACGGCTAGGCTGGTTGACTGCACCGGATCAGCGCTTTTGATCATGCACAATGGCATGGTCACGGTGGAAGAATATTGGGGAACACATTCAGCGGGTGAAAATGCGAAAGAAATTGGCGCAGCGAGCCAGTTCCATATTGCTTCCGTCAGAAAAAACTACATCGGTTTTGCAGCGGCTTATGCTGTTTACGAAGGATTTATAAAATCAATCGATGATTTAGCAACAGATTATTACCCAGCGGCAGACCTTGAAATTTATAAGGGAGTCACGATTCGGCACCTCTTAACGCACACCCATGGCCTCAAGAAAAACGGATCGGAAATCCAGAAAGAATTTTTGCCGGGTGAAAGCTGGGCTTACCGCGGTATTGGGATCAATACACTAACTAAGGTTATCGAAAATGCCACAGGACAGACTATTGCGGAAATTTTGCGCGAACAAGCCTTCACTAAAATTGATTTCACCGAAACAGGTTGGTACGCAGAAATGAACGAAAATCTGGTTGAGGTGATACGGGATCCTGATGATCCGAGCTGGTACAACGGAACAAGCATTTGCGGCGATGAAAGAAATATGTATGCATCTGCCAGAGAGCTCGCCAAATGGGGGGAACTCCATCTGAACGGAGGCCTCGTGGACGGAGAAAGAATAGTTCCAAGCGAAATCGTTGGGTTAGCCACAGCTGTCCAAAGCCCGGAAACGATTGATGCGGATCTTCCTCAAAATGGCTTCCTGTGGTTTGTGAAAGATTCACCCGCCATAAAGTCGGAAATTGGGGCATCTGTTCCAAAGGGATCATTTCAAATATTGGGCTATACGGGCGTGGCCTTGCTGGTGGTTCCCAAATACAATCTGGTGGCGGTAAGAGCATTTAACAGTTTCGGGTCGCCTGAAGGCTACGATTATCTAGAAGACGTAAGAACTTTT
The DNA here is from genome assembly GCF_004761975.1 of Planococcus koreensis. Classification (GTDB taxonomy): domain Bacteria; phylum Bacillota; class Bacilli; order Bacillales_A; family Planococcaceae; genus Planococcus; species Planococcus koreensis. The sequence continues at coordinate 90,380 of NZ_RQII01000028.1, read as the reverse complement.
GGAGATACGATCATGGCTTGCATCATTAATTAAAATAACCTCATGCTAATGAATTGTTTGTGTCGTTATGCATTAACTTTATTTCCAAATAAATGGAACGCTTTGTCTTCCTGTTGCGTATATAAAGGTATTAGCAACATTTCAGTAACAAGAAGACAAAGGGGGATACGGTTTTGAAAAGGTTTCTGTATTATTTCATCTGGACACTGGCCATCGGATTTATTTTGTACTTGGGGATGCTGCTTCAGCAGCAAATAGCTGAAACCGCACAAAGGACATTTAATCCTTTGCCGCGCCAAGCATACATCGCATTGTTTCCCGTAGTTATGGGCTTGCTGATCCGCACGCCGAAATTCATCCTGCAAATGAAAAATAGAGGCGCTTGGAAATTTGACTGGGTGCTTTTCGCTGCGGTTGGATTGCCTGCACTGTATCTTGTTGTCATGACATTCGTACCCTTCTTGCCAATAGGTGAAGGCTGGCTTCGCATTCCAGACATTATTTTGCTGGGTGGAACAACTGTCCCGACGATTGCGGGAGTCGTTTTGGGATATGTGATGCTGGCCGGATTCAAGGATGTGGGAGCTGCAAGAGATGGAGAACGTGCGTGAAAGAAAAGGTCCTTATCTTTACATGGAGCTGATTTTAAGTTTCATGGAATTATTGCATAGAAATCAAGCTTTATACCAAAGAAACCGGCCATCCTGGCGACTCAAGGATGGCCGGTTTCTTTGGTCAATTGAGTTTTTTCAAAATCATTCCCTTTGACATATCGAACAAATTCGATATAAGATAGGCGCATGGATAATTTAAATGTTTTAGATGTTTTCAAAGCATTGTCAAACGAAACCCGTCTTAATATTTTGAAGTGGCTCAGAGAACCGGAGAAGAATTTCCCGGCACAGCAAGCGCATCTGCCGAAGGAGGTAAGCATCAAGGGCGGCGTTTGTGTAGGGGATATTCAAGAAAAGGTGAATTTATCTCAATCGACCGTTTCCCATTACTTGTCGCTCATGCAAAAAGCAGGCTTGCTGGAAGCAGTGCGCTATGGGCAATGGACGTATTACAGACGAAATGAAGAGACATTGGCGAAAGTGGCTAAATTCATCAACGAAGAAATTTAGCAAAACGCGGTGTCTTTTTTTTTGATTTCCAATATCGAGATTTTTAGATATATCTATATGTTTTGCATCCACAAGATTCAAAGAAGAAATAGGAGTGAGTTTTTTATGGAAACAGCAGTAAAAAAAGAATCATTGAGCACGAAACAGAAAATTTTAGCATTTACATTGACGCTTTTGACGTTTGTCATGGGGACGAGTGAATTTGTCATCGTCGGCCTGCTGACGGAAGTGTCATCAGATTTAACGATCAGCCTTGCCGTGGCAGGCACCTTGGTATCTGGCTTTGCCATTGCTTACGCGATCGGCACGCCGATTGTAACTGTCTACGTCAGCCGCTTCCCGAAATATCCTCTGATGCTGACCTTGATTTCTTTGTTCATTATCGGCAATGCCATCAGCGCATTATCGAGCACGTATGAGCTTTTGATCTTTTCCCGGGTTATTACGGCTGTCGTCAGTGGTGTATTGGTTGCGCTGTCGATGAGCATTGCCAGCGACATCATGCCGGAAAGCAAGAAAGGTCCCATCATCGCATTGATTTTTGCCGGATTCACGATTTCCAATGTCATCGGTGTCCCTTTAGGCACATTAATCGGACAGCTGGGCAATTGGCAGCTGACGTTTTGGTTCACGACACTTTTAGGAATCATCAGTTTGATCATGGCGATTTTTATTCTGCCGAGAAAACTGAAAGTGCAAAAAGGATCGGCCAAGGAACAGCTCAGCTTGCTGGGCAATCCGCGGATGATTCTGGCATTCTTTATCCCGACATTTTCAATTGCCGGAACGTATACGATTTATACGTATATCACACCGATTCTTGAAGAAGGCTTAGGCATTGCGACGGGCTACGTGAGCGTGATTTTATTGGCATACGGCGCATTTTCAATCTTCAGCAATGTGCTGGCCGGAAAAATCGCCAGCCACAACGGCGTAAGCAAGCTTCGCTATGTATTTATTGTCCAAGCGGTTATTTTAGGCTCTTTATACTTTACAATGGGATCCACGTTTGCCGGGCTCGTCAGCCTGATGGCCATGGCGGTCATGATTTATGCAATGAACGCAACGATCCAAATGTATTTGATGAACTTGGCGACGGTGTATTCACCGGGAGCGAAAGATTTCGCGTCATCCTTAACGCCGGTTGCAGTTAATATCGGCATTGCGTTGGGTGCGACACTTGGCGGATACGTGGTCGCGAACGGCGGCTATGTCCATCTGTCATGGGTCGGCGGCTTGAGTGCGCTGATCGCTTCGGGCTTGGCGTTTATCAGCTACCGCATGGATGCGAAAGAAGATTTCGCCGGCTCGGAAGCGGAAGAAGGCTTTGAAGTATAGAATTTTTTATTTATATAGAAGAAGACGAAAAGGAGAAACTTGATGTAGAGTTTCTCCTTTTATTTATAGAATCCTCAATTACATATTATAAGAAATGCAACAATAGTTATTCATCCTCTATATAAGGAGGAATTCCTGCAGTCTCAATTGGCCGCTTCGAAAAGCCAGGCCCTGGAGAAACGATAAATCGATTTTCTTAAGATTAAGTAAAGCATCAATAAATAAAGACATATGTAATGCATCTTCTTGAACTTCATTTCCCTAACGGTTCAAGTAATTGTTCATTAACGTAATAAAAAGTGATATCGGGAAGGAAAGTTTCTTTTAAATCAGTGGGCAGCTTTTCATAGACTGCAAAAGTTTCTTCTTTGGGAATCTGTGGTGTGAAACTAAAATCTCCATCGTTAGATTTAGCAACAATATGATTGATCTTCAAGTCAGGATTTTTCCCCACCAAAACTCCATATACACCGTCATTCGTTTTGACATCATTATAAGAAACTGTATTGGTGCCCCATCCCGATTGATGAATCTTGTACTTTCCGTTCCATCCTTTAATAAGTTGGGCATAGCCGATATTCTTGTCTGGCGTTTCATACAAAACGATGGAAGAACGGGTTTTGTCTAATTGGACGATTTTCAAAATATCAATTTCTGTTTCCACATCCGTTCCGCGGTTATCCCATTTCGTCAATGCACTATGAATAGCCGTTTCATCCTCTTTAATCGAGTATTGATTGAAATAAAATAAGGCATAACCTAAACCGATAATTATAAGCAATGAAAGTATGTATAAGATCTTTTTCTTCAAATGGCAACACCTCCATCGATATAGTTTCTTTTCTTATTATTCTGGATTCCTATTGTCATTATACTAATAAATCCCATTAAAGATTTATTTTTGGAAAAAGAATAAATGCTTTCATGCGTTTATCCGAAAAAGAAAAATAGAAGTAAGACAAGGATCAAATGCCATCACAATTTTAACTATTCAGTCTTTTCATTTGAACCCCTCCACTCTTTCAATTATGATAAAAGTGCATCAAAGAGTGAAAGTCTCGAAATCGAAGCATGATCACAATTTGAGGAGGAATCAGTTTTATGACGAAAATCGGCATTATTACTGGCAGTACACGGCCTGGGCGCAATAGCTTGCAAGTGGCGGAATGGGTCAAGGGAATTGCAGACAAGCGCGGAGACGCAGAGTACGAAATAGTGGATTTAAAGGAATTCAATTTACCGATGTATGCGGAACCGATTTCGGCTGCGTACAGCCAGGATTACAAAACACCTGAAGCCATTCCGTGGGCAAAGAAAATCAAGGAGCTGGACGGCTATGTGTTCATTACCCCCGAATACAACCATGGCGTAACGTCAGCGTTGAAAAATGCCATCGATTATTTGTATGTGGAATGGAACAATAAAGCAGCAGGCATTGTCAGCTATGGTTCGTCGGGCGGTGTCCGGGCGGCGGAGTCGCTGCGGATCATTCTGGCTGAATTGCAGGTGGCGAGTGTGCGCACACATCCGGCGATGTCGTTATTCACTGATTTTGTCGATATGCACGAGTTCAAACCGGCAGCAGTCCATGAAAAGTCGGTCGGCGTCATGTTGGATCAAGTCAATGCGTGGACAAATGCCTTGCAGCCGCTGCGCAATAAATAAGAAGTGACCAAAAGAAGATTCCTGATGTTGGGAATCTTCTTTTTTTGATTTTGAAATCAAGTTGTTGACGGTTTAAAAAATGCATGGTATTATTATCTCGAATTAAAGATAATTTATTTGCAAGTACAATCCACTTTTCCAGCCACTGATTTGGGCTAAAATTTTTTTAATCATATATCTCGAATTCGAGATATTAACCCATAATTTATTTAAAGGAGAGATTTTCATGAACGAATTAAAAGGGATCCACCACGTAACGGCTATCACGAGCAGCGCCGAAAAGAACTACGAGTTTTTCACCTATGTACTGGGTATGCGCCTGGTCAAGAAAACAGTGAACCAAGATGATATCCAGACCTACCATTTGTTTTTCTCGGATGACAAAGGTTCAGCTGGCACCGACATGACGTTTTTCGATTTTCCCGGCATCCCGAAAGGCACGCATGGCACGAACGAAATATACAAAACAGCGTTCCGCGTCCCGACTGACGAAGCTTTGGCTTACTGGGTCAAGCGTTTTGATAAATACGAAGTGAAGCATAAAGGCATCCAGGAAGTTTTCGGCAAACAAACCATTTCGTTCTCGGATTTCGACGATCAGCAATACATGCTGATTTCTGACGAATACAACGAAGGCGTCGCAGCTGGAACGCCGTGGCAGAACGGCCCGGTGCCGCTTGAATTCGCAATCACTGGGCTGGGCCCGATCCACATCCGCATTGCGGAATTCGAACAATTGAAAGAAGTATTGGAAAAAGCGCTGCTGATGCGGGAAATCGCTAAAGAAGGATCGCTGCACCTGTTCGAGGTAGGCGAAGGCGGAAATGGCGCGCAAGTAATCGTTGAGCACAATAAATTGCTGCCGGCTGGCCGCCAAGGCTTTGGCACTGTCCATCATGCAGCATTCCGGGTAGCGGATACCGATGTTTTGAAAGAATGGATCGACCGCATGCAAACATTAGGATTCAATACATCGGGCTATGTGGACCGTTTCTTCTTCGAATCACTTTACGCACGTGTGGCACAGGGCATCCTTTTCGAATGGGCGACAGACGGACCGGGCTTCATGGGCGACGAGCCGTATGAAACGATGGGTGAAAAATTATCCTTGCCGCCATTCCTCGAAGGAAAACGCGAAGCGATTGAAAAAATGGTGCGTCCGATCGATACGGTACGCAGCACACGCACAATCGATAAAGAATATTTGTAAGGGAGAAAATCGATAAAATGGGATTTCTAAATAAATTATTCGGAACACAGCAAACTGAACAACCAAAGGAGGAAATAACAATGACACCATTGAACATCGGCATCATCTTAGGATCGACACGCGAAGGCCGCTTAAGCCCGCAAGTAGGGGATTGGGTAAAAGAATTGGCTGACAAACGCGGAGATGCGAACTACACGATCATCGACATCGCTGATTATAAATTGCCGCTGCTCGGCGAAAACGGCGGAGACGCTTCCGGCGCTGCGGGATGGTCCGAAGCTGTTGCGGCACAGGACGGCTTTGTTTTCATCGCGCAGGAGTATAACCATTCCATCACAGGTTCCCTGAAAAACGCATTGGATTATTTGCGCGTAGAATGGAACAACAAAGCAGCCGGCATCGTTTCATACGGTTCCGTTGGCGGAGCGCGCGCTGCAGAACATTTGCGCGGCATCCTGGGTGAATTGTCAGTAGCGGATGTCCGCGTCCACCCGGCTCTATCTTTATTCACGGACTTTGAAAACGGCGCTGAATTGAAAGCGGCTCCGGTGCAGGCAGATTCAGTCAACCAAATGCTGGACCAGGTTATACCGTGGTCGAAGGCATTGAAAACGGTTCGCCAATAATATAAATCAATCCTCTATTCCTGCCAAACAAGCTGATCCCATCCGGATCAGCTTGTTTTTTTGTCCAAAATATGAAAATGCACCTAAAAAATGATACAGGTGTGACATTTATCACAATGTCTTCGGAAGCAAAGCCTTAATCTGGAAGCAAGAGATAAATACAAGAGGTGAGAGCGGATGAGCAAGAAATACGATGAACATCAAGGCGTGAATTTAAAAGGGACATTGGTGAGTGTGTTTTTCGTAGGCGTCATTATTGTAGTGATGTGGGTCGTAGTCTACATGATGTACGTGGCAAGATAAGCTGCGGGACATGCAGCATAAACGGATGAAAAAGGAGAAGATGGATATGCATTTACATAAGTACGAAAAGATTTGGCTTGTTTTCGGGATTGCTTCGCTCATTGTATTTTTGAGCGTCGTCGGCGTCAGCGCCTTTTCCCATGACCACACCCCTTCTGGCGGGATGGATACGATTGACCCGGAAAAAGTGAATGAAACAGCGCCATTTGATAATCCAGGCGTTTCTCAGCTGGATGATGATACCTATCAAGTGACAATCGTAGCGATGGCTTTCGGCTATAACGCACCGGAGATGAAAGTGCCAGCCGGCAAAGAAATCATTTTCAAAGTGACCAGCACAGACGTGGTCCACAGTTTTACAATTGATAACACAAAAGTCAATATGATGGTCGTTCCTGGCCAAATTACGACGAAATCCTACACATTTGAGAAGCCTGGCAAGTATTTGATTCTTTGCAACGAATACTGCGGTACAGGCCACCATATGATGTCCAGTGAAATAGAGGTGTATTAAGATGATTGCTGTAAAAGACAGAAAAATCGCATTGGCAAATATCGGCGTCGCTTACGCGGCCTTCCTGATCGGGACATTGGCTGGACTGCTGCAGGTGTTTATCCGCAATGATGCATTGCAATTGCCAGCTTGGCTGGATTATTATCAAATCTTGACCGCCCACGGCGTATTATTAGCACTTATATTTACGACATTCTTCATTTTTGCCTTTTTTACAACAGGCATGAGCAAAAGCATCGGCACATTCGGACCGAAAGTGCGCTTGTACTCATGGGTCGGCTTTTGGGTGACCCTGTTCGGTACGGTCATGGCGACCGTGATGATCGTTTCCGGCAAAGCTTCTGTGCTTTATACATTCTACGCACCGCTTAAAGCGAGCGGCTGGTTTTATGTAGGGTTGGCGCTCTTTATCATCGGAACTTGGATCAGCAGCTTTGCGCTGATCGGCCATTACATGGCATGGCGCCGCAAAAACAAAGGGCACTTGAGCCCGCTGTTCGCATTCATGACCATTACAACTATCGTTATGTGGCTCATCGCCTGCTTAGGCGTCGTAGCGACCGTGTTGTTCCAATACATTCCTTGGGCATTTGGCTGGACGGATACGATCAACGTCGAACTCAGCCGCTCATTGTTCTGGTATTTTGGCCACCCGCTTGTGTATTTCTGGCTATTGCCGGCGTATATGGCATGGTATTTGATCGTGCCGAAATTGCTTGGCGTCAAAGTATTCAGTGATTCCCTGGCGCGTCTGTCATTCGTTTTGTTCATCCTTTTCTCCATTCCGGTCGGCTTCCACCATCAGTTGACTGAGCCAGGGATTTCGAACTTCTGGAAATTCCTTCAAGTTGTTCTGACATTCATGGTCATCGTGCCGTCCTTAATGACAGCATTCACGATGTTTGCGAACTTTGAAATTTCAGGGCGCAAAAAAGGCGCGGTCGGCTTGTTCGGCTGGTTCCGCATGCTGCCTTGGAAAGATGTCCGTTTCACGTCGATTTTCATCGCGATGGCATTTTTCATTCCCGGCGGCGCCGGCGGCATTATCAATGCAAGCTTCCAGCTCAATGAAGTCGTCCACAACACGCTGTGGATTGTCGGCCATTTCCACATCACCGTCGGTACACCGGTGGCGATGACGTTCATGGGCTTGACGTTCTGGCTGATTCCCTACTTGACTGGGCGCCAGTTCACGAAGTCGATGCAGCGTCTTGGATTCGTCCAAATCATCACTTGGACGATTGGCATGCTGCTGATGTCGACGTCGCAGCATATTCTGGGGCTGCTCGGGGCGCCCCGGCGCACCGCTTATGCAGGGTACAATAATCATCCTTCTGCACTGGAATGGTTCGATGGCATCCTGACAAGCCACGTCACAATGGCAGTCGGCGGCAGCATTCTGTTCTTGTCGGCGATGATCTTGATGTATATCGTCATCATGACGATGTTCCTGTCGCCGAAAGCGGAACGGCCCGAAGATTTCGTCGAGTTCCCGTTAGCGGAAAGCGATAAAGAACACACGCCGAAGTTTTTGGAGAATTGGGCGATTTGGGTCGGCATTGCATTTGCGCTTATCTTTATCGCGTATGCAATCCCGATCGGCGACATGATTCAAAATGCACCTCCTGGTTCTAAAGGATTCATAACTTGGTAAGGAGTTGAGGGCAATGTTCACCATGGTATTATCATTAATGGCGATTTTCATCGTGTTCACCGCGATGCTGGTTGATTTATCAACGACTGACGAATAAAAGACAGGCTTTCTTTCCTTTTGCTGGGGAAGAAAGCCTGTTTTCTTTTATACGAAAGGGCTGCAGTTTGTATTGGATCCGAAGTTTCTATATATTTTAAACAAAGAGGCAGAAAGTAAGGGGCATGGGATATGACGTTCATTGATTGGATTTTTGTTGCTGTCAGTTTGGTATGGATCGGGGAATTCGTGTTTTTCCGCAACCGCAGCGCCGGAGCGAGCGATCCGTTGGAAAAGCGTTCGTTTTTCCTGATTTTCACAGCGCTCGCTGGCACAATCGGACTCGCGATGCTGCTGCAGGAGCTGCAGGGCGCCGGTTTCGCGGAGTGGATGAAAGGAACGGGCGCGCTGTTTTTTGCCGCGGGCGTGTTTTTGCGGATGTGGGGGATTGTCCATTTGAAAAACCAGTTTACCCGTTACGTCACAGTTCGGGAAGGCGACCAGATTGTCAGTACCGGGCCATACCGGCGGTTGCGCCATCCACTCTACACCGGCCTGTTTTTTATCACGCTGGGCATGGCACTGTATTTCACCAGCATCATTGCGGCAGTTGTCGGCGGAGCCGCTGTAGCATGGGCGTTAGTAAAGCGCATGGATTATGAGGAAGCGCTGTTGGTCGAAAAGTTTGGCGAAGATTATACACAGTGGATGAAGCAGCGTGCACGGCTGATTCCTTATCTGTATTAACAGAGTGCGGGGCAGCAAAAGCAGAATAGGAGAGCCGGACCCTCATATCGGGGCCGGCTCTTTTTGCGGGCCATTAACTGACCCATGTCTGTTTCGATTCTTGTATTTTCCAACTGCTGCCGTCGAATTCCAGTGTACTTTGGACTCCGGTGGCCCCCACTCCCGACTTCATTTTAGCGCCGATGAAGGTGACCGAGCCATTAAAATTGTATTCCATTTTTTCGAAGGTCAAGAGGATTCCATCCAGGCTTCCTGATTCTTCGTCATACAAGCCTTGTGCCTTCAATTTCTCGAACGAAGCATCCATGGCCTCGACCCCGTATTTCGTTTCCAGTGAACGCAAGATGCCTTTTTTGTCTCCAGCATCCAATTCCGTGAGCGTCTCCATGTCCACTGCTATGTAATCCATCGATTGGTTCAATCCCGGATCGGTTTCAATCATCAGCTTGAGCGCCAGGATATAAGCGCCATCCAAATGTTCCGCCGTGCCTTCCCTTTGTCCGCAGCCGAAAAGTGCGAAACAGGAAATCAAAGCTAACGCCGCCAAAAAAGTTTTCACACAACTCTCCCCCTTTTATTCTATAGACGGTACACTATGAATAAAGTTACAATTATTCCCTAATGATTCAAACGAGGAGCGGTTCTGATGAAAGTAACATTAAAAAAAGCGACGGAGTCAGATGCACCTGCCCTCTTGGCTCTGCAAAAAAAGGCTTTCTGGCCGTTGCTCGAGAAATACCAGGATTACGGCACCAGTCCGGCTATGGAAACAATCGCACGTACCCAAAAACGAATTGTAGACCCGTCCGGCGGATTTTTCAAAATTGTGGCGGATGGGAACTGGGCGGGTGCGATGTGCATCCGGCAAGGAAAAGAAGGGGCGATGTGGATCGGCCCGATCTTCGTCGATCCCGCTTTCCAGGGCAAGGGCATCGCCCAGCAAGCAATGAAAAAAGCGGAAAACCTTTTTCGCGGTGAGTCTATATGGAAGCTGTCGATGTTACTTGAAGAACAAGGCAATTGCTATTTGTATGAAAAGTTAGGTTATGTGGAATGCGGCAGCCGTGTTGCAATAAACGACAAAGCTACGCTTATTTATTATGAAAAGAATGTATGCTTGAAGGAGAAAGATAAGCATGGATTACCTGAAAATTTTTAGCTGCCAATTGGTGCTTTTTGCGCTTGGGGCGAAAATGAGCTTTTTCTTCGATCATTATATTAGCCCACCGCTTACACGGATCGATTTTCTGGCTGGTGTACTTGCAATTCCATGCTTTTTCCTATACTGGAAAGTGATGGAGAAAGTACACGCGCATTTTAGCGGGATCGGGCTGCCCGCCAAAATTCTTTTGGCCATTCCAGCTTTTGCAACTGGAACATTTGCGGTAGGCTGGATCACTTATTTACTCGGGGGGATTTAGGGATGGACTACACAGTAAAATCGGCGTCTGGATACGATGAAAAGATAGGGGAATTGGTGTTCATGCTCGAGCATGTACGCGAAGGCACGCTGCAGGCCACTTCGGGATTGAATTTGGAACAATTGGATTCCATGGGACACGGCATGGCCAATTCCGCTGGTGCATTGCTGGCGCATATCGCGTCGATTGAAAAGGTCCATCAGCTCATTTCGTTTGAAAACCGCGATTTCAATGATGCTGAGCTGAAAGAATGGGGAACGGCAATCGAGCTGGGGGCGAACGCCCGTGAAATTATCTGCGGTTATCCGCTGGCTCATTATACGGAAAAACTGGCAAGCGTAAGGGCTGTTACGCTGCGCGAGCTGAAAGCGAAAAATGACAGCTGGCTTTACGGGGAGCGGCGCTGGCCGAATGGTGTTGCGTACAATATGTATTATTTATGGTTTCATGTGCTGGAGGATGAAATCAGCCACCGGGGACAGATCCGGTCTATGGCTGGCCGTTTGCTGGAAGTGGAGGAACGTGTATGAAAAAAGTTACGCTGGTGCCGCACAAGCTGGATTTCTGCGAGGACATTTACCGGATGTCTTCGGCACCGCCGGTAAAAGAAGCGCTGGGTTTGCCGGACGGCACCGTTGAAGACACCAGGCAATTCGTCCGACAAGCGATGCAGCAAGAGCGGGAAGGCGTAACGGTGCCGCGTGTGATTTTGGATGGACACGGAAACTTGATCGGGCTAACCGATTTGATGTTCATCGACCACAGCAAGAAGTCCTGCCACATCGGCACTTGGATCGGCCATGATTATTGGGGGCAAGGCTATAACGAAGCGTCCAAAATCGAAATCCTGCGCATCGCCTTTGAAGAACTGGGGTTGGACTATGTGTTTGCCGGTGCGCGGGAGGTCAATGTGCGTTCGCAGAAAGCACAGGCGAAACTGCCGTTCATCCGCCTGGGAGTGGAAAAGGAGTTTCCCGAAGAACATCACGCCCTTGAAAAGAAGGAAAAGCAGCCATGTGTTTTGAATGTCTTCGCGAAAGCGGACTTCCTCCAGTATCTGCAAAAGAATGGGCTTCGGGGCTCATTTTAAAAGCGGAGGGGTGTAGAAACCGCCTGAACCTGTTATGATAAGGGGAATTCCCTCGCACGGCTGCGGGAAAGTACGGGAGTGATAAACATGAGCAAAGATAAAGCGAAAAGCGGTACTGGCAGAGGCACCGGCAAAAAAGGCTGGACGCGCTGGGAAAAAGGCGCCAACAAAGCCAAAAGCAACAAGCCTTATAAAAGTAAGCAAAACAAGCAAGCTGAAGTGGCGAAGGCCGACAGCACCAATAAAAGCGGACCGTCAGAATGGATTGACGGCTAAGCCGGCATAGATCGAGGCATATCGGGGAAATTCCGCTATGCCTTTTTTTATTTTTTAGAATCAGCAAGCCTTATCATTTTACATCGTTCACGATATAGTTTAATGTACATCGTAAGCGATATAAATTTGGAGGCGAAAAGAAATGGCAAAAGCATTATACGAAACGACGATTATCAACACAGGCGGCAGACAAGGTGAGGTATACTCAGAGGATAACATCTTCTTCATGGACGTGGCCAAGCCCGCAGCACTAGGCGGAACAGCTACGACTGCGACAAATCCGGAACAATTATTCGCAGCGGGCTATAGTGCATGCTTCAACAGCGCGCTTGAATTGGTGCTGGAACAAGCGAAAGTGGAAGTGGAAAAAACCGAAGTGAAAGCGACGATTTCGCTTCTTGGCGACAAGGAGAACGGCGGCGTCAAGCTGGCAGCTAAACTCGAAGTGGACATTACCGGCCTGGATGAAGCACAAAAAGAGCTTTACGTGGAAAAAGCCCACCAGACCTGCCCATATTCGAAAGCCATCAAAGACTCGATCGACGTTGAAATCATTATTCTATAAGAAGAGCATGGGGTGGATATATGGATAAACCATCGAAATTAGAACAGCAATTATGCTTTGAAGTGTATAAGGCGTCCAGCAACTTCACGAAAATGTATGCACGCGTCCTGGATCCTTTCGGGCTGACGTTCACTCAATACTTGGTGCTTCTCATCTTATGGGACGAGGACCGGCTGCTGACGAAAGACATCGGCGGGCGGCTCGGTTTGGGGATCGGCACGCTCAATCCGACGATCAGCCGCATGCTTGAAAACGGCTGGCTCCTGAAAGAGCAGTCGACGCAAGACAAGCGCGCCTTCATCATTTCATTGACTGAAAAAGCGAAAGACAATAACAAGCCGATAGAAGCGGCAGTTGCCGACAAACTGGTGAGCTGCCATTTCCTTGAAGACGTCAATGCCATCGCATTGATGAAAAACTTGAAAGAATTGAACGCATTTTTCAACGAAATGGATCTTTAGAAGGAGCGATCGACGATGGGGATTTACGATATCGAAGTGACGGATGCGAGCGGCGAAGCGCACAAGCTGGCCGAATACGAAGGCAAGGCGATGCTGATTGTCAACACTGCAACGAAATGCGGCTTGCGCGGCCAATTCGACAGCCTGGAGCAGCTGTATAAGAATTACAGCGAGGAAGGGCTTGTGGTGCTTGGTTTCCCGTCCGACCAATTCGGCCAGGAGCTCGGCGAAGCGGAAGAAGCAGAGCAGTCGTGCCGCATGACTTACGGCGTGACGTTCCCGATGCACGAGATCATCAAGGTCAACGGCACGGATGCGCATCCGCTGTTCAAATACCTGACGGACAACACGAAAGGGTTTCTGGGCAGCGGCATCAAATGGAATTTCACAAAATTCCTGGTCGACCGCGAAGGCAATATCGTCAAGCGCTACGCGCCGAAAGACAAGCCGGAAACATTCGAAGATGATATCCGCAAGATTTTGAATAAATAAGAAGAGCACCGCCAATTCCACACGGATTGGCGGTTTTATTATGCCAATAAAAGAAGAACTTGCGCATGAAAAAGGGATTTTGAAGACAAAAGAAGAAACACTAGTAAATGGCAATTTCAGGAGGGATTTCATGGAACTAACGAATACCGCATTGGTCATTGTGGATGTCCAAAAGGCATTCGCCGATCCGAAATGGGGCGAGCGCAATAATCAGGACGCGGAAAAGAACATGGCAAAGCTCTTGCATCATTGGAGGCAAAAAGGCGGCAGTGTCGTGCACATCCAGCACCGTTCGGCAGATCCGGACTCGCTGTTTTATCCGGAAAAGGAAAGCTTTGGGCTAATCGAAGCGCTGCAGCCGAAAGACGATGAAACGGTGATGGAGAAAACGGTGAACAGTGCCTTCATCGGCACGGGGCTGGAGGGGTATTTGCGCAGCAACGGGATCGATACCGTGGTCATTGCCGGATTGACGACGCCCCATTGCGTTTCGACGACAACCCGGATGAGCGGGAATTTGGGCTTTCGGACGTATTTGGTGTCTGACGCCACGGCGGCTTTTGCATTGACTGGTCCGGACGGCATCCGCTACGATGCCGAAACGGTCCACGCCTTGACTTTGGCAACGCTGCACGAGGAGTTTGCGGAAGTGGTGACAACCGAGAAGCTGTTGCAGGCGGATTGGGCTGCGGGCGAACAGGAGGAAGAAGCGCGTGGATGAACAGCGATTTTACGAGAAGCTTGGAAAAGCGAACGGCTGGGATTTCAGCACGCTAAAAAGCGAGTCGGAAGGCGCGGCTTGGGATTTTTACCGGGAAGCTGCCAACTATTCAGCACCGGGCAGCATCGTTCTCGATATCGGAACCGGTGGAGGAGAAAATGTGATGAAGCTGGCTGAATCTTGTGCTTTGGTCGTCGGAATCGATTTGTCCGAAGCGATGGTGGAAACCGCGCGTTCTAATGGGGAAAAGGCGAACTGCCCGAATGTCCGTTTTTTGCAAATGGCAGCGGAAAGCCTCCATTTTCCGGAAGGCTTTTTTGACATGGCCACCAGCCGCCATTGCCCGTATGATGCCGCTGAAGCAGCACGCGTGCTGAAAGCAGGCGGCATATTCCTGAGCCAGCAAGTAAGCGAAGGGGACAAAGAAAATTTGAAACAGGCATTCGGCCGTGGGCAAGCATTCGGGCAACGGGACGGCATGCTGAAGGAACGATACATAATAGAGTTGGAAGAAGCCGGGTTTTCAGACATTGAATGTCATGACTACGATGCCGCTGAATATTACCAGGAGCCGGAAGACTTGCTGTTTCTGCTGCAGCACACACCGATCATCCCGAATTTCGGGGAAGAGCCGCAAGACATGGAAACGTTCAACAAATTCATCTTGCAGAATCAAACTTCAAAAGGCATCCGCACCAATTCCAAGCGGTTTCTGTTAAAAGCGTATAAAAAGGAGCAAGAGAAATGAAAAGAATCATGGCTGGCGAATTGATTTACCATCTGGCAGAGCCGGCTTCAGAACCCTGGAAGACGGTGGTTTTGTACCACGGCTGGGGCGGAAGAGTTGAGAGCTATCAGGCTTTTGCCGAAATTTTGGTCGGACAGGGCTTTCGTGTGGTGGTGCCGGAAATCGTCTACAACGATACAAGAAAACCGGTGAAAAATCCGTTTGAAATGGAAACGGTCCAGACGTATTTCTGGAAAGCCATTACGGAGAGCATTGAAGAATTCGGAGCGCTTCAGAAAGTTCTTGGCGTACCGGAAACTGAAATCGTTTTGGTCGGCAGTTCGATGGGTGGTTTTATCGCTGCCGGCATTTTTGCACGCCATCCGCGCATTGCAGGTTTTGCGAGTATTAATGGTTCCGGCGCATTCGTATTGACGGAACAGATATTCCGCGAACGACAAGACCGCTCAAAGATGGATGAGCAAACGGCAGCGCTGCTGAAAGGTTTCGATCCCATGGAAGTGCGTCCGGGCAAAGGAGCTGTGCTGCTGATCAACGGGGAACTGGACCGGACAGTGCCGCTCGAAGGACACGCAGCTTATTACAGGCATTTGACCGAAGAGTTTCAGCATCAACAAGCCGAGAGCAAAATTTTTAAAGGAACAGGCCATCGATTTACCAGTGAGATGGAGGAGGCCGTGCTGGATTGGCTGCAGGAATTTACATAAAGAGAGGGATTCGTATGCAATTCAAAAAACAGAAGATGGACAAAGCAACTGCAGCGGAAATATTGGGCTGGAGCTATGAAGAGCCTTACGATTTCTACAATAACGAGGCAAGCGAGGACTCGCTTAGCGAACTGTTGGATGGTTCTTACGAAGCGATCTACGGGAACGGAGAATTAGTCGGCTTCCTCTGTGCCGGAAGAGCCGCTCAAGTTCCAAAAGGCATCGCTGCAGGCGCTTATCGGGAAGGGTTCATCGATATCGGACTCGGCATGCATCCCGAACTGACGGGGCAGGGCAATGGCCAGCGATTCTTCGGCTACGCGGCATCCGTTATCCAACGCGAACATCCGGGGCTCTGCCTGCGCTTGACCGTAGCGGAATTCAACGCGCGGGCAATCCACCTGTACAAAAAATTCGACTTTGTGGAAACGCGGAAGTTCAGCACGGATTTCGCTGAATTTATTGTCATGGAGCAGCGGGGGTGATAAGTTGGAAGACGCAACAGGGCGTATGAGTCGAGAAGAAGCGGTGCAGTTGCTGGCGTATGCAACGAGCGTTGAGCACGCTGCGAATGAATACGATGAATACGCTGCTTCAGAAACCATGGAGCTTTATGGATTTGCAGACCGTGAAAGGGTTGTCGGCTGCATCGGAGCCGCATTTATCCAGCCTAGCGAATTGAAAATCAGGCATATCGCCGTTTTGCCATCCGCCAGAGGCAAAGGCTATGGAAAGAAGATGGTCGAAGCGATCCAGGAAAAGCTTCATCCACATTCTATAATTGCCGAAACCGATCGGGAAGCTGTCGGATTTTACCGCAGCATCGGCTTTAACGTAACAAGCCTGGGAGAAAAATATCCAGGAGTGGAACGTTTTTATTGCCAGTTAGTAAAATGAGAGAGGCGATTCCAGCAAGTACTGAAGAGGGTTTTAGTGGGTTTAGTGACGTAACGTCAGTGTTTTAAAAAGCTGGATGGCGCCGTAAAAACGGAGCTTGTAAAAGGAAACAAAGTGGTTTATAGTTTGAACATACGATATTTAGTGTATTGTATACATATAAACACCATATATGGTAACACCAATAATAATGGTGCCTGAAAAGGCTTAATAGGGAATCCGATGAAAAACCGGAGCTGTACCCGCAACTGTAAGTGCTGACGCAAGCTATGGCAATCCACTGTCCAACGGACGGGAAGGACATAGCGGAGGATGACGCACGAGCCAGGAGACCTGCCATTGTTATCAGTTAAGATCTTCTCCGGGAGCTGGGAAGGATAACGAAGGTACTCTGCACGGTGCAGCCGGCTTTTTCTGCTGTTCCGAAGATTATTCTGCGTTTACAAACCCATCCTCTCCCTGAGAGGATGGGTTTTTTTATTTGGTAAATTGAAGTTTGGAGGCAATCCGCATGGCAAAACACATTGCAGCAAACATATCGAGGACGATCCAGACCCGGCTGGTACTGCCGCCCGACACGAACCACATGGGTACGATTTTCGGCGGCGCGGTGCTCAGCTATATCGACGAAATCGCGGCGATTACCGCGATGAAGCACAGCGGCAAAGCCGTTGTGACCGCATCCATCGACACCGTCAATTTTCTGTCATCCGCCCGTGTCGGCGACATCTTGCTGCTTGAAGGCGTCGTCGTCTCAACAGGCCGGACATCGATGGAAGTCTACGTCAAAGCCGAATGCCAGAGCGTAGAAAACCGCACGAAAACCTTGACGACGACCGCGATCCTGACGATGGTCGCCGTCGATGAAAACGGCAAACCGTCGCCGGTCGAAGGCGTCGTGCCGGAAACCGACAGCGAAAAGCAATTGTTCCAAAGCGCTCAGGAACGCAAAGAGCGGCGCATGAAAATCAACGAATTTGCGAAGGAGTTGTGCTGATATGAAAATCATAGAAGATACAGGATTGGAAGGCGTTTTAACGGCGCTGGAACGTGCACAGGAGAAGTTCGGACTGCAGACCGGGGAGCTTGCCGGCAAACTCACGGCGCTGGGCACTGCGAAAGCGAGAAAAGAGCGGGCGATCGGCTATGCATTGGACCGCATCTCGATGGAGGAACCGGATTGGACGTTTGTCGCGTCCCATTTATACTTGAATGACTTATACGAAGCGGCCGCTGCCAGCCGAAGCTACGATGCGTCTTCGAAATACGGCGATTTTTATGGCTTGATCCGCCACTTGACGGAAATCGGCATTTATTCCGGCGATCTGCTGGAAAGCTATGCGCAGGAGGAAATCAGCTTGCTCGGCAGCGAAATCGATGCGGAGCGGGATTTGTTATTTACGTATATCGGCTTATTCCTGCTGGCGGACCGTTATTTGGCGAAGGATTACGAAGGCGCGGTGTTTGAACTGCCGCAGGAGCGCTTTATGGTCATCGCGATGGCGCTGATGCAGAACGAGCCGAAAGAAAAACGCATGTCGCTTGTAAAAGAAGCGTATTGGGCGATGAGCAACCTGTACATGACGGTGGCGACGCCGACATTGTCGAATGCCGGCAAGAGCTTTGGCCAGCTGTCGTCGTGCTTTATCGATACGGTCGATGATTCACTCGATGGCATTTACCTGAATAACTGGGACATCGCGCGCCTCAGCAAGGACGGAGGCGGCATCGGCGTTTATTACGGCAAGGTGCGGGCAATGGGGTCTGATATAAAAAAATTCAAAGGCAATTCGTCCGGCGTCATTCCGTGGATCCGGCTCGTCAACGACACGGCAGTGAGCGTCGACCAGCTGGGCCAGCGCCAAGGGGCTGTGGCGATTTACCTGGATGTGTTCCACAAAGACATCATGAACGGCTTTTTGGACTTGAAAACGAATAACGGCGATGAGCGCCGGAAAGCGCATGATATTTTCACAGGTGTCGCGATTCCGGATTTGTTCATGGAAAAATTGAAGGAAACCGATGAGCAAGGCCGCAGCACCGGTGAATGGCATACATTCTGCCCGCATCAAGTGAAGCAGACGATGGGCTGGCAAGACGGGGCTGGGAATGCGCTCGGGCTGGAGGATTTTTACGACGAGGCCGATGTGAAGCATTTCACCGAGAAATACGAAGAAGCGGCTGCGCATCCGTTATTGCCGCGGAAAACGTACCGGGCGATGGACATCATGGCGCGCATCATGGTGTCGCAGCTCGAAACCGGCACGCCGTATATGTTCTACCGCGACGAAGTCAACCGCCAGAATCCCAATAAGCATTTGCGCGGCAAGGGGCTGACGTCGATTTACTGCAGTAATTTGTGCAGCGAAATCACTCAAAATATGTCGGCAACGACGATTACGAAAGAATACACCGATGAAGACGGCAATCTTGTGATGATCCGTAAGCCGGGCGATTTTGTCGTCTGCAATTTGTCGTCGATCAATTTGCCGCGCGCGGTGAAAGCGGACGTGCTGGAGCGGCTGATTCCGGTGCAGCTGCGCATGCTCGACAACGTCATTGACTTGAACACGATTTCCGTCGGGCAGGCCGAGGCGACAAATAAGAAATACCGCGCCATTGAGTATCCAGTGGCTTAAAGGGGTAACCCTTTAAGAAAACCCTGTTAAACGGGGAAACTCTCAATTGAGACAATCCCGTGCTAAATTATTTCAACTGAATATTAAAGAAAGGAGGAGAAAGCAGATGAAGGGAATTTATTTAATTTTAAATACTGCAACCGGGAAGTATTATGTAGGGGAAACCGTGAATTTAAACCGTAGAAGAATTGGACATTTTTCTGAATTAAGAAGAAATATCCACAGAATGATCATCTTCAAAAAAGTTTTAATAAATACGGAGAAGAATCTTTTGTTTTCACTGTAATTGAACAGAACGATAACTTCACTCAAGAAGAGCTCTATAATCTTGAAGCACATTACGTAAAAATTTATGACAGTTTCTTTAACGGCTATAATTTAACTCTAGGTGGAACAGGAACAAAAGGAAGGATATTTTCTGAAGAAGAACGAAAAATTAGATCCGTGAGAATGACAGGAATTGGAAATCATTTCTATGGAAAAGCACACACTGAAGAAACTAAAAAAATACTAGCAGAAAAATCCGCTTTAAAAATTGGAGAGAAAAATCCTTTCTTTGGAAAAACTCATGTAAAGAATTGGAAAGAAATCAGAAGTGAATTGTATGAAGAAAAACGTAAGAGTGGATGGATTTCAAGTAATAGAGGAGTTCCAAAACCATTATATGCAGTAGAAGCTATGAAGAAAAATATGCCTCACAGAAAAGAAATAATTGTAGATGGTATTAGCTATATGAGTATTTCCGAATGTGCGAATGCAATTGGAATTTCGCGTAAAACTATTCGTACTAGGTTAACAAATGATAACTTCCCAAACTATCTCTGCAAAACAGTTGAAATCTAAAAGCCTAACGACTATCGAAACCGCTCTTTAGAAGAGACAAGGGAGTAGAGTACACTATAAGTTTATGATAGTGGAAAAGCAGGGGTTCCCTCAAAAGGGAACGTGATATAGTCTAATCTGCATAGCGATATGCAGCAGTTCATCAGAGAACGGGTAAAGCTTTACGACCTTTATCGAATAAAAATGAGGATTAGGAACTTTCGGATGGCATCACCTCTTGGCTCTAGAAGGCATCCACTGGGAAACGGAAGAAGCCGTCGCATTTGCGGATAAATTATATGAAGAAATCGCCTACCACACCATCCGTTCTTCCATGGAGCTCGCCAAGGAAAAAGGCGCGTACCGTGAGTTTGAAGGCTCGGAATGGCAGACGGGGGAGTATTTCGAACGCAAAAATTACAGCAGCGACCGCTGGCATCAATTGCAGAGCGACATCACCCAAAATGGCGTCCGCAACGGCTGGATGATGGCGGTTGCGCCGAATTCATCGACCGCGAAAATCGGCGGCTCGACCGATGGCATCGATCCGCTTTACGCCGTCGAATACGCCGAAGAAAAGAAGAATTTCAAATTCAAAGTGACGGCGCCGGATCTCGACCACCGCACCTACGATTATTACCGCCGTTCGCGCCACGTGCTCGACCAGAAATGGAGCATCCGCCAGAACGCCGCCCGCCAGCGCCACATCGACCAGTCGATCAGCTTTAATTTCTATGTGCCGCATACGATCAAAGCGAAAGAGCTGCTCGGCCTGCATTTCGAGGCGTGGGAGCAAAACCTGAAGACGACGTATTACGTGCGCAGCACGTCACAGGCAGAAATCGAAGAATGCGAAGCTTGCCAAAGCTAAGGAGGAACCGCCATGACGATCCACACACCGCTGAAAAAGATCAAACTGCTCAATCCCGAGCAGCCCAATAAATCCACCGGCATCCTGAACGGCCAATCGTCCGGCCTGCTGAATTGGAACGATATCGCGTATCCGCAAATGTACGATATGTACCAAACGCTTTTGTCGAACTTCTGGAAAGCGCAGGAAATCAATATGCAGGACGACATCAAGCAATGGGATCTACTCAGTGTGACCGAACAGGATGTCTTCCTGCGCATCAATACGCAGCTGGCGTCGCTCGACAGCCTGCAGACGCCGACGATGAGCCAGGTCATGGACTATGTCACCGATTCGAGCTTCAAAGCGATTTTTGCGGTCATTTCCCAGCAGGAGGCGGTCCACAACGAATCGTATTCGTATATTTTGAGTTCGCTCGTGCCGATCAGCGAGCAAAATGCGCGCTTCGACCAAGCGAAAAGCGATCCGATTGTCCGCAAGCGCAACGAATTGATCCTGGATGCTTACGAAGCGTTCAGGGAAGACCCGACACCGCAGAATTTATTCCGCCTCAGCGTCAATTCCATCAATTTGGAAGGGATCTATTTCTACGCTGGCTTCGCATTCTTCTACCATTTGGCGCGCCAGCAGAAAATGCTCAAGACCAGCACGATGATCAGCTATATCCAGCGCGACGAGATGCAGCACGCTTATTTCATCGCGCAATTTATCCGGATCTTGTTGACGGAAAACCCGGAGCTGAATTCGGACGACAATATCGCGTACGTCTACGAAGCGGTCGGAGCGGCCGTCGAACTCGAAAAGGAATGGGCGCGCTACATCCTGGCTGACATCCAAGGGCTCGACCTTATTGAATTCGAAGGCTACGTCGAATACTTGGCCAATAAACGCCTGCGTCAGCTCGGGCTCGATAACCTCTATGCCGAGCGCGACAACCCGATGCCGTGGATCCAAGTTTTCGGCGACGGCATGATGAATGACACAAAATCCGATTTCTTCGAACAGAAATCCCGGACCTACTCGAAAGTATCGCAGTCGAATGGCTTCGACGAATTATAAGCCGCGAGTCGCCATCGTTTATGCGTCGGCTACCGGCAACACGAAAGCCGCAGCGGAAATCCTACAGCACATCTGCCGTCAAACGCAGGTGCCCGTAAGCATTTTCGCAATAAACGACTTTCCGCTTGCCGAACTCTCTCGTTACGACGTTGTTGTCATCGGCACCTACACATGGGGCAGCGGCGAGATTCCGAAAGAGCTGCGCGGCTTGTTCACTGCTTTTGAAGAACTCGGCCACAAAAAGCTGGTGACAGCTGTGTTCGGTACGGGCGACAGCTGCTACGCTGAATTCTGCGGCGCCGTCGACCGCTTCCGGGACATGCTTTTTGTCCATACGGAACTGGCGGCCACGCTAAAAGTGGAGCTGATGCCGCAAGATCTGGATTATCCGCGCTTCGAGAAATTGGCAGCAAGCATCGAAGCCAGCTGGCAAAAAGTGATGCTTACCGCAACGAATTAAATAATCATGTCAAAAAAGTGCTTTTCAATCGGAAAGCACTTTTTTGATCGAGATTTTTTCGGCTGTGGAGAGTTAATTAAAATAAAAGATCGATTAATAAAACTAAAAATTCAGAAAAATACTGTTAGAATAGGTGATATAGAAGAACATAAACGAAGGAGGGATTGAAATGGACATAGCAGGAAAGGTGGCCGTCGTCACCGGCGCGGCGTCCGGGATTGGTTTGGCGACTGCAAAAGCGCTCGTGGCAAAAGGCGCTAAAGTGGTTGTCGCTGATATTCATGCAGAAGGCGGGCGGGCCGCTGCAAAGGAACTTCAAGACACCGGAGCAGAAGTGGAATTTATTGAATTCGATGCCGCGCAGGAGGATTCCGTCGCGAACCTGATAGCGAAAACAGTCGAAGCTTTTGGGCGGATTGATATTATGGTCAATAATGCCGGAGTTCGCGCGCTCAGTGAAACGCATCTGCTTGCGTACGAGGATTACCGGAAAGTCATTGCGGTTAACCAGGATGGCGTGTTCTTCGGCTCGAAACACGCCATCCGCGAAATGCTGAAAACCGGAGGCGGTGCGATTGTCAACACAGCATCGATCTTGGGAACAGTAGGAGAGGGAAGTGCTTTTGCCGTCACGGCTTCTAAAGGGGCAGTGAAAATGATGACAAAATCGTTGGCTCTTCAATATGCGGACAAAAACATTCGAGTGAATGCGGTAAGCCCGGGTTATATTGAAACGGGTATGACAAATCGCCGTATATTAAGCCCCGAAGCTTATGACAGGGCAGTAGCCAAACATCCGATCGGGCGCTTAGGACGGCCCGAAGAAGTCGCTCATGCCATCATCTTCCTGTGTGAAAACGAGTTTGTCACAGGGGCGACAATCATGGTTGATGGCGGATACACAGCGCAGTAAAGGGGTAAAGAACTAGTAGCAACGAAACTTCTGAAGGGAGGACGAGTTTATGGCAATCGATAAATGGTGGAAAGTCGGTGCAGCGGCATTGCTGTCCGTGAGTATGTTAGCAGCTTGCGGCAACGGCGGCGATTCAGATGAAGAAAACAACGACTCGGAACAAATGGATGGCAATGAAGAAGAGGAAGATGATGACGACGATTGAACTTTTATGGTGAAAAGGCAGCCGGCTAATGGATAGCTGGCTGCTTTTTGTGAAGTGAGGCGACGTTACTTGCAGCAGACACCGGTAAAGGAGAATCCGGAAAAAAACGTGGAATTGAGATAAGAAAGATCCGAAAATCCAGCGTGAGGAAAGGAGCCATCATGGGCATCGAGACGATCGACGATTACATCCAGCAAGCACCTGCAGACGTACAGGAGATTTTGCAGAAGCTGAGGCGCGTCATCCAGGAAGAAGCGCCGGAAGCCAAAGAGACCATCAGCTATCAACTGCCGACATTTATGCTGAACGGCAATCTGGTGCATTTTGCAGCATTCAAGAACCACATCGGGTTTTATCCTGTGCCAAGTGGCATTACAGCCTTTCAGCAAGAGCTCGCCCCGTACAAACAAGGAAAAGGATCCGTTCAGTTTCCGCTCGACCAGCCGATGCCGTATGACTTGATCCGCCGGATTGTCCGGTTTCGGGTGGCTGAAAACCTTGAAAAAGGGAAGAAATGACGTCACGAAGTGAAGCAGGCCAGCTGTAAATGCAGCTGGCCTTTTTGTTTGCAGAATACGGAGTTTGTTTGCAGAATACGGAGTTTGTTTGCAGAATACGGAGTTTGTTTGCAGAATACGGAGTTTGTTTGCAGAATACGGAGTTTGTTTGCAGAAAACCAGCTTTACTTGCATCATGCGATATCCCGCATTCCTAGCAGTCCGACAATAATAATTCTCTTACTATTTCGAAGCAGGTATAATAAAAGCACGTGAACTATAGAAAAATGAGGTGCGCCATGATTGTCGTCATCGATAACCACGATTCATTCACATATAATCTTGTCCATTATTTCCACCAATTCGATTCGGATGTGCGGGTTTTTCAAAATGGCCAAACGGATGCGGCGCAACTGAAAGAGCTGGCGCCGGATCTTTTGGTGCTGTCGCCGGGACCGGGACGCCCGGTTCAGCAAGGTGCCACGCGAGAAGCGTTGGAATCGCTGAGCGGGACCATTCCCATTCTTGGCGTATGCCTGGGCCACCAGACGCTTGTCAAACATTTCGGCGGACGCATCACCAAAGGGCAGCAGCCGATGCACGGCAAAGTGTCGCTCATCACGCATGACGGAAGCGGCTTGTTTGCGGGCATCCCTTCGCCGGCGAAAGTGACGCGCTACCACTCGCTGATTGCAGACAAAGAGTCGATGCCGTCCTGCCTGAACATCACAGCGCTCAGTGAAGACGGTGTCGTGATGGCGGTGCAGCATCGGGACTTGCCGGTCGCCGGCATCCAGTTCCATCCGGAATCGATTTTGACGGCTGACGGTTTTGCGATGCTGAAAAACTGCTATGACGATGCGCTTGCCTGGAAATCGGCAAAACAAGGAGGTGCGGAAAATGTACAACCCTCACCTAGTGTATGAGTTTCGCAATGCTGAAGGGAACATAGAGCCAATCTTCTTTACGGAGCCTGTAAAGGTGCTGGAAACTCACGATTTGCAAGACATCCCGCGCATCATGGAGGAAATCGAAAAAGCGCTGGCGCAAGGTTTTTACGCGGCGGGTTATGTGTCCTACGAAGCGGCGCCGGCATTTCAAGCAGAAATGCAAGTAAAGGCGGGCGCAGAAATGCCGCTCATCTGGTTCGGTATTTTCCGGCAGCCGAAAGCGCCAGAACCGGAGCCTGCAGCGGAGCCTTACCGGGTTTCCTCTTGGCGGATGGCGAGTTCAGAAGACCAATACAAAAAAGGCATTGCGGATATTAAAACCGCCATCGAAGAAGGGCACACGTACCAAGTCAACTACACAGAGAGGCTCCATGCATCGTTCAGCGGCAGCGACCGGTCATTTTACCGCCAGCTTGCCCGCAATCAGCAGGCAGGATACGGCGCTTATTTGAATTTGGGCCGCTACCGCATTTTGTCGGCTTCCCCGGAGCTGTTTTTCCGTGTGCAGGATGGCCGGTTGACGACAAAACCGATGAAAGGGACAGCGGCGAGAGGGCGCAATTTGGCTGAAGACCGGGCGAAGGCGCAGCAATTGCTCGCTTCAGAAAAAGAGCGGGCGGAGAATCTGATGATTGTCGATCTGCTGCGCAATGACATGAGCCGGCTTGCCGAAAGCGGCACGGTCCAGGCTTCCAAGCTGTTTGAAGTTGAGGCTTATCCGACGGTTCTTCAGCTGACCTCGACCATTGAAGCTGACCTCGTTCCGGGACTTACAGTGTATGACTGGTTCAAAGCGCTGTTTCCATGCGGTTCGATCACCGGAGCGCCGAAAATCAGTACGATGCAATTTATTGCCGCGCTCGAACAATCGCCGCGTGAAGTGTATTGCGGAGCAATCGGTTTTATTACCCCTGAAAAAAATGCGGTGTTCAGCGTGCCGATCCGCACGGTCGTCGTGGATGCGGAAAAAGGAAATGCGCAATATGGGGTAGGGGGCGGCATCACGTGGGATTCGACTTCCGAAGGGGAGTTCGAGGAATTGTACGCCAAAGCGAAAGTGCTGACAGCCGAGCGGCCTGAGTTCAGCCTGCTGGAGTCGCTGAAATTGGAAGATGGCGTTTTCCCGCTCCTGCCTTACCATCTCAACCGCTTGGAGGCATCCGCCAAATACTTTGGCTTCCCGGCAGATCTGGCGAAAGTGGAGCAGAGGCTGGCAGCGTGTGCCGAGGCTCATCCGCAAGGGCTTTATAAAGTCCGGCTGCTGGTGGACAAGATGGGTGGGGCAGTTGCCGAAGCTCAGCCGCTGCAGCCGACTACAGGCCGACTGAAAGCGGTGCTTGCCAAGGAGCCGGTTGATTCTTCCAACCCGTTCCTCTTCCATAAGACAACGCACCGCAAAGTTTACGATGAGGCTCAGCAAGATGCCGACACGGCTTTCACCGCGCTCTTATGGAATGAAAACGGAGAACTCACTGAGTTCACAATCGGCAATCTGGTTGTGGAAAAGGATGGCCGTTTTTTCACCCCGCCGGTTGAAAGCGGGTTGCTTGCCGGCACGTTCCGGCAGCAGCTGCTCGACAACGGCAACATTGAAGAGCGCATTGTCCGCAAAGACAGCCTCGCAGAATGGGACGCAGTCTGGTTCATCAATGGCGTTCGCGGCTGGGTGGAAATAGACATTGGAATTCCAGTGAAAACGCAATAAAGTGGTATAAAAAACAACGTAAAGTCAAATAAACGATATTTTTATGTATAATTAATTAGGTATATTAGCTTTACTTTTTACCCGCGATTGTGTATTCTTCGGTTAGAGGAACACCTCTTTATTTACACATGCCATCAAGCGGCCTATAAACTGATTTTCATATAAAGTGGTTGAATGTTCCGGACGATAGTGCCGGTAACAGCGCCAAGAAGGATGTAAGCATTCTTTTTGGCGTTTTTTTTATTTTTAAAACTGCTGCTGAAATTTTTGCACAAGACAATGAAAGGGTGGATCAATATGCAGCGCATCGAAAAGATTGCGGAAAAAGTGGGGCATTTATTGGACGCGGAGACGGAAATCGAATTGGATTGCTGTCTGGTCAGGAAAGAACGGACGCTTCAAATACAATCCAATCAGCATTGTTTTACTTGCAAATTGGACCTGGATATTTCGTTCAAGCATTTGAAGGAAGATGGGACAGCAGTCAATAAGGCGGAAATCTGCTTGCTGCCGGAAGAATTCACGGATTTTCTGAAAATCCTGCGGAGCCATCCGATTCCGTTGCCAACGGACTATTCACAATGGCTGGAAGAAAACCCGAACCTGATTTGTGTACATCTGGAATCGAAAGAGCCGCCGGAGCATTTTGCAGAACGGCTGGCCACTGCGTTGCAATCCTTGAACCAAGTAGACCGGGAAGTATTTTTCATGTAAGACTCATTGAATATCAAATATTCTGAAAATAAATGTTATAATGGGAGGGTGAGAAATTTTAAATCATAAGGAGGCAGATTGGATGGATTTACAAGGCAAAGTGGCAGTGGTGACAGGCGGCGCATCTGGCATCGGGCTGGCAACCGCAAAAGCGTTTCTGGCTAAAGGGGCGAAAGTGCTGGTGGCTGATTTCAATGAAGAAGGCGGCCAAGCCGCAGTTGAACACATGAAAGAGCATAGCGGCAGCGTCTCATTTTTAAAAGTGGATGTGTCCCAGGAAGAAGCTGTACAAAACTTGGTGGCGGAAGCGGTCAGCCAATACGGCCAGCTCGATATCATGGTCAATAACGCGGGCATCGGTTCTCTTGGCGAAACCCACGAGCTGACGTACGAAGATTACCATAAAACCATCGCAGTCAATCAGGACAGCGTCTTTTTCGGTTCCAAACATGCTGTCCGGGAAATGATGAAAACCGGCGGTGGAGTCGTCATCAACACTTCTTCGATTCTCGGAAGCGTCGGGGAAGGCGGCGCATTTGCGTATAATGCTTCCAAAGGGGCGGTCAATTTGATGACCAAATCACTTGCCCTTCAATACGCCAGCAAGAATATCCGCGTCAACGCAGTCGCTCCTGGATATGTCGAGTCAGGCATGGTCAGCCGTGATGCGCTCGGACCGGAATTCTATGATGCCTTGGTGGCAAAACATCCGATCGGCCGTCTCGGCCAGCCGGAAGAAATCGCCCATGCCATCGTCTTCCTTTGTGAAAATGAATTTATGACAGGCACGACCATTTTGGTCGACGGCGGATATACAGCTCAATAATACGAGAATGAAGAGAGCCTGATTGGGCTCTTTTTTTCATTTTATAGACAACAAGAACTTAATAGTAAATGATTTAAATATTAAATCTAAATATTCAAAATAGTATTGCAAATAAAAAACAATAAGAATATACTATAAAAAAATCAGCAAGGGAGGGATTGCAATGAATCAAAGTGTTAACAGTTTACAGTTAACTTTTGAAAATCGAGTCGCAATCGTCACTGGAGCGGCACATGGAATCGGGCGCGCCATTTGCAGGGAGCTCGCTGTCCGGGGGGCAGCCGTAGCGGCGGCCGATATTCTTGGGCATTCCCTCTTGGAAACGAAAGAAGAAGTGGAAGGAGCGATTGCAGCATCCGCTTCCTCCGGATCAATCAATACATATATTTGCGACGTGACAGATTCCGTCGCAGTAAACAACTTTGTGGAAAAAGCCGCAGCCAGCTTTGGCAAAATCGACATTCTCATCAATGTTGCCGGCGGCGTAGCCGGGCAAGTCCACCAGGCCATTGAAGAGGTGTCCGATGAGCAATGGGAAAAGGTCATCGATATTAACCTCAAATCGGCTTTTTATATGGTGCGGGCAGTGGCGCCGCATATGAAAAAAGAAGGCTACGGCCGGATTGTCAATATTTCAAGCGGTGCAGGCCGCAGCAGCAGTTTAACCGGCATACAAGCCTACACCAGCGCGAAAGCAGGACAGATCGGATTTTCCCGCCAAATGGCGAGGGAACTGGGTCGATACGGCATAACCGTCAACAATGTGGCCCCTGGATTTGTCTTATCCAACCCTTCCACTGAAAGGCAATGGGGTGCAATGAACAGCACCCAGCAGGAGAATCTGATCGAATCCATTTCACTCAAAAGGCTGGGCACAGCGGAAGACATAGCTCATCCGGTTCTCTTTTTCGCATCAGACTTTTCCCAGTATGTAAGCGGCCAAGTGATTTCGGCCGATGGTGGACTACAACTTTTCTAGGAGGGCACATAATGGCAATTACGATTATCGGAGCCGGAGCAATCGGGGGAGTGTTGGGCGCATACCTTTCGCGTGCGGGGGAAGAGGTCATATTCTGTGACGTCGCCGAAGAGCATGTCAACAAGATCAATTCAGATGGGCTGACGATTGAAGGGCTTGAAGAAACCTTTACAGTGAAAGCCGAAGCTTTCACGCCGGAACAGCTCGTCGAAAGGCGCCAGCCGCTGAGCACGGTTTTCCTGTGCGTCAAAGCCCATCACACAGAAAAAGCGCTGACGCCTTTGCTGCCTCTTTTGACTCCTTCTTCTGAAGTGGTTTCGCTGCAGAATGGACTTTGCGAACGACGGATTTCGAAGATGATCGGAGCCGAACGCACAATCGGCTGCTTCGTCAATTTCTCGGCAGATTATATCGAACCGGGAAAAATCCTGTACGGCGGCGTTGCTTCCCTTTACCTGGGCGAATTGGACGGGCGTATTTCACCGCGCATCTTGGCATTAAAAGACAAACTTCAAGTATGGGGTCCTGCAGAAGTGACTGACAATATTTGGGGTTTTCTTTGGGGCAAGATGTCCTATGCAGGCTTGTTATATGCCACCGCACTTGTTGACGAAACAATGGCCACAGTGGTGCGGCGGCGTGATTTGCGCGGTATGCTCATGGAATTATGCGCAGAAATCCTGGAGACAGCCGACCGGGAAGGGGTGCAGCCGCTCGGTTTTGATGACTGGGAACCGTCTTTGGTCTATCCCCGTGAAACAAGGTACCCGGAAAAGCTGGATGCTCAGCTGGAGAAACTGGCCGGCAGGATGGATGCCAATAAAAAGCAGAAAAGCGGGATATGGCGTGATTTAGCTGTCCGCAAACGGAAAACAGAAGTGGATGCCCAATTGGTGCCGATTCTGGAAATCGGACAAAACCACGGAATCGAAATGCCGCTGCTGGCAGCATTGATTGAAGCCATAAAAGAGATTGAATTCGGCGTTAGGCCGATGGGATGGGGAAATTTATACGAAATGCAGGAGATCTACGAGACATTGCCGGCAAGGGCGAGCCGGCTATAGGAGTGAAAGAGATGATTATCCCAGACCAAAGAACCTTATCGGACGATGTAGCAAAAATCATCAGGAAAATGATCTTGAACGGTGAATTGCAGGCGGGCAGTTGGATCAACCAAGCGCAGCTGGCAGAAAAATTCAGTATTTCAAGAGGGCCGATCCGGGAAGCGTTAAAGCTTCTGCAAAATGAAGGGTTGATCAAACACGAGACCAATAAAGGGACGTTCGTGGCGACTTTGTCTCAGCAGGATGCCTTTGAAATCTATACCTTGCGCGCCTTGCTGGAAGGGGAAGCGGCGCAATTGGCATTGCCGCATTTGACGGACAAGGATATGAGCGAACTGGAAGGCTATATTGAACAGTTTACGGAGGCGATGGAAGACCATGATATAGAACGGCAAGTCCAATGCGACATTCTGTTTCATGGCAAAATCGTAGCGGCATCCAAGCATAACCGGCTCATCAGCATCCATAAGCATCTCGATACCCAAGTCGGGGTCATGTATTTGACCGTAGCCAATCGGGTGCCGATGCGGGTGGAGCAAGTGGTGCAAAATCATCGGGTGCTGCTGGATGCGCTCCGCACCCGCAATAAAAAGAAAATCCAAAAAGCATTTTCGGATCATTACACAGCGGCGCTGAAGGATTTATCAAAAATGCCATCAACCCAAGACTGAAAAGGCGGTGGAAGTATGCTGTTGGACGTAAAAAATATGTCACTGTCGCTGAAACGGGCGGGGAAATATTCACCGATTCTTGAAGACCTCTCTTTTCAAGTGAAACAAGGTGAAACTTTAGGGATTGTAGGGGAATCGGGCTGTGGAAAAAGCATGACGGCGTTGTCATTGATGCAGTTGCTGCCGGATAAAGCACGCCTCACGGGCGAAGTGGATCTGCAAGGGGAATTGATTTCCGTTTATTCCAAAAGGCGGCTTGAAAAAATCAGAGGCAATCAAATGTCGATGATTTTCCAAGATCCGCTGACTTCGCTGAACCCGCTGCAAACAATTGGTACGCAAATCGAGGAATCGCTTATCCTCCATACGAAAAAGAGCAAGGAGGAACGGCGGAGCCGAGTGCTGCAATTGCTGAAGGCTGTTGGTTTGCCGCGTGCAGAAGAGTTGATCGATGAATATCCGCACCAGTTATCAGGCGGCATGCGGCAACGGGTGATGATAGCGATAGCCATGGCCTGTGAGCCCCAGCTATTGATTTGTGACGAGCCGACAACGGCGCTGGATGTAACCATCCAGGCCCAGATTTTGGAATTGATGAACGAAATTAAACAGCAGACGAATATGGGCATTATCATGATTACCCACGATATGGGCGTTGTCGCCGAAGTTTGTGACCGGGTGTTGGTCATGTATGCCGGAAAAATCGTCGAAGAGGCGCCAGTCATTGAATTATTCCAAAACCCGAAACACCCTTATACGCAAGGGCTCTTGGCATCGATACCGAAGCTCGGCGAGCGCAAGAAAAAACTGGGATCGATTCTGGGCACTGTCCCCACGCCAGGAAGCATGCCGGTGGGCTGCCGTTTTGCCGACCGCTGTCCACATGTAATGGATGTCTGCCGAAATGTGACCCCTGCCATGATCCGCATCAAAGAAGATCATCAAACTGCCTGCTGGCTCTACGATGAAAAGGAGGGGACGGCGAATGGCTCTGCTGGAAGTAAGCAACTTGAAACAGCATTTCACCACTAAAAAAGGGTTTTTAGGAGAAAAGACAATCGTCAAAGCGGTAGATGGCGTGTCGATCACAATAGAGGAAGGCAAAACATTGGGTGTTGTCGGGGAATCTGGCTGCGGCAAATCCAGCCTGGGACGTTCGATTCTGCGTTTGGTGGAACCCACGGAAGGCAGCATTAAGTTCGAAGGGGAAGAAATCGTAGGCATGTCTGCTAAGCGGTTGAAGGAATTGCGCAAAGAAATGCAAATCGTCTTCCAGGACCCTTATGCTTCGCTGAACCCAAGGCGGACGGTGCGCCAAATTCTTGAAGCGCCGCTCATCATCCACGGTGTCGGCGATAAAAGGGAGCGAAAAGAGCTGATCGAGAATTTGTCGGGGAAAATCGGTTTGCGGAAAGAGCAGCTCAGCAATTATCCCCATGAATTTTCAGGCGGGCAGCGCCAACGCATCGGGATTGCCAGGGCATTGGCGCTCAATCCGAAATTGATCATCGCCGATGAGCCGGTTTCAGCGCTCGACGTCTCTGTTCAATCGCAGGTGCTCAATTTGATGCTCGAATTGCAGCAGGAGATGAATCTCAGCTATATGTTCATTTCCCATGACTTGTCCGTTGTGCAGCATATCTCGGATAAAGTAGCGGTGATGTATCTAGGGAAAGTTGTTGAAATCGCTGATGTCGGAAAGGTTTACGATACGCCGATGCATCCTTATACGCAGGCGCTGCTTTCTGCACTGCCGGTTCCGGATCCGACCCGTATAAGAAGCCGCATCATCCTTCAAGGCGATTTGCCAAGCCCGTCCAATCCGCCGAGTGGCTGTACATTCCACACAAGATGCCCGATGGCGACGAAGGAATGCGCAGAAATTGTGCCGCCGCTGGAAGAAAAAGCACCAGGCCATTTTGCGGCATGCATCCACGTGTAAATCTCTAGCTCTTTTCTGGACAAGGAATGACAGTTTCATCAATTTGCTCGAGGAAATGGTAACAGCTTGAATGGAAATGGAGGGGGACAGCTTAATGGACGCCTTGCGCTTTATCGGTAAACGCTTGCTGCTGATGATTCCGATACTGATCGGCATCAGTATTTTGACTTTCGCTATCTCAAATACCATCCCGGGAGATCCCGCTCGGTTGATCTTAGGCCCGAAAGCTACTCCGGAAGGGCTCGAAGCGCTGCGGGAAGACATGGGGCTGAACGATCCGCTTTATGTCCAGTACGGAAATTACATGGCAGGAATTTTTCAAGGAGACCTTGGGAAAAGTACTTATTCCCAGCGCCCCGTCGTGGAGGATCTGCTCAGATATTCACCTGCCACATTTGAGCTGACGATGTTCGCGATGTTCATCACGCTGGTGGTCGGGATCCCGTTTGGCGTCATCAGCGCCAGCAGGAAAGACAGGATCGCCGACCAGTTCACCCGGGTCTTCGCTTTGATCGGCGTCGCGATGCCTGCATTCTGGCTGGGCTTGCTGCTGCTGCTATTTTTCTATTTGAAACTGGGCGTGCTGCCGGGTTCAGGAAGGCTGGACGGCGGCATGTCGCCTCCGGAATATATAACCGGCATGTATACGATCGATGCGCTGTTGACCGGGAATTGGCCAGTGCTTTATGCAGCGGTCATGCACATGATTCTGCCGGGCATCACACTTGCGGCGGTGACGGTCGGGATGATCACACGGATGACGAGGTCGAGCATGCTTACTGTGCTCCAGAGCGATTATATCCGGACGGCTTTTGCAAAAGGGGCCCCGGAGAACCGGGTGCTTTATGGACATGCGCTTCGCAACGGCATTATGCCGGTCATTAC
Organism: Planococcus koreensis; assembly: GCF_004761975.1. Lineage (GTDB taxonomy): Bacteria > Bacillota > Bacilli > Bacillales_A > Planococcaceae > Planococcus > Planococcus koreensis. The sequence continues at coordinate 56,583 of NZ_RQII01000028.1, read as the reverse complement.
GCTTCTTGGAATGGCATTCGGCCATGCGCTGGGCGGCAGTGTCCTCGTGGAAGCGGTATTTTCGTGGCCCGGCCTCGGCCAATACGCGGTCAACGCCATCAACTACTTGGATTTTCCCGCTGTCATGGGCGTCACTTTGCTTATAGCGGTCATGTTCATCATCGTCAATTTGATTGTTGATACCTTGTATTTTTTCATCGATCCGCGTTTGAAGCATAACTAAGGAGAGTGATCGAGTTGGTGCGAAGAGTAACAAGCAGCCCGTTGACAATGCTCGGGCTCTTCATAGTAGTGATCATCCTGATAGCGGCATTATTTGCGCCGGCCATTGCAACGCACAGCCCGACCGAGGTGGATCTCGTAAGCAAATTGGAGGCGCCGAGTGCAGAGCATTATTTCGGCACCGATGAAGTAGGGAGGGATATTTTCAGCCGCATCATCTACGGCACACGAATTTCGCTTCGCATCGGCCTATTGGTGGTGCTGATCGCGTTCCCAATCGGCACGATTCTCGGTGCGATTGCCGGTTATGCAGGCGGCCGCATCGACCAAGTCATCATGCGGATTACCGATGTCTTTCTATCATTTCCCGGCATTATTTTGGCGATGTCCATTGCGGCCGCACTTGGGCCGTCAATTGAAAACGTTATGCTCGCACTCGCTGCCACCTGGTGGCCGTGGTATACGCGGATTGTCAGGTCATCGGTGATGTCAATCAAGCATTCAGAATTCATCGAGGCTTCCCGGGCGCTCGGGGCGAATCCTTTCCGGATTCTGTTCAAGGAAGTAATCCCGAACTCGATTGCTCCGGCAACCATCCAGGCTTCCCTTGACCTGGGATTTGTCATCTTGTCTGCAGCGGGCCTCAGTTTCATCGGTCTCGGTGCACAGCCGCCTTCCCCTGAATGGGGCGCGATGCTGGCGAATAGCCGCGAAATATTGCGGGAAGCTTGGTGGGCGGCAACTTTCCCGGGCTTGGCAATCTTATTTACCGTACTCGGATTCAACCTGCTCGGCGATGGTCTGAATGACGTCATGGATCCTAAGCAGCGCTAAGCCGCACGTGAATTTATTGAAAGGGGGATAGAGGTTGTCTGCTCATTTCTGTGTACGTAAATCAATCACACTAACTAAAGGGGGAAATACAGTGGAGTTTAAAACTCGATGGCCAAAATTTTTCTTATTCCTTATTATTGCTGTGTTAGTGCTTGCAGGCTGCCAAAATTACAATGAAGAAACAGAAGGAGAAGGTGCAGCATCGCCTGAAGGGACACCCGCCGAATCGAACGAAAACTTTGACGCCGAAGTCTTCAATTTTGCGACCAACCAGGACATACCAGGATTGGATCCGCATGGTTCAGCTGCGAACACTACGTTCCGCGTGATTTACATGACGTACGACCGTTTGGTGACGTATGACGGAACGTCGACAGAGCCTCAGCCGCAGCTCGCAGAAAGCTGGGAAGTGTCAGATGACGGCAAGGAGTATACGTTCAAATTGGTGGAAAATGCGAAATTCCATGACGGTTCGCCGGTGACGGCGGAAGCGGTCCAGTATTCATTCACTCGGGCGATCAATGTCGGAAAATCCGCAGCCGGAATTTTCAGCAAAGTCATTGATGAAAACAGCTTCGAAGTGATTGATGACTATACGATCAAGATTACGTTGAAAGAGCCTTTTGCTCCATTTGTCAGCACATTGGGAACGGCGTTCGGCAATATCATCAACCCGGCCCTGGAAGAAAACCACGGCGATGATTTGGGCGAAAGCTTCCTGTCAGAAGAAGTGATGGGGTCAGGCCCTTACATGCTGGACAGCTGGGATCGCGGCGAAACACTGGTCTTGAAAGCGAATCCGGATTATTGGGGAGAAGCTCCGACGATGGAAACGGTGAATATCCGCTTCATCACGGAAGCATCCACTGCACGTTTGATGCTTGAAAAAGGAGAAATCGACATGATCGACAATACCGTCATTTCTCCTGAAGTTTTGGGGCAGATGGAAGGCACTGAAGGCGTGGAAATTTTGGAAGCGGATGGCTACCAAATTGATTACATGCCGATGAATACGGAAAAAGGCGCGCTTGCCGATGTCCGTGTACGCCAGGCGATAGCTCACAGCATCAATTACGATGCATTGCTGGAAAGCGTCTATCTGGGCAAAGCGGAGCGCATCGTCGGGGCTGTTCCGAAAGGCATGTTCGGCTTTAATTCCGATGCCAAGCTTTACGACTACGATTTGGACAAAGCGAAAGAATTGCTGAAAGAGGCCGGCCATGAAAGCGGGCTGGAACTTGAAATTGCCATTTCCGAAGACAATGAAGTGCGCAGCAACACGGCATTGCTGCTGCAATCCGATTTAGAGAAAGTCGGCGTTACGCTGAACATCAAAACGTACGCTTGGCCGACATTCCTGGATCTCGTCACCACAGGCAAACATGATTTCGGCCTGGTTTCCTGGACGCCGGATTATCCGGATCCGGACTACAATCTATGGTATTTCGCCCATTCATCCAGCAAAGGGCCAGGATTTAACTTGGCGTTCTATGAAAACAGTGAAATCGATGCGCTGCTTGAAGAAGGAAGAACTTCTACAGACGAAGCGCTGCGTGAAAACAACTACATGGAAATCCAGAATCTCATGGCAGAGGAAGTTCCATATATCTTTGTTGCCCAGCCTAAATTGCAGGCTCCTTTAAGAAGCTGGGTCAAAGGCTATGAATTGAATCCGATGAATTCCTGGTATGTACCATTCCACAAGATCACGAAAGAAGAATAGGGCATGAGGGTGGGAGCGGCTGTCGCACAACAGCTGCCTCCCTCTTTTTTAGAAAAATGGCAGGTCCGGAGGGTTCAGAAAATCACATAAGGTGGGGAGTACGGACATGGAGAAAGAATGGAAGGTATTGAATGTATCTGCTGCGAAAGGGGAAAAAGTGAAATCTTACCTTGAATTGCCCTCTATAGAAGAAAAGCTGCCGGTCTTTCTGGTCAACGGTTCTCAGGAAGGCCCGACAGTTCTGGTTATGGGTGGCATCCATGGCTGTGAATATACATCAATCGACGCGGCTCAAAAGATTGGTGCGGCGCTTGACCCTGAAGAGATGAAAGGAAAGGCAATCGTTTTGCCGATTGCAAATCCTGCTGCATTTTATGCCCGCAGCATTTATGTCCACCCAAAAGACCATAAAAACCTGAACCGCATGTTTCCTGGAAATCAACATGGAAGCGATGCGGAAAGGCTCGCTTATTGGCTCAATGAAGCGGTGATGAAGAAGGTCGATTACGTCATTGACCTCCACGGGGGCGATATGATCGAAGCGCTGGTGCCGTTCACTATTTACCACGCAGCTGAAGATCGGAAAGTGCAAGAAACTTCAAAAGGCATGGCATCGTTATTTGAAATCAGCTATGTGATCGGCAGCAGCGGCCAAGTGCCGGGATCCACTTATGGCTGCGCCGCTGAACAGGGCATCCCAGCCATCATTGCAGAGGCCGGGCAACAAGGGATTATGAGTGGACAGGACTCGGAAATGCTGCAGCGGGGCGTCAGCAATGTTTTGGCGTCTTTGGGAATCCTGGCTGATGAAGTTCAGAAAGCTGACTCGGTTTATATCTCTGTTTTTGACTGGTACCGGTCCGATAGACGCGGGCTTTGGTATCCGGTCATCAACGTGGGCGACGAAGTCGCCAAAGGCCAGCTATTGGGAACGCTGGCAGATGAATTCGGCGATACCCTTCAGGAAATCCGCTCGCATACGGATGGCGTCGTGTTATTTTTGGTCAGTTCCCTTGCCATAAATGACGGCGATCCTTTGCTGGCAATAGGAGCGTGAACGATGGAGAATGTGCTGAACCTTTCAATTACCGAGCTTGCCGCTTTGTATCGCCAGAAACAAGTGTCTCCGGTGGAAGTGGTGAAACTGTCCTTTGAACGCCAGGAAAAAATCGGAAAGGCATTGAATGCGTTTATAACGGTGGCTGAAGACTCTGCGCTGCGGCAGGCAAAAAAAGCGGAAGAGGCATTTTTGGCGAACAAGCCAAGCCACCTGCTTGCAGGGATTCCGTATTCCGCAAAAGATTTATTTTATACGGAGGGAATCCGTACTACGTGCGCTTCCCCGATCCTGAAAGATTTTGTGCCGGATTACAGTGCGACTGCGGTCAGTAAGCTGGACGCGGCGGGTGCCATCATGCTTGGAAAAACCAATATGCTTGAATTCGCATATGGAATCGTCCATCCGGATTTCGGCAAGACGAACAATCCGTGGGACCTGTCGAAAACGTCCGGCGGTTCGTCCGGCGGGTCGGCGGCTGCTGTTGCAAGCGGCATCGGCTATTTTTCACTCGGCTCGGACACCGGCGGCTCGATCCGCATTCCCGCCTCCTATTGCGGAGTCGCCGGACTCAAGCCGACACGCGGACTTGTGAGCTTGCACGGGGTCTTTCCGTTAAGCGGGTCGCTCGACCACGCCGGGCCGATTGCCCGCAATGCGCTTGATGCGGCGTTGGTGCTGGAGGTGATTGCGGGCTTTGACCCGCAGGATCCCCATTCATTGACGGGCGGCTCCGGTGAAGTGGACATCAGCAATTTCAGTGCGTTGGATGCTAAACACGTCGGTGTTCTGCCGGAGCGTCTTCTCCGCGGACTCACGCCTGACGTGGCCCGTGTCTACAAGGAAACGCTGCAGCATGTCCGCTCGCTTGGCTGGCATATCGATGAGGTGGAAATTGAAGGATGGGCACGCATGGAGGATATCATCATGGCGGTGCTGCTGCCGGAAGCGGCGCAGATCCATCAGCAATGGCTTGGCCGGAAAGAGGAATACGCAACAATGACGTATCGTCAGATCGAGCAGGGCATGGAGGCGAAAGCGGTTGATTACTTGAACGGCCAGCGGGACCTGAAGCGGTTCACATCAGCCGTCTCAACCCTTTTTAACACATTCGACTTGTTATTGATGCCAACGGTGTCATTTGCAGCCCTTGCGGAAGATCCGGTGATTGGCAGCGAAGAAGATGAAATGCTGTTCACGGGACCTTTCAACATCAGCGGCCATCCGGCAGTATCAGTGAATATGGGGTTTACAGCCGATGGCCTGCCGGTAGGCATGCAGCTGGCCGCGCCGCATTTTCAGGACATTGAATTGCTGCGCGCCGCGCATCAGCTTGAAACGATGCGGAGCGCTCGGATGCCCAGCTTTGATTGAGAAACAGCTCGAATGGCGCAAGAAAAAGAAAGGAAGCGGCTTATGGATATGATGACGATGAATTTGAACAATTTTAAAGAACTTCAGAAAAGCATCAATACGGTGCTGCTGCCGATCGGCATGGTCGAAGCCCATGGCCCTCATTGTGCGCTTGGCACGGATGTGCTGATTCCAAGGGAGTTCGTCAGGCGGCTCGAAGAAGAGGCAGGCGATAGGATTTTGATGGCGCCTGAAGTGGCGTATGGACATTCCTGGGGGCTTGCGCCGTTTGCCGGGACGATTGATGTTCCGGGGGAAGTTTTCGGGAATTATGTTCTTGAAATATGCAAAGGCTTTTACCAGAACGGATTCAGCAACATCATTTTGTTCAACGGCCACGGCGGCAACATTGCGAGCCTCGATCTTGTCACCGAAAAATTGGCGGACATCGGGATACGGACACTGACCATCAATTGGTATATCGATTACCGAGAAGACATCAAAAGGATCACTCCAGACCCGGGCCATGCAGGCGAAGACGAAACGTCGATGGTTTTGGCGATCGATGAGCGGTACGCCTATACGCAAGGCGTCGGCAGGCACGAAATTCCCTTGGCAAAACGCTTCCGTTTTAAAGATGGCGGGGCCACGCTGTATCCGGAAGCCTTTTCTGGCAACGCTGGGGCAGCAACGGCGGACAAAGGGGAAAAGCTCTATGCAATGATGGTGAAGTTGGTGCTCGAAGACATTCGCACATTATGGGATATTGAAATGCAGTACGAAAGGGGAATGGAAAGATGACCTTACGTTGGACTTCAGAACCGGTGGGAGAAGCGATAGTGGATATCGTTTTGAGCCTCAATGAACAAACCTTAAAACTGCACGATACGGAAACGGCGTCAGCCAGCTACAGCAGCGTCAAGCCCACGCTCCGGAACTTTGATGAAATTGGCCGCAAAATCGATGAGGTGGAAAAGGAAATCCAGGGGCTTACCGGCCATCCGGGCAGGTATTTGCGCTCGATGGTCAATGCGTACCGTTACTTTGGGCGCAGCCTTCAAGGCGACGATTTGCCTTATGCAGAGTACATTGCCAACATCCAGGAATTGCCGGCCACGCTGATTCCGGAAGAAACGATGGCTGGGCACCGCGACCTTGTGGAAAAAGGCTTGGGGGAACTCGGCTATAAAGGCAGCCTGCAGGAAAAAGCGCAAAGCTGGCTCGCTGAGACATTGATTGCGCCTGATAAAGTGGTTGAAGTGGCCCAGTCGATGAAAGACAAAGGCAAGGAAGGGACATTGAAGCGGGTCATCGAATTGCCCGAAGGAGACGGATTGGATTACATCAAGCCGATTCAAGGGGTGTTTTGGAGCGGATATTCCAAGTACACCGGCAATTTCCGCGGCAATCTGACATTCAATATTGACCGGCCTTGGACAGAACCTGTGCTGGCGCAGATCATGGCGCATGAAGGCTACCCGGGCCATCAGGCATTTTACTGCCGCTGGGATTACCTGTTTCAGCAAGGCAAGCTGCCAATCGAAGCTTCTTATTACCTGATCAACAGTCCGACGAATGCGTTGTTCGAAGGGGGGCCTGAAAGTGCGCTTCATTTCCTGGGATGGGACCGCGACGAAGAAGAAACCGAAGGCATCACCCTGCAAGCGAAGCAGCATTATAAACTGGCGCGCGATTGGATCGATATGCAGCGAATGGCCATGACCAATGCCTGTTATCTGTTCAATGAAGGGAAGATGAACAAAGAGGAAGCTGTTGCCTATATGATGGACAAAGGGATGCTGGGCCCCATCGAAGCGAATAATTGCTATCGGTTTTTCTCGCATCCCATTCAAAAAACCTATTATCCTTCCTATTATTACGGCCGTTGGATGGTCGGCAAAGGCTATGATTCGGTGGCGAAAGATCAGCGGGCGGAGTTTTTCAAAATCCTTTATGACACGCCGCATACCACCAATACGTTTATCGATGCCGTCAGTGATTTGAGCGGCAGCCGCTTTCAGCCATTTGAACAAGTTAAAACGGCCGCGAAGGATTTTGTCCTGTAACCAAACGAGGCTTATCAACGCCGGAAAAGGAGGTTTTCGATGGTTGTCGAGTTGAATAAAACACACCTGGACTTGAGCGACAAGGTATCAGCAGAGAAATTGATGGCGTTTACGGCAGAAATTGCGAAAGAAGTTCGGCTCTCCGGTTCGCCAGAAGAGCTGCGGGCGTTCCAATACGTAAAGGGGGAGCTTGACGCTCTGGGTCTTGAAACCGCCTTGAGCTTTCATGACGGCTTTATCAGTTTGCCGCTGTCGGCAGAATTGCAGGCGGGCGGCATGGAGTTTCCATGCATCACCCATTCGATGTCCACTTCGACCGGCAATGAGGGCCTCGACGGAGAGCTGCTTTATGTGAAAGAGCTCGCCTCTGGCATGGAAGCAGCCGGAAAAGTGGTGCTGACGGACGGGATAGCGACGCCGGGCGGGGTGCAAATGCTGGAGCAGGCAGGAGCGATTGCCGGAATTTTCATCAACGGATCGATCACCCACGAAATGACCGTGTCCCGGGTCTGGGGCAATCCGACACCGGAGACGAAAAAAGAGTTCCCGAAAATTCCGGTGCTTTCCATCACGGAAAAAGAAGGGGCCCAATTGCTCGGCCAATTGGCCCGATATGGCGAACCACTGAAGGTCTGGCTGAAAACGGAAGTCGATACCGGCTGGCGTAAAATCCCCACGTTACTGGCAGACATCAAAGGTGACATCGAACCGGAAAAATTCGTGTTGTTCAGCAGCCATATCGACTCCTGGCATTATGGCGCAATGGACAACGCCAGCGCCAATGCAGCATTGCTTGAAACGGCACGGATTCTGATGAGCCAGCCAATGCCTTTGCGCCGGACACTGCGCTTGGCGTTTTGGTCCGGCCATTCCCACGGCCGCTATTCAGGATCCGCCTATTATTGTGACAGCCATTGGGAAGAACTGCATGAACATTGCCTGTTGCATGTCTATGCCGATTCTTTGGGCGGGAAAGGGGCGCAAATCCTTGGCGAAAGCAATTGCATGGCCGAGACGCGCGATTACGGAGGCTCGTTCGTCGAGGCGCTGACAGGCGAGGCTTTTATCGGCAAGCGCTTTGGAAGAGGCGGCGACCAATCGTTCTGGGGACCGGGAGTTCCTGCGTTGTTCATGGGTCTTTCCGAACAGCCGCAAACGGACGATGCAGCGTCACGCACCTTAGTGAAGCTGTTCGGCGGCATAAAATCCGGTGGCTTCGGCTGGTGGTGGCACACTGTGAAGATACGCTCGACAAGCTCGACCCTGAAAACCTGCGGCGCGATTGCCAAGTTTACGTGTCACTGATCTACGATGCCTGTTCGCGCAAAGTGATGGCACTCAATCATGCTGCAGGCGCTGCTGAAATTTCTGCGGCATTGGAAGCTTATGCCCTTACGGCGGGAGAGCAGTTGGATTTGTCGAAGGCTTTGGAGCGCGCTGGAAAGCTCCAAGCACTGGGAGCACAGCTCAATAAACTCGCAGATCGGAAAGATTGGCAAGACGGCGAAGCGAAAAAATTCAACCAAGCGATGCTTGCAATCGCCCATGAACTGATTCCGCTCAGTTACGTCAGCGGCGATCTTTTCGAGCAGGATTTGGCGGTGAATCTGCCAGCCGTGCCGTTGCTAAAAGATATCTGGCGGCTGTCGGAAACAAAGCCAGGGAGCCCGGAAGCGTTTGAATGGCAGACCCTGTTGAAAAGGCGGCTCAATAAAGTCGAATTCGCGCTTTTAAAAGCGATTCGAATCGCTGAATCGCTGATCGAATAAGGCGCCCTTGGCTTCGATGCAAAGTTTCACTGGAAGGTACATAGAGAGAGAATGGTGTGCCTTTTCACACGCCATTCTCTCTTTATCTATTGTTCAGGAAAATTCTTTTCCATTCCAACAGAACCCAGCCAAGGGATGCCATTTGACAACAAGGGCTCGCGAGGGTAGATTTTAGCTATCAGAGATGATTGAAGGATAGCGCAGAAAGAGGGAATTAAAGTGAAAAAACAAGTCGTGGTAATTGGCCTTGGCCGTTTTGGCAGCAGTGTGTGCCAAGAGCTTTATAAAATGGGCCATGAAGTGCTGGCGATCGATTCGAATATGGAGAGAGTGGATGCGAACCGCGATCATTCCTCCCATGCCGTTATTGCCAACGCGACGGATGAAAGCGAATTGAAGGCGCTGGGCGTGCGGAATTTCGACAACGCCATTGTTGCCATCGGGGATGATCTTCAGGCGAGCGTGCTGTGCACGTTGATGTTGAAAGAGATTGGCGTTTCGAAGGTATGGGTGAAGGCCCGCGACCTGCAGCACCAGAAAATCCTTGAAAAAGTCGGTGCTGATCGGGTCATCCAGCCGGAGTATGAAATGGGTGTCCGCGTCGCGCACCATATGGATTCGGAAAAAATCATCGACTATATCGATTTGTCGAAGGATTACAGCATCCAGGAATTGACGGCATCGGACAAAATCGCGAACCGCACATTGGCGAAGCTTAATTTGCGGGAGCGATACAAGATTATTATTCTCGCGATCAAACGCGGAGAAGACGTCAATATTGCGCCGGTACCGAATGATGAAGTGCAGGAGAACGACGTCCTTATTGTCATGGGGCATCGGGATGACCTGAAGCGCTTTGAAGAAAAAGGAATTTAACTGAACCACGCAGCCACCGTTCCCATGAACGGTGGTTTTTTATTTGGTATACAAAATTAAGTATTTATTGCTAATAAACAGGTTTAAGTCTATAATTTTCATTAATATGGTATACCAAATGAAGGGGGCAAGAACACGCAATGATCGAAATGACTGATGTGAAGAAGAATTCCGTCTATGAATACCTGTATAACGCCATTCGGACGGGCGAGATTAAGCCGGGGCAGACGCTGACGGAACGGGGATTGGCCGAGAAAATCGGGGTCAGCCGAACACCGGTGCGGGAAGCGATCCGCAAGCTTGAAGAGCAGGGGATCGTTACGCACGAGCCGCATAAAGGCGTTAAGGTCATTACGCTGTCGGTCGGCAAAGTGGCGCAGTTGTATGATGTGCGCGAATTGCTGGAAGGGCTCGCGGCGCGGAAACTGGCAGAACGCCATACGCCGGAAGGAATCAGCGAACTGGCCAGGCTGATCGATAAAGCGGAACAGGAAGCAGTGGCCAACCATGTGCATGAACTGGCGCGCATCAATTCAGAGTTCCACCTGACATTGGCGCGCTTGTCGGGCAATGTCTATCTCGAAGCCATCATGAATATGCTGCAGACGCAGATCGGCTTGATGATGTCCGCGTCGCTGTCGACATCCGGCCGGCCGCTTCAGAATATCAGCGAACATAAGATGCTGATAGACGCGATCCGGTCTGGAGATGGTGAGTTTGCCGAAAGCATCGCCAAGCACCACGTGCGGAATGCGCGCGAACACGCAATGCAAAAATTGACAGAGGGCGGGGAATAGAAATGGTGACAAAACAATTGGTGGAAAATATCCTGAAGACGAAAATGGAAGATATCCCGGAAGAAGTCAATATCCATGGCAAAAAAAGCCTATACAATTGGATGGGCGTGGCAATCGGCGCTGCGCACCATCCATCCGTTGATATGGTGCTCGGCTTGAAAGAAGACATCCAATCGGCGGAACAAGTTTCAATTTTCGGCCGCACGGAAAAAACCGATTTGCTGCTGGCCTCTTTGATCAATGGCATGTCTTCCCATATTTTCGATTACGACGATACCCATCTCGACACGATCCACCATCCGAGCGGACCCGTGGCACCTGTCGTTTTGGCGCTTGCTGAAAAAATGAATTTGTCCGGCAAGCAGGTGCTGCACGCGTTCATCTTGGGATGCGAAGCGGAATTGCGCATTGCCAATGCCGTGTACCCGAGCCATTACCACCTCGGTTACCACATCACCAGTTCGACAGGCGTCTTTGGGGCTGCAACCGCTGCGGGCATTTTGCTGGAGTTGAATGAAGAGCAAATGGCTTGGGCACTTGGCATCGCCGGCACCCAATCGTTTGGCTTGCGCGAAATGTTCGGCACAATGACCAAGCCGTTCCATCCCGGCAAGGCTGCGCAGAATGGGTTGATGGCAGCATTGCTCGCCAAGAAGAACTTTACCAGCTCAACAGAAGTGCTGGAAGCGAAGCGTGGGTTTGCCAATGTCTTGGCGCCCGAACATGATTTAGCGAAAGTGAATGTGGCATGGGGCACCGAATGGGAATTGCTGAAGAACGCGTTCAAGCCATATGCATGCGGCATCGTGCTTCACCCTTCAATCGATGCCTGCATCGCACTCGGCAAACAAGTGAAAGCGGAAGAAGTCGAACGCATCGAGCTGACCGTCAATCCGTATGTTTTGGAGCTGACAGGGAAACCGACGCCGCCGACAGGGCTCGCCGGCAAATTCAGCATTTACCACACCGCCGCGGTGGCTTTCTTAGAAGGCGATGCCGGGGAAGCACAATATTCGGATGCCAGCGTCCACAATCCGGAAGTCGTGGCGTTCCGCAGCAAAATCCATCCGCAGGTTGATGCCACTGTGAAAGAAGAGGAAGTGCAGGCGGTGGCTTACCTGAAGGATGGCAGCACCATCGCGCATACTGTGAAAAACGCCACCGGCAGCATCGAAAACCCGATGGACGACAATGCATTGGAGCGCAAATTCAATCGATTGGTCCACGCCATCATTGGCGGAGGAGCAGCGGAATCTTTGCGGGAACAGATGTACAAACTGGACGAGCTGGAAAATTTGGACGGCTTGATCGCATTGACGAAAGGAAATGCGGAGAGAATATTGAATTGAATCAGCAAAGCCGGTTCTCTGGATGGAGAACCGGCTTTTTAAAGATTGTTAGAAATCGAAACTTGCATAAACAAAATATTCATTAATCACGACGCCTTCTTCATAAAGCGGCAATGTAATTTCTTCGCTCTCTCTATGGAACGTTAATGTTCCGACAGGTTCCGGGAGTTCCTGTGTAATAGTTTCTTCGCGTTTCGACCTATTGATCATATCAACAAGCTCTTTGGTTTCGCGTACGTCGTTTGTTTTATACACAAGTTCACCGTGCTTGATGATTTCCATTCCGCTGTAATCGCCCTTGAGCAAAGGAGGTCCATTGCAGCCAGCTAAAAGAGGAAGAAGGAACAATAGCATTAAAGTATACAAAAACGTCTTTTTCACCCAATCGCTCCCTTATTCTTGTTATCCCCATCATATTCCAATAGAGATCCACAAACAAATGACATTTTCACTTTTACGGACAAAATAAAAAAGGGCTTCCCTTATTCGGAAAACCCTTTTGTTTAAAATGCATATTGGAATAAGCCGTAATACAGAGGACCTAAGAAAAGAGCAGTCGACAGCGCGACGAAAAACGTGCCTGTCGGACCCGCGACTTCTTCGCGCTCATGCTCAAACTGTTTTTTCAGTTTGAAGGCAAAAATGATATCCCAGGCGAGGCCGCCGAAAAAGACGAACTTCCAGACGATCGGTTCGAAAATCTGGTTTTGGGTGACAAAGCCGAACAAGCCGATCCAGGTGATGACAGAAACCACGAGGTCAAACTTGACCGGAAAATTCAACGGCCCGCTGTGGAGGATGAAGCCGACAGTCGCAGTGCCGAGAAAAGCTGCATAGATAAACCAAAAAATTTGTTCCATTCATTAAAACCTACTTTTTTCAGACTCTCCCCATTATAGAAGAGTAACCATGAGATGAAAAGTTTTTTGAGATAACCATTCTTCCGAAAGTTTCCGCAAAGAGGCCGTTATGGGCTATAATCCAAGAAAAGGGGGGAGAGCCATGGGCAACAAGAGCCACGGCCTGAAACATGGCTGGACTTTGATCGCGCATAAATCTTTCACGCTGTTTACGAACGCTAATGCCTATATCGTCGTCGATAGCGATCACGACACTGTCATGCATTTCAAGGTCACAGACTCCGAGCTGGATATGATTTCAGTCAATTGGGGCTTGAATTTCAAGGTGATCCTCGGCTTTAAGACGATCAAGATCATGGAACTCCCGGATGATGAGTAACCTATTGCCTGCTGGAAAGCTTTCCGTTCATGCGGAAGGCTTTTTTTACTCATGGTATGATTTTTACAGAGATTGATAAAAATGCGGCCCAAAGAGCCGGAACGGGGGAAACGATGGATTTACAGACCTATTTAACATTGGATGGCACCGCAATGGCGCAATTGGTGCGCAGCAAGGAAGTGACGCCGGCAGAATTGCTGGCACTTTCCTTTGAACGCCTTGAGCAGCTGGAACCGGAATTGAATGCTTTCACTTCGGTGCGCCAAGAACAAGCTTTTGCAGCATTGGCAAAAAGCCAAGACGGCCTTTTTGGTGGCGTTCCAATGGCGCTTAAAAATATTTCGCAGTCGCTGGCAGGAGAACCGTTGACGGCTGGCTCGAAATTATTGGGGGGATCTGTTGCGCAGCGCGATTCCCATTTCGTTTCCCGGTTGGGAGCAGCGGGGCTATCATTCATCGGCCATACGAATACGCCGGAATTCGGCTTGAAGAATATCAGCGAACCGGAGCTTTACGGTCCATCGCGCAATCCGTGGAACCCGGATTATTCGCCAGGCGGTTCAAGCGGCGGTGCGGCTGCAGCTGTGGCGTCGGGCATTGTGCCGATGGCAGGTGCCAGCGATGGAGGCGGTTCGATCCGCATCCCAGCTTCGTTCACCGGGCTCTTTGGCTTGAAGCCGACACGCGGTCGGACGCCGGTCGGACCGGGGACTGGCCGGCAATGGCAAGGCGCTTCCATCGATTTTGCATTAACACGAACGGTACGTGATAGTTGCGCGCTGCTGGATGTGCTGCAGACGGTTCAACCGGAAGCTGCATTCCAGACGCCTTTATTTCCCGGGAAATACAGCGGACTTTTCAAGCAGCAGCCGGAACGCAAATTGCGAATCGCCGTTGCCGCCGACTCGCCAGTCGGCACGCCCGTTTCGCAGGACGCAAAAGATGCGCTTCAGAAAACGGTCCAATGGCTGCTGCAGCAAGGGCATGAAGTGGAAGAGGCATCCAATGGCATCGACGGCATCCGCTTGATGCAGGATTATTATTTGATGAACAGCGGGGAGATGGCGCTGCTCGCACGCAATCTTGGCCGCATGTCCGGACGCGCATTGGAGGCTGGAGATATGGAAATCGAGTCGTGGCTCCTGAGTGAAGCGGGCAAAAGGGTATCGGCTGCTGATTATTCGGCCAGCCTGGCTTCTTGGGATACGGCCGCTGCTAAAATGGCCGAGCTCCATCAGCGCTACGACTTTTATTTGACGCCTGCCACCGCTTATACCGCACCGAAAATCGGCGAGCTGACGCATACCACTGCGTCGCGAACGGATCTCCTGGCACGTTTTTCGGCGGCGCAGACGATGGATGCGCAGCAGGGCTTGATCTATGAAATGTTTTTGCCGAGCCTCACTTATACGCCGTATACCCAACTCGCGAACTTGACGGGACAGCCGGCAATGTCGGTGCCGGTCCATGTTTCTGATGGCGGCTTGCCGATCGGCGTGCAGTTTATGGCTGCAAAAGGCGAGGACCATCGACTGCTTGCTCTGGCATTGCAGATGGAACAGACAGCTTTGTGGGTCGGACAAAAAGGGAACCCGGTGTTTTCCCGCTAGAGTAGAATGGAGGGTGAGCCGGAAACGTTGTTCTCTTCAATTATGGAAAAGAACAAGGGAAATGTTCGTATTGCAATTCATATCTTAAGCTTTGGAAAAAGTTAAAATTAATATCGATAAAAGTTCTTTCATTTTCAGTTGAAGCAGCCCTAGAGGCTGCTTTTTTTTGCCTTAAAACCGAAAAGGTGAAACGATTAATCAGAATAATTAAACAACTGAATTGACTCCGATTGGGATGTCCGCAATAATGGACGTACACTGACGAAAAGGTGGCTTCGAAAATCTATGGCGCTGTTGAAGCCCGAATGTCCACGCCGGAATACGGCCGTCCAGTGGAGCCAGTCCAAAATAACCGCCGACGAAATAGTGGGATTTCTGCCAGAGCCGGCAAAAAGAGATGAGTCTAAATGAACAAAACCATTCGCGAAGATGCATTATTCGCCATCAATCCGTGGCGCATGCTAACGTGGCTGCTGATTGCCCAGATCATGGTGGCATTTATCGGGAGAAGCCTAGCTCCTCTTGGTGTGCTAATCGGAGAGGATTTGTCGCTGACAAAAGCGCAGATTGGCATGCTTCCTGCAGCCTTGTTCTTGGGGCAATCGGCAATTGCGATTCCCGCAGGGTTCTTAGTGGACCGAATCGGTTCGAAAAAGCTGTTGTTCCTGTTATCGCTATGCCTGGGTGTGTCCTTTATCCTGATGACGCTGACTTCCCTCTATGCGGTGGTCCTGTTCCTGGTGGTGCTGGGCGGTGTCGGCTATGGCGCTATGCATCCGACATCGAATAAAGGCATCATCACTGGTTTTCTGAAAAGCGGGGAACCGCTATGGGCATCAAACAGATGGGCGTGACGCTGGGATCTGCCCTGGCAGCGCTTTTGCTGCTTCCGGCCGCGACTGTTTGGGGATGGCGTCCGGTGCTTTTTGGGGCCTGCCTGCTGCTGATCCTCACGGGTATCCTTGCTTACCGGTTTTATTCCGACCCGCCGGAAGACGATTCGAAAGTGGAATCTGCAGAGGCGCCGGCGCGTTTGCTGGCTTCGATTCTGCAGATGTTCAAGGAAAAGCCGCTGGTGCTGGTCAGCATCGCCGCTATGGGGCTGAGCGGGAGCCAATTGATCTTGAATACATACTTGGTGCTGTTCGCTTATGAATACATCGGCATCGGTCTCGTGTCAGCGGGCATGCTGCTGGTGATTTCAGAAGTGAGCGGCTCGTTCGGCCGCATCGCATGGGGGATGATCAGCGACCATGTTTTTCAAGGAAAGCGGATCATCGTCATGGCCATCATTGCGGCTTTGTCGATAGTCATCTCGCTCGGGATCAGCCAGCTTCCGCCGGGAACGGTGTTTTGGGTGATGGTGCCCATCACCATCGCTTTCGGTTTCTGCATTTCGGGTTTCAACGGAGTCTGGATGAACGCCGCCACCGAGCTGGTTCCAGTGAAGCAGGCTGGAATCGCCAGCGGCTTCAGCCTGATGCTCGGCTCCTGGGGCGTCATTCTTGGGCCGCCGCTGTTCGGTTACATTGTGGATGTGACCGGTTCGTTCACGTTCGGCTGGCTGTTTCTCGCTGCTGTCCTTGCAGTAGTCATTGTCCTGTTGCTGTGGGCGATGGCGATTGTGAAAAGAGAAGGAAAGGCATATACGAAAGGGTAAACCAGTATCGAAATAGAATTCGATTTGATTAATTTAAAATGGAGGAATGTCTATGGAATACCGGACGCTTGGAAAAACGGGCATTAAAGTATCGAGCCTTTGTTTTGGGACGATGTCATTTGGCGGCAACGCCGATGAAGAAACTTCACGGGCGATGTTCAATCGCTGCCGGGAAGCCGGCATCAATTTTTTTGACTCTGCGAATGTCTACAATAAAGGCGCAGCGGAAGAAATCCTGGGAAGGTGCATCGCAGACAGCCGGGATGACTTGGTGTTGACGACGAAAGTGAATGGACCGACTGGCCAAGGCGTCAATGACCGCGGATTGTCGCGCCGCCACATCGTCAAGGAAGTCGAGAAGAGCCTGAAGCGGCTGAATACGGACCGCATTGAATTTTATTTTGTGCATGCGTTCGATCAGGAGACGCCGATCGAGGAGACGCTGCGGGCGATGGATGATCTCCAGCGCCAAGGGAAAATTCTGTATCCGGCTGTCAGCAATTGGGCGGCCTGGCAAATCGCCACGGCACTCGGCATTTCCTATAAAGAAAGCCTGGCGCGCTTTGAATGCGTCCAGCCGATGTACAATCTGGTGAAGCGCCAGGCAGAAGTGGAAATCCTGCCGCTCGCCGCCGCTGAAAACATGGGCGTCATCACATACAGCCCACTTGGCGGCGGTTTGCTTACCGGCAAATACGGCAGCGGCAAAAAGCCGGAGCAGGGTAGGCTCGTTGAACAGAAAAACTACGAAAAGCGCTATGCCGAAGAAGCCTATTACCGCATCGCTGACCGTTTTACGCAGCATGCGGACGAAAAGGGCCACCATCCGGCATCACTCGCTGTGGCCTGGACGATGGCGAATCCGGCGGTCACCGCGCCGATTATCGGCGCACGCAATTTGGAGCAGCTGGAACCATCGCTTGCGGCGCTCGACATCGATATGACACCGGAATGGCGCAAGGAAATTTCCAATCTTTCCATCACTCCGCCGCCGGCAACGGACCGGCTGGAAGAGGTATAAGTTTTGGATTCTGCAAAGAGACGCTCCTGGTTTGTTGGCCGGGAGTTTTTTCTGCGTCCAATCGCCCGGAGCATTCACACTTGCCGTTGTCACAAAATTTCATTGTCGTTATAATAGATGGACATTGCTAATGCCAAGATGGCTTAAAGGTGAATCTGGAATGGTTTGGAGTGAAGCAGCGCATGAATATGGAAGAAGAACTTCAGCTATTCATTCGGAATTTAAACGGAATGGATGAATACCGCCTTCCCCAACGGGCCTACCACACGATTCGGCTCGCCATTCGGGATTTGATCCTGCCGCCGGGCACAGCCCTGCTGGAACGCGAAATCAGTGAAGCCCTGCAGATGAGCCGCACGCCTGTCCGGGAAGCGCTGGTGAGATTGGAACTCGAAGGCGTTTTGCGTCTGGTTCCGCGGAGAGGTTTTATTGTAGCGCCAATCGAGCAGAAAGATTTGAAAGAAGTCTATGAAATCATCACGACGCTGGACAGTTTGGCTATCGAAACAGCAACCGAAAACGCCACTGACGCTGAGCTGGACCATCTGGATGCCATCATCGAGGAACAGCAAGTGGCTTTGCTGAATGAAGATTTGAAACAATGGTCGCTGCTGGATGATTTGTTTCACACGGCGATTATTGACTATGCCCATAATAAACGCCTGAAAGCTGTCATCGACAGCTTTGCGGATCAATCTTACCGGGCAAGGCTGTTTACAATCGAGAAGCGGCCAATTCTGCTGCAATCGATTACTGAACATAAAGCGATTGTTTTCTGCATGCGGGCAAAAGACGGCAAAGCTGCAAGCATGCTGATCGAATCCCACCGAAAACGCGCACAGAAGGAAATTCTCGAAGTGCTTGATGAAATCAATAATACCGAAATCGTCAATAAATAACGGCCTGCCTTTTATAGGAGCAGGCCGTTATTTTATTTCAACAGTCATTTGCGTATACGTTAATTTTAAATTTATTAAAAAATATAAATTTAACAACAATAAATACTTTATTTTTATAAAATTTAAAATATTATTGACATTAACGTATGCATTAAACTAATATACTCTGTAACACATATCAAACGGCCAGCGATGGCGACGACAGGGGGAATTGAAAATGGGCGAAGCGAAAACATTTAGGCTAGCGGTTATTCCGGGCGATGGCATTGGGAAAGAAGTTGTGCGGGAAGGCATGCGCGTACTGGAGCATATGGCGGAAGAATCCGAAGGCAAATTTTCTTTTGAAAGCGATTATTTTCCATGGGGCTGCGAATATTATTTGGAGAACGGCAAAATGATGGACGAAGACGGTTTGGAGCAGATCCGCAATCACGATGCCATTTACTTTGGCGCTGTCGGCTTCCCGGGAGTGCCGGACCACATCAGTTTATGGGGCCTGCGCCTGGCGATCTGCCAAGGATTCGACCAATGGGCGAATATCCGGCCGGTTGAATTTTTGCCGGGGGTGCCGAGAAGGCTGAATCATCCGGATGTCGACAATTTGAATTGGGTGCTGGTGCGCGAGAATTCAGAAGGGGAATATTCCGGGATCGGCGGACGCAATTTTGCCGGGCGGGGCACGGGCAATGAAGTCGCTGTCCAATCGGCGTTGTTCACGGAAAAAGGCTGCGAGCGGATTATCCGTTTTGCATTCGATTTGGCGCGGACGCGCGACCGGAAAAAAGTGACGAGCGTCACGAAGAGCAATGCCCAGCAATACGGCATGGTGCTGTGGGACGAAGTGTTTGCACGCGTCAGCAAAGATTACCCGGATGTCGAAACAGATCAGCGGCTCGTTGATGCGATGGCTGCAGAGTTTGTCTTGCATCCGGAAGAGCTCGAAGTGGTCGTCGCTTCTAATCTGTTTGCTGACATTTTGTCGGATCTCGGCAGCGCGCTCGCCGGAAGCCTTGGCGTCGCTGCAAGCGCCAACTTGAATCCGGAACGGCGGACGCCGAGCATGTTTGAATCGGTCCACGGCTCTGCTCCGGACATCGCTGGGAAAGGCGTCGCCAACCCGATCGGCACGATTGGCAGTGCGGCGCTGATGCTGGACCACCTGGGTTTGGCAGAAGAAGCGGCCCGCTTGAACAACGCCATTGCAGAAACGACAAGGCAAGGCATCCTGACACGCGACCTTGGCGGGACCTATGATACGGTCGAAGTGACAGACGCAATCATTCAGAACTTGGCAAAAGTGAAAGAACAAGCACACTGACTTTTATAAGGAAGAAATGATAATAGCGCAGCCGGTTGAAAGTCAGCCGGCTGCGCTATTTTTAATGGATTTTGAAAGTATTTACATTTTTCTGAATAAAATATATGATAGACGAAAGCTTCTGAAAACGTTTTCAGAAATCACGGCAAAAAATAAGGGGATGGAAAAATGGAGGACAAGAAAAAATTGCCGCTCGAAGGGCTGCGCGTCATTGATGCATCGACGGTGCTGGCAGGTCCGATGCTGGCGACTTACCTCGGCGATTTTGGCGCCGAAGTGATCAAAGTGGAACATCCGGCCGGCGATCCGCTGCGCAATGCCGGCAGCCACAAAGACGGCGAGTCGCTTGAATGGAAGCTGGTTTCGCGCAATAAAAAGCCGATTACGCTGAACTTCAGCACCCCAAAAGGGCAGGAGCTGTTCCACCAATTGGCAGAGACGGCAGATATCGTGATCACCAATTTTAGGCCGCAGACACTTGCGAAATGGAACATCACCTATGAATCGCTAGCAAAAAACAATCCCGGCCTGATTTTGGTGAAAGTGTCGGGCTTCGGCGAAGATGGACCGTATAAAGAGCGTCCGGGATTCGGCACCTTAGCCGAAGCGATGTCGGGTTTTGCGCAGGTCAACGGCTTTCCGGACCGCGGGCCGGTGCTGCCGAGCTTCGCACTCGCCGATTACGCGACGGCGATGATGGGGGCATATGCCACGATGGTGGCCGTCTACGAACGGGATCATTCGGAAGACGGCAAAGGGCAGTCGATCGACTTGCCGATCTACGAGGCGTTGATGGGCATGCTCGGCAACCAGGTGATGGAATACGATCAATTGGGCGTCATTCCGGGAAGAAAAGGCAACCGCACCGGCTGGACAGCGCCGCGGAATTTATACGAAACACAGGACGGTAAATGGCTCGCCATTTCGGGTACGTCGCCGGCGATTGTCGAACGGATTTTCAAAGCGATCGGCCGCGAAGAGCTGCTCGCTGATCCGAAGTTCGCTACGAACCAGGCGCGGCTGCAGCATGCCGATGAACTTGAAGCAATCATTGCGGATTGGATGAAACAGTTTCCGCAGGAAGAAATCCTGGAGCGCTTTATCCGTTTTGAAGCGACGATCGCGCCGGTTTACAACGTAAAGGAAATCATGGAAGATCCGCATTTCATCCATCGCAATAATATTGTCGAAGTGCCCGATGCGCATTTCGGCAAAGTGAAAATGCTCAACGCAGCGCCGAAGCTTTCCCGGACACCGGGGGAAATCCGCCATGCGGGATTGGAACTGGGCTCGTCGAACGAGGCGGTTTATGAAGAATTGGGGTTGACGCCGGCGGAAATCGAAGAGCTGCGCAATGGCGGAATCATTTGATGAGGAGGATGAAAGATGATTTATAGAAGTTTATTGTTTACGCCGGGAACGAAGAAAGAGCGTTTATTGAAATCGATCAATAGCGGGGCCGACGCGCTGCTATGGGATTTGGAAGACGCCGTGCATCCGGACGAAAAAGCCAGCGCGCGCAACACCATCGCGGAGGCGCTCGACGAACTGGCTGAAAAGCCGGCGACGCCGATTTTCTTGCGGATCAATCAATTCGGTACGGAATGGTACCGCGAAGACGCCGCGCTTGCGCAGCATAAATACGTCACAGGCATTATGCTGCCGAAAACGGAAAGTGCCGAACAAGCGGCTGAAACGTGGCAGCGCATGGGCAGCGAAGGCGAGCTGATCGTGCTGATTGAGACTGCGGTGGGCATCGTCCGGCTTGAAGACATCTTCAGCAGCCCTTACATCAGCGGTGTCGCGTTCGGTGCCATCGATTATGCGGTGGATTTGGATTTGACGCTGACCGAACCGGGTTTAGAAGCGCTGTATGCACGCTCACGTATCGTCACCCATGCAAAAGCGGCAGGCATACAGGGCGTCTATGATACGGTTTTTCCGGATGTCCACAACGCCAAAAGCCTGCAGAAACGGGCGGCATCGGTGCGTGCGCTCGGCTTTAATGGCCAGATGGCAATCCATCCGAAGCAGCTCGAAACGATTCACGGAGTCTACAGCCCGTCCCAGGAACAAATCGACTGGGCGGTGAAGGTCTTGTGGCATGCCGACAACGAAGCGAAAGGCGCCGGCGTCTTTATGCTCGACGGCAAAATGGTCGATCGTCCGGTAATCGAGAAAGCCAAACAGATTTACGCAGCTGCCGAGCGGTACGGATTGGTGGCTGGGGCATGACGGACATTCCGGCAAAGCGCAAGCTGACGATCGAAGATGTCGCCAGGCAGGCGGGGGTGTCGATTTCCACCGTTTCCCGCGTGATGAACAACACCGATTACATTGCCGATGCCACGAGGCGGAAGGTGCAGGATGCCATCGATGCGCTCGATTACCGCCCCAATGCACTGGCGCGCGGATTGAAGCAAATGAAGACCGATTCCATCGGGCTGATTTTGTCCGATCTGCAAAATCCGTTTTGGCTGATGGTGCTGGAAGGAATCGAGGATGCCTGCCAGGAAGCGGGCTATAGCTTGCTGATCTTGAATTCACGGGACGATCCGGAGAAAGAAGGCAAGAACATCAAGGAATTTTTGATGCGGCAGCTCGATGGCATCATCATCAATCCGGCATCCGAGGACAATCCGTTATTTGCTGCGCTCGCTGCAGAAGCGTTCCCGCTCGTCTTTTTGAACAGGCGGGTGAAGGGCGTCGAAGTCGACACGGTCGTTGCTGATAATTTCAAAGGGACGATGCTTGCTGTTTCCCACCTCGCGGCGCTCGGGAAAAACCGCATCGCCATTTTCCTGTATCCGGCAAACGGCATCAGCCCCCGGCAAGAGCGGCTCGAAGGCTATAAGCAGGCGTTAGCGGCGCATGGGCTCGAAACAGATCCGGCACTGATCAAAATCGTCGAAACCAAAGAAGATTGCCTGGCCGCGATGAAGCAATTGCTGTCAGGGAGCGGCAAGCCGGATGCCATCCTGTCGACCAATAATCGGCTGACGCTCGAGATCCTTGACGCCCTCGGTACATTGAACATCGCCGTGCCGCAGGATATTGCATTGCTCGGCTACGATGAAACCGAATGGTCGAAGCATTTGAATCCTCCGCTTACCACCATCCGGCAGCCGGCCTATGAAATGGGACGGGAAGCGGCGGAGCGGCTCATCCTGGCAATTGCTGCGAAACGCCGGGGCGAAACCATGCAGCCCGTAACGGTTCAGCTCGAGCCGACGCTCGTCATCCGTGAGTCGTGCGGCGAAATCCTTCAATAAATGGCATCAAAAAGGCCCAACCTCTGCCGGTCGGGCCTTTTCCTGTGTTCATTCGCTTTCTTTGTATTCCAAAATATCGCCGGGCTGGCAATCCAATGCCTTGCAAATGGCTTCCAGCGTGGAAAAGCGTATCGCTTTCGCTTTGCCGTTTTTCAGAATGGAAAGGTTGGCCATCGTGATTCCGACCCGCTCAGACAGCTCGGTTACACTCATTTTTCTCTTGGCCAGCATTACGTCAATATTGATAATTATCGCCATATCATTCACCTCAGACCGTCAAATCATTTTCAGATTTTAACTCGATGGCATTCTGCAGCAGTTTCTGGAGCACCGCTGCGAAAACCGCGATGACCAATGCGCCGAATGTGATGACGAGGCCAAGCCCGCCGAGGCCCGGAGCGTCATCAACTTGTGCCACATACAGAATAATCGGCAGGCACAATACATACAAGCCAGTAATGGCCAGTGCGCAGCGTTTGATGTTCTTCAGGGCTTTGACCGACAGCTCTGAGAAAGCGATATTGCGGTCGATATAGCCGAGCAGCTTCAAGGTCTGGTATAGCGCCACGAAATACGCAACGGCCGTCGCGTAAAGCGCCGCCATGAAGAAGTATTGCACAAAAGGCACCCCATCGATCAATTCGCCGGCGAACTCCGATATCGGAGGCACGACGAATATGCACACCGCCAGAACCGGCAGCGCCATCAAGACGAGTACCGCCTTCAAAAAAAGTGTTTCCCGTTTCATGTAAAGCACCTCGTTTCAAATCATAGTTAAGCGGGGGAACAGCTGCCAGCACATCATCTGCGCGACTGGCCGAATTTCCCCTGCCCTGTCTTTGATTAAATCATACCCCAAAATATATCGTTTATCAATAAATAAATGTTGTTTATAAACAAAATATATTTTTTCACTCAAATAAAAAGCATTTCCTCTCTTTCGGGAAATGCTTCACCTGCGCTTAGTGGCGCATATTGGCGTATTCCTGTTCTTCCTGGTCTGTCATCAGCCGCGTGGCTTTGCCGATGGTTCCGCCGTGCCAGCTCCAGATCGTGTTGTGGACGTCGACCGCATTGGAGAAATTGCCTTCCTGCCAGGCGTTGAGCGTCTCCAGGTAGAATTTCTCGTCCTGGTAGCTGTTGGCCTGCACAATCTCGATCAGCTTCGCCACACTGTCCGCCGTCAAAGGCCGGGAGCCGAATTTAACATCGGCGTAGACTTTATTATGCGTCATTTCGTGAAGGTATAATTGCATTTCGTAATCGCTCATATCGCTGGAAAGCTGGACAGGGCTCTTTGAACTGCCGGTGAACTCTTCCTGCGAAGCAGGGGCAGCTGCCGGCTGCGGTGCAGAATTTCCAGTAGTCCGAATTGGTGCTGGTGCTTCGTCTTCATTGGAAGAGCCGTTCTGAATCAGCAGGAACCCGCCGACAGCGAGCAATGCCAAGACGCCGAGGCTGATGAAAGCCGCTGCTGCTGTTTGTTTCATCGAATCGCTCCTTTAACTGGTGTGTATGCTGTTAATTATGGCCTGTAAATTACTGGATGGCAATAATCTTCCATAAAAAGGACAAGGTTTGCGCAAATGGAAATTGACAGTCAATTCGAGTATGATGAAATGAAAAGGGAGAGCTCCGTCCGATCCTTTGCTTCCTTACAAACTTCATCTTACGCGATAAGGAGTGGCTAATTATGATACATGTCAAAGAAACGACCGATAAAACCGGCGGCGGCTCGGAACGTCCGGAAGCGTTCATCCGCAACGACCAATTCAATTTCATCAAAGACCAGGCCGCAATCCTGGTCACGGGACAGGCGACGGGCAACGACGCCGAGGTATTGAGCGTGCTGCGGCATCTGGCGCACGAGAAAGTCTTCAAGCTATTCCCTGCGCTGACCGAAGAACAGAAGACGGTGCTGGGACCGCTGGCAGCAGTGAAGGAATCGGCGGACGCCGAAGCGTTCCTCGAAGCGCTCGTGCCGTATATCATTCCATTCCCTGCAGCCGCCAGCGAAGCCCTTGCGAAACTGTTCCCGAAAGCGAAAAAGCTCAAAGGGCCGAAGCCTGAAACCGTCGACTTCAGCAAAATGTCGTATTTGGCGTGGACCGAAAGTTCGAACTTGATGTACCTCGTGACCCAGAAAGACGGCCGGCTCGAAGGCGTCTCCGGGACGCTGTCGCGCAGCGGGAAAAAAGGCGTCTGCGCCATCTGCAACCGCCACAGTGAAGTGGGCTTGTTCACCGCCCGCACGAAAAGCTCCGGACAGGACCAATTCGTCAAACGGGGAAATTACATCTGCATGGACAACGCGGTATGCAACCGCAACATCAACACGCTCGAGCGCCTGTCGGATTTCACGGCGCGCCTGCAAAAATAAAGGCGAAAAAAGCTTTCCGAAAAACGGAAAGCTTTTTTGCATTTCAGGACATGGATTTGCGTTCCCATTTCTGGAAAATCCACAGCGCCGCCTGCAAGATCAGCGCGTCTTTGAAATTCTTCGGGTCGTAGCCGGTCTCGTCGACAATTTTTTTCAGGCGGTAGATGAGCGTATTGCGGTGCAGGAACAAATCATCCGCCGTCTTTTGGATGTTGAGATTATTGGCGAAGAACGATTCCAGTGTTTCGGCTTTCGTCTTGTCCAAGTTTTTCAGGACGCGGTGCGCAAAGCGTTCGGCGACCGTTTCGTCCACTTGGTAGAACAGCGATTTCAGCTCGATGTAGGCGAACGACGTCAGCTCTTTGCCTGAACCGCTGATTTCGAGCGTGATTTCGCAGTCTTCGTAGGACTGGCTGAATTTGCGCAGATGGTGATAGGGCAGGCTATACGACATCCGGAACTGGAGGTCGAGTTTTTTCAGCAGCGCATGAAGCGCTTGGACTTGGCCATCGACAGCTTCTGGTTCGACGCCGCTGAGGATGACGACGAGGCGGTTGACGTTGATAAAACTGGCGATTCCGGTGCCGATGGCTTTTTCCACTTGCTGGATCAGGATGCGGTTGGCAGTCTCGCGTTCGGTGAACTGGATGATGACGGACGTAAACGGCGGTTCAAGGCGCAGGCCCAATAGTTCCAGGTTTTCTTCGACGGTAGTGACCGACGGATCTTTTCTCAGCAATTGGTCGATGATCATTTCTTTGGTGCGCTGCTGCCATTCCATCTGGGAGTCGAGGAAAGCTTGGCGGATCATCAGCTCGGTCGTCATCTTCACCAATTCGCCGATGTCTTCGAGCTCTTCCGGGGCTCCGGTGATGCCGATGACGCCGATCAGCTCGCCCATAAAGATGAGCGGCAAGTTGACGCCGGGCTGTGCGCCTTCCCATTCCTGGCCTTCGGCGATTGCCAGCGACTGCCCGGTAGCGAGCACTTGGCGTGCGCCTTCGTGGACCGCGCCGATGCGTGATTTGTCCAGAGCGGCGATGATGCGGCCTTCCGTATTCATAATGTTGACGTTGCGGTGCAGGCGCAGGGAAGTCTCTCGAACAATGTCGTTTGCCATTTTCTGGTTGAGCATTTGCATAATTTATCCACCTTTTGTTTGGTTCGTACAATTTAACGGAATGAAACCGCTTTATCTTTATATGTTATAACCATAGACGAAAGGAGTCAATATTCATATAATTTAGACTAAGTTAGTGGAAGCGCTTTCGGAAGGGGGATTTGATGAAGATCATAATAGCTCCGGATTCATTTAAAGGGAGTTTGACGGCGGTCGAAGCGGCACAGGCAATCGACAAAGGCATCAAGAAAGCCTTTGCGGGTGCCGAAACCGTGCTGCTGCCGATCGGAGACGGCGGTGAAGGGACCATGGAAACATTGGTCGCGGCAACCGGCGGCAGGATACAGAAAGTGACCGTGACCGGGCCGCTGCAAAATCAGGTCGAAGCGGCGTATGGCGTATTGGGCGACGGCAAGACCTGTGTTGTCGAAATGGCTTCGGCGTCAGGCCTTCACCTCGTGCCGGAAGGGCAATTGTCGCCGCTGACAGCGACGACATACGGCACCGGCGAATTGATTCGCAGCGCTCTTGATGCCGGCTTCACGTCATTCATCATCGGACTTGGGGGTTCGGCGACCAATGACGGCGGCGCCGGAATGCTGCAGGCACTTGGCATGCGCTTATTGGACGCTGATGGCCGGGACATCGGTTTCGGCGGGGGCGCATTGAACAAAGTCGAGGCGATCGACCTTGCTTCTTTTGACAAACGCATCTCCCGAAGCCAGTTCACCATCGCCTCGGATGTCCAGAATCCCATGATCGGACCCGAAGGCGCATCGCATGTGTTCGGGCCGCAAAAAGGCGCATCACCGGAAGTGGTCGAAACGCTTGATTGTTACATGGCGCATTGGGCTGACCAGATCTACAAAAAGACCGGCACGTCGCTTCATGGACAGCCGGGCGCAGGCGCAGCAGGCGGCATCGGAGGCGCTTTCCAGGCATTCTTTCCGAGCAAGATGAAGCGCGGCGTTGACGTCGTATTGGATTATATCGGCTTGAACGAAGAATTGGAAAATACGGACCTCGTCCTTACCGGCGAAGGCCAAGTGGACAGCCAGACGACCTTCGGCAAAACGCCGATGGGGGTTGCGGAACGTGCAAAAGACCAAGGGGTGCCAACGATCATCATCGCGGGTTCGGTCGGAAAAGGCGCAGAAGCGCTGCACGATTTCGGTGTCGTCAGCATCCACAGCATCGTTAACGGCCCGATGACGCTGAAACAGGCGATCGAAGGGGCCGCAGAATTGATTGAAAATGCAGCAGAACAGATTGTTCGGGCTTATTTTCACCAAAGCGTTACACAACAGGGGAGGTTATTGGTATGAGAATAAAAGATACGATTGAGAAAGTACCGGGCGGCTTGATGATCGTGCCGTTATTACTGGGTGCGACATTGAACACGATTGACCAGCTTCATTTGCCTTTTGTGCAAACCATTTTGAAAGCACTTGGCGCCGCACCTACGGATGAAGGATTTTACGAGTTCCTGCGCATCGGCGGGTTCTCCCAGGAATTATTCAAAGACGGCGCGCTCGTGCTGATCGCGTTGTTCCTGTTCTCGATCGGCAGCCAGATGAACATGAAAGTCGGTGCCAAAGCACTGAAAAAAGGAGCCATTTTAACGGGCTCCAAATACCTTGGCGGTGTTGTCGTCGGGGTGGCATTCGGATTCTTCTTTGATCCGTGGCATGGCCTTCTCGGCCTCTCGACACTGGCCATCATTGCCGGCATGACAAACAGCAACGGCGGGTTATATGCAGCTTTGACCGGACAATACGGCAACCGTTCGGACGTCGGCGGCTTGTCGATTCTGTCGCTTAATGACGGCCCGTTCTTCACCTTAGTGGCACTTGGCCTGATGGGAACTGCTTTCCCTGTCATCTCCTTTATCGCGGTTCTTTTGCCGCTTGCAATCGGCATGATTTTAGGGAATCTGGATCCAAAAATCCGCGAATTCCTGAAGCCGGGCGAAACGCTGCCGATCCCGTTCTTCGCATTCGCGCTGGGAGCGGGCATGAACTTGGCCAACTTCTTTAATCCGGAAGTACTTGCCGGCGGACTTGCACTTGCGTTCTTGACGTTTTTCGTCACTGCCGGACTTGGCATCCTGGCATTCAAGATTTTCAAAGAGAAAAGCTTTATCGCACCAATCGCGGAATCGTCTACGGCAGGGAATGCTGCGGCCACTCCTGCGGCCATCCTGGCAGCTGCGGCAGTAGCGGTAAGTTCAGGGGCGATGTCAGCGGCGGAATACGCGCAGCTTGAAAGCATCGTTCCGATTGCGACGGCCCAAATTTCCATTTCGACGATCACCACTGCATTGCTGTGCCCGCTCGGGGTTATCCTGATTGACAGATACCAGCGCAAACGGGGCATCGACGGTACGCTTGACGAAGTTGATTCTGACCGCAAGAAAACCAAAACCAAAGAAGTCACAGAACTTTAAGCATAGAATTATCCCCCTATTTTCCGATAGGGGGATAACGTGTTATCTGCACCTGCACCAAATCTGACGAAAAGTGAGGGTTTCCCATGAAAACAGATCTGCTTTACGGAAAAGACGGGCTGGTCCTGGATCTGCCCGACCATGCATTCATCATCGAACCGAAAAACCTGCCGAAAATGGAAGACCATAAAGAAGCGATCCGCCAGGCGCTGCGCAATCCCATCAACTCCCAGCCGCTGCGCGAGTCGGTGAAAGCGACCGATACGGTGTCGATCGTCATTTCCGACATCACGCGGCCGACGCCGAACCACATCCTGGTTCCGGCATTGATTGAAGAACTGAACCACGTGCCGCTTGAGAACTTCGTCGTCATCAACGGAACGGGCACGCATCGCGACCAGACCCGTGAAGAATTCGTCGGCATGCTCGGCGAATGGGTGGTCGATAATATCCGCATCGTCAACAACCATTGCCACGACAAAGAAACGCTTGTCAAGGTTGGCCACAGCCGCTTCGGCTGCGATGTCTACCTCAACAAGGATTATGTCGAATCGGATTTCAAAATCGTCACCGGTTTTATTGAACCCCATTTCTTTGCGGGCTTCTCCGGCGGACCGAAAGGCATGATGCCCGGCATCGCCGGCATCGAAACGATCATGACGTTCCATAACGCCCGGATGATCGGCGACCCGCTCGCGACGTGGGGCAATATGGTCAACAACCCCGTACAGGACATGACACGCGAGATTAACGGCATGTGCAAACCGGATTTCATGCTCAACGTGACATTGAACCGGGAGAAAGACATCACGGCCATTTTTGCCGGCGAGCTTTACGAAGCGCACGACCAAGGCTGTGCGTTTGCCAAAGAGCATGCCATGCTGCGCTGCGACGAGCGTTTTGACGTCGTCATCGCATCCAATTCAGGCTACCCGCTCGACCAGAACCTGTACCAGGCGGTCAAAGGCATGAGTGCGGCCCATAAAATCGTCAAAGAAGGCGGTTCGATCATCATCGCGTCCGAATGTTCGGATGGGCTGCCGGACCACGGCAATTACAAGGGAATCTTCGGCATGGCAAATTCGCCGCAAGAACTGCTTGATATGATCAATAACCCGGAATTCAAAGTGTTCGACCAGTGGCAAGTGCAGAAGCAGGCCGTTATCCAGGTATGGGCGGACGTTTTCGTCTACTCGAAGCTGACCGACGAACAAGTGGAAAGCGCGATGCTCAAGCCGACCCATAATATCGAAGCGACCATCGAGGAACTGAAGAAGAAATACGGCGAGAACATGACGATTGCAGTCCTGCCGCTCGGCCCGTTGACGATTCCATATGTAGAAGAACAAGCGTTGGTACAAAAATAAAACCACAAAGGAGCAATTCCCTATGACTTTAACGACTGAAAAAAACCACAAACTCGGTGACATCTTATCCGGCATGAACCGCGTCATCGTCGCATTCTCAGGCGGCGTCGACAGCACTTTGGTGCTGAAGCGCGCGCAGCAGGTACTTGGAACGGACAACGTCCTCGCTGTTGTCGTCGGTTCGGAACTGTTCCGCAAAGAAGAATTCGCAGGAGCCGTCAAATTGGCGGAAGACATGGGCGCGAACGTGCTGAAAACCGAAATCAAGGAACTGGAAGATGAAGGCGTGGCAGCGAATACGCCGGAAAGCTGGTATTTCAGCAAGAAACTACTATACAGCCATTTGAATGAGCTGGCGCAAGAGCTCGGCTACGACCATGTCCTTGACGGCATGATCATGGACGACCTGGACGATTTCCGCCCAGGCCTGCGCGCCCGCACAGAAGCCGGCGCCCGCAGCGTGCTGCAGGAAGCGGACCTTTACAAGCGCGAAGTGCGTGAATTGTCGAAAGAGCTCGGCCTGCCGGTTTGGGACAAGCCAGCATCGTGCAGCTTGTCTTCCCGCATCCCGTACGGCGAACGCCTCGACAAAGAGAAAATCCGCCAAGTCGACGAAGCGGAGAAATTCATTGCGAAACTCGGCATCGAAATGGTGCGCGTGCGCCATCACGGCAACACGGCACGCATCGAAGTGGCACCTGCCGACATGGCGAAATTGGTCGGCTACCGCGACCGGATCCTGTTGAAACTGACAACGCTCGGCTTCCAATACATCTCCATCGACCTTCGCGGCTACCGCACCGGCAGCATGAACGAAGTGTTGACCGAAGAAGAAATGGCCGATAAAGTAAATTGATAAACAAATAACAGGCGGACCCGGTCTTTTCAGACGGGTTCGTTTCTTTGCAAGACGGACAGCATTCTGGAATAAAAGCCAAGCGCTTTTATTGCCAAGACTAAGACAGCAGGTGAGCACATGGAGAACTTTGAAGACTTAGGATTCAGCAAAGTGGATTACGCCCGCGAAGAGCGGCAGGGCTTTCCGGAAGTCATTTACGGCGAAGGAAAAGCGGTTGAACACATCGAACCGATCATGGGCAAGCTGATCGAACGCCACGGCAAAGTCATGGTGACGCGGGTTGCCAAGGAAAAAGCGGAAATTTTGCTGGAACGCTTTCCGGAAGCGGTGTATGACAGCACGTCGCGCATCCTGCTTTACGGCAAGCCGGTGCTGAATTTCGGCGGCGAAGTGATGGTGCTTGCTGCCGGCACGTCCGATCTGTTCGTGGCGGAAGAAGCAGCGATCACCGCTGAGTGGATGGGCTGCAAAGTGAGCCGGCTCTATGACGTCGGCGTTGCCGGCATCGACCGCCTGCTCGCCTACCGCGACGACATCACCAAAGCGAGCGTCCTTATCGTTGTCGCCGGCATGGAAGGCGCCTTGGCGAGCGTTGTCGGCGGGCTCGTGCAGCGCCCGGTCATTGCGGTACCGACATCGGTAGGCTACGGCACGCATTTCGAAGGCATCACGCCGCTGCTCGCCATGATGAGCTCGTGCGCATCCGGCATGAGCGTCGTCAACATCGACAATGGCTTCGGCGCAGCTTACCAAGCCGCCATGATCATGAAACTAGTGTCTGAGGGGGTCCACCATGAAACTTCTGTATCTTGATTGCCAATCCGGCATTTCCGGCGATATGACGCTGTCGGCGTTGATCGACCTGGGCGCCGACATCCATTACATCAGCGAACACTTGAAAAAAATGCCGCTCGATCCGTTCACGCTCGACGTCAAGCAAGTCGACAAGCGCGGCATTTCGGCGAAGCTATTGGATCTGCAGTTCCAGGATGCAGGCGAAGCGGCGCACAGCCATTCCCACGACCATCCGCATGAACACAGCCATTCACACAGCGAAGCGCATAGCCATTCCCATACGCACGATGACGGGCATGCACATTCCCATGGCGAAACCCATAGCCACTCACATTCACATAGCCATTCCCATGATCACGATCATAGCCACGGCCACGATCATGGCCATGAACATGCACATGACGACGGCCATCATTCGCATTCCCACCGCAAAGCGTCGACGATCCTTGGAATGATTGCGGACAGCGAGCTGCCGGAGCGCGTCAAACAGCGCAGCCTGGCGGTATTCGAAGTCATCGCGCAAGCCGAAGGCAAAATACATGGCATGGACCCGGCAGAAGTGCATTTCCACGAAGTCGGCGCAATGGATTCCATCATCGACATCATCGGCGTATGCCTGGCGCTGGAGAGCCTCGGCGTCGACCGCATCGTGTCGTCGCCTGTACCGACCGGCCACGGCAAAATCATGATCGCCCACGGCTTGTATCCGATTCCGGCACCAGCCACGGCGGAAATCCTGAAAGGCGTTCCGCTCGCCGACTTTCACGTCCGCGGCGAGCTGACCACACCGACCGGAGCGGCATTCCTCAAAGCCCTTGCGGACGACTATGGCCATTTGCCAGCGCTTGCCATCGAGAACATCGGCTACGGCGCGGGCAAAAAGAATTTCGAACACCCGAACGTCATCCGTGCGGTGCTGTTCAATGAAGAAACGGTTGCTGTGCGCGAGAACATCACGATACTTGAATGCCAGCTTGACGACTCGACAGGCGAAACGCTCGGCTACGTCATGGAGAAGCTGCTCGACGCCGGCGCACTCGACGTCTATTACACACCGGTCGCCATGAAGAAAAGCCGTCCCGGCACGCTCATCACCGTCCTTGCGAAGCCGCATCACGCTTTCGTACTGGAAGACATCCTGCTGCGCGAGACGAGCACATTCGGCGTCCGCAAAGCCGATTGGACGCGGCGCATCCTCGACCGCGAATTCAAGGCCGTCGACACCCCTTACGGCAGCATCACCGTCAAAGTGGGCAGCCTGGACGGCGAAGTCATCAAAGTGTCGCCGGAGTTCGAAGAAGTGAAAACCGCCGCAATTGCCCACAATGTGCCGCTGCGCGACGTTTTCCAGGAAGTCCAGCAAGCGGCAGGCGCATTAGCAAAAGTCTAAAGAAGATATGAGGTCATCCCTGTGGAACAACTCAGCTTATTGTCCATCTTAACCATCGGATTCCTGCTCGGCATCAAACACGCGCTCGAGCCGGACCACATCATCGGCGTATCGACGATCGCGAGCCAAAGCAAGAAATTGTGGAAGTCGTCGCTCGTCGGCGTGTTTTGGGGCATCGGCCACACCAGCACGCTATTCGTCGTCGGCATGCTGCTGATCGTCCTGAAAATCAGCATCTCTGACAAATGGGCAATGAGCCTCGAATTTCTCGTCGGCATCATGCTCGTCTATTTCGGCGTAACAGCGATGGCGTCGCACCGGAAAAACGGCCATCACGATACACAAGCAGCTGGCGCAGACGGCAAATTTTCCTATCGCAAGCCGCTGATCATGGGCTTTATCCATGGCCTTGCGGGGAGCGCGGCGATTATTTTGTTGACGCTCGGCACCGTTGACAGCGTTTGGCAGGGAGCGGCCTATATCCTGGTATTCGGCCTCGGCACCATCGTCTCCATGCTGTTTTTCAACACCGTTATCGGAATCCCGTTTGTCCTGAGCAAAAACAAGCGCAGCATCAACAAGCCGCTCATCCAGTTCGCGGGGCTGCTCAGTGCCGCGTTCGGGCTCTATTATATGTACAATCTGGGGGTCAATGAAGGGCTGTTCAGGCTGTGGATTTAAAACCTTGTCTTATTTAAAATCTTCCAGATGAAATGCCTGTTATGGCGGGCAGTTTATCTGGCAGTTGGCCGATCGTTTGCGCAGACTAGATCCGGCTTTGCTATTGCGCGCTGATCCCTCCGATGCCAGACAGGAAGAATGAGTTCCTGTTTGGCAGCAGAGGGATTTTTTTATGAAAACCGAGGCGAGTGTTAAACCGCAGATTGCGATATCGGCTCGCAAGCGAAGGGATATGGAAGGAGGACATTGAAGATGCGTTTGGCAATGATTCAAAACGGACAAGCAGAACAGGCGGCAATCATCAGCGGCGGCAAGGCTGCTGCGGTTGCTGCTGTCAATAAAACCTATAACGAAAACTGGCAGACGAATATTTTCGGGCTGATCGAATCCGGTGAGCTCGATGGGCTGACACGCTGGTTCAACGAAACTGGCAAAGCCGCCATCGAACGCGGCCAACTTCTGGTGGAAGATGCGGAAAGCTTGTCATATGGCCCGCTGTACAGGCGGCCGAGGAAGATTTGGGGCATTGGCCTTAACTACGTTGACCATGCGTCAGACTTGGGTGAAAAAGCGCCAAACACCGAACCGGCTAGCTTCATGAAACCGGATACGTCGATCATCGGCCCAGGAGATACCATCGAAATACCGCTGCAATCGGAACGGACAACGGCGGAAGCGGAACTTGGCGTCATCATCGGCAAAACGTGCCGCGATGTGGAAGAAGGAGACGTCATGCCGTATATAGCGGGCTACACAACAATCATCGACATGACAGCAGAAGACATCCTGCAGAAAAATCCGCGTTACCTGACGCGTGCCAAAAGCTTTGATACGTTTTTCAGCTTCGGCCCGCAATTCGTGACAAAAGACGAAATCGGCGATTTGCATGCGCTGGAAGTCGCAACGGTTATCAACGGAACGGTCCACCGCAAAAACACGATCGACCATATGACGTTCAGTCCGGAATTTCTGGTGTCGTTCCATTCCAAAGTGATGACGCTGCTTCCGGGCGACATCATTTCCACCGGTACGCCGGGAGCGGTCCCCATCCAGGACGGCGATCAAGTGGAATGCCGCATCGAGGGATTCGAGGCGCTCGCCAATCCGTGCGCCGATCTGAAAGCTTCAAAAACAGCTAATAGGAAAGAGGAGGAATTCTAGTGGATTTAGGATTAACAGGTAAATCGGTCATCGTCATGGCTGGCAGCAAAGGCTTAGGCAAAGCAACGGCATTGGAGTTTGCAAGAGAAGGCGCACACGTCGTAATCGGCAGCCGGAACGAAGAAGAATTACAGAAGACCGTTGCTGAAATCAAAGAACAAACCAATAATCCGAACGTTTCCTATCAAATCTGCGACGTCACCAACGTGGAAGACCTCAAAAACCTTGTGGCGTATGCGGCCCAAACAAACGGCGGCGTCGATGTGCTGATCAATAATGCAGGGGGCCCGCCAGCGGGCGGATTCGACCAGTTTACCGATGAGCAATGGCAGAAGGCGTACGAACTGAACCTGCTGAGCTATATCCGTGCGATCCGGGAAGTGCTGCCGTTCATGCGTGAGCAGGGAAGCGGCCACATCCTCAATTTCGCTTCTTCTTCCATCAAACAAAGCCTGGACAACCTGTTATTGTCGAATACATTCCGTGCAGGCATCGTCGGCTTGGCGAAAAGCTTGTCCCAGGAATTCAGCAAAGACAATATCCTCATTAACACGCTCGGCCCCGGCCGAATCGCCACGGACCGCTTGGCGGAGCTCGACCAGATGCGGGCTGACAAACTCGGACAGAACTTCGAAGAACTGAAAAGCGCAACCGAAAAAAGCATTCCGATCGGCCGCTACGGACGCCCTGACGAATTCGCCAAACAAGCGGTATTCCTGTGTTCCGGCGCAAACACTTACGTAACGGGACAGACGTTATTGGTTGATGGCGGGTTGGTTAAGGCACTATAAGCTTTACAAGGTGACGAATAGGTCTAAAGAGGCTTCCGTATTCCGCATAAAAGCGGGACGGCAGCCTTTTTTTTAGTAGAATGCTCTGTAGTTTGAAATTTTTATCCTATCTGATCAGGATTTTCAGTTCTTGAACAGAACATTCCCGAATTGGATAAAGCTTTTTACTATTCTGCTGGTTGTAAATGGAATAGTTATTTCCTTTGACCACAATGCGGAACTTCCAGTGGGGACCGATTGTTTTGGTAAACACAAATTTATCGTCTGGCATCATTTCTCTAACAAAGGGTTCGAGCTCGGTCACGAGGAGCTTATCAAAGAAGCGTACTAGAAGAAAACCTCTGTAAGGCTTTTCCTGATAGCGCTCCAAATTGGGTCTTCGTAAATCAAACCAATTATACTCGTTTTGAGCAGAAGGGGATAAAACAAACAAATTCCCTTTTGTAAAAATAATGCTTCTTGATAATTGACGGAGATCCAAATCATTTTCTAATACGTGTTTGTTTATCATTTGTGAATTTGCTTTAGCTGCCAAATCGTATTCCCCCTTAATAATATTGAGAAATGAAGAAAATGGAAAAATCTTCTTTTAAATATATTAACAGAAAATTCCATTGTGAGTATAAAAATATAAGAATCTTGTTCTTGATATAGAAGCATTCTCTCAATACGTGAATATACTAATAATAAACACTGTATAATAAAGGATAAGAAAAATAATGGCTCAGCCATATGCACAGGAGGAACCACCGCATGAACAAAAAAGAACTGATTCAAGTTATTTCACATAAAACCCAATTGTCCAAAGACCAATCCGCGAAAGCGTTGAACGAAATTTTGTCAGCGCTCACGACCGCGTTAGCAAAAGGCCAGGAAGTGAAGATCAACGATTTCGGCGCGTTCCAAGTCGCGTCAAAGGGCGAGCGCAAGGGCCGCAACCCGCAAACCGGCGAGGAAATCACCATCGCTTCATCCAGATCGCCTCAGTTCAAAGCGGCAAAAGTGCTGAAAGACATCGTCAACCAGCGCGATTTTATCGAGAACTTCGTGTCTGCCGGCAAGGTAACGGAACAGGAAGCAGAGATGTTACGATTTGTGGTGGCAGAAAGCCGCAACGCCAAAGAGGCGAGCGCCAATCCCGACGAACCGGCAATTATCGAAACACAGAAAATCGCCGATGCCGTAAGTTTGGACTTCCGAGAAGCGGAAATCATTGCAAACCGCTTGATCAGCAAACGGATTTTGAACACGGAAGTGTATACGAGCCAAATTGATAGTGTGTTTTTGAGAGGGAATTACCGGAAGTATTTATAGAATGTTGAAAAGCGAGGGATCAGCATGAAGAAAAACATCCATGTCGTTGGAGCGGTCATCACAGACGGAGAAAAAATCCTCTGCGCCCAGCGTGGTACTGAAAAAGCATTGCCGAAGCTATGGGAATTTCCAGGTGGCAAGATTGAAGAAAACGAATCGCCGCAAGAGGCCTTGCGGCGTGAGATAAAAGAAGAAATACATTGTGAAATCGAAATAGGTAAACAAGTAGAACACACTGTTTACGAATATGATTTTGGTATTGTCCATTTAACAACTTTCTACTGCAAATTACTCGAAGGTACGCCGGTATTAACGGAACACATGGCGATTGAATGGCTAAAACCAAACGAGTTGGAGCAAGTAGAATGGGCTCCGGCGGATATTCCAGCGATCGAAAAAATAGCGCGCACGTTTGTTGCGCAAAGGTAGGGACAGTATGAATGTATTGCAAAACTTGCAAGAATCATTATACAAAGGCTTTATCGATCAAACCTTGCAAAGTGGCGAGCGTTTCAAACCAACGCTGCTGGTCAATAATGCTACAGAAAATGTACTGAACACCTTACTTGAAGAACTGGATCACTGCGATTCTTTTTTATTCTCCGTGGCGTTCGTCACAGAAAGTGGCTTAGCCACATTGAAATCGCATTTTTACGACTTGAACCGTAAAGGCATTAAAGGACGCATTTTAACTTCTACCTTTTTAAATTTCAATCAACCGAAGGTCTTTAAAGAACTTTTGAAAATCTCGAACGTTGAAGTGCGTTTGGCCAATAAAAAAGGATTTCATTCAAAAGGATATATCTTCAACCACGACACCCATCATTCTTTAATTGTAGGCAGTTCAAACCTCACGGCGAATGCCCTTAAAGTGAATTATGAATGGAACGTTAAACTCACTTCTCTGGAAAATGGAGAAATAGTGAACCACTTTAACAACCAGTTTGAAGAAGTATGGGCAGACTCAATCCCGCTGACAGAAGAATGGATCCAGTATTACGAAAGTACATATGTACCAATTCCGACTAATCCAGTAACAAGTCTCGTAACCGAATTTCCTGGAATTTATAAACCGAACGCGATCGAAGAAGCGTTAAAAATCAAGCCAAATAAAATGCAGCAGGCTGCGCTTCAAGAAATCCAGTTTGTACGTGAAGCCGGAAACAACAAGGGCTTAGTCATTTCCGCCACAGGAACAGGGAAAACGTACTTGTCGGCATTTGATGTTCGCAGTTTTGCGCCTAAGCGGATGCTGTTTATCGTCCACCGCGAACAAATTTTGCAAAAAGCAAAATCGGATTTTCTTCAAATTCTGGGTGGGGCTGAAGAAGACTTTGGCATTCTTTCAGGATCGTCGCGGCAAACAAACGCGCGTTATTTGTTTGCAACCATTCAGACGATTTCTAAAGAAGAAACGCTGCGCCAGCTCGACCCTGAAACCTTCGATTATATTTTGATCGATGAAGTGCACAAAGCAGGAGCGAAATCGTACCAAAAAGTCATTGACCATTTTAATCCGAAGTTTTTGATGGGCATGACCGCGACTCCGGAACGCACAGACGATTTTAATATTTACGAACTGTTCGATTACAATGTCGCATACGAAATTCGCTTACAAGAAGCATTGGAAGAAGACATGCTGTGTCCGTTCCATTATTTCGGGGTAACAGACATCGAATACGAAGAAGGCGTGATCGATGAATCCACGCTGTTTTCCAAGCTAGTGACAAATGAACGGGTCGATCACATTCTACAAAAAATCAATTATTACGGGCAGTCCGGTAATAACGTACGTGGCTTGATGTTCTGCAGTCGAAAAGACGAAGCGGAAAAATTGTCTCTTGAGTTAAACACAAGAGGATTGCGTACGATTGCATTAACAGGGGATCATTCGCAAGAAGAGCGCGTGCGCAAAGTCGAACGATTGGAAAATGGTTTGCTCGACTATATCTTAACGGTCGATATCTTCAATGAAGGAATCGATATCCCGACCATTAACCAAGTGGTCATGCTGCGCCAAACACAATCGAGCATTATCTTTATCCAGCAGCTCGGCCGGGGTCTTCGCAAGCACGACTCGAAAGAATACGTCACAATTATCGATTTTATCGGGAATTACAAAAACAATTACCTGATCCCTGTCGCCTTGTCTGGCGATCGCTCTCAAAACAAAGACAATATTCGCCGTCACATGAAAGACACCAGTTACATCAAAGGTGTGTCTACGGTGAACTTTGAAGAAATCGCAAAGAATCGCGTTTTTAACGCGATCAAGCGAAGCAATTTAACCGATATGAAGATATTGAGAGATGCGTATATCGAATTAAAAAATCGCCTTGGGGAAGTGCCAAAACTCCAAGACTTCATTACGCATAATTCATTGGATCCGCTTGTCATTGTAGGGAAATACGTGAATTATTATCGGTTCTTGTTGAAATTAAAAGAAATCGAGCCGGTTTTATCAAGTTGTGAAGAACAAGTGATTACGATGTTGTCTCAAGAGATTTTAAACGGCAAGCGCAAGCATGAAGTTTTATTGCTCCAAATGCTGCTGAACGAAGAAACGGTATCGCAAGAAGAGTTTCTTCATCAATTAAACGCACAAGAATGTACGACCAAGGAAGAAACCCTCAAATCGGTCGAACGCATCTTTAACTTGTCGTTTTTTAATCAGTCAATGCAGAAAAAATACGGAAGCCAACCGATTGTCATACGAGAAGCTTCAGCCAACTGGACGTTTAACGCAACAATCACCGAGCGCTTAAAAATCAATCCAGTTTTTAAAGACATGCTCATCGATATCGTAAACAGTGCAGCAGCGCTTAACGAACAATATTCGTGTGAAAAGCCATTAACGCTGTACAAGAAGTACACACGAAAAGACGCGTGCCGGTTATTAAACTGGAACAGTGACGAAAGCTCAACCATCTACGGCTACAAAACAAAGCACGGCACATGCCCGATCTTCGTCACGTATCACAAGCATGATGAAGTCGAATCGAGTGTGGCCTATACCGAAGGCTTTATCAATCCCGAAGTCTTTAAATGGTCGACAAGAAGCAACCGGACTTTGGCGTCCGAAGAAGTGATCAAAATCATCCATGCAAAAGAACAAGGAATTGACTTGCATCTCTTTGTTAAAAAAGACGATGACGAAGGCGGCGACTTCTATTATTTAGGGGAAGTGGCACCAGATAAAACTATGATTGAGCAAAGCACGATGGAGGATAAGAATGGGAAAGAGATTCCTGTAGTGCATATGGGAATGGTTATGGAGAATGGTTTGGAGAGTAAGTTGTATCAGTATATTACGAGTGAGGAAATATAATGCCTTTATTGAGTCAGTGATTTAGAGGAGGATTTTTCTAATGCCTATCTACAACAAATTAGTACGCGATCAAATACCTGATGTAATCACCAAAACAGGTAAAGAATTTTCTACACGTATTTTGCCAGAAGATGAATATATAGTAGAACTGAAAAAGAAACTAAGCGAAGAACTTCAAGAATACAATGATGCAAAAACGGACGAAGAAGCGGTAGAAGAACTTGCGGACATCTTGGAACTGCTCCATGCTGCGGTGAAGATTCACGGTTCTTCTGTTGAAGAATTGGAAGAAGTGCGGAAATCTAAAGCTAAGAAACGCGGAGATTTTGAGCAACGAATTTTTTTGATCGAGGTTGAAGATTAAAAGTACATAAGAAACTTACAGAAGGAGGGGGATTATGGCTGAAGGTTGGAAATTAAACGAAGGCAGTGTAGCTTACGAGGTAGTTTCAGATGATCAATTATGGTCCGTCATAGTCAGAACTCTTTCTTCAAAATCTATAAAAACTACTACTTATAAGTTTGCTTTATTACGAGCAATATTAGAAAATTTATATAAAACAAATTTCCAAATGGATATTACATTTACCCAACTAGCTCAATCTTTTGCAAAGTTGTATTGGAATTTAGTTATTCGTAATGGATATACCCAAGGTCGTAACGCACAAATTGAAAAAGAGTTAAGAGAATTTCAAATAGCATTTAGAATTCCTGAAGGTATATCTTTTGACTCTGTAAATGAAATTCATCAGAAAAAGTTAGTTGAAAAAATCGAAAAGAATATAATTAATAGATACGTCGTAGGAGCTCTCTTCGAAGACACTAATAGAATCGTATATGGATTTTCAAAAAAAGAAAAGAAAATTACTTTATCACATTCTAGTTGGGAATTTTTACTTAAGCATCAAACTTCTATATTTAAACTAGTAAATTACGAATTAGCTAAATTTCTTCAAGATAAAAATCCTTATACGTCTACAGGCATTGTACTTGTGGAAATTGAAAACATCACAAAACGGGAATCTCTGCAACAGTATCAAAAAATGATTTTAACCTATTCGGAAAATAAATGTTTTTATACAGATAATATATTGCCTAACACAATTAGATCAATTGCTGTTGATCATTTTGTTCCGTGGAGTTTCGTACATAGTGATGAACTTTGGAATTTCGTTATTACTTCCCAATCAATAAACTCAAAAAAAGGAAGTAAACTTCCCTCAGAGAAATATTTGAAAAAACTAGATGAACGCAACCAGTATTTTATAGAAGTTGGAGACGTTCATGTTAAAAGTGAAATGGAAAAGTATGAATTTCAAAGGTTTAAAAAGCTATACCAATATGCGGAAATGAATGGATTTGAAAAAGGCTGGGCACCATAAATTAAAAAAAGAGAAAAACCTCAGCAAATGAACTGAACCCCAAATGGTGGACACTTTAAAAAAAGTGACCCCATTTGGGGTTTTTTCTATTTTCAGACCCCGGTATACTAAATTTAGCTAACTTGGACGGGAGAAGATTACATGAGTAAAATCATTTTCAGTGAACACCAACAACGAGTTTTGGAGACGAATCCGAATGTCGCTTCTGTATCCGATCGAGCGATTCAATACACGCCGGCATTCAAAATCCACGCGGTGAAAGAATATCAGACAGGCAAAAGTCCTGCCCAGATTTTTAGTGAAGGTGGGTTTGATTTAACCGTTATCGGATCCAAAAAAGCGACGTCTTCCTTGAATCGTTGGCAGGCGACGTTTAGAACTTATGGCGAAGAAGGCTTCTTCGAGGAGCGCCGTGGAAAAGGCAGTTCCGGCCGCCCTTCCACCAAAGATCTTTCGGCGGAGAAAAAGCTGGAGAAAGCGGAAGCGCGCATCAAATACCTGGAAGCGGAAAATGAGTTGCTAAAAAAGCTCGAGGCGCTCGAGAGGCAGGCGAAGAAACGCATCTGACACCAGCGGAAAAATTCGAAGCGATCAACGCGGTGGTCCGGAAATTCCAACTGAAGAATTTGGTGGAAACCCTTTGCCGCACAGCGGGTGTCAGCCGGAGTGGCTATTACACATGGTTGGAGAAAGTGGAGCAGCATGCCATTCGCGAAGAACAGGACTACCAGGATTACCTCTTGCTCAAAGGCATCTACGATGCGCATCGTGGAAGAATCGGGTATCGCACCTTTTATATGGTCCTCGCGGAACTATTGGAAACACCGATGAACCACAAGAAGATTCAGCGCCTCATGCGCAAATTCAATCTTTTCGCCAAAATACGGCGAGCGAATCCCTATAAGCAAATCGCCAAAGCCACACAGGAGCACGCGGTCTGTCCCAACCTTTTAAACCGTGAGTTTGAACAAGACGAACCCGGGAAGGTGTTCGTGACCGATATCACCTACCTGCCAAACCGTTCGGGGCAAATGGCGTATCTCTCCGCCGTGAAAGATGTCGCCACACGGGAAATCGTCGCCTATGAAGTCACGACGACGCTCACGATGGAAATTGTTTATCTCACATTAAAGAAACTGAAGGAAGCGTTGGATGGAAATGTCCACCCAGAAGCGATGATCCATTCCGATCAAGGCTTCCACTATACTCATCCCGAATACCAACAACGCGTGAAGGAAATGGGATTGAAGCAGTCGATGTCCCGCCGGGGCAACTGTCTCGACAACGCCCCCATTGAATCATTTTTTGGTCACTTTAAAGATGATGTCGATGTTAAACAGGCAACCAGCCTGGCCGAATTGAAGAAGCTGGTGGATGATTACATGGAGCATTACAACGGAACGCGCAAGCAATGGAATCTAAAAAAGATGACTCCGGCACAATACCGAAGTCATCTGATCGCAGCCTAGCTGCAGGGTACCTTTTTTATAAACTGTCCATTAAATGGGGCGCAGTTCAAAAAACAGAGGTTTTTCTCTTTTTGTTTTACAATTCTTTAAAAACATCCAACTCTTCTCTATAAATTTGAAAAGACAACGAAAATCTTATAGTAGAACGAATTTGTTCTAACGAAAGTCCAATAGCTTGGAGCACATGAGAAGGCTTACTCGAACTACAGGCAGAACCAGTCGATGCGGCAATCACAGGAGCTAGCTGTTTTAGCAACAATTCATTATTGATCCCTTTAAATTGGACATTTAATATGCCAGGGATTTTATTCGAAACGTCATTATTAAAAGCAATAACATCCGAAAACTTCTCCTTCAAAATCTTCGTTAAGTAATCTTCATTTTCTTCTAACCGCTTAATATTGTCTGTCATTCTCTCTCTAGCCAACTCAGCTGCTTTTCCAATTCCAATAATGCCAGGTACTGCTAGAGTTCCGCTTCGGAAATTGTTTTCTTGTCCTCCACCGTGATAAAGAGGAGTTAAAGGAGTAAGCATATCGTATTGATCTTTCTTAATGTAAACACAGCCAACGCCTTTAGGGCCATGGAATTTATGGGCAGAACAAGAAAGAAAGCTGATACCGGGAAAATCTTCTAAGTTAATGTCTACTTTGCCAATAACTTGAGTAGCATCAGTATGAAAAAATATATCTTGCTCTAAGCAATAGTCAGAGAGCTCTTTAATATTATTAAGCGACCCTAATTCGTTATTGCCCCAAATTACAGTTGCCAGGATCGTGGAATCTTTAAAAGACCTCTTAAAATCATCTAGACTAACTCTGCCGAACTGATCAACAGGAAGATAGGTTACTTCAAACCCTTTTGTCTCTAAATACCGGCAAGTCTCCAATACAGAAGGATGTTCAGTAGACGTTGTAATAATATGATTGCCTTTATCGGCATAGTAGTCAGCTGCGCCTTTGATAATCATATTATTGCCTTCAGTTGAACCACTGGTGAAAATGATTTCTTTTGAAGATACCCCCAGCAAATCAGCCACGTTTTTTCTGGCTTCTGCCACGGCATTTTTTGAATTCACGGCTTGTGGATAATATTTGCTTGAGGGATTGCCGAATTCTTCAAGTAAATACGGAAGCATAGCGTCATATACTTCTGGATCTACTTTTGTAGTGGCGCTATTGTCTAAGTACAGCATGCAGAATTACACCTCCATGGTTAAAAGCTTCAGAAGGAACTTTTCGTGGTTTCCAGCATACTGGTACTCATTGTCGAGTATGCTGATCCCTCTTTCTAAGTGTGCGTTAAATAAATTAGGGAAATATTCTTCGTCACTGATGTTTCTCATGGCATGCTGGCGAATTAGCGCTTTAAAAACGTAGTCGTTTTCCCCAGTCATGGCATTTCT
This sequence comes from Planococcus koreensis, assembly GCF_004761975.1. Lineage (GTDB taxonomy): Bacteria > Bacillota > Bacilli > Bacillales_A > Planococcaceae > Planococcus > Planococcus koreensis. Next base: position 11,630 of record NZ_RQII01000028.1, on the reverse strand, counting down.
GTGTATTTCCAAGCCGTTTTTGTCTTCAACTGGAGCCGGCATCGATGGATCGTTTAAAGAAAGCGACACAGCAAGTCTTGATAGCACGTTCCAAGTGAAACCTGTGGCGGCTTGCAGAGCCAGTATTTTTTCTTGGGCGTTAGCTGATGTTTTTAATCTGAAATTCATATTTTGACCTCACGATCTTTAAAGGGAAAATACTCGCTGTGTATTTTAGTGGCATTTTTTGTTACGTCAAAATCCAGCATATATTCTTTTGCGATATGTTCTTTTAAGATGTTGTAATGAGTTTCGTCTATTTCAGTATCCGTAGACAAAATGATAGCTTGTCTTCCGCTATTTGGAATAAATTCTTTTAAAACAGAAGCTTTATGTGTTTTATCCAATCTTCCAAGAAGAGTATCAAAGATAAACGGTACTTTTCTGCCAGAACATTTAAAAATAGACCAAATAATAGAGATTAATAGAATCTGCTTCTCACCAGCAGAAAGAGTAGCTTTCTCGAGGTATTCTTTATCATGATCGAGCAGTTTTACTTCGTATGTTTTTGGATCAATGATGATGGAAGAGACATAATTCTGCTTCCGCAAAATTCTCTTTAGCATGATCGAAGCTTCGAATTGCACTTGCTGCAATTTCTTTTGCAGCTGAATTTCTCTGAAGCGGCGGCTCAGTGCAATGATTTTTTGAGATTCTAAAAACGAGCTTGAAGTCTTTTCGCTGTCTTTCAACAGATGGCGGACTTTTTCCAATCCGATATTTACTTGATTAAGCTGAGAATTGAGATCGGCCAATAAAGTTTCTTCAGCTTTCATATCCTCTGTAATCGCCGCGATGCTGCCTTGAATTTTTTCCATCGACTGAATCATATCGGAGAACTCGTTGGTAGTATCGTTGATCTTTAATTTTTCTCTTAGAACTCGCAATGTTTGAAGTTTCTCGTTATTCTCTGCTATTTTTTCTATATAAACTGAGCGTAGACTTTTATCGGTTTTAATATAGATATTTTCTACAAGGCTGCTCTCCGAGAATGAAGCTCCATGTACTAAGGGGAGGTCTTTCTCGGGTCTAATAGAAGTTAAAAGACCTTCTTTTAAGATGTTTATTGAGGACTCTGAAGCTGGGTGGCCTAGAGAGTCTAATATTTGTTTCAGCTGCTGATTATTAAGTTTTGTATCTAATACTTCTGCAAAGTGGAGAGATTCCTCGCTTGATATTTGTTTTCTCACATCATCAAGTAAATCAAAAGTTAAATGGAAAGGCAGAGAGGAAGCAACAAAATCTCTTATGCTTTCAGTGTTTTGTTTTCTCTCATGCTCCAGAGTATTAATTTCTTTCAGGATTTCTTCTCTGACGGACTTGGCAAGGCCGCCGTTTTTTTCAAAATCATTTTTAAATTGTTTGTATTCATCATTTAAAGTTTCTTGCTGGGACTTTAATAATTGAACTTTATCGGAAGAAATGAATATCCGTTCTTTGAGTTCTTTTTCGCGAATGTTGAGATCGTATAATTCTCTTTCAGCACTTTCCATTTTTTTTAAGTCCACTGACTGATTGGAGTACGTTTCTAAGTCGGTTTCTAAAGTCTCGAATATATCGAGATTAAAAACAACTTTAGAAAGTTTTTTCAAGTAGCTGGAAAGCAGATCTTCATTTACAATTCTAGAAATTTCTTCTCCATCAAACAGGCAAAGATCAAGCAATTGAGGTGGCATGACTTCTTTTAGTTTGGACTGGAAGAATTCTCTTTCTTGGTCTGAAAGGTGGTGGCCGTTTGCCACCAGCTCATAATTTTCTTTTAAGCTATTATTTTTGAATCTCCAATGTCTATACAATAGGTAATCCGTTTTTTCATAACCATCAACTAAGGTGAAGTGCAATTTGATTCTAAAATTATTTTCACCAACTTTTTTTGCTGTGTTATTTAGAATGCTGCTGACTCTTTTAAAGTAGTCTGCGCTGTCATTTTTATAGCCGAATCCAAAGGAGCCGAACAAGCCTACTTTAATGGCATTAAGCAGGGTGGTTTTGCCTGCTCCATTTTCGCCGCCTATCAAAATAACATTGGCATTACTGGTAGTCCTAAGGTCAAAGGTGTTGTTACCTCTATAAGCGCCGATGTTTGTTAATTGAATTTCATTAAGTATCATTTTTTTCGCCTCAACTTCTGTAATCAGAGATGTAAGTAATCTTGTTTTAAAGTCTTCCCAATTTCGTCCATTAATCCACGGCGAACTTTATAACCCGCATAGTCCTTTTCAATTGAAACCAATTTCTTGATGGTATTCATATCAACTTTATATTGTTCAGCAAGAAGTTCTAGATCTGAGATCTGCTCTTTGTCGAATAGCGGGCGATCGTCCATTTCCCAATCTAACGAATATCCCATAATGTCTTGGAATAATTGAGGCAGCGGATCTTCCCAGTCGCCATGATCAAACCAGATTTTGCGAATTTCTTTTAATTCCTCTGTACGGATCAATTCAAAATGAGGATCATCAGGATGCTTTAAATTCTTCTGGACAGTAAGCAGTCTAGAGAGAATTTCTTTGCGCGCTTCTAATGTATAAGGTCCCAAACCTAATTGAGAGTATTTTTTTACCGTTTCCCCATCTAATGTTTCTTCTTCTGAAATGACTAGAATTTGTGGGATTTCGCCTTGGCTAAGATCAATATTGTTTTTTGTAAGATATTCATTCAGTTCGGATTTGTTTACTTGCTCAAACTGCTCGATTGGAACGAATTGTTTAGCACGATTGGATTTCTTTGGTATGAAAACAAATTGCTCACCGTCGCGTTCTTCAATTCTCACGTCGTTATAATAAATTTGGCCGTGTCTTCTATACTTCATTCTCATGGTGCGGACGTCTCGAATGTCAGCAAGCCAGTTTCTGAAGTCCAGTAATGGTTTCATCCAGTCATGTCCACTTTGAATAAATCCGTTTAGCGCTTTATCTTCATTGACTACTGTGCAAACCCAGCAGCCGAAACGGCTGTTGCCACAAGAGCCTGCGCTTTCTTTGGTGGATTTATCTATTACAAGCGGGCACTCGCCGCTATTGGAATCTTGGTAAAGCTGGTGCAAATCATGATTGTCATCGCCCCATGGAGAAGGGTAATTCAATAGATAATCCCAGACATCGTCTAATGTGAAGTGGCGGATAGGCGCATAGACAAAAGCATTGGATAAAGTTGAATGCTTCATGAATGTCTTTCCGTCAACCGTATGTGATCGAATAGAGTTTCCTCTCGTGGCACTTTCATCTTCTCGAACGCCTAATACCATCGTAACTTCTCCGAATGAAGAAACTTTGTCTTTAACAAACTGGTTAGCCGGATCAATTTTCAAGCGGTCCGTACACCATCTGAATTGCTGATTCGGAGAAGGATAGCCTTTGCCGATGATGCTGACCCAAAATGATTGAGACATGATTGGTTTAACTTTATGTGTTTCTATAGGCAATTTTCTAACAAGGGCCTCGTCTTGGATCCTTCTAAGTGTCTGATTGATTGAATTTATTATTAAAGGGGTTTCTACTAAGGTGTCAGAAGAAATGACATATACCTTTTTGTGCAGTTCGTCTTTAGGCAGCTCATCTAAAGCTTCAAATACAAGTTGGACGACGACTGTTGAGTCTTTTCCTCCGCTATAGCCGACAACCCAAGGGCGATCGTCTTCTTTATAAGCCTTTTTAATATATTCTTTTGCTTCATTTATAAAAGATTGTTCTTTATTTAAAAAACTGCTTATGATTCCGGTACTCATTTTGAGGCACCTCCATTGAAGAATTTGTTCTCTAATTGTGTCTCAGCTGATGTTAAAGGCAAATCAAGTAATTGCTTGATCCGATTTGAAGTCAGCAGGATCGTAGAGGAAGTTTTTTGGATTCGGCCGTTCTGATTAAATGATCGATCGAGCCAATCTTCTGTGTTGCTTCGGCTCCAATCGATTTCTGATAATTTCTTGATATACTCTTTCCAGTCATCTTCATGATAATTTTTCAAGTAGTTTCCGAGCATTCCAATTGCTTCAACAAATACACCATGGCCAAGAATGTAATTTGCTCTAAGGTCTCTTGGAGAAAGTTCTTTTTTAAGAACCATGTTCCATTCTACTATGGATTCACAAAGCAGCAGCCAAAATTCCTTTAAAAAAGTTTCCTCTTCAGGAGTAATTTCATCACCTTTAGTTTTTCCTAAAAGTTTTAAATTAGCATTAAATATATGATTAAGAGCTAAAATTTTAGGTGAATTTTTAGATAGAGATACTCGTTCTTTATCTGTATACCGACTTAGAAGTGGGATTGAAGTAATAATATCTTTAGTAATCATCGCTAAACGATCCCGATAATCATATAAAATACCAATTGATGAAGTCGTATTGACTGCGTGTCGATTTAAATCAGAAAATATCTGCTGGGAGTGCTTAAGACCGACATCGTGGAAAAACACGACAGAAATCGTTTCATTGCCTAATTCAGGAGAGATCTTTAAAGCTTCTTCTATAGCAGCTCTGCGATGCTGGCCATCGTTGATCAAAAATCTAGAATCTAAAGAAACTCTTAACTGTCCTAGATCTTGGGAAGCAGGGTTTTTATCGAATGGTAAAAATTCAATTTCCCCGTCAATTGAAGCAGTAATAGAAGAAAAGACATAATCTTTTTGGTTCTCTACTATATAATTTGTCATTTCAGGTATGCGGGATTTATTTAAAATTCGTTGAGCTCTGTGCTCTGGCGGAATTTCTTCTTCGTCAAAAAGAAAAATCTTAGGGATAATCCTCAAAGGGCACATAACAACATAATATTCTTTATTGGCTTGCATTCCTTTTAGGGCTGGAAAAGTATAACTAAAATTAGAATCCATAGACTTTTCTCCTTTTACGTACGTAATATATTCTTAGTATATGCTTCTTTTATTAGATCTTCAATTATTTTCTTTCAGAATACGAACATTTATTCTATACAAAGAAATAGAATAAACCTCCTAGTTATAAGCAGAATTATGTTAAAATTATACTAATGATATAAGACATCGGAGTGATTATTTTGCATAGTCAAAATCAAAATCAATTTTTATTCCAGTTCCTTAGTAATGCGTTGCCAAATGCAACCCAAGCTGCTTTGAAAATGGAGCAACTCATCTATACAGATTCAGCAAGTGCGATCGTAAAGGCGAGGCTTTTTGCAGAAGAAGTTTTAAAAGAAGTTTTTAAAATTGAAGAGATTGATACAACTTATATTTCTTCTCTTTATGACAAAGTTCTTTATATTTCTAACAACGGCTTAATTGTAAAAGAAATTCAACACTCTTTTGATACCATTCGTCGTTCGGGAAATAAAGCGGCCCATGATGGGACGTATGATGATATCACGGTAGCTTTTCAATTACATAAAGATATGTACAAAATTGCCGTATGGTTTTATGAAACTTACACGTCCGAACAAGAAGTGGTACCGACTTACACGCATCCGAAACCGGGCGTAGATCCCCGTTTAATAGAAATGGAAAATATGATGAAAACTATTTTAGAGAAGAGCTTATTGTCTCCAACCGGTTCATCCAACGAAACCAACAAAGGTATAAATACTGAAGAGGAAGTTCCAGTAGAAGAGGGAAATATTGAAACAAGGCATACAAAGAAAGTCGAAGTCGAAGAAAGTTTAGAAGAGGAAATAGAAGAGTACGTTTTGCCTGGCATTGAAGAAACTGTAATCGGAGTGGATGAAGATAGCTCTTTATTAAAAGAAATCTCCCGATTAAAAGATTCTGCAAAAGAGGCCATTGAAAATGCGAATGAGTTTAGCGGATTTAAAGAATATATGCATGTGGACAGAAAAATTCAAAAAGATCTAGAGAGCGCTCTCCAAAATCAAAGTCAGAAAAATGGAGCCAGCTTAATTCTCTTATGCGGAAGTGTTGGAGATGGGAAATCACATTTACTCGCGTATATGAACAAAAAATATCCGGAAATGATGAATGAATATTTTATTCATAATGATGCCACTGAAAGTTTTTCGCCGGAAAAAGATGCGTTGGAAACATTAGAAGAGCTTTTGAATCCATTCTCGGATGAAAATATCGATACAGCAAACCAAAAAGTAATACTAGCTATTAATTTGGGCGTACTGCACAACTTTATAAATTATGAACATCAATCTGCCAGCTTTAATAAGTTGAAAAAATTTGTGGAAAGCAGTAATCTTTTTTCGCAAAATATTGTTACAAACTATGAATTGGACCAGTTCAATCTCTTTAACTTTACAGATTACCATCCTTACGAGCTGACAGCAGAAGGACCGGTCTCAGAATTCTACCAATCTATTCTGCACAAGATTTGCAAGCAAGAAACGAACAACCCTTTTTATATGGCTTCTAAAAGAGATGAGCAAAATAATTATCGGACAATGCTTCATGAAAATTACGATTTTTTAAAAAATGAATTTGTTCAGAAGCAAGTTATTTCCTTAATCATCCAAACTATTGTTAAGAAGAAATTGGTGATTTCTACAAGAGCCTTTTTAAACTTTGTTGCAGATATCTTAATATGCGAAAATCTTGTTCAAATCAAAAAATTAACTGATTTCGAAAAACTTAAAAATGCTCTTCCGACTTTGTTATTCGATAACGCTGATCGTTCTCCAATTTTAAAGAGTCTCAGTTATTTTGATCCTATCCATACTAGAACATCAGTCACAGATCAATTAATTATTGAGTTAAATACTTTAAGCGATTGGAAAACTATTAATGATGAATATATAAAAAATGAAACATCAAGAAATTGGCTGAAAGACTTTGAGACAAATAGCGAGTTAGTACCTAAACTGTTTTCAGAGTACTTTGAAGGATTTATAAGAATTATATTTTTAACAAATTCCAATTTCTCGAAGGTCCTTCAAGATGAAGTATATGAAGCCTATATGCTTTCACTTTTTCATTTCAATACAGGCGATATAAAAAAGATTAAAGCGTTCTATGAGAATTTCAAAAATATTTTATATCAATGGAAAGGTGCGATTGAAAAAGGTTATATCCTCATGAGCCATCCGCTTGATAAATATAAAATAGGGCAAAAATTTACGGTAAAGCCAGTACTTTATCCATTTAAACAGCTAAATGGTTCTATTCTTTACACATTCAAGTCATCTATACCAGTAGGTTATAAAAAAGAGGACTTATCTAAAGAAGCATTATTGGATATTGACTATCCTCTTTATTCACTTCTGGAAAAAGTTTCCGATGGTTACAGACCTAATAAAGGTGATGAAGAAGATGCAATTAAATTTACGGAATTCCTTGAAAAAGTATTGAATTTTGGTGACAAAAATAAAGAGTTACTAGTTAATTTTTCGCATGAAAATAAATATTATAAAATTAAACGCGATGATTTCGGTTCAATAGTTTTTAGAAGGTGGTAGATAATATTGGGAATAATTGATTTAGAAGATTTGAAGGAACGGATTTTTACAAAAAAAAATCACGATATAGGACGGGTGGTTGATGTATTACCATTTCAGTCTACGAAACGAACAACTAACTTAAACACTGAATTTCATAAAATAAGTGGTGACTACGTCAGACATATTACTGAGATTAGAGTGGACGAAATGGCCATATCAAGCGACATACGAGAAAATAAATCGAACATTAATATTCTTAGTGAATATATAGCATCTGAGATTGACTTTGAAGACGATGAAGCGAGACATGACTTCGGAAAATTTATAGATGAATATTTATTTAATCAAAAACGTTTGAATACAATTCATCCTTATCTATTTAATTTTGTTGCAACTGAAGAAAAAATATCAACAGAGGCTGGAAAGTACGCTCGGTTTTTACAAGACGTTCTATTGCAAAAAGATCAAGAAATAAAAAATTTCTTTATTAATAAAGAAACTGATGATATTTTGACGGAATTAATTATTACTAATTTGGATATATTAATGCAGAAAAAGACAGATTATAGTTTTCCAAAAGAAAGATATCAGCCTTTCTTACCTTCCATTTCTCAACTTTACAAAGAAGATTTAAGATTCTTAAGTAAACATAAAGAATATTTTATTCAAACCTTCCCACAACTGACTCATTACTATACTTTTTTATATGCGTGTCAATTATTGTGGAACTTTGAGCAATTTGAAGATGGAGATATGGATAGAATACAGCCTTTTTATTATGCATTTGAATGGGAGTCTATTACTAAAAGAAGAAAAGTAGCAGATCCGCTGAGAGGATATAAATTTATTCAAGGAAGAGCCAAAAATTTATTTCCTCATATTCATACTCTTTCGCAATTGAGTCATAACAAGTGGAATGATAATTATTTTGAAGAAGAACCTTTGCCTGTTATGTCTTACCACAAACTATATAAGAAAGCGACAGAGAAGGGAGAAGATTATTCTTTAGAATTATTGAACGATATGAATGATTTAATAGCTGAATATACTAAATGGAGGGGAATTAGAACGCCAGAAAAAGCAGGAACTTTAGAAAAAGCATTTAAAGCTTACTTTGAATGTGTGAAGGAAGGAACCAGTTCTGAAGTCGCAAGTAAATATGGTAAGAGTATTGAAGATTTAGCGGCTTCAGTATTTTTAAAAAGTAGAGGAGGCATTGGCTATGTTTTAAACTTAAAACATGACTTCACATTATTGCTAGTGGCGGTTTCTGTGAAGGAAGAAAGAATCCCGTTGAATCAGTTATATAAAGAACTGGAAAAGCGGGGCATTGCTTTGGATTATTACTCTCGGCAGGAACTTGTAAAACTTTTAGATTCACATAATATTCTCGACAAAAAAAGTGATAGTGGTGATTCGCAGTATGTCAAACCTATTTTATGAATATATAACTTCTATTCTTATAAAACATTTCGAAAATATAGAATTGAATGCAGGAGACAGGTTTTTCCTGCGATTAGATCAGGCTATTGATGTAGAAAATCTAGTACAAGTTATGAAGGAGCACGATGGAGTTGAGGAATTTTTTTATCAGCATCATTTAGGAGAGGTTTACCAAACTTTTGCACTTCCGTTTGGACAAATTAAACTAGTGATCGCAAATACATCAAAGGATGTTAAACCAGATTTTCTTGTTACACTTAGAAATTTAGTGGGGGAACAAAAAAAGAATTTAAATATACTGTTCTTCTCAGTATTGTTTCTGAGCAACTAGATTCTATTCAAGGAGGCAGCAGTGATCTTCAAAAAGAGAGTATGCCTCTTCACCCTAACTCTATTTTCCAAGATTTAAAAAACAAAATAGAAAAAAGTGAATTAGATAAAACAGAAAAAATTGTACTCATCGACAATTTAAATAAATTGTTAAGAGAACAAGAAGTGCAAAGAATCACTTTTTTTGAATTTGAAGATATTTTTACTACTCTTCGAAAAGGAAAAATTGAAGACGAAGATTATGCTAAATTCGGGTTGTTTAAAGATTCAAATTTGAAAACATTCAATGGAAAAGAACAACAAAAAAGATTAGATTTAAATCGAGATTTTTTGAATTTGTTAAACAAACGCATGATTTTAATTATGAAGAAGATATTCTGCAAAAAAAGTTTTCTCCATATGGAGCTAAACAATTAAAAAATGAAGGATGGGAGGAAATCCCTTTTTCCACTGTGAATAAATTTCATGAGGAATATGTATCTCTTTTAAAAGATATCAAAGTAGTTTATAAAAAATTTGATATACAAGAAGATGTAGAGATATGGGATCGATCTATAACAGAAACTGCATCGGGAAAGAGAAAGAGAAATATAATAATTTTTAATCCTAAGGCCATATCTGATATGGAATTTAGGATTGATTTTGAATTGCAGGGAAGAATCAAAAAAATGGATGTATCTCATCTTACATATGATATAAAAGATGAGAACAAGTTAAGTGTAAATGTTGGAAAGAATTATATTTCTGGAGTAATAACAAATTCTTCAACTCAACCGCTCTTTTTAAAATTAAAATATCAACATGGAAAGAAAACCGCTCTTGGGGCTGAATTTAATATTTTGGTCGTTCCTTTCCAAGCTCATTATCTTAAAGATATTAAGTCATCTTATGCAATCGAGCCCAAAAAAGGATTCATCGCGTTAAACTATGAAGATGGTAAATTGAGCTTTGGTAATGGACCTTCTGAAAAGTTTATAAGTATTGTAAAAAATGATGAAGTCATCCAATTTACAAGTGAAGAAACTATAGTCTTAAGTCCTCAATCTCAAGCATTTAATGATGATGAAAAACTTTTTTTCACTTTGATCTTTGAACACGTTCCACTAAAGATAATGTTGGAAAGCTCACTTCAGTCTTCAGTGCCAATTGTGGGCGCTAAACTATGGGAGCAGATTAGAGAAAAAAGAGAAGACGTAAAATGGTTTAAAGAAAATAATAAATTAGAGCTAGGAAATCGCCAGTATTATATACATCCCGAATACAGGGAATTTATCTATTGGGAAGAACAGTGGATTAAAGATGGTTACCGACACGGGAAGATTCTTGGAGAAGAACTTATACAAGAAGAAATATCATTAAGTGAAAATTTAAATGAGGCATACAGCCGTTACTTGAACGTTTTTAAAATAAAAAACACTATATCTAGCTTCTCAACTATTACTGAGGCTGTTGAAAAAAGGGCTAAAGAATATATAAATGTTTATAATGAGGAAATAGCAAATTTCGCAGAGGGAATGCCAGCCGGGAAAAAGGGTATAGATTTATTTAAACTTGGAACTCTTTCATCTAAAGATATGATTTATTTTACTCCCTTCCATCCGTTGATGGTGGCTTATAAGCTTAAAATGTTTGAGTTGCTTAAACAAGAAGAAGTAGATAGCAGTATCTCGCAAAGATTAAGTGCTGAAGCTTTAATTCCTTATATTTCTGATATAAGCAGTAATGAGTTATATAAATCTGATTACCAGCTGTCAGCAGCCGAATGGATTATGTTTAAATCGGTTAAGAAAGTGACTGTATCGGATGCAAGTCAATATTTAGCAAAACTAGTAACTGATAAATTGGTACAGTTCAGAGAGCATTTTGCTTATTTATTCATTGATAAATCAAATGCACCTCTCAAAATTAACGTAATTAATATTGAGAATGATAAAGAAGTTCTTAAAGGCATATTACAATGGATGCTTAAAGAAATTATAAGCAAGAAGATTAATATAAAGCCATTGGAAGTAAATTTATATAAAACAAGCAGTGAGGATTCAGCTTTCGATGAATTTGTATTTCTTTCCTCAGCTAAAGATTTTGAAGAGAAATACGGAATTAATTTGAGCAAGGTAGAAGGCCTTGAGTCCGAAGATGTATTACGGTTAATAAGAGAGAATTTATTGTTTTATAAAACAGAGAACTTGGCAAAAATGAAATATGCACATATTTCATTTTATAAAATGCATGCTCAACAAGAGTTTGCGATTCAATCTGTTAAAAAGATGAATACGGGAATCTCAATGGAAGGTTTGTATACAAGTATACCTTCTATGAAAGATGAAGAATGGTATAAAAGTGGTTTTGGTATAAAAGGATATCAAGTAGAAGAAGACAATCTGCTTGTTTCAACGGCTTTTTATTTAAATGAGCTCGCTTCTAATTTGGGGAATAATGGTAGTAATAGTTACAAAA
>NZ_RQII01000027.1 GCF_004761975.1 Planococcus koreensis | reverse complement strand
TTGTTGATTTTCATAAATGAACATCTCCTTTTTCTGTGTGTTTTATTTGATTCTGACTACAAAACGCACGTGGTTCATTTTTAGATCACTCTTTTTTAAAAAAACTTAAAATTCTTTTTTTCTTCCCTGTGATCCTTCCACCTGACCAATTCGCATTATTATAGAAGAAAGCCGTTTTTTATTGGCTGAATGACAATAAAAAAGATTTCTATCCAATGTGAACTAAACAAGTAACGAACTGAAATTCGCTGCGGACGTTTTGGGCAGTGCAAAGATCAATGTTTCTGTTTCTGTCTCTGTCTCTGTCTCTGTCTCTGCATCGCTGCGCTAGCTTCGGGACATGAAAATGCGTTGCCACTTCGCGGGATAGCGACTTTAAAATGAACTTTTTACGTGTTGCATCAAATTTACTTGCGGCATTCTATTTTTACTTGTGGAAACCAATGTGTAACTTGCAGCAAAAGCTAACTTACTTGCGGAAAACCGCTTTTTACTTGCAGCATCCAACTTGCGGAAAACGACGATTTACTTGCTCCATCTTGATTTTACTTGTAGCAAATGGCCACTTACTTGCGGCAACACACACCCCCTGCACAGCAATAGAACATTTCTCATGTTACAAAGCTACCGAGGCGTTAAATAGAATTTGATTCTTTAAATCCAATTACACAAAGTGGCCCTCCTTATTTTTTAATAGAAGGAGGGCGATTTTTCTTGATCGAATAAGATTTTAATTAAATAAATGCTCCAACATCATTGTCATCCCGCAGCAAATTGGATAGAATGAGTCTTATCAGAAAAATTACATAAAATTACGTAACCTTATCAAGAGAGGCAGAGGGACTGGCCCTATGACGCCCGGCAACCGCTAGTATGACTAGTATGGTGCCAAATCCAACAAAGCAGCGATGCTTTGAGAGATGAGGGAGAGTCTGTTCTTGCTATGGCGCTTAACTCTTCCTCTCGCGAGGGGGAGTTTTTTTTATGTGGAGGAGTGATTGGATGAAATTGAACAAAGCAGACCGCATCAAACGGACCCGCGTACCGGTGGCCGATCCCGCACTTGCTGACCGCTTGCCGCCCGGACAAGTGCTGACCGAGCGCTTTCCCGTTTTGCATGAAGGCGAAGTGCCGGAATACAATATGGACGACTGGACGTTGAAAATCTATGGCCGTGTCGAGCAGGAAGTGACGTTGTCGTATAAAGACATTATGGAATTGCCGCAGACGACGGTACAGCGCGACATCCATTGTGTGACACGCTGGTCGCGCTTTGATAATTCGTTTACCGGCGTGAAGTTCCAGGACTTGATGAAAGCGCTCGGCGTCACGCCGAATAGCCAGTACGTCATGCTCCACGGCGATTACGATTACACGACGAATGTCGCGCTCAGCGATTTGGACCGTGAAGATGTGCTGCTCGCCCATTCACTGGACGGTGAACCGTTGACGGCTAAGCACGGCTACCCGCTGCGCTTTGTCGTGCCGCATCTGTATTTCTGGAAAAGCGTCAAATGGGTGCGCGGCATCGAATTTGTCGATGAGAACCATCCCGGCTTCTGGGAACAGAACGGCTTCCATTTGAACGGCGATCCTTTCAAAGAAGAACGTTTTTCAGGGGAAGACTTGGAAATTCCGGATGATGAATGGGAAAAGAAAGAATTTGATTGAATGCAAAAAACGGCTCATCCACTGCGGATGAGCCGTTTTTGATATTTTATTTTATCGTAGTGTATTTTTTCACGGCTGGCAGAATCTCGGTCGCAATCAGTTCGATGTTGCGCTCGATCCGTCCGAACGGTACGCCGCCGAAATCCATTTGGGCGATATAACGCTGGTGGCCAAACACTTCGTGCTGATAAAGAATCTTTTCGATGATCTGCTGCGGACTGCCGATGTTCATCACATGATGGGGATGCGCACCTTGCATGAAATGAGGCTGCGGAAAACCTCGGCCGTTCGTACGCATCATGCCTTTATCCACATGGGGATAACTTTCTTCGAATGCCTGCTGGGTCGTTTCTGCGGCGTTGAAAAATCCCGCCGTCGCAACCGGAAACTCTGCTGGGTCAAAGCCGTTTTCGGCTAGAGCTTCGCGGTAGACATCAATCGAATGCCCGAAGCTTTCAGCCGGTCCGCCAAGTGTCGCAAGCATCATCGGCACGCCCGCCTGCCCGGCCTTTCTGGCGCTCGATGGATGGCCGCCGACTGCGCGCCAGATCGGCAAAGAGCCGTCATGCGGACGCGGAATCACTTCAGCGTCGCGCAGCGATGCGCGGAATTTGCCGCTCCAATTGAGTTTTTCCTGGCGGTTGATTTCGAGCAGGAGCTTGAATTTTTCTTCATATAATTCCTCGTAATCCTGGACGTTATAGCCGAGCAGTTCAAAAAGCCCGATGCGCGAAGCGCGCCCCGCAATGATTTCCGCCCGTCCTTCCGAGATCAAATCGATTGTTGAAAAATCCTCATAGACCCGCACCGGATCGGACGTACTGATAATTGTCGATGAACTGCCTATCTTGATGTTCTTCGTTGCTTGCGCTATCGCGCTCAACACAACGGTATGCGCCTGCGTCGCGAAAAATTCCTGATGGCTTTCGCCGACGCTGAAGAAATCCAAGCCGGCCTGGTCCGCGAGCTTCGCCATTTCGATGATTTCCTTGATTCGTTCCCCCGCAGTGATGCGGTTTCCTGTATGCGGATCCGGCAAATGATCGCCCAGCGTATAAATGCCGAACTCCATGCCTTTGCTTTGGTCAATGCGGTATTTCTCCATATTCAACAGCCCCTCAATTATGTAGATTGAATCGTTCTCCTGATATCAGTATATCTGCCACACAAGGAGGCTGTTACTATTTCGCTCATAAGCGTGCCAAGTTCAGGCTTTGGTCTGAGGAACAGGAAGCCACCCACTGTTTACTCCGCCTGCTTCGCCACAATCGCAAAATAAGTCCCCGGTTCGGACGAATACGCGACGCGTTCGAATTCCGCCTGAAAACCTGCCTGCTTAAGCAGCGTTCGCCATTCAGGCATGGAAAACAAGCCCGAGCGCGTACTGTCATGTTCCCGCGTAATGCCTCCGCTGTCTTTCAGGATGTACAGGTATTCCGTTTCGGTCGCATGGTCATGCGGATTGCTGTCGAATGTCCATTCCAAATAGCGCATGCCGCGGTCCCCGCTGTCCGTGCCGCCGTGGTTCGTCGTGGGCTGGAAAGTTTCCGTGAACTGGTCGGCCATGATGAACAGTATGCCATCCTCATGGAGATGCTTTTTCGCATTTTCCATCACCGCAAGCAAATCGGCAGTTTCCGTGAAATACATGATGGCGTCGTGTATGAATACCAAATCGAAACCGGTGCCCGCATCAATGGTGCGCATATCGCCCTGCAGATGCGGCAGCTCCGGATTCAGCTTGCGGCTCACTGCGAGCATATCTTCGGACAAATCGCTCAGCGTCATGGCGAAATGCTGCTTCAGGTAAAAAGCATTGCTGCCGCCCCCGGATCCGAATTCCACCGCTTTTTTCACTTCCGGATGATGGCGCCGAATAATGTCCAGATACAGCGACGCCTCTTCCTCATACTCCGTATGCGGTGACATGAGCGGCCACCAATCCGCCAATTCCTTGTACAGTTTCAAGGCGCGTCCCCCCTTGCCTAGAGTTTTTTGACGAGCGTTCCTGCGTAGCGGTCATGCGGGAACACCGCTCCGCCATTCCCTTCAAAGCTTTTGCGGTCCTTCAAATAACTCATGCTGCTGAGGGAATCCCGGTGCATCGCGCGTTTCAGCAGCTGAGCTGTTGTCGGTTTTCCGCCGTCTGCTGTGACAATCTTGATGCCCATCGCCTTCTGGCCGAGCGTCTGCCCGGCAAGCCCGATTTCAGCCGCTTCCAAGCCCCATAACACAACTGACGGCATGATGACGTTCGGGACAAAGCCGGTCTTCACTTTCTTTTTCACCAGCGGCTCCAATGCAGCCGACACCGCAGATGATACGGCCATGTCAATCAGCATCGCTTTCAGCCTTTTCTTCGTTAACTCGTTCATTTTTCTTCCTCCTCTATTTTTCACCTTCCATCTATTTCGACAGCGCCCACTCGAATTCCTAGCGATTTCCCAGATTTCCATTTCCCCCTTCCCTGCGTAGCGGCTTAAGCCCTGGTCCTGTATGATAAATAATAAAAGAGGTGATGACCGTGATTTTCTTTGCAATTTGGCTCGCGTTGATCGGCTATGCCGTATTTCTTGCTCCCGGCGGCGACAGCGACCCCATCCTTACGCAAATCTTCAGCGGGCAATTGGGAGGCATCGATCCGCTCGTCCTGGCTGTTTTCAACTCGCTTGGCTTGTTTCCAGCCGTTTTTTTGACGCTGCTCCTGCTCAATGACCGCCAGCGCTGGCCCGCATGGCCCGCAGCGATCGCCTCGTTCGTCATCGGTGCTTTCGCGTTGCTGCCGTATTTTGCATTCGGCGCAAAGCCGCCGCAAAAAAAGCTGCGGACGCCTAAATGGCTCGTACGTTTTCTGTCTTCGCGCATCTGGCTCGGTGCATTGATCGTGCTTTGGGCCAGCAATCTCTTGACGCTGCTCCAGGGATTTTCACTGGCAGCTTACCGCGAAGCCTTTTTCGCCTCCAGCCTGGTATCGGTCATGAGCGTGGACTGGTTTGTACTGTGGGGCTTGTCCGTCTATACCGTCTACCGTTTTTATCCGGATGCACATAATAAAGCATTAGCCTGGATTCCAATCCTTGGTCCGGTATTGGTGCTGTTTGGCAATCGGCAGTTGCTTCAACCGGATGAAAACCGGGAGAACGCTCAATGAAAAAAACGCCTTGGCCCGAATTCCGACGGGTCAAAGGCGTTTTCTATTGTTTGTGCAATCCAGAACTGCGTTCATCCAAAAATCGCTTTACTGTCTTCTGTGCTGATCGGCAGCGAGGAATGTTCGTGTGTAATCTGCCAAGACCCATCCACTTTTTCCAGCAAGAACGTAAAGCGGTTGACCATCTTCCGCAGTTCCTTGCCTTCCCCGTCGACTGCCGCAAAACTCATATTGCCCTGTACATGCGCAAGGTCTGTGTTTTCCTTGCTGGATTCACCAGACAATTCCGTCCGCAGCCACATGCCTTCTTCCAGGCCGATGAACCATTCCGTTACGGCAGCCTTCCATTCTTCAATGCCATTATACTCCCAGCTGTTCCAGCAATCGTAGAGCTGGACATCCGGCGCATAGGGGGCGAGGAACTTCTCGACGTCTTTTTCATATACCGCATCCTTGTAATTTTTGAACACATCGCTGACTTCTGCAAACATAAAATGCCTCCTTTTTTATACTTCTTTGGATTATTGTTCGCCACAAGACGCATAACTTCCTGCATGCCGCCTTTTCTCAACAACGCAAAAAACGGACCTGCCGCCTTCGCAGGATCCGTTTTTATTGGCGTTTTTATTTGCGGTAATTGACCTGCTTGGAGACGATGCGCATAAACTCGTCGAACGACGGCGCGATTTTGGTCCAATGATGGTACCATTTGCGGATCGTATCGAGCAGCCAGAACGGCATCGGTTTGCCATCGATGAGCGAGTAATATTCGCGGTACGCTTTGTAAAGATGCTCCCAGCGGAAATCGTTGCCGGGCTTGATGTATTCCGATACATCGAGCAGTTTGGCGCGGCCATCCTGCAAAAGAATGTTCTTCAAGTGGATATCCCGCGGATTCAGCCCTTTTTCCCGCACATACGCCCTGGCGTTTTCAACATCCTTGATTACCTGTTCCGGTACGCGGACGCCCTGCAGCAGGCAATCGAACAGCGTCAGCCCTTCCTCAAACTTCAGAACCAATAGGCGATCCGTCGCGCCATAGCATTCCGAGAAATTAGGCGACGAGCCGAGCCTGCTATAAACTTCCGCCTCCGCTTCGAGCTTGTCTTTCTTGCCTTCTGCGTAGATTTTGAATGCATAGCCGGGAGCAGACAGCGATTGGAACACCGCGGCATCCGTGCCGACGCCGATGCAGCGGAATCCATCCACCGCCCCTTCGATTGTGACCGGCTCGTTATCGGGGTTTTCCGTTACCGTGATGAGTTCCAGCGCTTTAGCCGCGTTTTGCCATTGTTGTTCCATGCCGATTCCCCCTTTTCGCTATTATAAAGGAACAATTGAGAAGACTGACAGCGTGATGTACTTGGCAGTTTCTGGCATCAGCCTGGCGAGTTTTCACTCCAAAACGTGATTAGCAATAAAAATATAATGAAGAAAGGCAAAAAGACCAATGTCAGGATGTATTCCCTTGATTCTTTGGCGTATTTCCATTGTAAAAATGCTTGAAAAAAACTGAAGACGACCCAATAAACAATCCAAAACCACAGCATGCGCCAAGGGCTTCCACTTAATGCAAATGGCAGAAAACATAAGCCGACTACCAAGATAAGGCCTCTTCCCCAGCGTTCAATCTTTTTCCCCTCTGTTTCAGACAACTTCACTTTTTCGACCTTCAGCCATTTTCTCAAAACAAATTCAAGCCCAAGAAAAACGGCTGCACCCCCAACTAAAAAGAGTAAAAATGCGCCAAGTCCCATCCCAATCCCCCTCCTCTTTCCTATATCTTCACTTCACTAATTAAAACCCATTACGCCAAAGAGAAAGAGCATGGCCAACCCATACGTTACGAGAGTCATTTGATATTTTTTCGATCCTTTCAACAATTTCCATTCAAAATATACTTTCACACCAGCAACAGCTGTAAATATCCCCATCAATCCAATAAAAAAAGCGCCTGCGCCTTGCAGAAGCATAACAGGGAAAAGCATTAGCAAGCCGACAGACATTGCCCATTTGCTGCCGCGCGCGATTTTTTCTGCAGGTACACTTTGCAGCACCCCTTCATCAATCGCAAACCATTTGCGATTCAAGCCTTCTAAAATAAACAACAAAAGCATAGCTGCGTTGAACCATAAAAAATAACTTAAAAATCCCATTCCGCCCCTCTTTCCTTAACGATAGTTTCACTTTACTCACATGTCGTCCTTCTTATTGAACAGCAGATTCGAAAAAATCCGATTCTTCGAATGACTTTTCATCGGAAACTGAACATAGTTATGATCAGCAGCATGCCAAAAACATAGGAAACGAGCGTCATTTGGTATTTTCTCGACCCTTTTAACAGCTTCCATTCAAAAAACGCTTCGACTGCTGTAATTGTCGTAAGAAGCATAAGCAGCCAAAAAATATAAGCATCGAAGTCTTGAGCCACAAGCGGAAAAAGACAGAGCAAAGCGATCACCGTTGTCCACCTTGTCCAACTTTCTATTTTCTTTGCAGACGCACTTTCGAGTACTTCTTCATCAATCGCAAACCATTTTTTGATCAACCGGTCAAACACAAAAGATATTCCAATGATTCCTGCAAGGAACAAGATGAGCCAAAGAAACTCCATCCCCTCCACCTCTTTCCTGAAGTAAAAAATAATGGGCTGGCTTCAGTTCTGCCCTATCTATCTCTTCTTTATTATACGGACAACTTGGAGAATAGTTCCATTAATTCTGGAATATTCTGACACGTAAACTTTACAAACATTTACGCTCCCTTTACAGCCCCTCAGCAATCACCTGCCATACTGGACATAGAAACCAGTGAGAGGGGATGGAGACGAATATGAGGATTGCCGTCATGGGAGATTTGCATTATCCAGCGCTTGAAGAGGGCTCTGCCCATATCGCAGAAGACCGCGATGTGTTTTACGCGCGTTTCCTGGAACAATTCTTTTCGGTACCGGCTGATCTGTACGTATCCATTGGCGACTTGACGAATTTCGGCTGGCGCAATGAGTTCGAGGAAGTCTACGCCATCATCAATGGCCACCAAAAACCGTTCATCCAGGTCCTTGGCAACCACGACGCCTATGCTATGCCGCGCCGCGAAGTGTTGGCAGCGACCGGACAGCCGCGTTTTCAGCTCATTGAAACAGACACTGCTGCATTGGCATTCCTCGACACGGCAAGAGAACAGGATTTCACCGACTGGGGCGGCACTCTCGATGCCGAGCAGCTCGAATGGCTCGAAACCACGGTTGCCAATTCCAGCGACAAGCCGCTCATCGTCTTTGGCCACCATCCCGTCCACGGCACAACGGCAAATTCCACGCGCGACAAGCGCAGCATCCCGCCGAATATCCCCGTCTGGGACATCCTGAGCAAAAAAGCCGGCAGCGGCCTCTACGTCAATGGCCATAACCACGTCAACTCCACCGCCGCACGCGAGCAATGGCATTTCCTGCAGATCGCCGCTATACTCGATGAACAGGCCATGCGCCTCATCGAAATCTCGGAGGACTCGATCACCATCGACTTTATCGATCTGCACGATCCCGAGCTCAATAAACGCGCCGTAACGATCGGCAACGCCATCAGCCATTTCGAGCTGAAGCGCGAATCGGCCGTCGAAGCGGCAGGCACGAATCATGTGATCCCGATTTTGAAGCAAGTATCGGCAAGCGCCAAACAGTTATAGAAATAAAACAAAGATCCGCCCTTCGATTTTTCGAAGAGCGGATCTTTTATGTATATGAGCAGCACTGAAATCTTTCTCTTAAAATAAAGTTCAATCACCCCAAAATATATAACCGCCATTTGGATATTTATGTTAAATTTTAATAGAGCTTATTTAACTAACCCTCAATCATTAAAAATCCTATTCTAATCCACGGAGGTTTGCATGAAAATATTATGGCTGATTTTGTCTTGCTGCCTGCAGCATTCTTCTTTCATCTTTATGAATTTGGCCAACACGTGAAAGGCGAAGATGCACCCTTCTTATTGGTAGGTACTGTGCTGTTTATTGTCGCAACAGGGATTTTATCCAGTTACATTAAAATCTCTTATATATTCTTGGTTAACATTATTGCAGGCTCCTTTTCATTCATTCTGGCTATGTATTTTATTCCGGATGACGGTTGGTTTAAGCCGGTAGGCAGAGATGGTGCCGTCCTATTTTTAGCAGTCGTTTTCTTTTTGGGACAATTGCTGGTAAGAAGCTTTTCAAAGCCAATTTTGATGAAAAAGGAGATGCGTCCATGAAGAAATGGCTGATAGCACTGATTGGCATAGCGGTGGTGGTGCTTAGCGGGTATGCCTTTTTATCAAATGGGTTTTCCAATATCGAAAACATCAAAGTACAAACTTATGACAGCAGCACCGATGAATACGGCGAAGCAAAAATCATTACTGACGAAGCCACGCTCAAGAAAGTGACGAAGTTTCTCAACCGGGCGAATCGTGAAACGAATGTCCATTACGAAATGAGCCGGCGCGAGGATTACAAGATCGCGGTTTATTATGAGAATGGCATGTCTGATAATTTTTATGCTTGGAATCACCCAGGACTGAATGTATTTTTGAAGTGGCCAGCCGAAAGTGGCGTATTGCGAGTTGAAAATAAGAGCCACCGGACCGAGCTTCTTGAAATTCTGAATGACTAAAACCTCTTTCCAGCCAAATTGCGAACCGGCCATTTCTTCCATTCTTTTCGGCACGATTCATTTTTATAAAAACCAAAACAAACCCGCCGAGTGAAAAATCGGCGGGTTTGTCTTTTGAAATTCCTCTATCGCATGCTCTTTTGCCTTAAATATTACTGTGCCGTCATGCCGCCGTCTACAACAAATTCCGAGCCGGTCGAATAGCTGGCTTCATCCGACGCCAAAAATAACACCATGTTGGACACTTCTTTCGATTCAGCGACGCGTTTCAATGGAATATGTTTCGCAAACGCCTCTACCGCAGCTTTCGTGTCTTCTTGCATGACCATCGGGGTCGCAATGACGCCTGGGTGCACAGAGTTCACGCGAATGCCGTAGTTTGCACATTCCATTGCAGCCGCTTTCGTCATGCCGCGCACGGCGAATTTCGTATCGGTGTAGCCGATGGCGCCTGCTACTAGGCCGTTCATCGACGAGATGTTGACAATCGAGCCGCCGCCTGCTTTTTGCATCGACGGGATAACCGATTTCATGCCCAAGAAAACAGACACCTGGTTGATGTCGACGATGCGGCGGTATTCCTCTTCCGTCATCTGCAGAATCGATTTGGCCATCGTGATGCCAGCGTTGTTCACGAGTATATCCACCTGTCCAAACGCTTCTTCCGCTTGAGACACGACTTTTTCCCAGTCAGCAGCGCTTGTAACGTTATGTTTGATAAACAACGCACTTTCTCCAAGCTCTGCAGCAAGCGCATTCCCTTTTTCTTCATTCAAATCAGTTAATACGACCTTTGCACCTTCTTCAACAAACCTTTTGGCATGTGCGGCTCCCATGCCTTGTGCCGCTCCAGTTATGATAGCGACTTTTCCTTGTAAACGGGCCATGTGCAATTCCTCCTCAAATTCAAATAAATACACTACACTTGTAAATTTACAGATTAATCAACGACTTGTCCAATGAAATAAAGAGATGTCATAATAAGTTCATGGATCCGTTCTTTTTAGAATCTACAGGAGGCTCTCACATGACAACGAGCGAAGACCGGCGTATTATACGCACACAGAAAAAACTGAAGGAAGCATTGCTTGCGCTGCTTAATGAAAAAGAGTTCTCCAACTTGTCGATTACCGAAGTCACTCAGCGAGCCGGGTGTAACCGCGTTACATTCTACGCGCATTTCACCGATTTAAATGCGCTGCTGCATGCCATTATCGGCGATTACCTGCAGGAGCTGCAGGCTTATTTCCGTAAAAGCTTTAAAAACCGGGAGCGCTTTTCCTCCACCGACATCGAGCGCCATCTCCCAATCTTCGAGTTCCTATATGAGAATCAGTTTCTCTCTGCCCTCATCATCCAAGGAGAAGTGCTGCCGGGGTCACAAAACCAGTTTTGCGAAAGCTTAGTTGAAATCTCCGCAAACGAATTGCGGCTGGAAGAAGCGAGCGCCGTGGAAATCCCGGCCCTCAATTACTTCATGGTTTACGGCAGCCTCGGCTTTTTCATCCATTGGGTGAAGGAGGATTTTAAGGAACCCCCTTTCACCATGGCAGAAAAACTGGCTGAGCTGCACGGCAGGATGTATACGGGCGCGGTTATTGTAGAGGAATAACAGCAATGGCATGTTTTCGCCATAGAAAAACTGCAGCTCCATCGCCAGTGATTCTGGCAATGGAGCTGCAGTTCACTTGTCGGATGGGTTCTTGTGTATGTGGATAGATTCAACCGAAACCGAGGATAACTTTCGCGTTATGGTAGACTTCGCCACCTTATCCACAGGTGGGTAACTCTTTCCCAAAACCCTTTTCTGTCTTTTCCACAGTTGCCGGCTGAAAACCGCTTCTTTCTTCTTCCTCTCTACTTTTTTCCGAGCTTTTTCCAGGCATGCGCGCCTCTTACCCAGCCGCCGATCGCCGCTCCCATCGCCGACATAGGACTGTCGAATTCGATATCTTCCATAACCAGCAGCTTGCCATGCAGCGGAATGATCAATTTGCTGAGCAGCAGCTCTTCCCGCAGGCGCACGTATTTCTTCGGGCATTTCGGCGAAGTTGATGGCGCGAATTTAGACCCCAGCTTGACGACAAAACGCTCGCCTTTGTAATACCCTTCCGCTTCCGCTCCGCGTTTTGACGTGATGTACAGCAGTTCCGGCGCTGCTTCCAACGGCGCCGGCCGCTGCAGCAAGCCCGATTCATACGGGTCCACCGCCTCCTGCGTGCCGGCCTCCAGATCGACCGCCAAAAACTGATACACTTCCCCGTAAATGTCATGCGCCACTTTCCGGATGACAAATTCCTGTGCCATTGCGCGTCCCCCTCTATACTCTTGTACCGCCTGCTCATATACACGCAGCCACTTTCTATATAGAGGAAATCAGCGGGAACAGCTACTTTTCACACAAATAAAAATGCCTTTTCCGCATAAAGCGGAAAAGGCATCCCTATCATTTCAACATTCAAGCTATTCTTTTATTCTACTGCGCCTTCCCATGAAGACATGCCCTGCGCCACGTTGACGAAGTCATAGCCTTCTTCAAGCAGCAAGTCGCTGGCTTGTTTCGAACGGTTGCCCGACTGGCAGATCACAACATATTTCGTATCTTCCTGCAGGCCTTCAAAATCGCCGCTTTGCAGCAAGCTGAGCGGTTTGTTCTCCGCTCCTGGAATGTGCGCTTGTTCGTATTCATACGCTTCGCGAACGTCCAAGACAGTGTATCCCGCTTCCTGCTTCGTTGCCACTTCGTCGATTTGAATCGTTTCGTAGCCCGCGCCTTGGCCGCATGCCGACAGCAGCAATACGCCCACAACTGCCAGCAGCAGCATCAATCGCTTGTTCATTACTCGATTTCGCCGTCCCATGCCATCATGCCGCCTTCAACGTTTGTCACCTTATAGCCCTGGTTGTCCAGGAACTGGCAAGCGGAGCTGCTGCGCCCGCCGGATAGGCAGTTCACGTAGTATTCTTTCGATTTGTCCAATTCGTTCATCTTGAATTCCAATAAGCCCAAAGGCATGTTCACAGCACCTGGGATTTTCCCGCCAGCCACTTCCGACGCTTCGCGCACGTCGATGATGTTCACTTGTTTGCCTTCTGCCATTAATGCTTTCAATTCTTCAGTCGTAATCGATTTCATGTAATATTCCTCCTAATGGTTTGTGTTAGTTTGTTTTCATCAATAACTCAATCATTTTCTTCACTTTCAACTCCATGTCGTCTTCCGGCGCGCCGCTTTCTTCCAGGCAACGCTCCAGATTCTCACTGACGATGGCGCCAAGTGTGCGGTCAAGCGCATGGGTAACAGCACTGAGCTGTGCAACAACATCCGCACAGCCGCGCTGTTCTTCGAGCATGCGGACAACACCGGCCAGTTGGCCATCCACACGGGCGATCCGATTCTTCACCGATTTTGAATACCGCATGCTCCCCACCCCTTATTTGTTCAATAATTCAGCGACGCGATTAGCTACTGCCGAAACGTTCTGTACATTGACTTCAGCATACTTAACTTGAATCTGTTCCTGGAAGTTTTCATTGATTTCGAACAGTCTGACAGTAATAAATTTAATAATTAGAAAAGTCAGATTATCCTTTCCTTCTGTTATGTTTTTTACTAACCTCATATTATAATGTAGTTAATTAAAGGAGGTGAATAATAATGCCAACGATAGCAGCTAAAATCCTAATCTATACTAACGAAAATGAAGCTGAGTATTTAATGATGACCGCCAAAGCATACCAAAGAGCCTGTAACTTCTTATCCGAAAAAGTCTTTATTTCAAAAGAGTTAAACCAAGTAACGGTAAACAATTTATACTACAAAGATTTGAGAAATCTCTTCAGTTTGAAATCACAAATGGCTCAGTCTGTGATGAAAACCGTCATTTCTCGCTACAAGGCTGCCAAGTCAAACGGACATAATTGGTCATTGATTCGCTTCAAGCGACCGCAATATGACTTGGTATGGAATCGGGATTACTCGCTAAATAAAAATCTCTTCTCAGTCAATACTCTTGATGGACGTATAAAACTTCGATTCGAGAAGAAAGGGATGGGACATTTTTTTCAGGATGATTGGAAATTCGGTACCGCTAAGCTTGTCTTCCGACAAAAGAAATGGTTTCTCCACATCCCGATGACAAAGGAAATCCCGGACCTTGCGTTATCGGAAATCCACCACGTTGTCGGCATCGACTTAGGCATCAATTTCCTTGCTACGTCCTACGATAGCAAAGGCAAAACTACCTTTCATACCGGACGCAAGATGAAGCATAAGCGCGGTCAATACAAAGTGCTGCGCAAGCAACTTCAATTGCGTCACACCCCCTCTGCACGAAAAAGGCTAAAACAAATTGGTTCAAGAGAAAACCGTTATGTGACGGATATTAATCATCAAGTCACCAAGGCACTCGTTGAACAACATCCTAAAGGCACGCTTTTTGTTATAGAAGACTTAAGTAGAGTCCGTCAATCGACCGAAAGAGTGCATGTCAGAAATCGGTATGTTTCTGTTTCATGGGCATTTTATCAATTCCGTAAAATGCTTGAATACAAGGCATTATTGAATGGACAAAAGGTAGTCTCAGTGGATCCGAAATACACGTCTCAAACATGCCCGAAATGCGGACATATCAAGAAAGCAAATCTAAACAAGAAAAATCATACTTTTTGTTGTCAAAATTGCCAGTATAGATCAAACGATGACCGCATCGGAGCAATGAATCTGTATCGCAAAGGGATTGAATTTCTTGATACAGTTACCGCAAAAGTATAGCTTTTGCGGTAGGGGCGAAGTCAACCGTCCCCGATATTCCAGCATATTAAGGTAGGAGCACGAGCGGTGCGCTTGCACTACTGGCTTGGAATAAGTCTAAAAATTTTGCGTAAAACGCAAGAACTCGTCACCAAGTAGCGAGAGACAAACTCTTAACTTCTATCATGAGTTGTTGACCATCGTGCAATAAGGGCATGTATTCGTTGAGTATACGGTAACTTGGTTTGACATATTCGCTTCCTCCTCAAAATTAAATACCCCTTCGGGTATTTATAATATACCACAGGGGGTATATAGGTTGCAAGTGTTTAGATTAGAATTTACGATTATTTCAATAAAAAAAATGCCGATTCATCGTGAACCGGCATTTGCATCTTCGAATCGTTTTGCTCTACTGTCCGGACGCATCGCCGCTGCCAAGATACGCATCACAGCTAGTGGCCATTGCGCTTTCGAATCCAGTCATGAATGCGTCCGCCCGCTCCGCAGGGGTGCCATGATTCTTGTCTTCGGCCAAATCGTGTTGCCCCACGCCGGATAAGGTCTCCATCGTGCTTTCCACACCACCCGCTTCCAGCATGTCACTGCCATAAGCAGATTGCGCCCACACGCCTGTCAGGCATTCCGCATTCAGTTCCGTTCCTTTTACGGCTGCGAGCCTTTCCTGATCCGCCTCGGCAGGCAGCCATCCCCATTCACCTTGAAGCGAATGTGAATATAGGTGGGACAGCGCAACCACTACCGCAAAATTCGCGGCGTCGGCACCAGCTTCCGGATCCCCGTTCGGTGCCGCTTCACTTTCCCATAGGTCCATGGCGAGTTCATTTGCAAAAACGATTAAATCCTCCTCAGCACAATAGAAGGCATCATCTGGACCTGTAGAGCCCGCAGCGGTGCAATTGGTGGCCTCTGTCTCGCCGTCGTAAGTCAGAATGTAATCGACAAACGGCATATCGTGCCCTTCCTGAACCATCAGCTCTGCCCAAAAGTTATGGATATCATTGAGTGCCAGTTCGAGAAAACTAGTCATTGCCCCGCTGCTTTTATCTGCCGTAAATCCGTAGCTTATTGCTTCTCCAGATTCGGCAGTCCGCGCTTTTGGCAATTCGATCGTGTTAAGCTCCTTGCTTTCTTCAGCCGCCTGTTCGTCGGCAGGTTCGGCAGTGGAGCTTTCCTGTTCCGGCCCGCATGCCCCCAGCACCAACACCAGCAATACAGCAGAAAAGATTTTGCCGTTCAATTTCTTCACGGTAACTTCCCCTTTCTAAACTTGCCCTCCCTCCATTCATCGGAACGTTTCTCACCTCCGTTGCATACCGCCTTTATTTTCAATAAAAAATCGTACGCTCCTGCCTGTTGCCCCAGAGAGATATCTTCTATGTAGAAAAACCCGGTTTATTCACATTATATCATATTTATCTGATTATTCTGATAAATATATTGTTTTCGAACGCTCTTTACTGCCTCACCAATCATGCAGCGATGCGAAAAAAAGCCAAAGAAAAATGAGCCCGCACTGTTGTGGGCTCATCTCTTTTGCTTGCGGTATCATTTTAAAGGACGTTTCAAGCGGCAGCCCACTGGATTTATTCAAACAGCGGAGTTACCGGCTTTTCGTTATGGACGTGTTCGATCGCTTCCGCCAATAAAGGCGCGACGGACAGGATCGTGATTTTCGGAATGCGTTTTTCCTCAGGGATGCGGATGGTGTTCGTGACAACCAGTTCCGTGATGGCCGAATCTTCGATCAGCTGAACGGAATTGCCGGAAAGAACCGCATGTGTGCAGCACGCATAAACGGCTTTTGCGCCTCTTTCGACAAGCACATTCGCCGCCAATGCGACAGTCGTTGCCGTATCGATGATGTCGACGATGATGATGGCATTTTTGCCTTGGATATCGCCGACGATGTTGATCGTTTCAGGCTCGCCAGGATTCATCCGGCGCTTGTCGATAAAGCCGATCGGCACATCCAAATCGTTTGCCAGCTTACGGGCTCTGCCCAGACCGCCGTTATCCGGCGCGACAACGATGGCATCTTCCAATCCTTTTTCCTGGAAATGCGCCGCTAAAATCGTTTCACCCAGCAGCTGGTCCACCGGCATATCGAAAAAGCCCTGGAGCTGCGGCGCATGGAGGTCCATCGTGATGATGCGAGTGGCTCCTGCGGTTTCCAGCATATTGGCCACCAGTTTGGCCGTGATCGGCTCGCGTGAACTCGCTTTGCGGTCCTGGCGCGCATAACCGTAATACGGAATGACGACATTGATCGTTTCTGCGGATGCCCGCTTCAGCGCATCGATCATGATCAATAATTCCATGACATGCTCGTTGCTTGGCTGGGATGTCGATTGCACGAGGTAAACTTCCGCCCCCCGCACACTTTCCTCCAAGTGGATCTGGACTTCCCCGTCACTGAAACGCGTGATGGAGCTTTTCCCAAGCTCACAGCCCAGCAAATCCGCGATTTCCTTGGTTAATTCGGGATTTGAATTTAATGAAAACAACTTAAAGTTTTTTCGTAATTGATATGGCAATGTCGAATCCCCCTCCGCACAAAATTGGTATTCACAAGCTGCTTCTCCAGCCCTGCAATTCATAGCAGTTGCTTTCATAATAACCGTTTGACCGGGTTTTCGCCAACTTCCAGGGGCATTTTCCTGCAAATGACGGGGCACAATAAAGGATTCAAGATTTATACGCCGCTTTGGGCACAAAAAAGAACTGATCTGCTGCTGCAAGCGAAGAGACATTTGCTGCAAACAAAGCTTTCTTTCGGGCAAAAAAGCACACCGGCGAAACGCTTTTGCCTCAGTTTGGGAACAGGAAAAAGCGGTAAAAAATAAAACTTCCACACTAGTTCTATTTTCATTGGACTAAAGTCATTTGCAGGCGTACAATAAACAAAAATAATCTGAAAAAGGCAAACTTATCCGAAAGGGAAGGACGCAAAGCTATGAGCCTACACACCGATCACTCGGTGCACGGTCGTCAAGCTGCCAGGCTTCCATTCTGTGGGCCTCGGCTGACAGAATGGAGGAAATTAAATATGTTGAAAAAAGTGATGGTGATTGTCATGGCAGTCGTTTCATTGATGGCCTTTACGAGCCCGAACCAGGCCGAAGCAAGTGAAGTTCCCCAGCAAGCACGTGCAACGTGGCTTTGGAATCCTTGGATGTTTGTCAGCGACGAAGCCGGCACATTGGCTTTTCTGGAAAGCAAACAACTGAACAAAGTCTATGTCCAAATCGACCGGGACGTGCCAAAAGCCGCCTACGGCAGTTTCATCGGCAAAGCGAAAGCGCTGGGAATCGACGTTTATGCGCTCGATGGAGCCCCTTCATGGGTCGCGCCGAAGGGCTATGTAAACCAAGACCGCCTCATGGCGTGGCTGGCTGATTACCAAACGCAGGCAGCTGTAAACGCACGCTTTGCGGGTGTCCATTTGGACGTCGAACCGTATTTATACAGCGGCTGGAACACCAACCGGGCAGCCACGGTCAAAGCGTATCAAACGCTTGTCCAAAGAGCTCGAACCAGTACCGCTAAACTTGCGCTTCCGCTAGAAGCCGATATGCCTTTTTGGTTTGATGAGATTAAATACAAAAACACATTCGGCAGCGGCCTGCTCGCTGAATGGATCATCGCCAACACGAACGGCGTTACGATTATGGCGTACCGCGATTCCGCGCCGATGATTATCGACATCGTCAAAAACGAAATCGCCATGGCCCAGCGCCTCGGCAAAAGTATTGTCGTCGGCGTAGAAACCGGCACCACCGACGAAGGCAGCATCATCACCTTTGCCGAAGAAGGCGAAGCCTTCATGGAGCAGGAATTGGCCAAAGTCGCTGCCCATTACGCAGGAAATCCGGCGTACAAAGGAAATGCCATTCACCACGTCGGCAGCTGGCTGGCGCTGCAGCCGTAAACACATAAGACCTGTTGATGCATGCCATCAACAGGTCTTTTTTTTCGGCTATCCGGCATTTGCTCTGCCTCAAAGACGTAAAGAATGTCAACACGAAAACAATCATAAGCCAGCCTCCCCTAAGATTTATGAAATAAAAAATTTTCTATTTATACACAACTTTACATATTATGGTTGAAATTTATTATATTCCATAGATCAATAGAGTATAATAACAGACAGTTAAATCTTTTTTAAGTAGGTGAATTGGGATGCCCCCAATAAATTATAAAGCAATGCTTGCCAACCGGATGGAGCAGGATTTCTCCAAATGGACGGCCCAGCCGCACATACCCGAACGGGAAATTTACCGGTTTTTACATACGATGAAAGGCACGGCAGGCACCATCGGCCTGATAGAGCTGTCCGAGTTTTGCGGCGCACAAATGGCGTTTTTCGCAGAAGACAGCACCGCACTGCTGCCAATCGATTCAGTAAATGCCCTCATGGCCGCTTTGACGGCCTTTTTCACAACAGACGTGCCCGATTCGCCAGCAGCCGTGGACGCCACAAAAGATGCCCCGGTGAAAGAGTCATTCGTCTTGATCATTGACGCGGACGCCGAGTTTGCTTCTTCCATCAAAGAATCCCTCGAAGAAAAAGGCATTCCGGCCGTTATTGCGCTTACCGGCAAAAAAGGCATGGAGTTTTTCTATACCCTGCAGCCGCAGATGGTCCTTGTCGATCTGCAATTGCCCGATGTGGATGGATTTGAGCTCGCTGCCCGGATTTCCGAAGCCGCGAAAAGCCGCTACCTGCCGATTGCTGTAACCAGTGTCGATGGCCGCATCGAAAACCAGATCCGCACAATGGAAATCGGCGCAACCGATTTTCTTGCCAAACCTTTGACGATGCCCTTTTTTACCGCTTACGTCATGAACCGTCTGCAAAACCAAGAAGCGATTTCAAAAGGGACGCTTTTCGATGAACTGACAGGCGCCGGCAACCGGAAGTATTTCAATAACGTCCTGGCGCACATGACGACTTTGGCGGAACGGACCCGGAGCGCCTTCACCCTCGTCTTGATGGACCTCGACCATTTCAAGAAAGTCAACGATACCTACGGACACCCGGTCGGGGATAAAGTGCTGCAGGCATTCAGCCAGCTCGTCTTGGACATGAAACGGGAATCGGATTATTTCTTCCGCTACGGCGGAGAAGAATTTGCCTTGATCCTGCCGGACACAAAAGCACAGGCTGCCGCCATTTTAGTCGACCGCATCCGCTCCGCTTTTGCTGAAAGCGATTTTTCGTCCCTTGCCTCCGAGCCGTTCCAAGTGAACTTTTCCGCCGGCATCAGCGAATACCGCCTGAAACAGGACACGTTGGTGAGCATGGCAGACCAGGCGTTGTACCAAGCGAAAAAGAATGGGCGAAACCAGACGATTGTCTACGAACTGTCAAACGATGACCTGCGGCGCCACCTCAACATCATCATTGTCGACGACGATTCACTCGTGCGCAAATTGGTGTCGAGGCAATTTTCAGGCTGGAAACCCGATGACTTTGACATTTATATCGAGGAATATACGGACGGTGCCAGTTTCGTTGAATCCGACTGGTACAAACCGGACGAGAATTACATGATCTTGCTCGACGGCGTCATGCCGAAAATGGATGGCCTGGAAGTGTTGAACCAAGTGCGCAGCCAGTACCCGCACGAAAACATCGTCATTTCCATGCTGACTTCCCGCAACAACGAATCCGACATCGTCTTGGCGTTAAAGAGCGGCGCAGACGATTACATCCTCAAACCATTTTATGCACAGGAAATCGTGGCACGCGTTCAGCGGCTTACCATGAGGATGTTCAATTGACCATTTATTCTTTTTGGCTCCTGAATGTCTTCCTATTCCTCAGCCAGCTTGTCCTGTTGCTCATGCTGGCGCTGCGCAAACACAGGCTGTCGGAAAAAGAACGGACGATCAACGAACAATATGAAGACTTAACCGAGTCCTTCAGCTCTTATATGATGGACCCTGCCGATGACCGGTTCCTGCAGGAAATCCGCAGCACTCCCCACCAGACAGTCGTTCTTCAGCGCTTGCTGAATGGCTATGTGTCAGTGGCGAAAGGCAGCACCACTTCCCCGCTTGTCGCCCAATTGTCGGAAGATTTTTTGACAGAGCGCTACGCCAAACAGCTGACGCGGAGGAACTGGGCGATCCGGATGAACACCCTGTACTTTATCGAAGATTTCCATATGCAGTCGCTGGCGCCGATGCTGAAAGAAAAACTCCGAAAAACCACTCTCTTGGACCAGGAAACGCAGCAGCTGCTTCGAACCTTGGCTTCTTTGAATGAGCCCGAAACGCTGTCCGTGCTGGCGCAATATCCCGATGCGCCGGTGCGCCTTTACCTGGATATCTTCAAGCGCCTGGAAGAGCACACGCGGTCACAAGAGCTGAGCGCCGCTTTGCGGAATGAAACAAACAACAAGACATTGAAGCACGCGGCCATTTCTTATATCGGCATGGCCGGATTGATCGCGTTTCTTCCACGCATCGAAAGCGAGATGCAAAACAAAGACAGCGAGATGCGCATCCAGGCATTAAAAGCCATTTTCCATTTGCAATTCATCACCGACCCGAGCTTATTGCTGCCATTTTTCCAGTCGCTTTCCTGGCAGGAGCGGATGTTCGCTTCCCGCATTGCCGGCAGGCTGCAATTGTCCCGCTTTAAAGAAACACTCAGCGAGCTGCTGGGCGATTCGGTTTGGTGGGTCCGCTATTCCGCTGCCGAAGCGCTGGTGCAATTTGCGGATGGAGATATCCTTATTGCCCATTTAGCCGCCACCCATCCGGACCGCTTTGCCCGGGACATGGCAAGCCAGTGGAAATCGTCCCTTTTAGGAAGTGAAAACTAATGCATGCCTTTTTCCAAATTGCAGCGTATGTCATCATTGCGTATATGCTGTTTTCAAGCTTGAGCTACCTGCTTCTTTTTTTGCTGGCATTCCGAAAAGTGAAAAGAGAAGACAAACTCGATCGCAGAGAATCGACCGAAGATTTCCTGGGCAACCAAAACACGTATCCCGTATCGATCCTGGTTCCTGCCTATAACGAAGAAGTCGGCGTGGTCAGCACCGTCCGCTCGCTGCTGGCACTGGAATACCCTGAAAAAGAAGTTATCGTCATCGACGACGGTTCGAAAGACCAGACATCCGAGCGCATGATCGAAGCGTTCAACATGAAACAGATCCCTTTCGCTGTCCGCACCCACATTGAAACAGCCGAAATCACGGCCATTTACCAATCGACGGTCTTCCCGTATATCCGTTTGATCAAAAAAGCCAATGGCGGAAAAGCGGACGCACTCAACGCAGGCGTCAACTTGTCTTCTTACCCTTATTTCTGCGCCATCGACGGCGATTCGATCCTGGAAAATGACGGCTTGTTGAAAACGATGAAACCGATCATCGAGTCGGATGGCCAGATCATCGTCACCGGCGGCTCTGTCCGCATTGCCAATGGCTCCACCATTTCGCGCAGCAAAGTCGAAATCATCGACTTGCCAAAGAATCCCGTTGTGCTAATGCAGATCGTCGAGTATTTCCGCGCCTTTTTGATTGGCCGCCTCGCCTTGAGCCATTTGAACATTTTGCTCATCGTGTCCGGCGCTTTCGGCGTTTTCAACAAAGAACGCGTGATACAAGCCGGCGGCTACAATAAAAACACCGTGGGCGAAGACATGGAATTGGTGGTGCGCCTGCACCGCCTGCTGCGCGAAGAAAAGTCCAAGCAGCGCATTGAATACATCCCCGACCCTGTGTGCTGGACCGAAGCCCCCGAATCGCTCGAAGTTCTCCGGTCGCAGCGGATCCGCTGGCAGCGCGGATTATTCGAAACGCTTTGGTCCCATAAAAAAATGATGCTGAACCCGAAATACGGAGCTATCGGTTTGGTGTCGATGCCCTATTTCCTGTTTGTCGAACTTCTCGGTGCCGTATTCGAGTTTACCGGTTATTTCATCATCTTCGGCGGCTTTTTCTTCTCGCTCGTCGACCCGAATACGGCCGGCGTGCTGTTCTTGGTGACCATCTTCTACGGCTCGCTCATTTCAGCATTGGCCGTGCTGCTGGAAGAATTGACGCTCCACAAATACCCGAAAGCGTCCCATCTCGCGCGCCTGTATTTCTGGGCGCTGACGGAGGCTTTTTGGTACCGCCCGCTGATGGTGCTGTGGCGCGTCCAAGGCATTTTCGCGGCGTTCCAGAAAAAAGCCCATTGGGGCGACATGAAACGCAAAGGCATTTCATCTTAGTTTAAGGAGGTACAGCTATGAAAAAAATATTAGTGGCAGATGACGAAGACATCTTGCGCATCCTTATCACCGATACACTCGAAGACGATTTCAAAATCGAAGAAGCCGAAGACGGCAAAGAAGCGCTGCAAAAAATCAGGGAAAACGATTACGACCTCATTGTCCTCGATTATATGATGCCTCATCTGACCGGCATCGAAGTGCTTGAAGAAGTCCGGAAAGACCAGAACAACACCCGTGTGCTGATGCTGACGGCCAAAGCGCAAGACGCAGACCGCGAACAAGCCATCCTAAAAGGGGCGGATTATTTCATGTCCAAGCCGTTCAGCCCGATGGAATTGCTGACACTTGTAGAGAAAATACTCGCTTCCTGAAAAAAACGAACAAGCCCATTATGGGCCTGTTCGTTTTTTTGTTGTCGTGGCGTTAAAATTCGGTTGTATTCAATCATTTCCACCTGGCACGGTTTCTTTTTCCGGGTAAAAAATAACGCCGTTTTGGTGCTGGCCGTCCAGCAGAAGCTTCATCACTTTCGATAAATCGACCGGAGCATAAGGTTTCGTCAAATAATGGCTGATTTGCGTGATTTTGCGGACGTCGGCAATCGGGTCCAGCGCCGAGGAAATGACGATTGGAATCCCTTTCGTAGCGTCATCCTTTTTCATCATGTCAACCAGGTCCCAGCCGCTCAATTCCTCGCCGAGCATGATGTCGATCACAGCACCCACAAGCGGCGTGCGTTTCGCTTCTTTGAACGCTTCTTCCGGGCTGGTGTGGTAAATCACTTTGAAGCCGTTCAGCTTCAGTTCTTCCGACAGCAGCAAGGCCAGGCTCATATCATCTTCCACGATCATCACCGGCGGGTTTTCTTCGGCGCCTTCGTGAGCGGTGTATTCGACAGTTTCAGCGAGCAGCGGCAGCTCGAAATGGATGGCCGTGCCGAGCCCTTCCTGCGAATCGATCCAGATATGGCCGTCGTGCTTCAGGATGATTTCCTGGCAAATTGCAAGGCCGAGGCCGGTGCCGCCGATTTTGCGGCGCGAACTATTGTCGATGCGCTGGAATTTCGAGAACAATTTCGGAATGTCTTCTGCTGGAATGCCGATTCCCTGGTCTTGAATCGTGACGTGCAAGTTCTTGAAATCATTTTTCAGCGAAATCGTCACATTGCCGCCCTGCGGCGAAAACTTGATGGCGTTGCCGATCAAATTCATCAATACCTGTGCGAGGCGCTCCCGGTCGCCTTCGATCATGACATCCGAAGCATCGTCGATGAAAACGATCGGATGCATGTTCTGGGTGCGGAATTTCTCGGCCGTCTCGATGATCATCTCGCTCATCGACAATTTGCCCATGCGGTAGACCTGATTGCCGGATTCCATGCGCTGCAGGTCCAAAAAGTCGTTGATCAAATTGGTCAAGCGCTTCGCTTCTTTGTAGATCGTTTTTAAATAGCGCTCCTGTTTTTCAGGTTTCAGCTGCTTGTTCAGCAGCAGCTCGGTAAATCCGAGCACACTCGACAGCGGCGTGCGGAGTTCATGGCTGACGGTGCTGACAAGCTCAGACTTCATCTTGTCCACTTCGTGCTCACGCGTCACGTCCCGGTGCACAAAAATGGTTCCTGTCTTTTCTTTGTCGACGATAACAGACGTACTGTAGACGTCGATTACACGCTCGTACGGTTCTTTGATGGTGTATTGGAAAGTGTTCGACGCGGAATCTGTCGCTTCGATGCATTTGCGCAAGAATGCAAGCATCGCTTCCGGCGTCGTCGTCTGTTCGGACATCGACTGGATCCACACCTCCTGGTCGACGTGCGCATCAAGCGGCACGTCTCCGCAATACAGCATCGCGCACATCGTGTCGTTGTGCTGCACCATCGTGCCGCTTTTCGAAATGAACTGGATGCCTTCGTTGATGTTATTGATGATGCGCTCGTTCAGCGTCCGTTCATGGATGGCAGCATCGTATAATTGGATGCGGTCGATCGCGAGGTGCATCTGATTCAGCAGCCCGCTGATGTCCTGCTCTTCTTCTTTCGAGAAAGCCCGGCCCACACGCGACAAGCCGATCAGCGCGACGTCATCTTTTTCCTCGTTTTTCACCGCGGCGTATAAATCGTATACATAGACTTTCTCCACGGCAAAGCCTTTTTCATGCAGCGCTTCCCGCTTCATTGTGAACGATTCACGGTCCTTTAAGCGGGCCGTGAGATACGGCATGCGCTCTTCCCGGAATTGCTGGAACATCGTTCCGGTGAAACCCGTCAAGGCGAACTCACCCGATTTCGGCAGCCACAGCACTCCGGTATCGATGTCGTAGACATCATTGAAATATTGGATCGTCGCATTGGCGAGCTTTTGTTTGTCTAAAGTGAACGACAGCACGTGATTCAAATCATTGAAGCGGATCAGCCGGTCTTTAGTCTTCTCGGTTTCTTCCAGCGATTCTTCGAGCTTGATCTGCTTTTCCTGCAATTCGGTTTTATTCAGCAGCAAGGCCTGGTTTTGGGTAGTCAGCTCTTCCTGGTTGCCTTGGATGGTCTTGATCATGTTGTGGAATGTCATCGACAGCACGCCCAGTTCATCCGTGCGGTCAAGCGGCTTATAGGAAACATCCTCGCCGCTGACAAAGCCCTCGATCGATTCCCGCATGCCTTCCAATGGCTTGACGATATCGTTCAACGCCCGCAAAATGACCATCGCGATAATGACAAACAACAGGAGGAACAGCAGCGTCAGCAAGAAGGCGAAATTCTCGGCTTGCTTCAAGATATCCTGGTTCAATTGCCGCAGCGCCTTTTCAGAAGCCCGCTCGTTGTCCGCCGCAAACGCCACAAAGGCATTCACCGTCGAGTTGGTGCCGTCCTGCGACAGCTCCCGCAAGAGCGCATAATCATCCGCCCGCACGGCCGCAATGGAATTCGCAAGCACTTCGTTTTCATACGCCACCAAAAACTCGCTTAAATCCGCGATCGGCTCTCGTTCTTCCGCGGTCAACGGCAACGCATTCATCTGCTTGATCGTATTTTTCAAGCTTTCCAGTTCGACATAGGCCAGATCCAATTCCCGTTCGTTTTGGAACGCATAAAAGCCGCGCGCCCGGAAAAACAGCTGATTCAACGACTGCGAAAGTTCTTTCAGCTTTTCCTGTTTCTCGATCAATTCGTTGTAGGCAGCTTCCTGTTCCTGCTGCTGCGCGTTGATGTAAAAATAAATGCCGGTGATGACCACCGAACAGATTAACAGCGACGAAATGGTTAACCTTAAATACTTATGCCTAATCCCTTTTTCTGCTGAATTCCGCATGCACGTGCCTCCTGGATTCTTTTCTGCGTTGTTTCCCTTTTGGGAATTGTCTTAAGTATAATCGATTGATACTTCCATATATATGCTTTTTTATTTTTATAATGAATGATACTTCCAAAAGTCGTTGCGGAAATTTCCATAAAAAAATGCCGATTCATTGTGAATCGGCATTTCCTTGTTTTCACTCGTTTGGATCGTTCAGTTCTTCGGGAGACGACCAATAGATTTTCTTGTCGTCTTCCCGCACCTGCACCAGTCCCGCTTTTTGCAGCACACGGATCGATGCGTGATTGTCCAGCGAGCATGTCGCCGTGATCTTTTGGACGCCCGGCTGCGCCAGCCCCCAGTCGACCATGCCAACGGCCGCTTCTGTTGCGTAGCCTGCGCCTTGATAGCGCGGCAGGATGCTGTAGCCGAGGTTGATCTCGCCCCTTTCGTTCGGGCTGCCTTTAAAGCCGATGTCGCCGATAATCGTCCGGCTTTCCTTGTGGACGATCAGCCCTTCCCACCGATTCTCTTCCGGCTGCCCGGTGAAGCGTTCGATTTTATACGGAAAGAATTGCTTGTAGACGTCCATCGGGTAGTCGGCAGGCACGCGGTAGGGAATCCGTTTCTCCAGCTCTTCGGGTCCTTCGAGCAGCGCTTTGATCATATCGAGTTCGAACGTGATGATTTGCAATCTAGGGGTTGTGGCTTGCGGCACTAACATTCCTCCTAAGTGACGATGTTGTGTGGCTGTCTTCTTATTATAACGAAACAGGCAGTTCCTTGACCCCGCGCACGATCATGCCCGGCCGCCACGCCAACTCGCTTTCATCTACGGCCAGCCGGATGTCTGCGAAGCGGGACAGCAGGCTCGAGATGGCGATTTCGCCTTCTAGGCGGGCAAGCGGCGCGCCGAGGCAAAAATGGATGCCCATGCCGAATGCCAGGTGCGGATTTTTTTCGCGCGAAGGGTCGAAGCGTTCCGGCTCATCGAATTTAGCAGGATCGTGGTTCGCCGCATTCAGCGCTACCACCACGACATCGCCGCGGTGGATTTTCTTGCCGCGGAAGTCCATGTCTTCGCTTGCCCAGCGCGACGTGCTGAATTCTACCGGCCCATTGAAACGCAGCGACTCCTCAATCGCCTGCGGCACCCGTTCCGGCTCCTGCCGCAGCATTTCCTGCTGCTCCGGATTTGCCATGAGCGCAAGCACCGTGTTGCCGATCAGGTTGACCGTGGTTTCGTGCCCGGCAATAATGAGCAGCGAAACGAGGCCGTATAATTCCTTTTCGGACAGCCGGTCGCCTTCCTCTTCCGCTTCGATCAATTTGCTGATCAAGTCGTCATCGGGATTTTCGCGTACCTGCTGGAACCATTGCCCGAGGTATTGGATAAACTGGTTCATATGCTGATAGACACTGACGCCGATTTCGCCGCTCGTGCCTTCAATCATCGAATTGGACCACAGGCGGAATTTATCGCGGTCTTCCGACGGCACTCCCAAAATTTCGCAGATGACGATGATCGGGAGCGGAAACGCAAATTCATCAATGAGATCGACGGTGCCTTTCCCTTCAAGGCCATCGAGCAGCTCGTCCGTCAGTTCCTGGATGCGGCCGCGCATGCCGGAAATCATTTTCGGCGTGAACGCTTTTTGCGCGAGCCCGCGCAGACGTTTATGGTCCGGCGGGTCGGAGAACAACATGTTCTGGGTGAAGACCGACATCTCGCCCATGCTGCCGCCGTAGAGCTTCGAATAGTCTTTGATGAAACGGGCATCCTTCAACACAGCTGCGCCGTCTTCATACCCCGTCACCAGCCAGCCCCGCTGCCCATCCGGAAAGTGGACATAATGCACCGGATCCATTTCTCGCAGTTTTGAATAGGCCGGATACGGATTTTGGATGAATGATGAGGAAAACAAATCTTCGTTCATTGGCTTCATCTCCTTTTTGTACCCTATACCCGATTGGCAGAGAAAGTCATTGGTTCTTCGGGTTAATTTTCGCAGGAAATATTCCAGTCCCCTCGGCTTCAGGACAAACACCAGTTTATCTGAACCTCTTTCAACTAAGATTTGCCGGTATAGAAATAAAAAAATCTCATGGAAGACAAGAATCGCATACCACTTCTTGTCTTCCAGGAGATCATCGCCGAAAGTTATATAAACCGCTCAGAAATACCCTAATTTCTTAAGGTCCTCGTAAACGATCCAGGAATATTTTTTTCTCCCCTCACTGTTTAAATGGTCGGAATCGAGAAAAAGGCCTTTATTGTCTGCGAATCGTGGATCGTTCATGTAATTTAAAAAAGGAGCATCGATTTCAAGCGTGTCCAGGTACTGAAAAACAAGCCGATTCATCACGTCTTCATCGAAATGTTCTTGATAAGTCTGATGCACCGGCTCCATCGTCAGGATGACTTGGTAGCCCTGCTCTTTGCAATACTCCAGCATTTTCCTCAACTGCTTCACATTTTGTTCAACGTAATTTTTTTTAGTCGCTTGTCTATATTGGGCTTCTACGTGTTCATACTTTCTTTCCGCATAGCTTTTGCCGTTGTTTGCCCAGGGCTTATGGGAATCCCATCTATAGCTTTTCAACGTGCCTGAGAGCGCAGCGTTGACACTCTCCCCATTTGCCCCTGGAAAATACATGTAACGGTAATAATCCAGCAGCCGGAACGGTTCAATTTCGCTATGATCCAAAATTTCATAATAATTTCCGATGTCCAGGATTTCGAAATTCGCGAAAGTCATTTGAGAGATGGAAATGATGACCACCCCATCCGGTTTAAGATGCTTGCCATACTCTTTCAATAACTTAAAGTCGTATTGAACCGTCTGTGCAGGAAGAGCCAAATCCAGATGGGACAGGCCAGTCGGCTTAAAATAATAGCCATACATGGAATGGGAGGCACCCAGATTGATGATATCCACTGGATGCGGATTCTTCTTGAACGCCAGTATGTCACGGTTGATGTTGTAGTCATACGAATCCTTGACAAAGTTATTTGCCGGGATGAACAGCAGCAAAGCTGCAATAATGATAATTATTACCTTAATGAATAAACGGCCCATAGCAAATCCTTTCGATGCAGTACTTCTTTTGCCAAAATTATTTAATCGCCCGCCAACAAAATGCCTACGTTATTTGCATTTCGATCAAAATCCACCATAGATAAACCCCTCACCCGAAACACCGAATACGAGGATGGAAACTACGATTAAAATATAAACGGCAACTCGTGCGAATGCCGGCCGCTGCGATAACCAGGTCCATGTGGAAGCATTTTTTCGTTCGATATAATGAAACACTTGCATAATGACAAAGAAAAAACCGAAAATCACTAGATCCAGCAGCGAAAACATTTCAGCGGCTTCCACAATTCCAGATGGTTTCCACGAGCTGAACGTCAAAAACAGCCGTGCATTTTCAAATGCTGCTGCAACGGAATCCGAACGGAAAAACACTCTGGAAAAGCAAACCAGCAGGAACGTGATGGCAATCTTCACCCATTTATGGAGCGAGGGGCTCTTATCCAACCGGATAAAGGACGCCATCCTGCCGCGGGCGTGTTTGGTATGATCGCCGAAAACCCGGTAGAACCCATGGATCAGACCCCATAACACAAAAGTCCAAGCGGCTCCGTGCCAAATGCCGCTGACCAAAAACGTAATCACGATGGCTACATAAATTTCACTTCTCTTCTTTTTCCCTTTGCACAGCGGGACAAAGATATAATCCCGGAGCCAATTGGAAAGCGTGATGTGCCACCTGTTCCAGAAATCCCCGATCGACACGGCAAAATGCGGCTGCTTGAAGTTTTCAGTCAGTTTGATCCCGAGCATTCTGGTACAACCGATGGCAATGTCACTGAGCGCTGAAAAATCGGCGTACAATTGGATCGAGAAGAGAATCGTCGCCAGGACGATTTGCGAACCGGTCGGGTCAGGACTGTCGTACACACCTGCAACAATCGGAGCCAGCCGGTCTGCAATCAATGTTTTCTTAAAAAATCCCCAGGCGATCCGCTTCATTCCATAGCTTAAATTTTCATAGTTTAAGGTCTGTTCCACTTTGAATTGCGGAAGCAATTTCTTCGCGCGTTCAATCGGCCCCGCAACCAATTGCGGGAAAAACGCAAAATAGATGGAAAAATAGCCGTAATGCCGCTCCGCTTTCTGCTTGCCTTTGTAGATGTCCACCAGATAACTGACGGCCTGGAACGTATAAAAAGAAATGGCTACTGGCAGGACAATTTCCTGGTACGGCACCGCATAATTCCAATTCAGGTAGGTTGAAAGTGCCCGAACGGAGTCATTGACAAAATTAAAATATTTAAACCAGCCGAGAAAAAACAATAATACGCAAATGCCAAGCAGCATGGCTTTTTTCTTCTGTTTTTTGGTTTCCTGTTTCTCGATGAGCATTCCCGTAAAATAAGTGAAAACGGTGCTGGCCAGCAGCAGCAGGACGAAATAGCTGCTCAAAGAAGCGTAAAAACTATAGCTTGCTGCCAGCAACAGAACCCATCTCCACCGGTGCGGGATCCCGTAATACGTAAAAACGATGGCTGCGAAAAACAAGAGAAACTCAATTGATATAAAGGTCATTCAATCACCTGATAAAAATAAACTTAAGATTTTTCATAAAACGGGACATGCACTTACATCTTCTGCTGCGGGCTCAGACGCTGATGAATCATCCCTGTCCAGGCAACTCGGAATAAAGTATTTTTCCGAAGGGATTACGCGGAATTTCCTCAATTCGCATAATCTCCAAGCCCTTTAAGTTTAATTTTTCCTTCATTAATTTTTTAATTTGAAGACGGTCTTCTTTTACTGTGTAAATAGACAACCGGTCATCCGTCCCGGCGCAGACGCACTCATGGCCATGCTCCTGTAAAAGCCCTTCAACTTCATCCAAGCTGATGCGGTTTCCAGCGACTTTCACGATTCTTTTGAGTCGTCCCGTGATAAAGAAATAACCATCCTCATCAAAATAAGCCAAATCCCCGGTGTGCAGCATTCCGTTATTCTCATCTTTCTTCGAAAGATCGGCCGACGACTCAGCATACCCCAAAGAAACATTGGCTCCTTTGTAGATCAATTCGCCGTTCACATGAGGCGCTGTAATTTTCTGGCCCTTATCATCCTCCAGCATCAGTTC
Source organism: Planococcus koreensis (assembly GCF_004761975.1). GTDB lineage: Bacteria > Bacillota > Bacilli > Bacillales_A > Planococcaceae > Planococcus > Planococcus koreensis. The sequence continues at coordinate 11,763 of NZ_RQII01000027.1, read as the reverse complement.
TCCACCAGGGATGGCAATTCCGATGCTTCCGGCTTTATCAAGATTCTTTTCATGCGGCAAATAACTCATTCGCGCCGTTGCTTCCGTTTGGCCGTACATGGTGAAAAATTGAATCCCTTTCCGGCCACAGACTTCAGCAAATTTGCCCGCTAGATTCGAGCTTAATTTCCCGCCTGCTTGCGTCAGTTTTTTTAAGCTTGGCAGATCGAACGCTTCAAACTTCAGCCTGTCGAGCATCTCATACACGAAAGGGACGCCGCCAAAAGTCGTTGCCCCTTGCTCTTTGCATAAATCCCAAAACTCTTTTTTCAGGATGGAGGCATCCGTGACAATGATCGCCGCTCCGCAAACGAAATGGCTATTGATGATGGACAGGCCATAGGAGTAATTCATCGGCAATGTGGTGATCGGTTTATCGTCTGCCTCGATGCTCAGATACTGCGCGATGGATTCTGCATTGTTGAAGATGTTTTCATAACTTAAGCGGACAAATTTGGGGCTGCCCGTACTTCCGGAGGTTGTTAAAAGGAGCGCAAGCTGGCCATCCAGCTCATGCTGGAAAAAGGTCCGGCATTTAAATAAGGTGTAATCTCCAAACACAAATGCACGATCCATTGTCTTTGCGAGGTCTTCGTTTTCACTGCTCGCCCAGATGTATGCAGGCTGATAAAGGTCGATCAGCCTTTGCAGCCGGTCCAGCTGGATGGAAGCATCCAACAGAACGGGCACCACATGGCCTCTAATAAAGCCGACGTAGCCAAATAAAGACTCTTTATTATTTGAACACAAACAAAAAACGAGTGTTCTTTCACCCACTTCACCACAGATCGCGTCCGAAATTTCCACCATTTCAGCGTAGGAATATTCGCGTTCAGCATGGACAGCGGTGCGGTTTCCAAACACCTCAAGCTGTTTGAAACTATTCATTAACAAAGTCTACTCCCAGCCGTTTCAATAGCTCCATTCCTGAGCGATACGAATCGAACTCCGTCATCTCTTCAGATTCTATGGAGACATCAAACGCATCCTCAATCGTAGAAATAAGAATCATATGCCCAAGTGAATCCCATTCGCTTGTTTCCCCTAGCGCTAAATTTTCAACGGCCTCGTCTTCTTCCAATTCCAACGCGTCCATAAATGCATTTCTATATTTTTCGATATTTTTCATCAGTTACACCCTATCAATAGTTATTTTCACTTTCATCTGTGTGAAGGTCTGGTTTGCTCAAGCAGCTTGCAGATCCATCTGCTCCTTTACACTTTATGAGCGTTTTGAATAAATTTCTTAATTGAAAATGATTCTCATCATCAATTATAAGTATATCGAACGAAAAGTCAACATGGTAATTATATGCGGTTATTGTACTTATACCGGACTTTCAAGCCTTTCACTCCCCGCAATCATGTCGCCGACTGCGGATTTCAAACAGAAAAAAGCTCCCCCTTGAACACAGGAGAAGCTTCATTCATTCACGATATGATTTTTCTTTACAGTCAGACCGACTGCTCGCAGAACCAAACTTATGCACATGTGGATAAGTTTAAAAGTTGTGGGTGCGCTTGTTTATCCACAAAAACCGACACGCCGAGGCTTTTAGACAAGTCCCTCAAACAACAATACCCGGGCTGGTGAAGCATCGGTGCCGATCAATTTCAACGGAGCTGCGACCATAAAGTATTCGCCTTGCTCAATTTCCTTTAAGCGCAGCCCTTCGATAATAATGATGTCGTTCGCGAACAGGGCTTTATGCGTCGGATGCCCTTCCTGGCTTCTTTCGACGCCAAGCGAATCGATGCCCACTCCGCGGATGCCGACTTCAGCCAGATAGTCTGCGCCGTCTTTCGCCAAGTAAACAAAGTCAAAGTCAAAAGCTTCTTCAAACGAATTTCTTGTTTTGAATAAAACAAAGTCATCCTTTTGGAGCCCGAATCCTTCCAGATCCACTTTTGATACAGCATCCTTCACGTTTGTCAGATCTAGCACTTTGCATTGCCCGACCAATTTATCCAATGGGACCGATTCGAATGTTTCGCCTTCAACCATCATGTGAAGCGGTGCATCGATATGCGTGCCGGTATGGACATCCAATTCCAGACGCGTTTCCGTAACGTAGCCGTTCGTTTGCTGATTGAGTTTCGGCTGCTTCTCCGGTTTGTCTTTGTAGACGGTCATGCCTTCATAAATAGAACCTGTGATATCGTACATTTTCATCAAATCAACCCTTTCAATATGGCTAGTTGTATGCCGTTGTTTAAACCTTCGCATGTTTTGGAGCAAACTGTCCAGTGAAAAAAATATTAAACAAGCGTCAGTGTGAATAATAAGGATTTTTCAAGCCGCATACTTACATTACAGCGCATAAATCATTATACTAAAAACTGTTGCAATACTCAGCCATGGTGAAAATCAGCTTGATGAAATTAGGAGGATTTAATGTATGAACACTGAAAGACCAATAGCAGAAGCCAATCCTGAAGATGGGTTCATCGAATCTCCAAACAATTGGTCCATGGAAGACATGACCTTTATTTTATTCGGCGCGACGGGAGATTTGGCACAGCGAAAATTATTCCCAGCTTTATATAATTTGTATCTCGATGGAAAATTGCCGGATACGGTCTCGATCATCGGTTTGGGCAGAAAATATGCTTCAGACGAGGCATTTCAATCGAAAGTGGAAAAAGCGCTTTGCGCCTATTCCAGAAGAAGCGTTGACCCGTCAAACTTGCAGGAGTTTTTAGCAAAATTCCGCTATTTCACGTTTGACGCGACCATTGAAGAATCGTACGTGAACCTGCTCAAATTGGTTGAAGCGCGGGAAAAAGAACTGGGAATTCCGGAAAATCGGCTGTTCTATTTGTCCGTGGCGCCAAGTTTAGTGGATATCATCACGTCCAACCTCCACGCAAGCGGCCTCGACAAAAACAAAGGCTGGAAACGCCTCGTGATTGAAAAACCATTTGGGCGCGATGTGGAAACGGCCCGGCAATTAAATGATAAGTTATTGGAAACATTCCACGACAATGAAATTTACCGCATTGATCATTACCTGGGGAAACCGATGGTGCAAAGCCTTAATACCTTGATTTTGGCAAATCCGGTATTGGACTCCTTGCTGGACCAAAAACTGATTTCCAACGTCCAGATTACGGCCAGTGAAATTGTGGGCGTGGAAACGCGCGCTGATTATTACGATAAAGCCGGTGCGATCCGCGATATGGTGCAGAACCACCTTCTCCAACTGGTTATGATGACGGCCCTCTATCTGCCGGAAAACTTGACGGACAATAAAATCCAGACGAAGAAAACAGAAATCCTCGCTTCTCTTCGGACGATCCGCAAAGAAGAAGCGCATCAGCATGTGGTCCGCGGCCAGTATGAAGCCGGCGAAATCCACGATGCACCGGTTACCGGCTATAAAGAGGAGCCCGGCGTTGAAGCGTCTTCCAAGAATGACACATATTTCGCAGCACGCCTGGCGATTGACCATCCATCTTGGGAGGGAATCCCTTTTTATATCCGCACCGGGAAACGGATGAACAAGAAGTCCACGCAGATTGTCGTCGAATTCAAGCACAAGATGGTCGATTCAGACCGCTTGAAAGGCACTTCCCCCAATTTGCTGGTGCTTGAAATCAGTCCGAACGAAAGCATTTCGCTGCGCGTCAACTTGAAAGAAGCATCCGGCAATCAGTTCAAGCCGGTATGGATCGACTTCTCCACCAGTTCAGAAAATCAGCCGGAAGCCTACGAACTTCTATTGTTCGATGCCATCCTCGGCGATTCGACCTTTTTCGCCCACTGGCGGGAAGTCGAACTGTCCTGGGAATGGATCGAGCCATTATTGAACGCCTATGAGGAAGACCTGCTGCCATTGCATGGCTACCGCGCAGGTTCAACAGGCCCCGAAGCGGCAGAAGAATTGTTGCAGCAAAAACAGCATAAATGGTGGTAACACGGATGCCAGGTTCCCTAAGGAACTGGCACCTGCAAACGAAGCACTAGAACATGAAATAGAAAAAATCGGTGTATCACACACCATAAGGAATGGAGCAGAATATTATGAAACAGCAAATCGGTGTTATCGGTTTAGGCGTAATGGGCACGAACCTCGCATTGAATATGGAAAGCAAAGGCTTTTCGGTAGCGGTCTATGATTATTGGACAGAGCGGGTCGATGAACTGTCCGCTAAAGAGGCGCAGGGAAAAAACATCCAAGGCGCTTACAGCATCGAAGAGTTCGTCTCTTCCCTGGAAACGCCCCGCAAAATTTTGATGATGGTCCAGGCCGGCGACACGACCGATTCGGTCATCGAATCGCTCATTCCTCATCTTGAAAAAGGCGATATCCTGATGGACGGCGGAAATTCGTTCTTCCAAGACACAAACAGACGGACAGCGGCCATTGAAGCAGCCGGCCTTCATTTTATCGGAGCAGGCATTTCAGGCGGCGAAGAAGGCGCCCGCAACGGCCCTTCCATTATGCCTGGCGGATCGAAAGAAGCCTACGGACACGTCCAGCCACTACTCGATGCCATTTCTGCGAAAGTGGACGGCGTTCCCTGCAGCACCTATATGGGGCCTCTTGGTGCCGGCCATTACGTGAAAATGGTCCATAACGGCATCGAGTACGGCGACATGCAGCTGATTTCCGAAGCGTATTTCATCATGAAACAGGCTTTTGGGCTTAGCGCACAGGACATGCACGGCATCTTCGCGGAATGGAACAAAGGGGAGCTGGACAGTTACCTCATCGAAATCACCGCAGACATTTTGGCAAAAAAGATGACGAAACCGGCAATCCGCTGCTCGACCAGGTGCTCGATGCAGCCGAACAAAAAGGCACCGGGAAATGGACAAGCCAAAACGCATTGGACCTGGGCGTCTCCCTGCCGATCGTCACCGAATCGGTCTTTGCCCGCTTCATCTCGGCCATCAAGGACGAGCGCGTGGCGGCAAGCCAGTTATTGACTGGCCCTGAACCCCAGCTTCCTGCAGGACCCTCCCAGGAGCTGATCGAAGCGATCCGCAAAGCGTTGTACATGAGCAAAATTTGTTCGTACGCCCAAGGCTTCGCACAATTGCGCGCAGCTTCTGTCGAATACGGCTGGAACATCCCGTACGGCGACGTCGCCATGATTTTCCGCGGCGGCTGCATCATCCGTGCGCAGTTCCTGCAAAACATCAAAGAGGCGTTCGACTGTAATCCCGAACTACCTAACTTATTGGTAGATCCATACTTCAAGGACATCGTCGAAGAATACCAGTCTTCCCTTCGCGAAATACTGGCCTTGGCCATCCAGCAAGGCATTCCGGCACCCGCCTTTTCAAGTGCATTAGCTTATTTCGACAGCTACCGCTCTGCGGTATTGCCAGCGAACCTGATTCAGGCACAGCGGGATTATTTTGGCGCCCATACCTACAAGCGCGTAGACAAAGAAGGCGTTTTCCACACGGATTGGTCGTCTAAGCAATAGGGAAAACAACAACCAACACGTTAAAGTTCATCCCATAGAAAAAAGCCGGTTCATTGCGAACCGGCTTTTTCTATGGGTAAACTAGGTTTCGGCATGAAATTTGATGTAAGCTAAAATGACTAGTATTGATAATTTACTGCCGGAGGTACTTATGAAAACACATTATTACTTAGGTTGGTTCAACAACTTCTTTCCAGAGAAGCTGGAAAAAGTGTTGCAGGAAGACATAACGGATCGAAAATCACTGGTGATGATCAGTTCAACTCCATTCGTTGATGAAGCTGATGGTGCTACTGAACGTTCGTGGCTGGACCATGCCGGAATCACCTTTGATGAATACCAGTTGATCAATTTTCACGTGCAGAAGGAAGATGCCCATAGCTTACTGGAAAATGCTTCAGTTATATTTTTGCTCGGTGGAAATACGATGGAACAAAATAGGTTTTTGATGGACTATGAATTAGCAGAGCCGATCAAAAAAAGCAAAGCTATTGTCATGGGCGCAAGCGCTGGTGCGATCAATATGTCTGCCAAATGGCTCTGCTCAAAAAACTTTGGCTATGACGTAGAAACAAGCTCTTTTTACGATGGAATCGCCTTGAACGATTTTTCCGTCCTGTCTCATTTTGATCTCGAAAACAATATGGCGTTGGTCCAGGAGGAACTGTCTTTCTTATCGAAAGAAATGAAGGTTTATGCATCGAACAAGGATTGCGCCCTGCGTACAAAGGGAGACAAAATCGATATTCTTGGCAATGTATATTTAATTTCCAACTCAGGTATTCAGAAAATGGATGAGACGTTTTAGCTATGAAAATTTTTAAAAATAAAACCTGAACTCTCATAAGAGAACTCAGTTTTTATTTTTTATATGGTATTAAGAAATATTGAACTGGTAATTTTAAAAACATATACTCATATCGCTTCACATTAACGACTTTGCTTTTCTTTCAAAATAAGCATGCAGCTTGTACTCAGCTATTTCTTCCCGTTAAAGACAGTCTGATTCTCATTTTCACTGTTGCATCATTTAAAAGCCGGTAATTCGTTATAGAAAGAGCTATTCCTTATACATCGTAGAGGATTGCCTTTAGCGTCATGCAAATACAATTTATCTCTAGGTGCATTTATGCACTTTCTCTTACAAATGATTATTACTTTAATCTTATGAAATTATTTTAAAAATATACTTTCGTTGTGTTATAGTAAAAATAATCCATATTTATCATTTTTATAGACAAAGGGGTAATAAAATGTCCGAATTTAAAAAGAAAGAACGTGCCTTATTGATGTCTATATGCATGGCAGAAAAGGTGCCAGTAGCTTTAGGTGAAGAACTGCTCAGAACTTCTGAAACTTTTGCTTATGAAACTCAATCCGCCGCATCGCGTGTAAAACAATATGACGATTTGATAGATTATCATTTCGCTAAAAAAAATGGGTGATAAAAAATGCTATTTAAAAAGATAATTTTTGATAACTATAAAACTTATTACGGTACTCAACAAGTAGATCTATATATTCCTCCTGAGGTAAAAGAAAAAGAAGGAAAAAACATTATTTTAATAGGCGGTTTGAATGGTGCAGGTAAAACTACTATTTTAAAAGCTATTAAAGATGTCCTTTATGGTAGAAGAGAAGTTTCGGAAGAAGAATATAAGAAAGTATTTTCAAATGTAATTAATAATACATTTTATGGAGAAGGTGGCAGAGAATGTTCAGTATCGCTGGTTTTGGAAACAGACTCCGGTGAAGAATGGACCATTAAAGTAAAATGGTTTTTTAACGCATATAAAATGATGACAATGGATGAAAGAGAAGTAACTATCAAGTCTCCTAAAATGTATATGCCTAAGAAAAATCTAGTTCAAAACATTGAACAATATAACCGCTTAATCGATAAAATCATGCCTTATTACGCTTCTCCGTTTTTCATTTTCGATGGCGAAGAAGTAAAAGAAATTATTGTGAGACAAGAGCAAGCCGAAATGAAAGAAGCTATTCACAAAATTACCGGCATGAATTCTTATAAGCAATTACTCAAAGATTTGAATGCTTTAAAATCAGATCTTGAAGCAAAAATTATTAAAGCTCAACGAGGCAGCCAAGTCCATGCTTTGAAAACTCAATTAGAAGAAGTACAAAGTTCATTACTTACCCTAGACACTAAAAAGAAAGATACTCGGGCAAAAATTATTCAGTATGAAGAAAGAATTAACGAGTTACGAAAAAAACGCAATAAAATTTTCTCTCAAAATTCCCGTTCAAGAGAGGAAATTGTAAAACGTCAGGGGAAATTGATTTCTGAAATTGACCAGAGTAAAAAGAATTTAGATACCTTATTAAAAGATAGTATTGTTCCTATTATCTTAAAAAATAATATTTTAAATCTTAAAAAACAATTAAAAGTTGAACAAGATGCCAGAAACGCAAAAGTTGTCAAACAAGCATCTCTCAAGCCATACCGTCAATTTATGGAGTCGCTATTAAATATTCCGATATCTCCAACTCTTACACCTGAACAAATTGAGCAAATTAACAAGATCGGTGAAGATATTTGGATCAATCAACATGAAATTAAAGTGACTCCTGAGAATGAAGTAAAAGAGCTTCATGATATCTCATTTAAGGACTATCAGGTAATTCAAAACTATCCAGTCCGGGACCAAAAAGATATTTCAGAACTTATCAATAGAATCGAAAGACTTGAACAAGATTTCGAAGCTACCGAAGTTGAATTAAGAAATGCGCCGGAGTTCAAAGACACTGTTGAAGAGAACGAAAAGATTGATAGTCTGACCAAGATGGTTGGCCAGTTAACTTTACAGATGAAATCTATTAACAATAAAATTCAAAGAGACACTGATATTAAAACTACTTTGATGAACAAGCTTACTCGGAATTCCGGAAATGACGGAGATATGGGCAAACTTAAAGTTCAACTGGAGAATACAACTTCGGTAATTACAGCCCTAAATCGATATATAACGGATGTTACAACATTAAAAGCCAATTTTATTAAAGAAGAGTTTTCAAAAATGTTATTAAAACTTTTCCGTAAGCAAGATGAGTTCGGCAAAATAGAATTTGACATCAATACTTTTACTGTCCGTTTATTCAATGACAAAATGCAGGAAGTCAGTATTAATGACCGATCTGCCGGAGAAATGCAAATGATATCTTCTGCTTTAATCTGGGCATTAATTAAGGTTTCAGATCTGGAGCTTCCAGTTGTAATAGATACGCCGCTTGGCCGACTGGACAGTCATCACCGAAACCAGTTGATTAATCATTACTATAATGAACTTAGTAACCAAGTGATTATTCTGTCGACAGATACAGAAATTACACAAGATTACGTAAATGTTATGAAAGCCAATTCTTATAAACAATACATGCTCGATTACAACGAAACTAAAAAATATACTTTAATCCGAGATGGATATTTTGAATTTATTGGGAGATGACAGTAATGGCTAATAAAAGAATGCTTCTCTCAGCAGAAGGAAAAGAAATTCTCGATACATTAACTGCAGCACTTGAATTAGATCGGCCGACGGTTGTTCATATTGCTTTGGCAAAAGGCATCGCCGAAAATGACTTGCTCAATGAACAATTAGATACGAGAAACCGATGGACAATTCCGGACAACATCATTAAAGAAAAAGATTTTCTTTTATTTAAACATTTAATTATTCAAAAAGCCGATCGCATTCTAAATGATGATGAACTGCATAAATACATGATTATTCTTATCGAAAACGGGTTGAGAATAATGAAGAATTTAAATGACAATAAAACTTCCATGCAAGATCTTCGCTTGTTAATACTATAAAAAACGAGCCCTGCCAATTCTCTCTCAGAGATTAGGCAGGGCTCTTCTTTTATATTCTTTCTGAAAGCGGACTAATATTTACTACCGTTGGCAACGGGGTTGAAAGTTCCCCATTTTCTTTTAAAATCGGACTATGAACAATACATTGACCCTTTTTCAAATGAGCCAGTTTAGCTTCCCATATTTTCTTTTCACCATTATCTTTCGATAAACTTGCTGCTACATTTGAAAGTTCTTGCTCCGGCGGAAGGAAGTAAACTTTTTCAGCAGCATTTTGGAGACGAGCTAATTCATCTGCGCCTAATTGGGATTTCAAAAATTGTGTGGCATACCAGCCTGACCAACCGAACTTTCTTCCTTCGGTCAAAATTCTCGCAGATGGTGATTTTTCGGTATGGTCCAAGTTTTGAGCTTCATCCATTAATACAGGCAGCGGATGATTCTTGCTCCCAAATCTGACTGAGTAATTCCAAATATCCCATAGTATAAACTCTGTGATAACTAATTGAACATCTCTAGGGAATAGAGTCAATTGGATGATGAAAATTTCGCCATCAGCCTCAGTGATTTTTTTCCAGTCAATTGATTCACTGAAATCAAACAAATCCCGGTCAATTAAAGGCCGTATTTGAGAAAGCGCCGTTTTTGCATAACTGGTTCCCGCATCTTCTAAAAGATCTTTTAGCTTCTTAAAATCCATTGAATCTCCGTATTGATCCATTCCTTCTCTTACAGCTTCGTAGATTGCATTTTGTTGCTGAATGCCCAGACTCTTATACACTGAAGAGAAAACACTTTTTACTCTTTCAGCTATGTCAGTATTCGATTCCGGAAGTTCCAATCCCCCAATATTCCTCACATTTCTCTTGAAAGGATTAATTGGCAGTTTTTCACTAATAACTACTTTTTGTTTAAGCTTAGGACCCAGATATTCAACAAATTCCGGTTCTAACTGGTTTGGGAGAAACCCTTCTGTGTAATCAATGACAATGCTTGATAGACCTAGTTTGGATTTTTCTAAAAGAAGACATTGCATAAAATAAGTTTTCCCTTGTCCAGAACCGCCTGAAATTAATAAATGACGATTTGCCAACGAAGAATTTCCGAATTCCCAATAAATATCCCTATTGGAATTTTCCACTTTCCCAATTTTAATGCGGATATTTTTGAGGTCTATACTGTGGTTTTTCTCAATTTTTGGAATTGGCTCACGCTCAGATTCTGGTTTGACTTCTAGTTCCGGTTTTTTCTCTGGAATTTCTTCTGGGACGATTTGAGGAGTTGGTTCCAGCTCTCTATCTTTCACTTTCTCCGGTTCGATCTCCAGTATTACGCTAGGTTCAACTTCGGGAACTTTAACTGCTTCTATTTCCTGTATTGTTTTCGGCTCTACCTCAGGACCTTTCATTGATTCGATTTCATTTTTAAGTTCAGTATTATTCTCATGAATACCATGGGGATTAACATTAGAAATCCCTTGCGGTTCTCTCTCCAATTCATCAATTTTAACCGTATTTCCAGATTTATTATTGTAATTCTTGGCATAAGCATGATCTTCTTCTACTTTATACTCTCCGCTCGGGGAGACTAAGAGAGCTTTAGACCCTTCTCTAGGCATATAAAGAGTAGAAAGCATTTCCTCTTTAATAAAATCAGATTCTTCATGTTGAATCCATTCCCATAAATTCGAAATAGATTTAACCAAACCTTCGTAACCGTCCTGCTCAGGTAAATTCATAATTAAAACATCATCTTCTTTACTTACACTTCTAAAATGCGCTTCTTTCTTAAATGAGAGAACCGAGCCTTCACCAATAAATGGTGTAAGGTGCTGTCCAATTTTATATTCCGCTTTCAATAATTTTTCAATCATAGCATCAGAGATATTATAGTTTTTCTCCGGCCACAATTTACTTATTTCCAGCTTTCTTGCATTTGCAATTAACAACTGAACAAAGAAGTTCTTATAAAACTGCCCTGTAAAACTTTCTCCTTTTTCACCAGTTAAAGCATCTACAATTACTTTTTTGGTTTGATGTGCTTGTTCGAGAGCTTTTTTCATTACATCATTACTGTTAATGCCTATTTTCACTTCAACTGGATAGAAATGAAGATAAACTTCATCTCCTATACTTTCTAATCCAATTAATAGAAGATCATCACTGTGACGGCCGGTAACTCCCAAGTTTTTCGCAGTAAAAATACCGTCCTTTTTATTCAAACTTACGGCTCCAGCTACTCGTAGAATTTCCTCCATAGAAATTGGGACCCATAGAATATTGGAATGGTCAAAATACGAAATTGCGTATTTTATAGCAGAAATAATGCTTAGTTTTTCCCGGTCAAAATGACCTTTGCTTCCAATAATTCTTAGGAGCCATTCCCCATTAAAAGTATTAAACGCTTTTATTGTATTTAACACATTATTATCTGTGCCTTCTACCTTTTTT
>NZ_RQII01000026.1 GCF_004761975.1 Planococcus koreensis | reverse complement strand
CATCTTTTCACTTTGGTGTAAAATCGGACGTTCCGGCAGAAATAATGCATTGCGTTTTTCCGGCTCCAGCAAATCCATGGATGCTTTGAAATAGCTGTCAATAGAATCAATGACGGCGCAATAGCCCTCGTATTCGTAAACACCGAATTTATAGCTGCTCTTCTTCCTTCTGACACAATCTTCCACGCTGAAGACCTGATTTTGGCGGTAGTTCTTCAAAAACTCAATAATGAAGATGGCGAACCAAATCATCGCCGCAACCGATGCACCGGTCATTGCAGTGGGGATTCAAAACCCGTATGACGTGATGGCGTATCCCGAAGTGGATGCGTATTTGGCGCAATACAGCTTCCGCACGGCGAGTTACGAAGCGATGGCATCGACCATTTTAGGCGAATTGTCGCCAACCGGCAAATTGCCGGTATCGATTCCGGATCTTACAGGCGTCTCGTTGTATGAATATGGACATGGTTTGACATATTAAAGGGACAAGGAGAGATGACATTGAAAAAGTGGATCGTATTTTTATTGACCGCTATGCTGGTTTTATCTTCACTCTCAATTGCATTCGCCAATCATGACAACGGGAACGGCAAATCGAAAGACCGCGGCAAAGGCAAAAAAGAACCATTTGCCATCGGGGTGGAAGTGTTGCTGGAAGACCAGAAACACTTGATCGAAGGGAAAAACGTCGGGTTGATCACCAATCCGACTGGTGTCGATCAGGAACTGAACAGCATCGTGGACCTGCTCCACAACGACCCGGAAGTTGAATTGACTGCATTGTACGGGCCCGAACACGGTGTCCGGGGAGATGCACAGGCAGGCCAATACGTGAATTATTACATCGATGAAGTGACCGGCCTTCCGGTTTACAGCCTATACGGCTCTACTCGGAAACCGAGACAGGAAATGCTCGAAGGCGTCGACGTATTATTGTTTGATATCCAAGACGTCGGCACGCGTTTTTACACGTACATCTACACGATGGCGCTTGCCATGGAAGCTGCTAAAGAAAAAGGCATTCCGTTCATCGTGCTCGACCGTCCGAATCCACTTGGCGGCGTCAAAGTGGAAGGGCCGGTGCTTGATCCGGAATTTGCTTCATTCGTCGGCCAGTACGCGATTCCTTTGCGCCATGGCATGACCGTCGGCGAACTCGCTGAATTGTTCAATGAAGAATTCGATATCGATGCCGATTTGACGGTAGTCGAGATGACAGGCTGGGAACGCAATATGTTCTACGATGAGACCGGCATGGAATTCGTCGCCCCATCACCGAACATGCCGACACTCGACACGGCGCTCGCTTATCCAGGAACGGCTTTGATTGAAGGCACGAATGTGTCGGAAGGCAGAGGCACGACCAAACCGTTCGAATTCATCGGTGCACCATTCATCAACAGCACCGAACTCGCAAAAGAACTGAACGCTTTGGAATTGCAGGGCGTCACGTTCCGCGCGGCATCGTTCACACCGGCATTCTCGAAACACAGCGGTAAACTGTCGCACGGCATCCAAGTCCATATCACCGATCGGGACGCTTACTTGCCGGTTGAAACCGGACTTCACATCGTCAAAACCATTTATGACCTGTATCCGGGACAAGTGACTTTGACGCCATTCTTCAACAACCTGATCGGCAACAGCTGGATCAGCCAAGGCATCAAAGACGGCATGTCTGTCGAAGAAATGAAGCAGCAATGGAAAGCTGAACTGAAAGAATTCGAAGAAGTAAGAAAGAATTATTTGCTTTATTGAGGAGAGGGAAGAGCTGCAGGCTTAGGTCTGCAGCTTTTTTTGATGGGTTGTATTTGAGGGATTTAGCTAGTGCCAGTTAAAATCGAAACACTTCATGTTAACCACTGGCTAGGTCATGTTGAATCTTCAGCACTTCATGTTAAGGTCTGGCTAGATCATGTTAACGCCGATTTAGTTCATGTTAACGGACGAACCTGCTGCCACAAACCCCCAGATGGATGCATTTCGCCAAAGCGAAATGCGCAAGTGCTTGAGAAGGAGCCTAACGCAGCCGGCAGCTGTGTTAGGCTCTTCCATTTACGCTCTTGAACTTGGGCTCTGAAGAGAGGATTTCCAGCTAGTGCCGGTTAACTGTCGGCTAATGCGTGTTAATTTCTTTGTTCGTCATGTTAACAACAAATTAATACCTATTAATTTTATAAACCGCTTCGCCTAGCCCATTGATACGCTTTTGCTAAGATATCTCTCGATATGAAGCAAAACAGCGGAGAAAACCGTACTGCTCCTGCATCGCTTCGCTGCTTCGTCGCAAAGACATTGGCCGCGGGAAAGCGAGACAGCCGAGACCCCGCAGGGAGCGAAGCGAGCGAGGAGGCTTGGCGCTCGCCCGCGGCAAGCGCAGCTGTTTTGCGGAATATCGACATTTGAAAATCATTATTCCAATTTATCAAGATATAATGAAAGCGTGTGCATTTATCTGATAAATAATAAATTGGTATAGACATCTATACAAACTATCTCTATAGTAAAAATTAAGACTAAAGAAGAAGAGGTGGATTCATTTGTTCAGTTTTCTGCAGAAAATCGGGAAATCGTTGATGTTCCCAATCGCTACATTGCCTGCAGCAGCTTTGCTGTTGCGCTTTGGCCAGGATGATATGCTTGGCATTCCGTTCTTGTCGGCAGCTGGTGCGGGGATCATCGATAACCTTGCCATCATTTTTGCGATCGGCATCGCTTTCGGACTTGCCCATGACAGCAACGGCGGCGCGGCGCTCGCCGGTGCGATCGCTTATCTCGTATTGACGTCAGCAATCGTCACGATCAACGATTCGATCAATATGGGTGTTTTTGCCGGGATCCTCTCGGGGATTGTCGGCGGGCTATTATACAATAAATTCTACGATGTGAAATTTCCAGCGTGGCTGGCATTCTTCGGCGGCAGGCGCTTCGTGCCGATTATCACCGCGGCTGCAATGACTGTGCTCGCTGGCCTATTCGGCTACGCGTGGCCGCCGATCCAAGGAATCATCGACGGCGCAGGCGATTGGATTTTGAATGCCGGCATGTTCGGCGTAGGAGCTTACGGCTTCTTGAACCGTTTGCTTTTGCCAACGGGCTTGCACCATGTCATCAACACGATTGTCTGGTTCGACTTCGGTACATTCACGGACGCCAACGGAGAAGTTGTGCGCGGCGAGATCAACCGCTTTTTAAAAGGGGACCCGACAGCGGGGCCATTCCTTTCCGGGTTCTTCCCGATCATGATGTTCGGGCTTCCGGCAGCTTGCTTGGCGATTTATGCGACGGCTAAAAAAGAGCGCAAAGCAATCGTCGGCGGGATGCTGTTCAGTATCGCCTTTACTTCGTTCCTGACAGGAATCACGGAACCGATTGAATTCTCGTTCATGTTCTTGTCGCCGGTTCTGTACATCGTACACGCCATGTTGACCGGCGTATCGATGATGGTCGCTTATGCACTGGATATCCATCACGGTTTCGGATTTTCTGCCGGCGCCATCGATTATGTCCTGAACTTCGGGCTGGCCCAAAATCCGTTGATGCTCTTGGTGATGGGTGCCGGAACAGGCGCGATATACTTCGGGATCTTTTATTTCCTCATCATCAAACTGGACCTTAAAACACCGGGCCGAGAAGATGAAGACATGGAAAACGGCAATGCCGATACAGGAAATACAGGCAACGATATCCGTGCGTACCATACGATTGAAGCGCTCGGCGGCAGCAGCAATATTACCGCTGTCGATTATTGCACGACGCGCCTTCGCCTAACGGTCAAAGACGCAGACAAGGTAAGCGAGAAAGACTTGAAGCGCCACGGCGCAATGGGGCTTATGAAAATCAATAAAACGAATGTCCAGGTGGTCATCGGGACAGCCGTTGAATTTTTGGCGGATGCGATGCAGAAGCGTTTGGCCAATGGCAACCCGGCACCCGAAAGCTTGGAAGTGCCTGTGGAAGAAACAACCGCGGCGCCTGAACTTGTGAAAGAACTTCGCATGGGCGATTTCGAGATGCCGATTGATGGAGAAATCATTGAACTTTCTCAAGTGCCGGATAAAGTGTTTGCGAAAGCGATGATGGGGCCAGGTTTCGGAATCATTCCTTCCGGCGGCACACTCCACTCGCCGGTTGATGGCCGTGTAGTGACGTTGTTCCCATCGAAACACGCGATCGGCATTGAAACAGACACAGGAATCGAAATCCTGATCCATGTCGGTTTGGACACCGTAAAATTGAACGGCGAAGGCTTTGAAGCGCTCGTTGAACAAGGGCAGCTGGTGCAGCGCGGCGATGCGCTGTTGAAACTCGACCTTGCGTATCTTGAAGCGAATGCACCTTCGGCAGTGACGCCGATCATCTTCACGAACTTAGCAGGACAAGAATTGGAAATGCTGAAAAAAGGGAAGCAAAACCAAGGCACGGATTCCATCTTGAAAATTCAATAATGATAAGATAAAACCAGGAAACGCATTCGTGACGTTCCTGGTTTTTCGCAAGGAGTGTTAGCAGATGAAGAAAACCATCTTGATTTCAACCATCACCATCGCTGATGCAATGAACGACAGTTTTGTTGGCGACGTTTTTCTGGAGGATGGAAAAATAACGGAAACAGCACCTTCCATATCAAAAGCTGCCGATATCCATATTGATGCAGCCGGCAAGAATTGGACGTTGCTTCCGGGGTTCATTGATGTCCATATTCACGGAGCTGCAGGTTTTGATGTCATGGACGCTACACCGGAAGCGCTGGGCGGCATGGCCGACGTGCTGCCGAAAGAAGGCACGACAAGCTTTTTAGCGACGACGATGACGCAGTCCGATGAGGCGATTTCAGCGGCGCTGCAAAATGCCAGCCGGTTTCAGGCGGGCGATGCACAGGCCGAGATGCTGGGTGTCCATTTGGAAGGGCCTTTCATTTCTGCTAAGCAGCCTGGTGCACAGCCGGTCGAGCATATCACCGCACCATCAACGGCTCTTTTTTCGAAATGGCAAGAGCTCAGCGGCAATCGCATCAAGGTGGTGACGCTTGCTCCGGAAACGGAGGGCGGTTTTGAATTTATTAAAAGGCTGACAGGGGATGGCATTTTGGCGTCGATTGGCCATTCAGACGGCACCTGGCAGGAAATGCAACAGGCACTCGAAGCCGGCGCAAGCCGCGTGACGCATTTATACAACCAGATGAGTGCGTTTCATCACCGGGAGCCGGGAGTAGTCGGAACGGCGTTGCTGGAGGACCGGTTGACTGCCGAAATCATCGCGGACTTCATCCACAGCCATCCGAAATCGGTTGAATTGGCTTATCGCCAAAAAAGGGCGGAACGCCTCGTGCTGATCACTGATGCGATGCGGGCGAAAGGGCTCGAGCCAGGCATTTATGGGCTGGCCGGCCAAGACGTCATCGTCACCGAAACGGATGCGCGCTTGAAAAGTGGTGCGCTGGCCGGCAGTATTTTGACGATGGATGCAGCGGTGAAAAATGTCCGCGCAGCAACTCATTGCACAATCAGCGAGTTGGTGGCCATGACTTCAGCGAATGCCGCAAAAGAACTGGGCTTGGCCAATAAAGGCAGCATCGCCGCAGGAAAAGATGCGGATCTCGTCATTCTTGATGAAAACTTGGATGTTCAGCTGACGATCTGCCGTGGGACAATCGCTTTTGCAAAGGAGGGGCTCATGTGAAAGTGGAAGTAGTTGAAAACTACGATGAAATGAGCAGCCGCGCAGCCGACATCGTGGAAGCGCAGATTTTGCGGAATCCGCGTTCGGTGCTGGGGCTCGCGACGGGTTCTACGCCGCTCGGCCTTTACGACAAGCTGGCGGAAGGGGTCCGGCAGCGGCAACTATCTTATAAGCAAGTGAAAACCATTAATCTGGATGAGTACCGCGGGCTGAACCGCAGCCACCCCAATAGTTACCATAAATTCATGAACGAACATTTATTTGAACACCTGGATATAGATATGCGCCACACCTATCTGCCGGACGGGCAAGCTTCTTCCGTGGAAGAGGAATGCCGCCGCTACGAAGCGCTTATCGACCGGCTTGGCCCGATCCATTTGCAAATTCTCGGGTTGGGCACGAACGGCCATATCGGATTCAATGAACCGGGGACGCCGGAAAACAGCTTGACTCATTGCGTGGAACTGGACGAGTCCACGCGAAAAAACAACGCACGTTTTTTCAGTTCGTTGGAGGAAGTTCCCACCCATGCCATCACGATGGGCATCGCGTCGATTTTGAAAAGCGATAAAATCCTTTTATTGGCATCCGGTAAAAAGAAAGGCGAAGCGGTCAAAAGGCTGTTGGAAAAACAGCCAGGTGAGGAGTTTCCAGCGTCTTTCTTGTGGAAGCACGAAGACGTCACCTTGATCGTGGACCGTGAGGCCTACCAATTGGCGGAAAAGGAAAGGCAGTGAACACGGTGTTAGACAAACAATCACACGTACCGATGTACGTCCAGATAGAAGAAGCATTAAAGCAGCGCATCAACGGCGGCGAATTTCCGATCGGCACAGCGATTCCGTCTGAACGCGATTTGACGGAGCTTTTCGGGGTTAGCCGCATGACCGTGCGCCAGTCAATCACTAATTTGGTGAACGAAGGCCTGCTGCACCGCGAAAAAGGGCGCGGCACGTTTGTCGCCTCGCCGAAAATGGAACAGCCATTGACGGGCTTGACGAGTTTCACGGAAGACATGAAAGCGCGTGGGCTGGTGCCGAGCAATAAAATCATCAACTTCACCAAAGGGCTGCCGGAGCCGGATGTCGCGAACGAACTTCAGCTGGCTGGCGGCGAAGCAGTGTTCACCGTCGAACGCATCCGCTACGCCAACGATAAGCCGATGGCGCTTGAACGAACTTATTTGCCGGTGAAATTGTTTCCGCAATTAAGCGAAAAGGAACTGGCCGGGTCGCTTTACTCGTTAATTGAACAAGAGCAAGGGCTGTCGATCAGCCATGCTTCCCAGCGGATGGAGGCGTCGCTCGTAAAGAAAGAAGAAGCGGACTTGCTTGAAATCGGCATGCCGGCACCGATCCTGATGATCGAACGCGTATCTTATTTATCGAACGGCGTCCCTTTCGAAGTGGTCCGCAGCATGTACCGTGCCGACCGTTATAAATTCATCACCGAAATCCAGCGCTGAAAGAGGAACGATGGAAGCCGCTGGAGGCGAAGGAGGTTTGCTTATGTTAACGAAGTATTTCGATAACGTGCATGAAATGCTGCAGCTTGTTGAAAGCCAGGAAAAAGAAGCGATGGTGCAAGCGGCTGAGAAAGTGGCGGCAGCGATCCAAAACGGCGGAATTGTCCAGTTGTTCGGCTGTGGCCATTCCCATATCCTGACCGAGGAAGTTTTTTACCGGGCTGGCGGCCTCGTGCCGGTCAAACCGATCTTGATCGAACCGCTGATGCTGCACGAAGGCGCAGTGCGTTCTTCTGGACTGGAGCGCAAAAACGGGTATGCAGCAGAGCTGCTCCAACAGGAGGATTTCCGGCCGGAGGATGTGGTATTTGTTTTATCCACTTCCGGACGAAATCCGGTGCCGGTTGATTTTGCGCTCGCCGCTCGCAGCAAAGGCGCATTCTTCATCGGCCTGACGTCACTTGCCTACGCAAACAGCCAGCCCTCGAGGCATGCGGACGGACAACATTTGCATGATGCAGTGGACCTCGTCGTCGATAATCATGCGGTGGCGGGCGATGCCGTCCTCAGCGCGGAAAACGTCCAAGTGCCTTTTGGTCCGACGTCAACCGTCGTGGGGGCTGCCATATTGAACGCCGTCTTCGCTGAAGCCATTCAAAGGATGGCCGACAACGGCTTTGAGCCGCCGGTTTTCCTCAGCGGCAATATCGACGGAGCGGACAGCCACAATAATGCGCTGATTGAAAAATATCACGGCCGGATACCGGCATTGTCGTAATCTGCACCATAAAAAAACACCTTCAGCACCAAGCGCTTGAAATCAGCGCTGGCGTCGAAGGTGTTTTTGATTTGGAGAATAAGGCTTTATTCAGCAGACAATTCGCTTTCGGTCAGCCATTTATGATTCATGACTTCCTCGCCGTCAGCGGTTGTGAAATCGACCATGTAGACAGTCGTTTCCTCCGCGGAATCGATTGTGGCGGTGGCGCCGTTCATGCCTTCCATATGGTCAGCGGTGACAACGGCTTCATCTCCTGCAGCCAGTGGTTCGCTGCCGGCATCTTCAAGCTCTTCGTGGATGACCCATTTATGGTTCTCGACCGGTTCGCCGCCGCCCTCCGGCGTATAAGAGATTGCATAAACGGTCGTATCGAATGCGCCGACAATCGTCGCTTCACTGCCTTCCATGCCCTCCATATGGCCAGCTGTAATGGTCGCGGTGCTGCCTTTCGGATACATCGGATCGGCTGCTTCTTCCAAGCCCATCGGAATGTCGCCGGAACCGGAATGGTCCATGCCGCTATGGTCCCCTCCGCTGCTTTCTTCTGCCGCAGGCGGTTCGGTTTCCTGTGTCATTTGCGGTTCATCTGAATCTCCGCACGCAGCGAGTGTAAGCGCCGCAACGACGGATAACATGGTGATCTGAAACTTGTTTTTTATCATGGAAATCCCTCTCTCGTTGTTGGTCTACTTTCACTATACCCACTGATTATGCAGAATATGTGCAGATGCATCTGCACGGAAAATCGAGAGTTTTCAGCTATAATAGAAGAAACAGAATATGGAGAGGTGGCAATTCGCATGAACAATAAATTATGGATCGCCGTATCCTTAGCCGCTTTATTGGCAGCAGGATGCGGGGCTGAAAACGAAAGTGAACCTGCACCGGCAGAAGATGCAGCAGAAGAAGAGGCGGCACAAGGCAGCCTGGATGCAGAAGATTTCGAAGTGGATTTTGAAGGCACAGTGGAGCACGTCCACGGCATGGGTTATATCGAAGGCGATGGGCTTTATTTCGCATCGCACGAAGGGCTGAAAATCTACCGCGACGGCGAATGGCTTGAAACGGATGGCATGCACAATGATTACATGGGCTTTAACGCGGTGGACCGCGGATTCTACACATCCGGACATCCCGGCCAAGGCTCCGGCATGATGAATCCGATCGGCATCCAGCGCAGCATGGACGGCGGGCGTTCGCTCGAACACATGGGCTTTGAAGGCGAGACCGATTTCCACGCCATGGCGGTTGGCTACCGCAGCCATCACATGTTTGTCATGAACCCGCAGCCGAATTCCGGCATGGGAGCGGGCTTTTTCCGCAGTGAAAACGAAGGCAAAGACTGGAGCGAAGCAGCTGCAGAAGGGCTTGACGGCGACATCTCCTATTTGGCGATGCACCCGGACGATTCGCAAATCATAGCCGCAGCGACATCAACCGGCGTTTACCTGTCCGAAGATGGGGGCGATTCGTTCAAAGCTTTGACGAACGATGGCCAATTCGGTACAGCGCTTACGTTCAGCGAAGATGCGCTGTATTACGCAAGCTATGAAACGGCGTCGGAGCTCGTGGAATACACACTTGAAGGCGGCGGCACAAAGACTTTGCCATTGCCGGAACTGCCGGAGGACGGGGTGCTGTATCTAGCCCAAAAACCGGATGAACTGGCGATTTACACCGTCAAGGGACAGGCTTTCATCTCTGGAAACAAAGGGGAAGAGTGGACGCAAATCATGGAAAACGGCGAAGTGCGATGAACCCAGCGGCAAAGGATTCGCCCTTAAGAGGCGCTTATGTTCAATAAACTATCGCTGAAGATCGGCTTATTGTTTTTCGCGTTCATCTTATTGATCGAAGCGCTGCTGTTCACCGCCTTGTATGTCACACTCGTCAACGAACGCGTCGATGAAGTCATGGCGAGCTTGCTTGCCCGCGGGGAAACGCATAGCGAAGTGCTTGCGGATCATTTCGAGCCGACGACGCTCGAACATGTCGGCATGATGGAGGCGGCGTCTTCTTATATAGTGGTCATCACCGATGAAGCGGGGAGGATCCTCATCAATTCAGATCCGCTCGAACCGGAAATGGTCGATGTGCTGCAGCATACCGATTTTGAAGAAGTGCCGGCAAGCGGCAAAGTGGTCGAAGAAAAATGGGACGACAAGCGCTATATTGCGGCAGATAGCCCCATCACAATCGATGGCGAGCACGCCGGACATGTCTTCATGTTTTCCGGCACAGCAGCAATCGAGCGCATGGTCGGCAATTTGCAGAAGCAATTTCTGGCGGCAGGCGCTATTGCGGTGCTGCTGACAGTCGGTACGGTTTTGATGCTGTCGCGTTTTATCACGCTGCCGCTGATCCGCATGAAAGAAGCCGCGGAGCAGTTGAGCATCGGCAACACAGGCGTTGATTTGTCGACGGACCGCAACGACGAACTGGGTGAGCTGGCGAATGCCATCACCAAATTATCGGTCGACCTCGACCGGCTGAAAAATGCCCGCAATGAGTTCCTGGCGAGTATTTCCCACGAGCTGAGGACGCCGCTCACTTATATAAAAGGCTACGCAGATATCCTGAGCCGGCCGGGAATCCCACAAAAGGAGCGGGAAGAATACATCGCTATCATCCGGGAAGAATCGGCACAGCTGGCAGCGCTAATCGGGAATTTATTCGAATTGGCGAAACTCGACTTGCACCAGTTTGAAATCCGGCGCCAGGACGTAGCCATCGATGAATTGCTGGAGTCGGTCGCGGCATTGGTCAAGCCGGCGTTCAGGGAAGGCCGAATTTCCTTGTCGGTAGCGTGTGAGCCCGGCCTTCGTGCCTTCTGGGATCCCGACCGCATCCAGCAAGTGCTGTTGAACATTCTGGACAACGCACGGAAACATTCGGCTGCGGGTTCTCGGGTCTCTGTGGACTGCAGGCAAGAAGGCGATGAAATCGTCATCCGCATCAGCGACGAAGGTGAAGGCATCCCGTCAGAAAGTGTGCCCTATGTTTTCGAACGTCTTTACCGCGCCGAGAAATCGCGGTCGCGCGAAAACGGCGGGTCTGGACTTGGCCTTGCTATTGCCAAGGAAATCGTCGAATCACACGGCGGGCGGATCGATCTGAAAAGCGAACAAGGCAAAGGAACGGATGTCATTGTCCGGCTGGAAAGAGGGGAAAGCGATGCGCAAAGTATTGTTGGTGGATGATGAAAAACGCATGCTCGATTTGGTGGCGCTGTATTTGAAGCCGCATGGCTACGCCTGCCTGAAAGCACAGAGCGGCAAAGAGGCAATCAGGCTGCTCGAAGAAGAGCTCGTGGATCTGGTGATCCTCGATATCATGATGCCGGAAATGGATGGCTGGGATGTCTGCCGCGAAATCCGGCGCTTTTCAAATGTGCCGATCATTATGCTGACGGCGCGTGAGCAACAGGAAGACATCGTGAAGGGTCTGCGGCTCGGTGCCGATGATTATTTGGTCAAGCCATTCGGCGAAGAAGAGCTGCTTGCGCGCATGGAAGCCTTGCTGCGCCGTGCAGCACCGGCTAAACGGTTGGAAGTGGGTGGTTTGGTGTGGGACGAAGAGCGCTTTGAATTGGCTTACCACGGCCACATCATCCGGCTGACTCCGAAAGAATTCGCGATGCTCGGGCTGCTTATGAAAAACCCGGATAAAGTCTACGAACGTTCGCGGCTGCTTGAAATTGTTTGGGGCTTCGATTCGGAAACGGAAGGCCGCACTGTCGATTCGCACGTCCGCAACATCCGCGAAAAAATCCGCCATTCCGGCTTTCCAATCGATGATTATTTCCGCACTGTTTGGGGCATCGGCTATAAATGGGTGAATATGAAATAAGCTGTGCTGCAGATTCTTCTGCAGCGCTTTTTTTTATGGCTTGCCAAAGCGGAATTTCACACGGATTTCGCATTTCCGGTGTATACTTTCCACATGAAACAACAAAGGATGATTGGCATGAAACGCAAAATAGGATTAATGGGCGCAGCAGCGCTCGCTTTGCTGCTCGGGGCGTGCTCCGGGGAAGTGAGCTACAGCTGGCCGGAAGGCGACAATCAGCTGTTCGTCACGCACATCAAAAAACCTGTGCTGACAGTCATCAGCAGCGGAGCGGAGCAAACGGAACTTGAGCTGCCGTTCATTGCATCGGATATGGTCATGGCAGAAGACAAATTGGTGCTCGCGAGCAAAGAAGAAGACAGGCTGTATGCGCTCGATTTGGAAACGCAGAAATTGGAGCCGCTCGGCGATACGGGCGAAGGCATCACAAAACTCCTGTATGGCGGCGGGAATCTGTATGCGGCATATGCAGACTCCAATAAGATTGCACAGATTGCGCTTGAGCCGTTCACCATCAAAAATACAGCTGAAACCGGGCGGCATCCGCATTCAATGGCAATGGACGGCTCGAAGCTGTATGTAACGAATGTCTATGGCCAAACAGTGCAGGCAATCGGAACTGCAACGATGGATGTCGAAGCAACGCTCCAGATTGTTGATCGCCCGAATGGCATCGCCCTGGAAGATGGCAGCGTGATTGTCGGCGGCCACGGCCCCTATGGCCAACTTAACGATAGCGTTTACCGCTACTCGCTGAAAGAAGAAAAAACGGTTCAGAAGGTGGAAACCGGATTGATGCCGATTGAAATCATAAAGGACGGCGGCAACCTCTTCGTGCTGAACCACGGTTCGCATGATGTCGTGAAACTGGACGCTGCCACATTGGAGCTGCAAGGCAAAGTTTCAGTAGGCGACAACCCGTATTACGCTGTCGCATCAGGCGGCAATTTATATGTCAGCAGCATGGACGCTGATACAGTCAGTGAAATTGATATTGAAAGCTTTACCGTAACGAACGAAATTCCGACGGCTGCCGGGCCGCATGCGATGGTGCTGGAGGAGGATACCGATGAAAATACTGGTCATTGATGATGAACAGACAATGCAGCATTTGCTGCGGCTCATGCTGGAAGGAGCGGGCTATGAGGTGTTGACGGCGCCGAGCGGGGAAGAAGGCATCCGGCAAATACGTACGCAAAAAATCGACTTTGTCATTCTCGACGTGCTGATGGGCGGCATGGATGGCTTCGCCGCATGCGCAGAAATCCGCCGTTTCACGCCAGTGCCGATTCTCATGCTGACTGCGATTGCCGGCAGCGAAGCGGACAAAGTGAAAGGGCTGCGGGCAGGAGCCGATGATTACATGGTCAAGCCATTTTCAAAGCAGGAACTGCTCGCCCGTATTGAGGCGATTCTTCGGCGCAGCCAAATGGCAAACGTCCAAGTGGGCAGCGAATGGGTAAATGGCGCACTCGAATTGAACGAAGCGATGCGAACTGTGCGGGTCACGGGCAAGCCGGTGGCATTGACGCGGCGCGAATTCGATTTGCTGGCATTTTTGCTGAGGCACCGCGAACAGGTATTTTCGCGCGAACAATTGATGGAGAAACTTTGGGGGGAACAGGCTTATAACGTCACGACGCGGACGGTCGACACCCACATCAAAACGCTGCGCATCAAGCTCGGTGAAGCCGGCAGCGCAATCGAAACCGTCTGGGGTTTGGGCTATAAGCTGGTGAAACGATGAAGCCATACCGTTCTGTTGCAACAAAGTTATGGCTCTTGTTCGCTGGTATTTCTGTTGCCGGTGTCGTTCTCTTGATGTTCGTCGCCTATTCGGTTTATGACGCGGTATACGTCGATGCGGAACGCGAACAATTACACGAACTGGCGGAAGCATTGCGCGGTGCTTATTTGGCCGGTGACGAAGAAAAGCTGGAAGGCATTATCGGCTTTCTGGAAGATTCCGGCCTCGACGCACTGGCAATCGATGACCCAATGGTGCTTGGCGCAGCGCTGCCGCTCCAGGCACCTGAAGGGGATGTCATCATTAATTTCGAGGAACGGGAACAGCTTGCGCAAGGAGAGGCTGTAGTCATTGAGCGGCGCAATGCGTATGTCGATGCAGATTTGATCGGCGTAGCGCTGCCGGTGATCGAGTCGGGGAATTTGCGGGCAATCGTCTTCGCCTACCGGCCGGTATCGGAACTCAGCCAGGCCTTCATGAATGTGCTGCCAATCCTAGCGGTGTCCGGCTTGCTTGCGCTAGCAGCGCTTTATGCCATCCGGCGGCGCATCCAGAAAGAATTCATCGGGCCGGTCGTGAAACTGCGGAACGCTTCTGACGCCATGGCAAAAGGGCGCTTCGAAGGCGCCGTAAAGCCTGGCGTACACAATGAAGTCGGCGACCTTGGCCAGTCATTCAGCGCGATGGCGGCGTCCATCCGTGAAGAAGATGAGAAGAAACGCGAATTTCTGCAGAATTTGTCTCATGAATTACGGACCCCGCTCAGCTATATGAAAGGCTATAGCGAATTGCTGCAGCAGCCGGATGCCGACTACCGGAACATAGCGGCTATTTTGTATCGTGAATCGGAACGCATGGAACGGATGGTCAGCCAGATCCTGGACTTGAGCAAACTGGAAGGCGGCAATGAGGAAATGGCATATGAGCTCTTAGCGCTGAGTGAAATCGCGCTGTCGGCAATCGATAACACGGCAGTGAAATGGCGGGGCAAGCACCAGCGCTTAGAAGCCGACCTCGATGAGGAACTGCTCGTGTACGGCGATGAAGACCGATTGCTGCAGGTGCTGGTCAATTTGCTCGACAACGCCATTGCTTATACGCCGCAGGGCGGTTCGATTGCTGTAAGCCTGCGGAAAGAAGGCGAAGAAGCAGTGCTCGAAGTGAACGACAATGGGCCGGGGATCCCGGAACAGCATCTGCCGCACGTGGCGGAGCGGTTCTACCGCGTCGAAAAAGGGCGCACCCGGGCTGGCGGCGGGGCAGGCATCGGCCTGTCAATCGTCAAAGGGATCGCTGAAATGCACGGCGGCTGCTTGGAAGTAGAGTCGTCCGAAAGCGGCGGAACGTGCGTCCAAGTTCGGCTGCCGATGGCAGTGATCAGTTGACGAGTTGTTGGAAAATTTTTATTTCGGAAATTTCACAGTCGTTTCACAATTGCCCATTAAGCTGAATCCATTGGAATAATCTCAGGTTAATGGAGGGTTTATTGATGAAGAAATTGATGGTGATAGGCGCGTTGGGATTGATGCTCGCAGGCTGCGGCATGGAAGAGGAAAGCGTGGACAACGCTTCGGCCGCTGAACAAGAGGTGCAGGAATTGGAAGTCGAAGTCCTGACCGAAGCTAAGGGCGAAACGGGCGAATGGACGCTTGAAGCCTATGTATCGCAGGGCAGCGAAGCAGTGAACGACGCGGATGAAGTGAAGTTCGAAGTATTCGAGGCTGGCAAGAAGGACGATAGCGTGAAAACGGATTATACGGATGTGAAAGACGGCGTCTATTCGGTCAAGCACACATTCCAGCAAGACGGCGTCTATTATTTCATCCCGCACGTAACAGCGCGCGGCTTGCATACGATGCCGACGCAGCAAGTGCTTGTTGGAGATGTGACAGCGGAAGAAATCCAAGCAGCTGAAGAAGCGATGGCTGAAGCGAAAGCCCAAATGATGGACAACAAGGAGTCTGGCATGGAAGGCATGAAAGAAAGCGAAGGCACGAAAGACGGCATGGAAAACAGCGAAGGCCATAGCGGCCACTGAGCGACAACTAGATGAATGCACAAGCCCCCCCTCCTGGATCAGGAGGGGGCGAGCTTATTGAGAAAGGTAAATCTTTTTTTCGATGGAGCCGATATTCCGCAAAACAGCTTCGCTTGCCGCGGGCGAGCGCCAAGCCTCCTCAGTCGCTTCGCTCCCTGCGGGGTCTCGGCTGTCTCGCTTTCCCGCAGGCGTCTCCGCTGTTTTGCTCCATATCTGAAGAACAGGAAAGAAACTGCAGAAAGTGTATCTTTCATGTTCTTCAGTAAAAGAAATAACTCGCTATTAAGAAATACTTTGGAATGAAGCGGAAGGCGGCGACTCCAGCGGGCGCAGCGCAGCGACCTGAGCTGAAGGCCCCGCAGGAGCGTTAGCGACGAGGAGACTGAAGCCAGGCCCGCGGAAAGCGTCCGCCTGAAGCGAAATGCAAAACAATCATCTAAGTTTCTCGACAGTCAAGAGACCCCCTACTGAATCAGTAGGGGGTCTCTTGTGTTGAAAATTAAGGATTATGCTGCGTTTCTGCAAGCTTCTGCACATTTCATGCAAGCTTCCGCACAGCGCTGGCAATGGTCGTGGTCATGTTTTTGGCATTCTGTCCCGCATGCTTCACAAATAGCTGCGCAAGCTTTCGCCAATTCGGAAACGAATGGTGAATTGCGCGTAATGGCATGTTCCAAATACGCGCAGATGTCCGCGCATTCACGGTCTAGGCGGATGCAATCTACCATCATCTTGACGTCGTCTTCTTTTAGGCACGCGTCGAAGCAATGATTGCAGGCCTCCGCGCAGTCGTGCAATATTTTGATCATTTCTGCATGTTGTTCATGAGCCATTCCTATAACCTCCATTTCAGATTTTACTGCTCTCCTTTTCTGCTTTCCCCAAGCTCAGAAGTCTAAACGGAAAGGGGCCAACTCCTTGGAATCTGCACAGTTTTATTATCCTTCCGGCGGCCTTTTGCGCCTGCTATCGAGTTCCTGCAGGCGCTGCCGATATTCTTCTGCGCTGATTTCTCCTTTGGCAAAGCGGTCATCCAGCTTTTTTTCAGCAGTGCCCAAAGAGCCGATGCTGCGCTGCCTTGCGTAAATCGCCACAGCGCTAATGGCTGCAACCAGGATGAGCACAATAAGGAGAATCATGAAAAATGAAATCCGTACGCCTTCTGTTTCTGCCATCGCATTCTGCTCCTTTCTGAAAAGCTTCCTTGCTAATCACGTTTGCCGCCCTCAAGTTCCAACAGCCGCTCCCGGAATTCTTCCGTGCCGATTTCTCCCCGCGCATAGCGTTCCTTCAGCAGTTCAATTGCCCGGCTTGAGGGGGGAACCGGTCCTTCAGCGGTATTTCTCCGGCTGAAAGCAACAATCATCCAAATGGCCAAAGCCAGAAAAATAAGCAGGACAATTAGACCGAATGCCATCCCCATCCACATCATGGGATTGGAAGCCGAATTCGAACCGTAATTCCACATTGCATTCACCTCCGTTATTCTTTCTTATGGCTCTTAAGCGAAAGGTGCCGCCTGGCGTCGTCATGCAATTCGCGCATTCCGCAACGGTATTGTTCTTCGGTGATTTCCCCATTGCTGAATTGCTCTTTTAAAAGCCGCGCCACAAAATGCGAATAATTCACTTTCTCCATCGCAGAACCGATGCGCCTTGTATAAAAAACCAACAGGACAGCAAGCACCAACAAGGCAATGTGAATCAGGAGCAGCCACCCGTAGCGGGGGTCTTCCCGCATAAAGACGACAAAGCCGAGATAAGCCATTGCAGTCGTCTCCTTTCCGCAGAGTTTGGGATCATGGATTATTCTTGCTTAAATCGGTGACACTGAAAGTGAATATCAATTACCCATAGTGTACAACATAATAGATGGAATATTCTAATTATTAAGAAGGAGAATGTTTATTTCATGAAAAAGCCTCAACTAATAAAGGATATGCTACGATATACCATAAAAAGAGAGGGGAATGACCTATGTTTATACATAAAATTGACAATGACTTGTCATTGAAACTTGTGGACTTGGGAGACGCACCACGGATTTTTGAACTGACCGACAACTCTCGCGACCATTTGAAAGAATGGCTGCCATGGCTCGATTACACGACCGAATTAAAAGACACGGAAGATTTCATCAAAGCGGGAAGAGGCAATTATGCAGAAGGCAAAACCTTGAATGCCGCAATTTTATACAATGGGGAAATTGTTGGCATCGGAGGATTCAATAACATCAATCCGGCCAATAAGACCGCGTATATCGGCTATTGGCTGGGACAGGATTATCAAGGCAAGGGCATCATGACGCGTGTGGCGCATGCGCTGACGGATTATGCGCTGACAGAGTTAAAGCTCAATAAAGTGGAAATCCGCGCAGCGGTCGGCAATGCGAAAAGCCGGAGCATACCGGAGCGCCTCGGCTATGTCGAGGAAGGCACCATCCGCCGAGCGGAATTGCTTTACGGGCAGTATGTCGATCATGTGGTTTATGGCATGCTCGCTGAAGAATGGCAGGGAAAATAGAAGCGTTTTACTGAAGAGCAGACATGAAAAGTCCCCTGGCACACTATGTGCCAGGGGATTCTTGATATGCTTATTTATTGAAATCTTTTTTGAAGTCGCCGACTTTATCTTGGATATCGCCTTTGGCTTTGTCTTTTTTGCCTTCTGCTTGGAGTCTTGTATCATCCGTAGCGTTGCCGACTTGGTCTTTCAGTTCGCCTTTGCCTTTGCTGACTGCGCCTTTTAATTTATCTCCGAATCCTTTGTCTTCTGCCATGATGAATTCCTCCTTATAATTGTGTTACTGATTATATAACCTGAAAAAGGAAAAGTTAAACGTTTTTCGGTACAATAGAAAGAGTAGAAAAAGGAGGGACAGCATGGATAAACGAGATCCCAATCAAATTATCGACCAGAAACTAAGGGAAACCCGGCCGCCGTGGCGCGGAAGACAAGCACCGGCGCAGCCCAAAAAATATAAGCCCAGCATGAAGACTGTGGAGAATTACGTCGTCCTCGATTTTGAAACGACTGGCCTGAAAGCGGGAAGCGATAAAATCATCCAGATTGGCGCCGTGAAATACATCGGCCATAACCGGGAAGATACGATGTATTTATTGATCAATCCGGAACGCCATATTTCCAGCACGATTACACGGATCACTGGCATCACCAATGCAGACGTCCAGGAAGCGCCGGTCATCGAAGAAGTGGCGCATGAATTGATCGCGTTCATCGAAGGCTTGCCGATTATCGCGCATAACGCGCCATTCGATATGGGCTTTTTGTACGCGCTGGAAGAAATCACGCCGATTCCGGAATACACCGTCATTGATACGGTTCGCCTGGCGCGGAAAGCGATTACTGAAACACCGAACCATAAACTGACGACGCTGTCAGCATTTCTTGAACTTGAACACAACGCCCATGACGCGCTTGGCGATTGCTTAGCGACAGCGGCTATTTACCAATTCTGTGTTTCCAGGCTTTAAACTGAATCAGCCTCCGGCAATTGCGCCGGAGGCTGATTTTTTAGATTTCCACGATTTTGATAGCTGAAAAAATCTCCTCTTTGGGGGAATCGGCATGCCATTCGGAAGGGTAATAGCCGAGCGGGTTGCAAATCACTTCGATGCCTTCATGCCAGTCGTGGTAGCGCAAATGGATATGGCCGAAGATGTATTTTTTCACGCCGTATTTCAGCGCCAGTTCGCCGTAGCGCACACTGCCCATCATCGCATTGAAAAAATCCCAGCTGCCGATATTTTTGACGCGCAAGTAATGGTGGAACGGGATGACATGCGTCACCATGATGATATTTTTGCCTTCATGCTGCTGGAGCCAGCCTTCGAGCTTTGCCAGCGAAATGCCGGTTTCCTCGATATCAGAACGCGGCCAATGTGCGTGTCGCATATCCGGCCAATGGTAATCCTTATAGACGCCGGCTGCAAATTCCGCTTCGGTGTGCCCATCGACGCCAAACGAATAATCGTACCAGCCGCCATCGCCAATGATTACCCAGCCGCCGAGTTCGACAGGCCCATTGCCTAAATTGCCGGGAAACGCCAATAGTTTATCATAGGCTGCCTGTGAATCAGCGGCGTAAATATCGTGGTTGCCGTTGACAAACAGCAGCCGGATGTCGGGCACAGCTGCCTGCAATCCTTCCAAAAGTTCCAGCGCCTTGTCCGGCTCGCCAGCAATATCACCGGCGATGATAAACACATCCGGCCGGTGGACCGTCAGCCATTGCTCGATCAACGCCATGATATCTGCACCGGTCTTCTTGCGGTTCAATTCTTCATGAATGTCCGACAACACTGCAATCTTCACATGAGGCTCCCCCTTTGTCTCGCAGCTGAAAATAAGGTTTGCTATGGTTTTGCTTAAGCTTTTGTAAAAAGTATAACGCAATTGTCATAACTAATAAACAATTCCGAAAAATTAAGCCGACCTTCTATTATTTGCAAAAAAAACATGTAGAATGAAATTTAAGAAGCGGGTATATAAAACGCTCCGGCTGGAGAGGCTAAAGCCTTGCAGTGAAAATGCAAAACTTCATTTTTTATGGAATGGGGGTTTATCAATGGAGCAGGCAGTTGAAATAGAAGGCGTCAGCAAATCTTTCGGCAAGAAGGAAGTGCTGTCGGACATCAGTTTTTTAATCGGTGAAGGGATGATTTACGGCTTGATTGGCCCATCGGGTTCGGGCAAGACGACGCTGGTCAAAATGATTGTGGGCATCGCGGCGCCGGATGCAGGTGCGATCCGAATCTTTGGCGTCAATGTGCCGAACCTTGAATTGCTGGAGAAGGTAGGGTATATGGCGCAAGCGGATGCGCTTTATACGGAACTGACGGGCAAAGAGAATTTGGATTTTTTCGCGTCGTTGTACCCGATGAAAAACGCGGCACGGAAGAAACGCATCGCCTACGCTGCGGGCATCGTCAATTTGACCGCTGAACTAGGCAAGCGCGTATCGGCTTATTCGGGCGGCATGAAACGGCGCTTGTCACTGGCTATTGCGCTGGTCCACAATCCGAAATTGCTGATTCTGGATGAGCCGACTGTCGGCATGGATCCTGAATTGAGGCTGTCGGTGTGGACGGAATTGCTGCACTTGAAAAAGGAGCATGGGAAAACGATTATCATTACGACGCATGTCATGGACGAAGCCGAGCGCTGCGACATCGTTTCGCTCGTCAGGGAAGGCCGGATCCTCGCGACCGGCACGCCAACCGAGTTGAAGCAAGCTTACGGGGCAAAGGATCTCGAGGAAGTTTTCCTGAAAGCCGGAAGGGAGAACCGATGAGGATTCTGGCGATCGTCAAGCGCATCATCAAACAATTGCTGAGGGACCGGCGCACGCTTGCGCTGCTGTTTTTTGCACCGCTGATTATTTTGACGCTTATGTATTTTTTCTTTAACGGCGAAACGGAAGAGCTTGTGCTCGGCACAGTCAATGTGGATGTCTGGTTCACTGCTGCGCTCGAAGAAAGCGGAGTCCACGTCATCCCGTATGAGGAGGCGGGCCGTAAAACGGTCATCGACGATGAATTGGATGGTTTGCTGCTGGTTTCGAACGGCGAGATGTCGCTGGTTTTATTGAACGAAGAGCCTTCCGCTTCAAAAGCGCTGTCGGCGCAAATCCGCACTGCGGCGATGCGTTTGGCAGCAGAGCCTGAGGGAAGGCCTCAGGAAATCGTGGCGCAGTATATATACGGCGGCGAGGACACCGCTTTTTTTGATGTGCTCAGCCCGGTATTGATCGGATTTTTCGTGTTCTTTTTCGTCTTTCTGATATCAGGCATCGGCTTGCTAAAAGAACGGACTTCCGGGACATTGGAGCGGCTGATGGCAACGCCGATCCGCAAAGGGGAATTGCTGGCGGCTTATCTGGCGGGCTTTGGGCTGTTTGCAGTGGTCCAGACCATCATCGTCGTAGCGTTCTCTATTCTTGTGCTCGATGTGGTCGTTGCCGGCTCGGTCTGGCATGTCATCATGATTAACCTGGCGCTGGCATTGGTGGCGCTGTCGCTTGGCATCCTATTGTCAACGTTCGCGGCCACCGAATTTCAGATGGTGCAGTTTATCCCGCTCGTCGTGGTGCCGCAGATTTTCTTCGCGGGCATATTCCCGGTCGAGGGGCTGGCGGATTGGCTGCAGGCGATTGCGAAAGCGATGCCGATTTATTACGCGGCGGAAGCATTAAAGGCGGTCATGTATAAAGGGCTCGGCTTCGACGCCATCAAAGGTGAACTGGCGGCGCTTCTGGCATTTGCCGCCGTGTTCATCACACTGAATCTGCTGGTGCTTAAATCGCATCGGTCGTTATAAAGAGGAGGAAAAGAATTGTTGAGCTATTACAGCAAACTATCATCAGAAGTATATGATCTGGACAAGCCGATCGGCAGTTCGTTCGGCGACATTGAATATTACGCGGAGCGATTGGAAGGTGTGAATGGCAAGATTCTCGAACCGGCTGTCGGCACTGGGCGCATGCTGATTCCGCTGCTCGAAAAAGGGTTTGACGTCGATGGCTTTGATTCGTCGACGGAAATGCTCGAAATCTGCTGGGCCAATTGCGAGGACCGCGGTTTGGACCCGGTCGTCTTTGAAGCATCAATGGAATCATTCGAAAGCGAAACGGATTATCAGGCCATCATCATCTCAACGGGTACGTTCCTGCTCATGCACGAGCGGGACACCTCGGTCCAGGCGCTGCATAATTTTCATCGCCATCTGGCAGACGGCGGCAGGCTGATTGTCGACGTGTCGCTGCCGGGGAATATTGAGCTGGAAAAAACCAATACGCGCAAATGGACCACGCCACACGGTGAAGTGATCACAGTGGAATCGAAAAAAGTGGAAGTCGACTGGCTGAACCAATATTCAATCGGGCAGAACCGCTACGAAAAATGGCGCGATGGCGAGCTCATAGCGTCGGAACTGGAATGGTTCCCGATGCGCTGGTACGGCATCGAAGAGTTCAAAATGCTGCTCGAATACGCCGGCTTCACGGAGGTTACGGTATCGGCCGGTTACCAGTACGGCAAAGCGCCGTCGCGCACCGGGGAAATACTGACTTTCGAAGCGGTCGCGAACAAGCGCGGACTATAGGGATGTATGTCGTGGATATGGAATACAAACAAAAAAGCGTTCAATCCATTTGTGGATTGAACGCCTTTTTTATCATATTGCCACATTTTTCACGACGGCCATTTCTTTGCCGAAGCGATCGCCGTTGTCTTGGAAACCCAAGCTTTCATAGAGGGCGTGGGCGCCAGTGTTTTCAGGGTGGTAGCCGACGGCGATTTTCTGCGCGTCGAGCGATTTCGCCATTTCATCGATCATCAATTTCACTGCAGCTTTGCCGATGCCTTTGCCTTGGTGATTCTTGTCGACCATGATGCGGTAAATCCAGTAACTTCCGAGTTCTTCCAACTCTGAATTGTACATCAGGAATCCGACAATCTGGCTGTCTGTGTAAATGGCATAAGGCTTGAGCGAAGGTTCGAATTTCGATTGTGCGATGGAGACCGCATTTGGTTCCATGTATTGCTCCTGGCCGTCTGCAAGCGTTAAATTGCAGCAATCATACCAATTTGATGCGTTCAATTCTTCAATTTTTACGTTCATACCAATCATTCCTTTTACATTCATGAGCCGCTTATTTCTGGTTGAATTCAATCGCTTCCCAGATCAAGCTTTTAAAAGGCTCTGGTTGGATATCCGATAGTTTATGGATGCGGATGTGGCGCATTTTCGTGCCGTCGCCTTCGAGCAGGTTGCCATAGTCAGGCAATTGCGCGCCTTGATAAAAGCCGAAATTGACGTGGGTTTTGGCAGGCTGTAAATAACACACCAACCCATCGTGCGAATAGCTCGGTTTGGACCATTTGATTTCTTCCGACATCTTATCGGAGGCTTCGAAAATAAGCTCTCTCAACTCAAGTGCCAGTGGTTTTACATGTTCGTCCAAGCCGTCAAAAAATGGATCAGCCAATGGATTATGCAACTCTTTCATCAAATCGCCCCTTTAATTCGTTTTGGGTGAATCCATAACAAACAGCCAGTGCGTATCCGGCTCCATTCCGTTCAACCTCTATCTTACCTGTAAATGAAAACGCTGGATATGGAAAAGGGGAAATGAAAAGTATTTATTGACGGAAAATTTATAACTGTCTATTATCTTTTAAACAGCATTGTCTGCCATTTTACCGCAGCCATTGTTTTAGTAAAATAATATACCTATATTCCATCTAAAATGTGGGTACAAAGTATTCTGATTTTATGGTAAAATTAGTTGAGAAATATTGTAAATTTAAGGTAATTCTTTCGAGATCTGTAAACAGTGAAATCATGCTGGGGAAGCAATAGGAATGGAGAGCGTGTGCATGCAAAAAGAACAAACAAGATACTCGCGACTTGCGCATATTACAAGGCTGATCAATACGAAACTGGAGCTTCGGGAAGTGCTTGAGCACGTTACGGCAGCGATATCAGAAGAAATTGTCCAATGCGATTCGGTCGGTATTTATCTGCCGGAAAGCAATGGCGATTACCGGGGGTATGTAGGAAAGCCGAAATACATCAACGGCACGACGCTTGATATGCATGTCATCGATATGGAGTATGATTTGCTTGCGAAAGAAGTAGTCGAGACCAAAAAAACCATCTATATCCCGGACACTTCAAAAGATACACGCCCGGATCCGCGTGCAGTTGGCGCTTTCAAGATCAAATCGCTGCTTGCACTGCCGATTACGTATGAAGACGAGTTGTTTGGCTTGGTGTTCCTTTTTGATTACGGCATCCCGATGGACTTGAAGGAAGAAGAAATCCAGACGGTTGAAGCGTATGTCAATATGGCGGGCGTCGCCATCCGCAACGCCACGAATTTGACGCGCAAAGAAAATTTGATTGCTGAAAAGCAATTGCTGCTGGATCTGACACGCGACTTGTCGTTGTGTGCGACGATGCAGGAATGCTTGGATAAATGCTTTGCTTATGTCGGTAAAGTGCTCAACAACCCGAACGTCGCCGTCCATCTGCTCGATCCGCTCGCTGGACAGCGCATCAAACCGGCGACAGTAAGCCGCGACAGCGACTGGACAGAAGAAGACTGGCTGGAAACGCATAGCAAACAGGAATTCGACCAAACCAATGATCTTGTGATGCAGGAAGTAGTGCGCACGAAGAAAATGTTGCTTATACCGGATGTCTTTGCGGACAGTAGGCCGAACCATGACGTGTGCACGAATTTCGGCATCAAAGGGATGTTCATGATTCCGCTTGTGGCGATGGGCGAAGTGCTCGGCGCACTGGCAATCGTTGAATTGGAAAAAGAAACGATGTCGCTGTCGGAAGCGGATATGCAATTGGCCCAATCGATTGCCGATGCGACGGCGTCGACTTTGTCGAATTTATTGTATATGGAAAAGCAGGAAGTGATCATCGAAGAGCGGACGTCCGAAATCCGCATCAAGAACAGCGAACTGGAAAAAGTGGTGGCGGAGCTGGAAAGCCTGAGCCGCGAAAAAATGCTGATTTTGAATTCCGCCGGCGAAGGGATTTTCGGTCTGGACCTGCAGGGCAACATCACGTTCTGCAACCCCGCGAGTGCCGCCATGCTCGGCTATGAAAAAGACGAGCTGACCGGAAAATCGTACCGGGTGATTTTCGTAGTCACCGAAGAGAATGGGAGCGACTTGCCGAACTGCACCCCGGATCAGCAGTTCATCAAAAAAAATGGCGAGCATTTTCCAGTGGAATGCGTCATTTCCGAAATCAGGGAAGGCAGCGCAGTGCTTGGTGAGGTTGTGACGTTCAAGGACATCACCGAGCGCAAACTGCTTGAAGAAGAAATCAAATACTTGGCATATTACGATAGCTTGACCGATTTGCCGAACCGCGTGCTGCTGAATGACCGGCTGAACCTTGCGCTGAACGAAGCGCGGAAAAAAGGCCAGAAAATAGCCGTGCTGTATTTGGATTTGGACCGCTTCAAATTGATCAACGACAGTTTGGGGCATAGCTATGGCGACTTGCTGCTGCGTGAAGCGGCCGAGCGTCTGAAAGTGAGCATCCCGCCGAACGCCATCATCTCGAGGCAGGGGGGAGACGAGTTTACCATCATCCTGACCGATGTCAAAGGACAAGAGGACGTTCTGGATGCGCTTGAGCACGTCATGGATGCATTTGCCCATCCATTCCCATTAAAAGGAAATGAAGTTTTCATCAAAACGAGCATCGGCATCAGTATGTTCCCGAAAGACGGCGATACAGCGGAGATGCTCATCAAGCATGCAGATGCAGCGATGTACAAATCAAAAGAAAAATCCGGGACCCATTACCATTTCTTTGAAAGCGAGATGAACCATCGCAATATGGAAAGCATCAAGCTTGAAAACGCGCTTTACAAAGCTCTTGGAAATGACGAATTGGAAATTTACTACCAGCCTCAAATCGACAGTGCAACCGAAGAAATCATCGGTGCCGAAGCCCTTCTTAGGTGGCACCATCCGACTGAAGGCCTCGTTTCGCCCGTGGACTTCATTCCAATTGCGGAAGAAACCGGCTTGATTGTGCCGATCGGCCGCTGGGTGCTGAAAAATGCCTGCAGGCAATTGAAGGATTGGCAGGAGCAGGGGCATAGCCGCATGAGCGTGTCCGTGAACTTGTCCGGCCGCCAGTTCGAAGAAGACAACCTTGTTTCCATGATCGGCGAGACTTTGATGGAATATCGCCTGGCACCTGAATTCCTGCATATCGAATTGACTGAAAACCAAATCATCAAAAACAGTGAAGTGACGATCAAGAAGATGAAAGAGTTGAAAAAGCTGGGTGTCAACATCGCCATCGATGATTTCGGCACCGGCTATTCATCGCTGGGCTATTTAAAGAATTTTCCGATCGATTTTCTGAAAATCGACCGGTCGTTCATCCAGGACATCATCGAGGATGACGATAACGCAGCCATCACCAATACGATCATCACATTGGCCAAGAACTTGAATTTGCAGGTCATCGCGGAAGGCGTCGAAACAATCGAGCAGTTGGAGTTCCTGAAATCGAAAAACTGCTTTATCATGCAGGGCTATTATTTCAGCCGGCCGATTACAGCCGTCGAGCTTGCCGCTAAATATTTCGGAAGAGAGAGAAGAAACTAATCATATCCAGGGGGAATTTGATGAAAGCTGTACGTTCTGCATTAGAATATTTAAAAGGCGCGGGAGTGACGCACGTATTCGGCATTCCAGCAGGATCCGTCAATGCGTTTTTCAATGAATTATACGATATGCCCGAAATTACATCGGTTGTAGCGAAGCACGAAGGGGCAGCGGGCTATATGGCTGCTTCCTACGCAAAATACTCGAAAAAGATGAGCGTCTGCATCGGCAGCAGCGGCCCGGGTGCCACCAATTTGGTGACCGGCGCAGCCAATGCGATGCGCGAGCATTTGCCGGTTTTGTTCATCACAGGAGCAGTTCCGGTCAGCACGATGGGATTGAACGCGTCGCAGGAACTGGATGCGGATCCGGTCTTCAAGTCCGTGACCAAATACAGTGTGACAGTAAAGGATGCCAAGGACCTGTTGAAAGAAATCGCCAAAGCGACAGAAATCGCCATCTCCGGCGTTCCTGGGCCGGTCCATGTCGCAATGCCGATCGATGTGCAGCAAGGAGACGTTGGTACGCCTGAAATTCCTGCTCCACCCGTACGCCGCGACATGGCGCCTGATCTCGAAGCGATCAAATTCGCTGCGAAAGAAATGGCTGAACGCAAGACCGGCTATATTTTTGCAGGCCAAGGCGCGAGCCAGTCTGTCGATCAGCTTATCGAATTAGCGGAATTGCTTGATTGGCCGATCATGGTCTCACC
This sequence comes from Planococcus koreensis, assembly GCF_004761975.1. Lineage (GTDB taxonomy): Bacteria > Bacillota > Bacilli > Bacillales_A > Planococcaceae > Planococcus > Planococcus koreensis. Next base: position 37,241 of record NZ_RQII01000026.1, on the reverse strand, counting down.
GCAAGGCAAGAGCATCATGAAGAGCAGCCATCCGTTGTTTGCAGGAATCTTCGGGTTTGCCGGCAGCGAAATGGCGTCGAAGCTGATCAATGAAGGAGACGGCAAAACATTGCTTGTCATCGGCTCAAGCCTCGGTGAAACCGCTACGAATAACTACAATGCCAATATGGCGAAAGACCGCTTCCTTGTTCAAATGGATTTTGACGCTTCGGTATTCAACCGCAAATACGAAGTCGATGCGCCGATTCTTGGCGATATCCACTTGAGCCTTGCATTCCTGATTGAGGAACTAAAAGCGCTTGGATTGACGGCACGGCCGAAAGACGCGCCGCTTGCCGAAATGCCATCGGCGGATCTTACCGAATACAGCACAAAAAATGTCTTGCTGAAATTGCAGCAATACTTGCCGGCTGAAACGCGCTACACGATCGATATCGGCGAATTCATGGCGTATGTCATCCATCATATGGACGTTCCGGAAACAGGCACATTCGACATCAATGTCCATTTCGGCGCGATGGGCAGCGGCTTGAACGCTGCAATAGGCTCGAAGTTCGCAGAGCCTGAACGTCCGGTTGTCGCAGTGACGGGCGACGGCTGCTTCTTCATGCACGGAATGGAAATTTTGACGGCGAAAGAGCATAAGCTGCCAATTCTTTTTGTCGTCATGAACAACGCGCGCCTCGGCATGGTCTACCACGGCCATTCGCTTCAATACAAGCGCGTCCATGCATCATTCGAACAAGAGCCGGTCGACATTTCCGCGATGGCGGCTGCGATGAACATCCCGAGTTTCCGTGTGGATTCGATGGATGATTTGAGCCAGGATGTATTGGATCGCCTGACAAGCCTCAACGGGCCAGCGGTGCTGGAAGTAGCACTTGTCGACAACAACACACCGCCAATGGGCGACCGGGTCAAATTCCTGTCTTCATTCGGCAAATAAAAGCCTGACCGATCTATAGAAAGTGAAAACCCCCTCTTATAGAAGAGGGGGTTTTACAATTGGGAATAATGTTCATTGGTGACGGCAATGATGGCATTGACGGTTTGCCGCTTGAAGTGGTCCGGCACGGATCGCCCTTCAGGGTTGCAGTAATACAAGGCGCCGATTTGGTAGTTGAACGAATAGCCGAGAGCGCCAAGAGCCTGTTCGAGAGGATCAGGAAGCCTGTGGAGTCCTGTATGTAAGGTGAAAAATGCGGAAGCGATGACTTTGACGTCGACGTCTTGAAAGCCGGTATGGATTTCGAACAAGTCGCCGTCCTTGCGTGCGATCCATTGGCCTTTTGAATACAGTGAAATGCGCGTGCGGCTGAGGGCGGCAATGCCTTCGAGGTTTGTGCCGAATAATTCGTTCATCATTTTGCGGATGCCGGGACCGTCTGCGGCGTTTTCACGGGTGGCTAAATAATGGTCGATTGCTGCAGTGGAAGCATTGTCATCTTCTTTTACAAGCAGGCCGATTTCTTTTTCAAGCACAGGCACCCTGCAATAATCGATGCCGAACGCTTCATAGACAATGCGGCAGATTTTGTCGCCGTCCAGCGCGCCGCCGAAATTACGGACGAGGGCATCCATACGCTCAGTTTTGTCAGCATATTGTGTTGATGATCCGTTTAAAGTCGGTTGAACGGTGTCCATACAAGCGGTCCTCCTAATTTAAAAATGAAATTTTCTTTATATTGAAATTATATCTTAAATTAGTTCAATAGATACGTTTTATTTGTTGTAATTATGTAAAAATAACCATTTTATGGGTAGTTTTATAAATTAACATGAACTAATCCGCCGTTAACATGAACAATTCTGCAGTTAACCGGCAATAATCCGAGCTTTACATGAACTATATAAGTTGAACTAAAGTCATAGAAAAGTGAAAATCGCTTCGGACGCTTTGGGCATGGCTTCCGCAATAAGCCGAGAAAACCAATCGTCTCATCGCTAAAAACATCTGCTTCTGTCTATGCATCGCTATGCTAGCTTCGAGACATGAAAAACCGTTGCATCGCTGCGCTAGCTCCTTGCTCAGCCTCTTGACGCGCCTACGCTGAGATATTTCTCGATATGGAGCAAAACAGCTGCGACTCCTGCGGAATAGCGAGACTCCCGAGACCCCGCGGAAAGCGCAGCTGTTTTGCGGAATATCGAATATAAGTATTCACTAATTCAACTTATATAACTGTTTTGCCCCGAAAATAAAGCCTCAGCGGAACCATGTGCATCAATTGGCCCTTTAGCGGGTAAGGAAATAAAAAAGGAGTGTGTGGACATGGCTTTTGATTATGACCTCGACTACAAGAACTTGGATTTGCGGAAACATCCGGAACTGTACCGGGTCGGCAAAGGGGAGCAAGGGGTCCTGCTTGTGGAACCTTATAAAGGGGAGATTTTGCCGCATTGGCGCTTCAAGACGCCGGAAATTGCGCAGGAATCCTGCGATAAAATTTACGAGATGTTCGAAGAATACCGCAAACAGGATGATTTTGTCGGCATGGACATGGCGCGCAAGTTCATCCAGATGGGCTATACCCGGGCTCGCCGCTACACGAATTACAAAGGCGGGCGCAAATACAATGAAGACGGCACCATAAAAGAACGGCAAATCGATCCGAAAAAAGCAGAGTCAGCTGCCATTTTTAAAAAGAAATGGGATGAGCTTCGCGAAGACGAAGATTACCTCAAACGCAAAAAAGAACACCAGAAAAAATACGGCTAAAGGCGGCGCCGCTGCCTTTAGCCGTATTGCTGCCTGCCTCTCTAAAAACAAGAGCCCGTAATATTAAAATTTTCCAGAGATTCCGGCAAAGCGCCATGTTCTGTTATAATAAAAACGGAATTCATTAGGAGAGAGCCTGAGGGAAATTACATACATAAGCGTTTAGATGCATCTGGCAGTAAAAGGCTGTTTTGGCGAAACGGTATTCTCAAGCCGTGCTCTCTTTGCAGAAAGTAGGATGAAATAATGGAATGGATGGATTTATTGAAAGCCTTGATATTGGGCTTTGTAGAAGGGATGACCGAGTTTGCGCCCGTGTCATCAACTGGACACTTGATCATCGTCGATGATATGTGGCTGAAGTCGCAGGAGTTTCTTGGAAAATATCCGGCAAATACGTTCAAGATTGTTATCCAGCTGGGCTCGATTCTTGCAGTCGTTGTCGTATTTTGGAAACGCTTGTTCAGCCTGATCGGTTTATACAAAATCGAAGGCCAGGAAACGAACAAGAACTTCAACTTGCTTCACGTCATTGTCGGCATGCTGCCGGCTGTCGTATTGGGCTTTGCTTTCAAGGACTTGATCGATGACCATTTGTTCGGAGTGGAGACAGTCATCTACGCATTGGTTGCGGGAGCGATTTTGATGATCGCTGCTGATAAATTCGGGCCGCGCGTGCCGAAAGTCAACTCGCTTGATGAAATCACATACATACAGGCCTTCAAAGTCGGCCTCGTGCAATGTTTGTCGCTCTGGCCAGGATTTTCGCGTTCAGGCGCGACGATTTCGGGCGGCGTGCTGTTCGGCTTGAGCCACCGCACCGCTGCTGACTTCACGTTCATCATGGCCGTGCCGATCATGATCGGTGCAAGCCTTGTATCGGTACTGAAAAACCTGGATACGCTGTCGATGGATTATCTGTCGTTTTACGCAGTCGGTTTTATCAGTGCTTTCATCTTCGCTTTGATCTCAATCCGCTTCTTCCTGAAGTTGATTGCGAAAGTGAAACTGACGCCGTTCGCCATTTATCGTCTGATTTTAGCAGCAATTTTATCGGTTATCGTCTTCCTATAAAAAAAGGGGTATCCAGAAATTTCCTGGATGCCTATTTTTTATGAATCTTTTGACGTGCGTCAAACGTTAGTATAACTAACAGACAACAGAAACGGGGAGAGCTCATGAAGAGGAAAGTGGTTATCGCAGGCGGAACCGGATTTATCGGGCAATATTTTAACGACAGGCTAGCGAAATCCGGCTATGAAGTGCATATCATTTCAAGGCTTAACAATCACATTATGTGGAAAGACCACCACGGTATCGTCGCTGCACTGGATGGCGCGGATATGCTGATCAATTTGGCAGGGAAATCGGTCAATTGCCGGTACACTGATAAGAATAAAGATGAAATCTTGAAATCGCGCACGGAAACAACGAAAATTCTGAGTACAGCGATGCTGGCATGTGAAAATCCACCGCCGCTGTGGATCAACGCCAGCACAGCGACCATTTACCGCCACGCCGAAGACCGGCCGATGACGGAAGCGGGCGGCGAACTGGGCGAAGGATTCTCGGTGGACGTCGGCAAAGCATGGGAGCAAGCTTTTTTCAATTTTAAATTAGAGGGCACGCGCCGTGTTGCGCTGCGCATGGCAATCGTCCTTGGCAGTGGAGGCGGTGCCATAGAGCCGTATCAAAACATGGTGCGCTTCGGCCTCGGCGGCAAACAAGGTTCGGGCAAGCAGATGTTCAGCTGGATTCACATCGAAGACCTGTACCGCATCGTGCTGTTCATGCGCGACCACGAAAACTTGAGCGGCATTTTCAATGCTTCTGCGCCAGTGCCGGTGTCCAATAGCGATATGATGGCATCGATGCGCCGGGCGATGAACCGCAAAGCCGGGCTCCCGGCAGCAAAATGGATGCTTCAAATGGGGGCCGCTGCGCTTGGCACGGAGACGGAATTGATCCTTAAGAGCCGCTGGGTCGTGCCGGAGCGTCTGGAGCAGGCGGGCTTTAAATTCCAATATGAAACCCTCGATCAAGCGTTGGCGGAGATTGTAAAGAGCTAGCACAATATAAATAAGCAATGAAAAAAGGAGACCGCTTGCGGCCTCCTTTTTCTAATGCTGTGAGAATTTTAACGCTTCAGCAATCCATCCCAATAACTCGTCGTCCACTTCCGATTCGTTAGCAAGGATAACATGGTTCGCCCATCGGCCCGGATTGATGGGTGCAGCTTCGGCTATCCGAGGGCTTTGGAGCGGATGGCCGAGCCACAGCGTCACAATCAGGTAATGCTCTGGACGCCCTTTGATTTTCCGGGGCGGCAGCCAGGCTGCGGCAAATACCCGCTTGCCGATAAAAGAGATCTGGCTTTTCCGGACTTCTAACCGCACCTGCGGAACAACGGCCGATATGCTGTCTGTTAATCGTTCGTAAATCGGGATAACTGCTGGCATGGCAACGAAGAACTCTCTTTCATTCTTTTCCATACCTGATCTCCTCCTTAATAGGGGTGAGTTTTCTGCAGCTGTTATCCCCGCAAGCTCTCGAACTTATAATTCCGTTGCTTCCAACTTCATCTTCATGCCTTCATGGGTCGCGGTAAAACCAAGCCCCTCATAAAACCGCAATGCGTCCGGCCGCTGTTTGTCGGTCGTCAGCTGAATCAATCGGCAGCCGCGCTCTTTGGCGCGCCCGATGGCGTAGCGGATCAGCTGTCCGCCGATGCCTTGCCCGCGCACCGTTGAATCGGTCCGCACGCCTTCAATCGTCGCGCGCCAAGAGCCTTGATGCGTCAAATGGGGTGTGAACGTTACTTGCTGAACGCCGATAATGCGGCCAGTTCCGTCGACAGCCACGATCAATTCATTGTTCGGGTCGGCATCGATTGCCTGAAACGCCTCCAAATAACTTGCCGGAAGCGGCTGCGCGTAACGTTCGCGCTCTTTCCCCAATAAATCATCCGCGAGCATCTCCACAATCCGCTCGACGTCCTGTTCCACTGCTCCTCTGAAAGTTAAAGCCATCTCCACACCTCCAATTTCTTTCCATCTTACGCGACTCTGACGCATAAGTTAATTCGAAATAAAAGATCGGTTTCTATAAGTTTTCCTTATGAAGCGGCAAAATTGCGCGATGGGGCTGTCGCACCGAACTTTTCACGCGCTTCAGCTGCGCCACGATGATGATGGAAATGATGACGAGCAAAAACCACGAACTGATTTTGCCGACATGGACAAGCGACCAAGCGGCTTGCTGGTCCGGATATTGCCAGGCACCGAGGAATGTTGTGATGTTCTCGGCAATCCAGATGAAAAAACCGATAAGCAAAAAGGACAGGATCAGCGGCATTTTATAGATGGTGTCATGGAGCCTGAACGCCACGACTGTGCGGAAGAAGACGAGGAGCAGCAATGCTTTTAAGCCCCAGCGGATGTCATACGTAAAATGATGCGTAAAAAAGTTCGCGTAAATCAAGAAACTGATGGCGATTGTGTAAAACGGCTTTGGCCAAGCGTAAATCTGCAGATCGAGACGACGCCACGATTGGCAGATATAGCTCGCGACACTCGCATACATAAAGCCGCTATACAGCGGTACGCCGAAAAACTTGCTATAAGCTTCTTCGGGGTAAGCCCACGAGCCCATATGCACTTTGAACAATTCGAGCGCGAGCCCGATGACGTGGAATACACAGATGACTTTGAACTCATCCCATGTTTCAAGTTTCGACGCTAGCATGAACGCCTGTGCCAAGATGCAGGCAAGCAAAATGAAATCATAGCGCGGCAAAAAGGGGATTTCGATGAATTTCGAAACGGCCAATGCAGCAAAAATGATGACGGGAAAGATGCAGGATAACGCCTGCAGATAGCCGAATCGCAAAATGTTCAACATGGTGGTCCACCTCCACTTTCCGGTTTTAACGTTTGCAATAAGAACGCCAAATTGGAAGAGAAGGTTTCCTGGAAGAGAGGAATTCGATTCATGAAAAAGGGATTTACAAGCTCATATATAAAATAAAACGTGACTTTTACACTTTGGAAACAACTAAACTTTAGTCGCATAGTTTGATAGTATTTACCAAAAGCTTCAATTATTATTAATGTTAGCTAATATTTATACACTATATAAAAATTGGAGGAAATCAGATGAAAAGAACAGTAAGCGGTTTATTGGCAGTGAGTATGCTCGCCACAGCACCTTGGTCTTCGGTTCTCGCAGAATCTCCGAAAACTACATACGTCAATGCTTTAGAGGAGCAGGACGGCAGCAAATTCAACGCAGAGAATTACGATTTCACGAAATTCTCAAAGATTGGTGCAGAATTGGAGCGCATCAACAAAGCGTCCAATCGCATCAAAGTGGAAGTGCAAGGCGAGTCAGCTGACGGCAATCCATTGTATGTCGTGACCATTGCTGATCCGGAATCAGGCGGCAAATTCGGCCAAAACCAGGCATTGCGTAAACAGATGTTCAAAAATCCGGGCAAAGCACAAGACTGGATTGCCAAGAATCCAGACTTCAAAGTGCCGATCATGATCAACGGTTCAATCCACGGCACCGAGTTTGTCGGAAGCGATGCGGTGCTTCAATTGATCGAACGCTTCGCGACGCAAAACGATGAGCAGACGCAAGAAATCCTGGCTAGCAATATCCTCGTCTTCAACGTCGTCGCCAATCCGGACGGACGAATCGACGCTACGCGCTTTAACGGCGAAGGCATCGATTTGAACCGTGATTTTGTGACGCAGTCACAGCCGGAAACGCAGCACACCGTTGACTTGATTACCGAATGGAACCCGATGGTTTTCCTTGATACCCATGGCTACGTGAAAAACTACGCACCGAACAAACAAGGCTTGATCGAGCCTTGCACACCGCCGCATAACCCGAACTATGAGTACGATTTGTACAATAAATGGGCGTACGGCCAAGCAGAAGCGATGGAAGCCGAGATTATGAGCAATAAAGGCGAATACGAAGGCACGATTTACCAGAACATGACAGGCACGTATGTGCCGCAGCGCGACGACGCGGCTGGCTGGGACGATTACCCGCCGATTTTCACGCCGATGTACGCCATGTACCACGGTGCATACGGCCACACATTAGAAGCGCCGACAAACGATGAAGATGGCGTGAAGTGGATGTACGACGCGGTCATGGGCGCATTGCAATACGCAACGGACAATAAAGATGAAATGATCACCGACCAAATTGAGATTTTTAAACGCGGCATCAATTTCGACCACCCGTTCCATGCAGACGGCTTTTTCCCGGAAGCGTATGTGCTGCCGGTCGATGAAAAAGATCCGACCGTAACGGAAAAAGCGGTCAACCATTTGATCACGAACGATATCGAAGTGGTGAAAGCAACGAAAGATTTCACTGCTGATGGCAAGACGTATAAAAAAGGATCGTATATCGTGAAGCTGGACCAAGCGAAAGCGGGCCTTGCGAACACGTTCCTCTGGGACGGCGAGGACATCACTGATGACACGCCGGCAATGTACGACATTTCTGCCTGGAGCCTGCCTGAACTGTGGGGCTTTGACGCATTCGCCGTCAACACAGAATTCAACGCGCCAGCTACGAAAGTCAATGAAGTAAAAGGGCAAGGTTCGGTAACTGGAAAAGGGCCTTTCGCGATTCCGAATTCATCCGTCAAAGCGGTTGAATTGGCCAACAGCCTTCTAAGCCAAGGCGTTGCAGTGAAACGCAGCGAAACAACAGGCGATTTCTTTGTGGAAGCGCCGGCAAACGCCATCTCAGCAGCGGTCAAAGCATCCGGCCTGCACGTGAAGAGCGGGTCGGTACCAGCAGATGCCGAAGCGATTTCTTCGGTTAAAGTCGCGATCCTTGAAGACGGCGGCATGGGCAAAGTGCAATCGCATGCCGGCATGAACTTGGCGCTTGAACGCCTCGGTTTCGATGTCACGGAACTGTCTCCGACAGAAGTGGCAGAAGCGGGCCTTGCAGGCTTTGACGCGTTCGTCTACAACGGCACGGAAGGCTTGATTTCCACAAGCTTAAGCGCAGCAAACAAAGAATTCGGATTCCAGAACGCAGCGCAATTGGAGCAATTCAAAGCGAACATCAACGCATTCATCGCTGACGGCGGCAAATACATCGCAGCCGGAGCCGGTGCATCGCGCGCAACCAAAACGCTCGGCTTGACGCAAGTGAGCGTCAATAGCGGCGGCAACAACAGCAACGGCATCGTTTCCGTTGACTACGACGGCACCGGCATCACAGCGGGCTACGGCCAGGACGACATCGGTTTCGTCTACCGCCCAGCTTGGTATACAGGCGCTGAAGCAGGCGAAGTCCAAGCATCATTCGATGACAGCGACTTCTTCATGGCAGGGCATTGGAAAGGGAACGAAGCTGCTTCCGGCCAGCCGGTCATTGTCCGCGAAAGCGATAAAGACGTCACGCTGATCGGGCTCGAGCCAGCATTCCGCGACCACACGGATTACTTGTTCCGCCTCGTATCAAACGCGCTTTACACGAAATAAACGATCATTAGAGAGCAGCCGATTTTTCATCAGCTGCTCTTTTTCCATTGCACAGCCGAATGTTGAAAATCCAGCCATAAAGGAGAGGACAGCATGACAGAGGGAAGAATGGAGAAAATTGAACAACAAGCACTGGCCCGCTACCAGAAACTCGAACAGCAAAGGGCGATGGAAGCAACAGCGGCAGCCGGACCTGAAGCGATGAACGTACGCATAAGCGTCATCAATCCGCATGACAGCCTCGCAACAGAACGCATCATCCACAACAGCGATTTGTTCCCGATCGCTTATCTTGAAGGCGGTTTAAATGCCGGGAAAGCGGTGTGCCGCATTTCGCTGCGCAACCACCAGGGGCAGATCAAAGGCTACGGCACCGGATTTTTGATTTCACAGTCGCTGATTTTGACCAATAATCACGTTGTTGATACGTATGACACCGCATTGAATGCCGTTGCGGAATTCAATTACGAAGACGATGTGAATTTCATGCCGCGCACCATCGTCTCGTTTCGCCTGGAACCCGAGAGGCTGTTCATCACCGATGAAGCGCTGGATTTTTCGATCATTGCCATACAGGAAAAGGCGCTGAGCGGAGCGCTGGTTTCGGATTTCGGCCATTTGCCGCTGCTGCCGATGCCTGGCAAGATTTTGGAAGGTGAATACGTCTCCATCATTCAGCATCCGCAAGGAGGGCCGAAAGCGGTGACGGTCCGGGAAAACGAAGTGAAATTCCTGTCGGACGATTTTGTCCATTACGTAAGCGATACCGAGCCGGGTTCATCAGGCTCGCCGGTCTTCAATGACCAGTGGATCGTTGCGGCGCTGCATCATGCAGGCGTGCCGGATCCGAATGACCCAAGCAAATGGATTGCCAATGAAGGCATCCGGATCAGTTCGATTTTGCGCCATCTGGAGGGCGTGCGCGGGAATCTGGATGCAGCGGAATCCCGGCTGCTCGATGTCCTATTGCCCCAAGCGCCAATTCCGGACGACGGGCTTTTGCCGATCGAAGTCGGCGAACTCGCTGCTGATTGGTACAGCGATGCTACGGGATACGACGCTGCGTTTCTTGGGCTTGGAAAGGAAGTGCCGCTTCCGCCAGTAAGAAATGGCGCAGACGTCGCGGAAACCTTGGACGGCGGGACAAAGCTCGACTATACGCATTTTTCCATTGTCATGAGCCGATCGCGGCGGCTTGCCTATTATTCGGCTGTGAACATTGACGGCAGCCAATTGGTCAGCGTCCAACGCTCGAACGATAAATGGTATTTCGATCCGCGGCTGGCCCGGGAATTCCAGAGCGGGCCGGAGCTGTATGCACGCAATGACTTGGACCGCGGCCATTTGACAAGAAGGCAGGATCCGAACTGGGGAAGAGATGCTGTCCAGGCAAATGCCCATACGTTCCACTTCACCAATAGCGCGCCGCAGCACAAAGCACTCAATCAGAAGACCTGGCTCAGCCTGGAAGATTACATCCTGGAAAACGCAGCGGCGAATGGTTTTAAAGTGAACGTCTTCACCGGACCGGTGTTCCGGGAAGACGATGTTTTGTACCGCGGCGAATTCCGGATTCCGGCCGAATTCTGGAAAGTGGCGGTCATGGCCAAAGAAGACGGCACGTTGTCAGCAACAGCTTACTTGCTGACGCAGCGCGACTTGATCGGCGATTTGGAATTTGCCTACGGACAGTTCCAGACTTTCCAGGTGCCGGTGGCGCTCCTCGATAAATTGGCGGGCATCGACTTCAGCGGCCTGCAGCTACACGATCCGTTGGCCAATTTGGAAGGGGCGGGAGGCAGAAGGATTGAAAGCAAAAGGGATATTTTGTTTTAAGTGCTTCCCTAAAAGCTAGCAGGCAGCTGATTTTTAGGCTTCTAAGGTGTTATTGCATTTCGCAAAAGGAGAAATGCGTTCTTTCAATAAAAAGAGCCCTCAGCGCAGTTCAAATCGCTGAGGGCATTTCTTATTCTGCATTTGATCTAGTGGGCGTTCAATGCGGCTGGCTATTGCTGGTTTTCAAGCTCTTCGATCAATTTCTCCATTTCCGTGATTTCTTTCTTCTGTGCTTCGATGATTTTGTCAGCCAGTTCACGCACACGAGGGTCGCTGATCTCTGCCCGCTCGCTTGTCAGAATGGCAATGGAATGGTGGGGAATCATCGCCTTCATCCAACTGCTGTCATCAACAGTGGTCTGGCTGCGCACGAGCCACAGTGACAACGCGAAAACCAATGCGCTGCCTGCTAAAATCGCTGCATTCACTTTTTTGTTCTCGTACATTTTCCACATGAACAAGAGCATGACAATTGCCATGACCGAGCCCATGATCAACGCCATATAAATGCGCGTCTGGCTAAGCCAGATATGGTCGAGCTGGAAGACATTCAGGAACATCAGCCAGTACATGATGATCGTCGAAACCCCAATCATAATTCCGAATCGAACGTAATTTTTCATTCGAATCCATCTCCTTTTTAATGGGAATTAGGTTCTATAGAAAAACCTCTGCATTCTGCTTTACCCGATAGTTTTGCAAATTCAGTGCAGAATGAGGAGAAAAGGGAAAATTTTTTATGATGCGGGAGAGATGGATTTCCGCTAGTGCCGGTTAAAGTCGAAACAGATCATGTTGACCACTGGTTAGGTCATGTTAACTCGCGGCTAAGCCATGTTAACGCAGAAATAATGCCGGTTAACGGGTGAGCTCGCGTCAGTAAACCTTGTTTGGCGAGAGCAAAAAAAAAAGCTGCCGGGAGATGCCCGGCAGCTTGGAACAGTATTCGCAGAAGCGAAGAGATTATCAGTTTTATCGGATGCGCAATTCAGATTCGCGGTCGAAGAAATGGGCTTTGTTCATATCGAACGCCATGTCGATTGTCGTGTCGGCTTCGACATTGAAGCGTGAGTCAACGCGCGCTACAAAATCCTGGTCGTCCACTTTGGAGTAGAGGATGATTTCCGAGCCCATCAATTCCGCTACGTCGATGTACGCTTTAAGTTTCGTATGCGGCGAATGCTCAAGGAAAATCGGCTCGTCATGGATGTCTTCTGGGCGGATGCCGAGAACGAGTTCTTTGCCTTCGTAACCTTGGCCCTGAAGCATTTTCAATTTGCTTTCAGGGACGCGGATACGAATATCATTCATGACAAACTCGCTGCCCATCAATTTGCCGTGCAGGAAGTTCATCGAAGGCGATCCGATAAAGCCGCCAACGAACATGTTTTCAGGCAAGTCGTAAACTTCTTTCGGCGTACCGACTTGTTGGATAAATCCATCTTTCATAACAACCAAACGCGTTGCCATTGTCATCGCTTCTGTCTGGTCATGCGTTACGTAGACAGTCGTCGTCTGTAAGCGGCGGTGCAATTTCTGGATTTCTGCACGCATCTGCACGCGCAATTTCGCGTCCAAGTTCGACAAAGGCTCATCCATCAAGAAGACTTTTGCATCGCGGACGATTGCGCGGCCCAAAGCGACACGCTGGCGCTGTCCGCCTGAAAGGGCTTTCGGTTTACGGTTCAAGTAATCTTCAAGGCCAAGGATTTTTGCGGCATTGGCTACGCGCGCTTTGATGTCGTCTTTTTTCATCTTGCGCAGTTTCAAGCTGAACGCCATGTTTTCATAAACAGTCATGTGTGGGTACAATGCATAGTTCTGGAACACCATTGCGATGTCGCGGTCTTTTGGAGATACATCGTTGACTCTTCTGTCGCCGATGAACAAATCGCCTTCCGTGATGTCTTCGAGTCCTGCGATCATGCGCAATGTCGTTGATTTACCGCAGCCTGATGGCCCAACAAGTACCAAAAACTCTTTATCGCGGATTTCCAAGTTGAAGTCTTGTACGGAAACGACGCCTTTTTCGTATTCTTTTTTGATATTCACTAATGATAAGCCAGTCATTTGTTTTCCCCCAATAATAGTTTCGTCTTGGATACAGCATAACCGAAAGGGGAATTTAAGAGAATGTCAAACCTGCCTAAAAATGAAAGCGCTTTTTTGTGCACATTTACTTTTGGATTAAAATCGCCAGATAGACGGCCATGGCTTGGTGGAATTTGCGGACGTCGATTCCTGTGTTGTCGTAGAAGCGGTCGAGCCGGTATTGCAGGCTGTTGCGGTGCATGTGCAGCGCTTTCGACGTCTCCGAGATATTTAAGTTATTGCGGACAAAGATTTCAATCATCTTTAAGGTTTCTTCATCTTCCCCATATGCCTGCAAAATGCTCTTTCGGATGTCGCTGAGCAGCGGTTCCTGCGCTTGGTCGATCAATAAATACGGCACAGCATCTGCATAGCTGATGACCGCTTTATTGGAATAGAGAACAGCTGTCTTCGCCGCATCCGCGACTGCCCGGTAATGTGCAGCGGCCTCGTCGAGACTGTCATGGAAAGGACCGACGAAAAACTGGATCTTGATATACAAATCGCTCATTAAAGGATCGATAATTTCTTCGTAGGAAATGGCACCATCTTCTGCGGCTAAATATTCAACCAGGATGCCCTGGTGGTCGTTTTCCCACAGAATCGGCACTTGCTGAGCGAAAAAATCAAGGACAGCATGTTTGAAAGCGGTCGGGCTGATTTGCTTTTCCTTGATCGAGAAATGGACAAAACGGTAAGGCGAATTCAAGGCGAATCCGTTTTCCACGTCCTGCGCAGAAGGATTCACCGCAGCGAGCCACCTTGTTTCTTCGTCAGTATGGACCGGAAACTTTGGATTGTAAGGCGTCAGAAAAGCTGTGAGCAGCGAAAGGTCTTTTGGGGCCAGTTCGGTTTTATGGATGCCGACGATAAGCCCATCTTCTGCGGAAAACCATTTATACGCAGGGTCGGCAGCAGGAGCGCCTTGCCGGTGGACTTGGAGCGAAGGATAGATTTTACTCAATTGGCTGATCATCGAATACCTCTTTTCAACTGATTTATCAGGATGGCAGCCTGCCGCATTGCTTTTTTTGCAGGTCCGCGAAATTCTTTAATTTATTCATTATACAGCAAATGCAATACGGGATGGAAATTCTGTTAAGCTGCATGCAGAGTGCTAATTTGCATGTGGTCAGTTGGAGCAGTGTTTAAAAAAAGGACAAACGTTCCCTTTTTATGTATAATTAACCTGTGAAAACCGTTAGTAGACTTTATTAAAGGGATGATGAATTGAACAAAAATATGCTTAGATTGTTTGACGAACGGCGAGATGCCCATGTGCTGTACTCCTATGAAGGAACTAAAAGCTACATCGATCGAGCCGTAGCCTATGCCAAGCATGGTGTAGAGGCGGGGGATTACGTCATTCTGATTGAGAATCCGCGCTTATCTCCAAAGATCCACGCCGAATTGAAAATCCAGCTTACTAAAGCACAAATGGAATTTATCCATTTTGTCAAAAGCTACGATTTTTATTATTCGAGCGGAAGCTACCATCCGCCTGCGATTCAGGCGTATTTTGAAAAAACGGTCAAGCCTTATTTAGAAAAAGGAGCAACTTTCCGTTCTTGGGCTCATGTAGAATGGGCGACGATGGAAGATCCGATCCACTTGGTAAAGGATTTCGAAAAAATCATCGACGTCGCAGTGAAAGAACTGCAATTTCCGCTGATTTGCGCTTACGCAAGCAAGTCGATGCCGGAAAACATTAAAACGATGCTGCTGGAAACACACCCCTACATATTGGTTGAAGACGAGGTTGTCGTTTCGGATATGTATCTTGCAGAGAAAGCTTAAAATAAATAGCATGCCACGATTCGGAGAACCGGACCGTGATTCAACACTGCCGGGGAACCACGGCGGTTTTTTTTGTTTTCTGAGGCCTCAGGCTCAGGCGGTGGACCTTTTTCGGAACAGCAGACGAGCGCTCGGCAAATGGAAAAGGTATAGTGGAAAGAACAAATGGACTGCAAAGAAAGGAAGATTTTATGGCTGGCAACAAGCAAAAAATCGATTTTGGATGGAAGTTGGAAAACAGTTACGCCCAGCTTCCTAGCATGTTCTACACCCAATTGAACCCCTGGCCTGTGCGTTCGCCGGAACTGGTGGTCTTTAATGACACGCTGGCGGCAGAGCTCGGTTTAAGGAGCGAAGCGCTGAAGACGGAAGAAGGGGTCGCAATGCTCGCCGGCAACAACATTCCGGAAGGCACGGCTCCGCTTGCCCAAGCGTATGCCGGCCATCAATTCGGCAACTTCAATATCCTCGGAGACGGGCGTGCGGTGCTGCTCGGCGAACAGCTGACGCCGCAAGGCACGCGCTATGATATCCAGCTGAAAGGCTCCGGGCGGACGCCGTATTCCCGCGGCGGAGACGGCCGTGCCGCGCTGGCACCAATGCTGCGTGAATTCATCATCAGCGAAGCGATGTATGCGCTCGGCATCCCGACGTCCCGCAGCCTTGCTGTTGTTGCCACAGGAGAAGAGATTGCTCGCGAAACCTATCTGCCGGGTGCTGTCTTGACCCGTGTCGCGGCAAGCCATCTGCGCTTCGGCACTTTCCAGTTTGCCGCTTTTAAAGGCGAAGTCGAAGACCGCAAAGCGCTTGCTGACTACGCCATCAGCCGCCATTATCCGGAACTCGAAGCGGCTGACAATAAATACTTGGCGTTCTTGCAGGCCGTGGCGAAGCGCCAAGCCTCGCTCGTTGCAAAATGGATGTCCGTCGGCTTTATCCATGGCGTCATGAACACCGACAATATGACCATCAGCGGCGAAAGCATCGACTACGGCCCATGTGCGTTCATGGACCGCTACGACCCGGCGACTGTCTTCAGCTCGATCGACGAAGGCGGACGCTATGCATACGGCAACCAGCCGCAAATCACCGGCTGGAACCTTGCGCGTTTCGCTGAAACCCTGCTGCCGCTGCTCAGCAGCAGACAGGAAGAGTCGATTGAAATGGCGCAGCAAGCGCTCGATGGGTTTATTCAGACTTACCAGGCAAATTGGCTGGATGAGATGCGCCGGAAAATCGGCCTCTTCTCGGAAGAGCCGGAAGACGGCCAGCTTATCAAGCAGCTTCTTGGCATCATGAAAGAAGCGGATGCCGATTACACCAACACGTTCCGCGCGTTGACTTTCGGGACTGTCGCGGAAACGGTGCTGGCGGGCACACGCCCATTCAATGAGTGGAACAAAGCGTGGCAAGAGCGGCTGAGCCGCCAAACGCAATCGGCCGAAGAGGTACATGAGCTCATGAAAAACAGCAACCCGGGCGTCATCCCGCGCAACCACCGCGTCGAAGAAGCACTCGATGCGGCAGTCCAAAGAGGCGATTACAGCGTCATGGAGCGGCTGCTCGAAGCGTTGGCGGAGCCATTTAGCCATAAGAGTGAACACCAGCCGTATACTGAACCCCCAGCAGACCCGGACAACCCATACAAAACTTTTTGCGGTACGTAATGCAAAATAAATAAAAAACGCCGGCCCTATTTAAAGGGCCGGCCGTTTTCAGGTTTTATTTGAAGCGTTGGATAATCGGTTTTAGGCGGTAACCGAACAAGCCTGCGAGCACAGAAAGAATAATATCCTTCGGCAGCGGTACCATCATCCAAGCCCACGCCATCTTGTACGTGAAGCCCTCCGGTGCAGCGAACCATAGCTTGTAAGCGGCGTACATCCAGTTCGTGCCGATAACGTAATTGACCACTAGTCCGACAAGCGCTGCAACAACGAAGCCTTTGCGCGACGGGAATTTCTCAGCAATCAATCCGGCTGCCAGCGCGATGAAGACAAAGGATACGATAAAGCCGAACGTCGGGCTGATCAAGGTGTCCATGCCGCCTGAAAATCCGGCGAATACCGGCACGCCTGCGAGGCCGATGAAAGCATAAACGACCATCGAAATTGCCCCCATGCGGCTGCCCAGCAGAAGCCCGGCCAGAATGGCGAAGAATGTCTGCAGCGTGATTGGCACGCCGCCGATGATCAGGAAAGAAGAGATGTTTGCGCCGATCGCCATCAGCGCGGCAAACATGGCGATATGTACTAAGTTCAAAGTCTTGGAATGATTGGCCGTGCGTGTTGTTGTCGTAGTCATTAGGTCCCTCCGAAAGCTCAAGATAAATTAAGTATAAGCAAGCATATATTTTGAGTCAACCTAATTTTAATTATAGTTAACACAAATGTTATTGGGTGAACTCTGTAAGTTGAAATAAGGAACTAGCTTTTATACATCGCTCCGGTCGCTTTGGGCAGAGCAAAGACGATTGCTCCTGCGCAAGCTCGTCGCAAAGGCGATGCCGAAAGTTGCCGGCACCACCTTGGCTCTCGCAATAAGCCGAGAAGAACACTCGTCTTCTGGCTAAGAAACTTTCTGCTTCTGCATCGCTACGCTAGCTTCGAAGCAAAGGAAATGGTCCAAATTCCATTTGGCCATCTCCTTGCCTAGCCCTTTGCCGCGCCTCCGCTAAGAAATATCTTGATATGGAGCAAAACAGCTGTGACTCCTGCGGAATAGCGAGACTCCCGAGACCCCGGAGGAAGCGTAGCGACCGAGGAGGCTTGGGAGCGAGCCCGCGGCAAAAAACATGTGCTCCTGCAGTGCTGCGCACTTCGTCGCAAAGGCATTGCCCCAATGCTTGGGTCCATGCCTTCGCAGCTGTTTTGCGGAATATCGACAATCAAAAAACATTAATTCCAATTATTTAGTTGGCAATCCAGCAATTTCATGTATGATGTTAGAATAATATTCACTTATGAGAAAAGAGGGAACTTTATGACAGAATGGTGGAAAAAATCGACAGTGTACCAAATCTATCCGCGCAGTTTCATGGACTCGGATGGTGATGGCATAGGCGATATCCGCGGCATTATCCAAAAACTCGATTACCTGCACGAACTTGGCGTAGACATTCTCTGGCTGTCGCCGGTTTATGATTCGCCGAATGACGATAACGGCTATGACATCCGTGATTATTATCAAATCATGAAAGAATTTGGCACGATGGCGGATTTTGATGAATTGCTGGCAGAAATCCATGCACGAGGCATGAAGCTGGTCATGGACCTTGTCGTCAACCACACTTCGGACGAGCACGAATGGTTCAAGAATCATCCGGATTTCTACATATGGCGCGACGAGCCGACAAACTGGCGTTCATTCTTCAGCGGATCGGTTTGGGAATACCAAAAAGAGCGCGGCCAGTATTTCTTGCACCTGTTTTCAAAAAAGCAGCCGGATTTGAATTGGGACAACCCCGAATTGCGGGAAACGGTTTACGAAATGATGCGCTGGTGGCTCGACAAAGGCGTGGATGGCTTCCGCATGGACGTCATCAACATGATTTCCAAAGTGCCGGACATGCACGATGCGCCAGGCGGCGATGGCAGCCATCAATTCCTGAACGGGCCGAACGTCCATACATACTTGAAGGAAATGAACAAAAAAGTGTTGTCGAAATACGACATCGTCACAGTCGGCGAAACACCGGGAACGACACCGAAAGAAGCGCGTGATTACACCGCCGCCAAAAACCAGGAATTGAATATGATTTTCACGTTCGAGCATATGGGGCTTGATCAGGCATCCGGCGAAAAATGGGATTTGAAGCCGCTCCGATTGACCGACTTGAAAGAGAATATGGAAAAATGGCAGCATGGCCTGCACGACGAAGGATGGAATAGCCTATACTGGAACAATCACGATCAGCCGCGGATCGTTTCGCGTTTTGGCGAAGACACGGACTGGCGTGTCGAGTCGGCGAAGATGCTCGCGACTTGCCTGCATTTCATGCAAGGGACGCCTTATATCTACCAAGGCGAAGAACTCGGCATGACGAATGTGCGATTCGATTCGATTGATGACTACAAAGATATCGAGACCTTGAACATGTACAAAGAAAAACGCGAAGCCGGTGTCCCGCATGAAGACATCATGGTGAAAATCCATGCCAAAGGCCGCGACAACGCACGGACGCCGATGCAATGGTCTGCTGAGCCGAACGGCGGCTTTACAACGGGTACGCCGTGGCTGAAAGCCAATCCGAATTACACGGAAATCAATGCCTTGCAGCACAACGATCCGGATTCGGTTTACCAGTATTACAAAAAGCTGATCGGCTTCCGCAAAGAACTGGAAATCATCACCTACGGCGATTTTGAATTGCTGTACCGTGAAGACGGCGACGTGTTCGCTTACACGCGCACATGGAACGGCGAAAAGCTGACCGTCTATTGCAATTTCTCGGAAAACACGAAATCAGTTGCACGCCCGGAAGGCGAAGTGTTGATCGGCAATTATGCGCTGCATCTCGGCGAAGGCGACGTCTTGCTTAAACCGTACGAAGCAATCGTTTATTATCAGCAATAAAAAAACAGCTTTAACAGGAGGAACTATGGCAAACGTATTAGGAATTGACATTGGCGGCACAAAAATCCGCATGGGCGTCATTGATGCTGGAGGCAAGATTTTATACGAAGAACAGATTCCCACGATCATCCCGCTGTATCCGTATTTGGAAGAAAACGTCCTGCGCATTTTGGCGCTGCGTCCGGACATCAGCGCTATCGGGGTCGGCACGCACGGCTTTGTGGATCCGAAACAGGGGAAAGTCATCTACGCGGCGGAAACGCTTCCGGGATGGACCGGTACACCAATCAAAGAATGGCTGGAACGCGCGACGGGCAAACGCGTCGAAGTGGAAAATGACGCCAATGTTGTAGCGCTCGCAGAAGCGAAATTCGGCGCTGCGCAAGGGCTTGACCGCGTCGTCGTATTGACGCTCGGCACCGGCCTTGGAGGCGGCGTGCTGTGGGACGGCGAATTATTAAGCGGCGGTCCGCACGGCGGTGCGGCTGAGCTAGGCCATATGATCCTTTATCCGAATGGCGTGAAATGCGCTTGCGGACGCTTGGGCTGCAGCGAAATGTATGTATCCGGCACAGCGCTTCGACGCCGCATCAAAGAAGCGGGGCTTACGATCACACCGCCGAAGCTTTTTGAAAACGCCAAAACAGATCCGGCAGCAAAACAAGTCGTGGAAGAATTCACGTTTGACTTGGCGCTCGTCATCAGCAGCCTGCAAGCTGCTTTCGACATGGAAATGGTCATCATCGGCGGCGGCGTGTCAGAAGCTGCGGACTTGTGGATGAAATCGCTCCAGCACCAATTGGAACCGATGCTGTTGAATCCTTTGGATATCGAAGTGGCGCGTTTTGAAAACGACGCCGGCATTCTGGGTGCAGCGCTGTTGGTACTCGAATATTAAAATCTTCAAAGCAGGCAGGATGGCGAAAGCGCCGTTCCTGCTTTTTTTATTTGGCCGATTCCGCAAGTAAATGATGATTTGCTGCAAATGAATTCAGGATGGCGCAAGTAACCCATCGTTTGCCGCAAGTAAAAATGGATGCTGCAAGTAACAAGCGGTTTGCCGCAAGTAAACAGGCATTTGCTGCAAGTAACACACAGGTTTCCGCAAGTGATTTCAAGATGGCGCAAGTAAAAGCCGCAAAGACACGTCCCAAAGATCATCGGGCCATCTCTTCGCCGCTGTTTTGCTTCCTATCGCCGCTGTAAAATACATCACCTAAAAAAATGTAATTATTTTTAAAATTACATCTTGTGCAAACGTTCTCACGGTGTTATGATACAAATAATTAATAACTGGAAACGCTTTCTAAACCGTTTCCGCTTTTTATTTGCTAATTTGTGCAAACGATTGCACGATAATCCAAAGGGGGATTTACTGATGAAGGATTTAAAGTTCAGCAAGGGGCTTGTAGCGTCATTAATGCTATCAGCAGCAGTTTTGGCAGGATGCAATAGTGGGGAAGAAAACGCTTCAGGATCTGAAGGCGGCGGCGAAGAAGAAGTAACAGTTGACATCTTCCAATTCAAAGTGGAATTCAAAGACCAGTTTGAAGACGTAGTAGCGCTTTACGAAGAAGAGAACCCGAACGTCAACATTGAAATCACGACTGTCGGCGGCGGGGAAGATTACGGCGCCGCGCTTCGTTCACGTTTTGCATCTGGCAACGAACCGGCAATCTTCAACATCGGTGGACCCCAGGATGTCGCGGACTGGAAAGACAATTTGTCTGACTTGACCGACACAGCAGCAGCAGGCGCAGCTCTTGACGGCACGCTTGATGGTGTAACGGTTGAGTCTGAAGTTCTTGGACTTCCTTATAACCAAGAAGGATACGGCTTCATCTACAACACGCGCCTATTCGAAGAAGCGGGAATCGATCCTGCATCGATCACTGATTTCGCATCGCTTGAAGAAGCTGTGAAAACATTGGATTCGAAAAAAGAAGAACTTGGCCTTGAATCAGTGTTCGCTTTCCCAGGCAAAGAAACGTGGGTTACTGGACTTCACTTATCAAACACATTCCTTGCGCCTGAATTTGACAACAACGTATTGACAGCATTCGACGCAAAAACAGTCGACTTCAAATACGCTGACGGTTTCAAGAAAATTGTAGACTTGCAAAACGAATACTCGAAACAGCCGACAGTGAGCCTTGACTACTCTCAACAAGTGGAAGAATTGTTCTCGCTTGAGCGCGTTGCGATCATCCAGCAAGGAAACTGGGCTTATGGCTCAATCGCAGGAATCGATCCTGAACTAGCTGACAACGGCGTCGGCCTTATGCCGATTCCTGTAGAAGGCATTGAAAATGCTGGCTTGCCAGTTGGCGTACCGATGTACTGGGGCGTAAACAAGAAAGCTGACGAAAACGTCGTCAAAGAATCGAAAGAATTCTTGGACTGGCTTTACACATCTGATGCAGGTAAAACAGCTGTATTGGAAGACTTCAAATTCATCCCTGCTTACGAAGGCTATGACACTTCGAAAATCTCTGATCCAATGTCTAAAGCCATCTATGACGCTTCCGAGTCAGGCAACACAATCGGATGGGTATTCATGGGCTATCCGACTGGATGGGGACAGGACGAACTTGGGGCTAATATCCAGAAATACCTGAGCGAAGAAGCTAGCTGGGAAGAAGTCATTGATTCAGCTAAAAAAGCTTGGGAAACAGACCGGGCTAAATAAGTCGGAATAGCGTCAATTTTCATAATTTGAGTGGTAAAACAAAGTAGCCTCCGTGCTACTTTGTTTTGTTACTAGGGCTTTCACGGTATAATTTAAGGAAGGAAAGATGCCTGTATGCGTACGAAAGATTTATCCTATTGGTTGTTTCTTGCCCCGGTTTTGCTGGCGCTTACGCTAGTTGTCATCGTTCCAATGCTTCTAGGCGTCTATTACTCATTTACCACTTGGAACGGCATCGACACGGGGGAATTCGTCGGATTCCAAAACTACATCGACTTGTTCAATGACCAGCGTTTCATGGATTCGCTTTGGTTCACAACAAAGTTCTCGATCGTATCGGTCATCTTGATCAACTTGATCGGCTTATCGCTGGCGCTGCTTGTTACAGGACGCGTCCGCTCAAGCAAATTATTGCGCACGACGTTCTTCATGCCGAACTTGATCGGCGGATTGATCTTGGGTTTCATCTGGCAATTCATCTTCATCAAAGTATTCGCCAGTGTCGGCGAAATCATCGGAATGGAAAGTTTGCAGGGCTGGCTGTCCACAACGGACACCGGATTCTGGGGCTTGGTCATTTTGATGAGTTGGCAGATGGCAGGTTACATAATGGTCATCTACATCGCTTATTTGGAAGGGATGCCAAAAGAGCTGTTGGAGGCTTCTGAAATCGACGGGGCATCATCGTTCCAGCGTTTCCGTTATGTCGTTTTTCCGCTCGTTGCTCCTGCGTTCACGGTCAGCATGTTCCTGACGCTGTCCAATACGTTCAAGCTGTACGACCAAAACTTGTCGCTGACAGGCGGCGGACCTTACAATTCGACTGAAATGGTCGCAATGGAAATCTTCAAGACGGCGTTCATGCAAAATGCCTTTGCTTACGCGCAGGCAAAAGCCGTCATCTTCTTTGTGATCGTTGCCATTATCGCCCTTGTGCAAGTGTATCTGAATAAACGCAAGGAGGTCGAAATGTAATGCGGAAAAAGTGGAATATCAAACTGGAAGTTCTCGGATTGTTTCTTGCCATCTTGTGGCTGCTGCCGTTTTACCTGATGTTCGTCAACTCGTTCAAATCGAAAAAAGAAATTTTCATGGATACGATCCGCCCTCCGGAAGCATGGAGCTTTGATAATTACATCACCGCTTTCGAGGAGCTCGATTTCATGCGCACGCTGTTCAATTCATTATTGATCACCGTCGTCAGCGTGGTTTTGATCATCGTCTTCTCGGCCATGGCGGCTTATGCGTTATCTCGCGCCAAAAGCAGGCTCAGCACTGTGCTGTTTTTCACATTCGTGGCAGCGATGCTGATCCCATTCCAATCCGTGATGATTCCGCTCGTGACAGTATTCGGCAAATTCGAAATGCTGAACCGCGGCGGTTTGATCTTCATGTATCTCGGATTCGGCGCAAGCCTTTCCATTTTCCTGTACCACGGAGCGCTGAACAATATCCCGCGTTCACTTGATGAAGCGGCGACAATCGATGGAGCGAATCGCTGGCAAGTGTTCTGGCACATCATCTTCCCGATCCTGAAGCCGATTACGGTAACGGTGGCAATCCTCAACATCATCTGGATCTGGAACGATTACCTTCTGCCATCACTCGTCATTAACACACCGGGAAGCGAAACGATTCCACTGAAGATGTTCTTCTTCTTCGGAGAATATACGAAGCAATGGCATTTGGCGCTTGCAGGATTGACGCTTGCTATCGTCCCGGTCATCATCTTCTACTTCTTCGCTCAGCGCGAAATCATCAAAGGGGTATCGGATGGGGCAGTAAAATAAGGGGGACGGTAAAATGGCAGTCACGATCAAAGACGTTGCAAAACGGGCTGGCGTGTCGCCGGCCACCGTGTCCCGGGTGATAGCCGACAATCCGCGGATCACAGGCAAGACAAAAGAGAAGGTGCGGGAAGTGATGAAAATCATGGGTTATTACCCGAATTTCCAGGCCCGCAACCTGGTAGCGAAAAAGAGCCAGACACTTGGCATCATCATGGAAAACTCGGCTACATTGGCATTTCAAAATCCCTTCTTCCCGGAAGTGCTGCGCGGCATCTCGACACGGGCGCATGGCAGCCAGTACGGCTTGTATTTGTCGACTGGCGCCACGCAGGAAGAAATTTACCGCGAAGTCGTCGAAATGGCGCAAGGCAAACGGGTGGACGGCATCATCCTGCTGTATTCGAAAATCGGTGATCCGGTCATGGAGTATCTTTGCCAAAGCGGCATTCCGTTCGCAGTCGTCGGGCGGCCGTTCAAAGATCCATGCGCCGTATCTTATGTCGACAACGACAACATCAATAACGCCAAAGAGGTTGTCGAATACTTGGTCGGCCTTGGCCACCGGCATATTGCATTTGTCGGCGGCGCAGCGGATTTCGTCGTGTCGCTCGACCGGCTGGAAGGCTATAAGCTGGCGCTCAAGCAACACGGCATCCCGTTTGACGCTGCATATACGGTCAACCAGGAATTCATGCACGGCAACGAACGCGAAGCAATCCGCCGCCTGATGGCGCTCGACATCCCGCCGACGGCGATTGTCACGCACGATGATATGGTGGCGTACGAAGTGATCGGCTATCTCGAGGACCTGGAAATCAGCGTACCCGAAGACGTCTCCATCATCGGTTTTAACAACCATGCCATTTCAAGGCATTTGAAGCCGCCGCTCAGCACAGTGGACATTTCGATTTATGATTTGGGGCTGCACGCGGCGGAATTGGTATTAGAGAAAATAACGGACGAATCGGTACCTCCGAAACAAGTCGTAGTTCCTTCCCGACTGATTGAAAGGGGATCTTGCCGTCGTCTTTGAGAGGGATCGGATATGGATAAAAAATGGTGGAAAGAAGCGGTCGTCTACCAAGTCTATCCGCGCAGTTTCATGGATTCTGACGGCAATGGCCTTGGCGATATCAACGGCATCGCGAGCAAACTGGATTACTTGAAAGACCTTGGCATTGATGTGATTTGGATTTGTCCCATGTATGAATCACCGAACGATGACAACGGCTACGACATCAGCGACTATCAGGCGATTTTGGAAGAATTCGGCACGATGGATGATTTCGACCGTTTGATGGAAGAAGTGCACGCGCGCGGCATGAAGCTGATCATCGATTTGGTGATCAACCATACGAGCGACGAACATCCATGGTTTTTGGAATCGCGGTCATCCCGCGACAATCCAAAGCGCGACTGGTATGTCTGGCGCGACGAACCGTTAAACTGGGAGAGCATATTCGGCGGTCCAGCCTGGGAATACGACGAAAAGACGGGGCAGTATTATTTGCACATCTTTTCGAAAAAACAGCCGGACTTGAACTGGGAGAACCCGGAAGTCCGCCGTGAACTTTATAAAATGGTCAATTGGTGGATTGAAAGAGGAATCGATGGATTCCGCGTCGACGCCATCAGCCACATCAAAAAAGATTACACGAACGTGGAAGATGGGGAAGGCCATTTGTTTGTGCCAGCGTGGGAGAAAATGATGAATGTCGACGGCATTCAGCCGTTGCTGCAGGAATTATACGACGAAACCTTCGCCAAGCACGATATCATGACCGTTGGCGAAGCGAACGGCGTATCAGCGGATGAAATCCACGACTGGGTCAGCACCGAGACAGGCAAATTCAATATGATTTTCCAATTCGAGGACATCGGCTTGTGGAACATCGAAGTGCGCAACGGCGTCAACGTGCCAGAACTGAAGCAAGTGCTCAGCAAATGGCAGAAAAAAGTGAACGGTGTTGGCTGGAATGCCTTATTCATCGAAAATCATGACAAGCCGCGCGTTGTTTCGACTTGGGGGAATGACCATTTGTACTGGCGTGAAAGCGCGACGGCATTAGGCTGCATGTATTTCTTCATGCAAGGGACGCCGTTCATCTATCAGGGCCAGGAAATTGGCATGTCGAACGCACCGTTTGAAGAATTGGAGCATTTCGACGATGTCCACACGCATAACCTGTATTTCCACAAAAAAGAAACAGGCATGGAGCACGAGGCGATCATGACGCTGCTGCGCGCCACAAGCCGCGACCACTCGCGGACGCCGATGCAATGGAACAACGGCCTCCACGCCGGCTTCTCGACAGGCCAGCCGTGGCTCCACCTCAATCCGAACTACCAATGGCTGAACGTCGATGCGCAGGAAGGCGATCCGCATTCGGTCCTGTCATTCTATAAACAGATGATCTGGCTGCGCAAGAATATGGACGTCTTCGTCTACGGCGAGTATAAGCTTGTCGAAATGGGACACGATGCCGTATTTGCCTACACGCGTGAATACGGCGATGATAAAGTGCTCATCGTTAGCAATCTTGCCCAGCACGCCTGTCTTTGCGGTGCTGCGCCTGAAGGCTCGACGCTGCTGTTGGCAAATTACCAGGACGTCGATCCGGCGCAATTGCTTCCATATGAAGCGCGGGTTTACAAGATCCCTAAAGATTCGTATACCGACAGATAAATAAAGTGCTGCCAAATGATTGGCAGGAGAAAAGCTTAGGCTTTTCTCCTGCTTTTTTATTTGCGTTTTTTGCAGAGCCCCCGAAGAGCCCTCGTTTAACTTTTCTTCGGATTTATTGTAAAATAAAGGGATGGACAGGGGGCAATTACATGAAAAAAATGATCATCGCGGCATTGGCGGCTGTGCTTTTACTCGTGCTCGCCGGCTGCAACAAACAAACAACACCGGAAGACAGGCTGGCCGAATACATAAGCCATTGGAATAAAAGCGAATTCACGGAGATGTACGAAGGGTATTTGAATGAAGGCACGAAGGGCGCTTTCGAACCGGCGCAGTTTGTTGAGCGCCAGCAAAAAATCCAGGACGATCTCGGCATTGAGAATCTGGAAGTTTCGTATACAGCGCCTCCTGAAGACACGGAATGGAATGAAGAAGAGCCGGCCGATTTTCCGGTGCAGGTGAAGATGGACACAATCGCTGGTCCGGTCGAGTTTGAACAGCAGATGACATTGCTCTTCGAAGAGCAGGGGGAAGAAGAAGGCTGGTTCGTTGAATGGAATCCTTCGTTCATTTTCCCGCAGCTTGAAGCCGAAGACAAAATCCGCATCGACCGCATCAAAGCGGCACGCGGCGAAATAATGGACCGCAATAACGTGCCGGTTGCCATTAACGGCGGCGGTTTCAATATCGGCATCGTGCCGGAAAAATTCACGGATGAAACGAAAAAACAAGAACTGGCCGAATTGCTCAATACGACAGTCGAAGCAATCGACGGCAGCTTAAACCAAAGCTGGGTGCAACCCGAAATGTTCGTGCCAATCGCGAAAGTGGCGCGCACAGATGACAAAGTGATCGACGCAGTGGTGAAGATTCCGGGCGTCGGCGCGCAAAAAACGTCGATGCGTGAATACCCGTATGGTGAATCTTTATCGCATGTGACAGGCTATATCGGCAGCATCACCGCTGAACAATTAGAAGAGCGCAAAGCGGATGGCTACACGGCGGGCGACATGATCGGCCGCCAAGGGCTTGAACAAGCGCTTGAAGACCGGCTCCGCGGCAAAGACGGCTTGAAAATCTGGATTGAAAAGCCGGCAGAAGGCAGCGAACCGGTTGATATTGCCGAACAGCCGGTGGAAGACGGCGAAACGGTACAGCTGACGATTGACGCCGAATTGCAGAAAACGGCATATGACGCCATGAAAGGCGAACCGGGAACAAGCGCCGCGGTCGATCCCGAAACAGGGGAGACCTTGGCATTGGTTTCGTCGCCTGGCTTTGATCCGAACCGCTTTATGCTAGGCCTTAGCGGCGAACAGTATAAAGCATTGGAAGAAGACCCGGCCAATCCGCTGTTTAACCGTTTCAAAGCAGCCTACGCACCGGGCTCGACATTGAAGCCGGTGACGGCAGCAATCGGCATGGAAGCGGGAACGCTCAAGCCGGCAGAAGGCATCACGATCAACGGCGAAACGTGGCAGAAAGATGCGGCGTGGGGCGATTACAAAGTGTCTCGTTTGCATCCGGAAGCGCCGAATCCGGTCGACTTGAACATTGCACTCGTTTATTCGGACAATATTTATTTCGCCCAACAGGCGTTGAACATGGGGGCGGAAACATTTATCGCCGGATTGAACGATTACGGTTTTGGCGAGACAATCGAATTTCCGATTGGGCTGGCGGCGTCGCAGATTTCCAATGAAGGCACGATCGCTTCGGCCGGACAATTGGCGGATACGTCATTCGGCCAAGGACAGATGCTTGCGAACATTGTCCATTTGGCGTCGATGTATACGCCGTTCATCACGGACGGCACGATGTACAAACCGACTTTGTTAATGGAAGAAGAAGACGGTCAAGTGTGGAAAGAAGGCTTGGTGAGTGCTGAAAACGCAGCGACGCTCCGCGAAGGCATGCGCAACGTCGTCGTTGACGGCTACGCGCAGTCAGCGAACATTGACGAAGCACCGCTTGCCGGGAAAACCGGAACCGCAGAATTGAAAGCGGCCGGCGAAGACCGCGGCAAAGAAAACGGCTTTTTCGTCACATACGATTCCGCAAATCCGGATTTCGTATTGGCAATGATGATCGAAAACGTGGAAGATAACGGCGGCAGTGATTATGTTGCAGGGATGGCCGCGGAAGTATTCAAATAAAAGCAAAAGCACAATCGGTTTTGAGCCGATTGTGCTTTTTTTGTGGATTTATTGCCAGGCGGATATGAACACGGTGAAGAACAGCAAGGCGCCGGCCACCAGCCAGACGCTAGTTTGTCCATCAAAGCGCTTGTCCAATTTGGCGAAGCCATGCAATTTTTTCGTTAGCAGGCTCAAGCCAGCAAACATCAGCATGTAAATGAAAAACGCAGCCCACCGATTGTCTGCAAGCAGCGGATCGATAGCCAGGAAATAAAGGCTCAGCAAAATCAATAAAACGATAAAGCTAATGAATGTCGATTTTCTCATGGACCATCCGCTCCTATCCGGCGCACGCTGTTATTTCGGATTTTTTCCAAGCACCGGAAACGCCTCCAGCACCCGATCGAGTTCATCGATCAAAATCCGCAAATAAGTCTGGTCTGATTCGAAATCACACGTCAGCTCGGCGCCGATGCCAGCCGGATAGCACGTTTCGATATTCCAGGAAATCTTGCCGCGCAAATCCATCGCGCCTTCGAGGTAAATATAACTGTCCAGATTTTTCAAGATGGCGGTGCCGCCGAGATTTTCGTTCATCGAGCGCAGCTCGTCGACAAAATCCCGCAGTTCATCCGTCCGCAAGTCGGCTTCGAAATGCACGATATAACCGGGAATTTCCAGATGGATTACCGAAGCGATCCAATTGGCATCCCAAAAATCCGTGCTGTCCGGATAATTCCGCTGCAGCACATCAATCTCCAATTTCGTATTCTCCCCCAAAACGTGAAACTTCATCCTATTCACCCCGGTTATTTTTTCGACTCATATTCCTTAGTTTACCAATAAAACCTCCAGCCGCCTATCCATTGAAACGAATCATTCATGCGACTTTTCAAAAGTCCGCTGGGCAAATCGCGTTACCATGAAGTATCGGCGATTCAACATGCATTGCTGGGAGTAAAACATGCATGAATCGAAAATTAACAGGCATTGGCAAACTCACAGCTTTTGAGCCACACCCCAGTCCAAGTGAAAAAACGGAAAAGCGGCTCTTTCTATCTAAAAGAGCGTATTCCGCCTCACCATATTGCAAAGGAAAATATTCGCAGATTTTCTTGGGCAAAAGCGTGCCTGCATTTTGACAGTTTCTTTAAAAAGCAGTAGCTTAAAAGCAAACCCTTATGGAGCTTTAGAGCTGCAGCAATGGAGAAATGAAGGGGGCGGCGGATATGCTGAAAATCCTGAGGAATTTAAAAGTCTATAAATGGCTTGTGGGAATGGTGTTTTTGCTGGTGTTCATCCAAGCGATGGCGGATTTGTTTTTGCCGACGCTGATGGCCGACATTATTGATAATGGCGTTGTGCTTGGCGATGTGCCGTATATCTGGCAGATCGGCGGCTGGATGCTGGCGGTTTCGGCGTTTGGCGCAGCGGCGTCAGTGGCGGCGAGTTATTTCTCGTCGAAAGCCGCAATGGGAATGGGGCGCGATGTGCGGCGCCAAGTGTTCACGCACGTCGAGCAGTTTTCGTTGCAGGAGTTTGATGAAGTAGGGACTGCATCGCTCATCACCCGGACAACGAACGACATCACGCAAGTACAGCAAGTGGTCTTGGTGATGCTGCGCATGGTCGTCAGTGCGCCGATCATGCTGGTCGGCGGGCTCATCATGGCGATTTCGAAAGACGCGCGGTTGTCGCTCGTCATCATCGGCGCGATGCCGGTCTTGGTAGTATCGATTTTATTCATCCTGAAAAAAGGCATTCCGTTGTTCACGGAAGTGCAGAAGCGGCTCGACCGGCTGAATTTGGTGCTGCGCGAAAACTTGACGGGCATCCGCGTCATCCGGGCGTTCACGCGCGAACCGCAGGAACAGGTCCGGCTTGAGAAGGCGAACCGCGAACTGACGGACGTCTCAATCCGCGTCAATAAAATCATGGCGTTCCTGATGCCGGTGATGATGCTGGTCATGAATTTGACTGTCGTCGCGATTATCTGGTTCGGCGGCATCCGCATCAATAACGGCGCGATGCAAATCGGCGATTTGATGGCATTTATCCAATACGTCATGCTCATCATGTTCGCGCTCGTCATGGCGTCGATGATGTTCATCATGGTGCCGCGAGCAGCCGTGTCAGCGAACCGCATCAACGAAGTGCTGGCAATGCGTCCGGCGTTCCAAGACCTCGGCACTCAAACAGCCGACCGCGAACGCGGCACGCTCGAGTTCGAACACGTGACGTTCAGCTACCCGGGAGCGGAAGAGCCGGTGCTGTCGGACATAACGTTCCGAGCAAAAGCCGGCGAGACGACGGCGATCATCGGCGGGACCGGTTCCGGCAAATCGACGCTGATCAATTTGATTCCGCGTTTCTACGAAGTATCGGCGGGATCGATCCGCGTCAATGGCGTCGACATCCGCGACGCTTCGCAAGATGAAATCCGTTCGAAAATCGG
The DNA here is from genome assembly GCF_004761975.1 of Planococcus koreensis. GTDB lineage: Bacteria > Bacillota > Bacilli > Bacillales_A > Planococcaceae > Planococcus > Planococcus koreensis. The sequence continues at coordinate 5,941 of NZ_RQII01000026.1, read as the reverse complement.
CTTTGTGCCGCAGAAATCAATTTTGTTTTCCGGAACTGTAGCGGACAATATCCGTTTTGGCAAACAAGACGCGGAACCGTATGAAATCGAACACGCCGCAACTATCGCACAAGCGGACGACTTTATCCGCTCGATGGAAGACGGCTACGATACGTACGTCGAGCAAGGCGGCTCGAATCTGTCCGGCGGGCAGAAGCAGCGCCTCGCCATTGCGCGTGCGCTGATCCGCAAGCCCGATCTCTATATTTTCGACGACAGCTTCTCGGCGCTTGATTTCAAGACCGATTCGAAATTGCGCGCTGCGCTCGAGAAAGAAACCCGGGAGGCAACCGTGCTGCTCATCGGCCAGCGCGTCAGTTCGCTGATGGACGCCGACCGCATCATCGTCCTTGAAAAAGGGCGGATTGCCGGCATGGGAACCCACGAAGAACTCTTGCGCACCAATAAAGTCTATAGGGAAATCGCCGAGTCCCAGCTGTCAGAGGAGGAGATCGCATGAGCGACATCAAGAAACGGCCTCAGCGCGGCGGGCCAGGCTTCGGGCCGCCCGGTGCGAACATGATGATGGCAGGCGAAAAGCCGAAGAATTTCAAAGCGACGCTGAAGCGGCTGCTTGCGTATTTGAAGCCGCGGCGCGCACGTCTGACGGTGGTCTTCGTTGCGGCAATCCTCAGCACGGTGTTTACGATCATCGGCCCGATGATTATGGGGATGGCGATCACGGAATTATTCGAAGGCGCATATGGTGAAATCCGCGGTGTACCGGGTGCAACGATCGACTTTGACGCGATTGGCCAGCTTTTATTGCTGCTCGCGGGGCTGTATGTTTTCAGCAGCGCGTTCATGTACTTGCAGCAATACCTGATGTCGACGGTGGCGCAGGACACGGTCTACGATTTGCGCGAAGACGTCAGCGCCAAGCTCGAACGGCTGCCGCTCAATTATTTCGACCAAACGGCGAAAGGCGAAACACTGAGCCGCGTGACGAACGATATCGATACAATCGGCACAACGCTGCAGCAAAGTTTGACGCTGTTTATCACATCGTTCGTGACAATCATCGGCATCACAGTGATGATGCTGATCATCAGCCCGATATTGACCGCGATTGCGATTTCCAGCCTTATGCTGTCGGTGTTCGTCATCCGGCCGATCCTCAAGCGTTCGCAGACGCAATTCGCCGACCAGCAGCGCACGCTCGGTGAATTGAACGGCCATATCGAAGAAATGTACACCGGACACCCGGTCGTCAAAGCATTCGGACACGAAAAGAAAGCAATCCATAAATTCAACGAAACGAATGAACAATTATACGAAGCCGGGCGCAAAGCCCAGTTCATGTCCGGCATCATCATGCCGCTTATGCAATTTATCGGCAACTTCAGTTATGTGCTGATCAGCGTTGCCGGCGGCATCCTGGTGACGCAAGGGCGCATCTCAATCGGGGATATCCAGGCGTTCATCACTTATTCACGGCAATTCACCCAACCGGTGACGCAGACAGCGAACATCGCAAACATCATCCAGTCGACCGTCGCTGCAGCAGAGCGCGTCTTCGAGCTGCTGGATGAACGGGAACAAAGCCAGGAAGCGAAAGGTGCATCTTTGACACGTGCGAAAGGCGCAGTCGCGTTCGAGCATGTCGACTTCGGCTATGGCGAAAATCCGTTGATCGAAGACATGAACATCCAAGTCCGGCCGGGGCAGACAGTCGCCATCGTCGGCCCGACCGGGGCAGGCAAAACGACGCTCATCAATCTCTTGATGCGCTTTTACGAATTGGACGCCGGCCGCATCACTATCGACGGCATCGACACGCGCGACTTGCCGCGCGGCGAACTGCGCCGCAACTTCGGCATGGTGCTGCAGGATACATGGCTGTTCAACGGCACAATTAAAGACAATATCGCCTACGGCAAAACCGGGGCGACCGAAGAAGAAATCGTCGCAGCGGCAACAGCGGCGCACGCCGACCATTTCATCCGCACGCTGCCGGACGGCTATGGCACGATATTGAACGAAGAAGCATCGAATATTTCGCAAGGCCAGAAGCAGCTGTTGACGATTGCGCGCGCCATCCTGTCCGACCCGCCGATCATGATACTCGATGAAGCAACGTCGAGCGTCGACACACGGACCGAGATCCTCATCCAGAAAGCGATGAACTTGCTGATGACAGGCCGAACCAGTTTCGTCATCGCGCACAGGCTGTCGACCATCCGTGAAGCCGACTTGATCCTCGTGATGGACAAAGGCCGCGTCATCGAACAAGGCACGCACAGCGAGCTGCTCGAACGCAACGGCTTCTACGCCGACCTTTACAATAGCCAGTTCGCGAAGACTGCAGCGAGCTGAGTGGAAGTTCAAGTGCATAAACGGAAGAGCCGTTCGCCTCAGCGAACGGCTCTTTCTATGGAGAAGGTGCATTTCGCCGAGGAGAAATGCATCTGTTTATGGGTGTACGGGGAAGGCTTACGCGTTAACAAGCATTAATTTGACGTTAACATGACGAAGCGGTGATTTAACATGACGTTTGTGAGATTCAACATGACCTAGCGAGATGTTAACATGAACTGTTTGAAATTTAACCGGCACTAGTGGGATTAGGCTGAAAAGTGGAGCGCCACCATCCAAGTTCAAGAGCTGAAATGGAAAAGCCGTTCGCTGTGGGGCGAACGGCTCCTTCTATGAAAAGGGCGCATTTCGCCAAGGCGAAATGCATTCATCTGAGGATTTTGTGAAAAAGCTTATTTTTTCTTCAAATACCCGGAATGCCGACAAGGTTGCCGAGCACGAAGCCGGCGGCCACGGCACCTAAAGCGATGGACAAATAGACGAGTATGGAGCGCTCCCGGTCTTTGCGTATAGCGAGCAGGCCCATGACTGCACCTGTGATAGCGGCGGCCATCGCCACAAGACCAAAGGCAGTGATTAACAGTTCAGAACGGATAACATCGAACAATTCAGCAAAAAAATAAAGAGCGAAAAATTCCAGCAGCGCCAAAGCCGCGAGCAGCGTGCCAATCCGGCCGCGCAGCGTCGTGGGCAGAAAATGGGTTTTCATGCCTTGCACCTCCCCAAGAATTTATTCCGAAAAAATCTGATCTTCTTTTAGCTGGTCTTCCAAGCCCTTGGCCATCCGCGCGATGATAAACAGCAGCAGCACGAGGCTGGCAATCAGCACGATGAGGTTCGGCATGCTTTTGGTGTAAAGGTCGTTGATGCTCGTCACCATCAGCCATTGCGGGAAAGACGGATTGACAAAGCTTTGGTAAACCGCAACGGTGTTGTTGACGATGTGCAGCAAAATCGGGATAAGCAAATTGCCGGTTTTCAAATACAAGAGCGACGCGACGACCGCGAACATGAATGCGCCGAAAAAGTCGATATGGAACATGCCGAAAATGGCACTCGACAAGCCGAGTCCATTCCAGAAACCGAATTTCGAAATCAGCCGGTTCAGGATGAGTCCGCGAAATACGAACTCTTCCGCAATCGGCCCAATGACGGCGACAATAAAGCCGGTCGCAACCAAATACCATAATGCGTCAGGAAGGGGCTGCGGTGTGAGCACGAAATCGACCGCGGCTGGGGCGATCGGCATGAGCGCGCGCAAGAGCAGCCAAATCATGCCGATGGAAAACGCCAATGACAGAGCGGTAAGCCCGAAAACAGGAAGCAGCCAGCGCGCAGTGCCGCGGAAGAACACGATTTGGCGCAGTTTCACGCCGCGCTTTTTGAAGTGGTAGCTGAAAAACCACACCGGCACGACGACGTAGAACACCAGCTGCAGCGCGACGTCGATGATAAGCGGGTTTTGTGTGACCTGCAGCAGGATGAAAATCGACACGATCGACGCGCCCAACATCCAGCCGAATAAATGCCGTGATTTCATTTCCTCGAACATCCGCAGCACCGCCTTTCGTTTTAGACTAGAGCGTATTGGATCTTTCCTCCATGATAACCTAAATTACGAGTTCAAACTATTCAGAAAACTGTTAAACTAAGAAGAAAGGGGGTGCCGGTATGGAAAAAAAGATGAGAGCCATCATTTTACTTTTATTCGTCCTAATCCTGTCCGCCTGCCAAGACGAGCCGCAGCCTGCGCCGGAAGCGGAGTCGGAAGAAGAAGCGGTGCAGGTCTCAGAAGAGCAGATTGCTGCACAAGCGCGGCTCACAGAATTTATCGGGCTGTGGCAGCAAAAGGATTTTGTCCAGATGTACGATTCGTATTTGAATGAAGGCACGAAAGGGGCATTCGGCAAAGAGCTTTTTGTCGATTGGCAGCAAGAGCTCCATCGCGAGCTGGCTATCCAGAACCTTGCCGTGAACGTTGGCGAACCGGCGTCAGACGCCGAGTGGAGCCGCGAGCTGCCGGCTGATTTCAAGCTGGAATTGGCGATGGACAGCGCAGGCGGCCCGGTCGAGTTCACGAAAACGATGAGCTTGCTGTACGAGAATGACAATTGGTTCGTCGAATGGGATCCGTCGTTCATTTTGCCAGGGCTCGAGCGGGGCGACACGGTCTCAGCGGTGAAAGAACTGGCGCCGCGGGCTGATATTGTCGACCGCAACGGCAAAGGCATCGCCGTCAACGCGGTCGGCTATGAAGTGGGCGTCATCCCTGAGAAGTTCGATGAAAAGCGCATCGCTGACGTCGCCGCATTGCTCGATATCACGCCGGCTGAAATCACCACCAAGCTCGGCAAAAGCTGGGTGCAGCCGCATTTCTATGTGCCGCTTGCCCATATTCGCGAAGACCAGGCGGTGCTGGACCAGCTGTTCGCCATTCCGGGCACGGTGCGCAATGAGCTGACCTTGCGCAGCTATCCATTTGGCGAGCCGCTGTCGCATATCTCCGGCTTTGTCGGGCCGATTACGGCGGAACAATTGGCCGAGCGCAAAGGCACGGGCTACGAAACTGATGACGTCATCGGCCGCCGCGGCTTGGAGGAAAGCTTCGAAGACGAATTGCGCGGAGTCACGGCCGGGCGCATCCTGATCCAAAAAGCGAATAGCGGCGAAACCGTTACCGCATCAGAGCGGGAAGCAGCGCAAGGCGAAGCCTTGAAGCTGAGCCTCGACGCCGAGCTGCAAAAGCGTATTTACAACGCGATGGACGGAAAATCCGGTACAGCCGCAGCCATCGATCCGAAAACCGGCGAAGTGCTCGCGCTCGTCAGTTCTCCGGGCTTCAATCCAAATCTGTTCATCCCGAATATCGCCCAGAGCCGCTACCGCGAGCTCGCAAATGATCCGCGCCTCGTGTTTTTCAACCGCTTCGCCGCAGCCTATACGCCCGGCGCGGCATTGAATCCGCTCGTCGCTGCAGCCGGGCTTGAAGCAGGAACCGTAGAGCCCGATGCAACGAATAAAACCATAGGAGCCACTGCGAATAATCTGTACGACTCGCAATTGCAGGCGCAAGGAAGCGAAGCATTCGCCAAGCGCTTAGCAGATTTCGGTTTCGGCGAAGCGATGCCGTTCACCATCGAATTGACACCGTCGACGCTGTCCCAAAACGGTGCGCCAGGAGCTGCAGGCCAGGTGCAGGCAAACATCCTGCATCTCGCAGCGTTGTATACAGCGTTCCAAAACGGCGGTTCGGTCTATGAGCCGACACTCCTTGCAGGCGAAACACCGAAAGTCTGGCTCGACAGCGTCATCAGCGAAGCGAACATCGAACCGCTCGAAGCGGCAATGCGCGAATCGATCGACGGCTTCACCGGATCGCTCAGCCTCATCAAAGCGCAAGGCAACGAAAACGGCCTCTTCATCGGCTACCCGACAGAAGAGCCGCCGTACGTCCTCGCGCTGCTGGTTGAAGATGTTGAAAATGAAGATGCTGTAGCACAGAAAGTGGAAGAGATCTTCAATAAATGATGTCCGTTTTAATCGCGCGCCTGGAGGGCGCGCTTCTTTTGTGCAACTAGGTTTTCAA
>NZ_RQII01000025.1 GCF_004761975.1 Planococcus koreensis | reverse complement strand
TTCCGGCAGGAATTGTGCCCGGCATTTCGGCAGGTCCTGCACTTCTTCCCCGTTGCGGTCAATGATCTTCACTTCCAGCCCGTCCGTTGCGATGCCATAGAACGCGCGGCTGTCAGCTTCCAGATAGGTTTTCAGCTGCTCCACAGCCTCTTCAATGCCGCTGCCGAAGCGCTTTACTTCGGCAATGATATAAGGCCTTGCGTCTCCACCTGCATAAACCATCACCGCAATATCGCAATAGCCTTTTTTCGAAAACTGCTGTACCTGAAACTCCAGTTCCAAGAGTTCAAGCGGATAGCCATACGTTTCCTGCAGCTCCCGCACCAGCCATTGCCGGATGACTTCCTCTTTTGAGTGCAAGTCGACCAATTGGTCCGTCAAGCGGTAGTCGGTCATAGGAATCGACTCGAATGGCCTCAGCGACGCGTCTTTCTTCATCCGCATATGTCTGCGGTCGATTTCCTTGATGAATTTTGAAGGTTTTTTGACCGATGACATGTACAATAACTCGTTCGCCCGCGTCATACCGACATACAGCAGCCTCCGTTCATCGGAATCGAGCGTCCGCTGGTCATCCGCATCCGCATAACGGTCCTGTGGAATCAAACCACTGTTCAAGTCAATTAGGAATATGACTTTAAACTCCAGTCCCTTGATCGAATGCATCGTCACTAGCTTCACTTTGTCGGATTCGAAATCCGGTTCGTTGCGCTGCAAGATGCCGCTCGGGATGCCTGCATGCACAAGCCCTTCAGCCATACTTTCGATGTGGCGGTTTTCACGCGCCACTACACAAATTTCCGATAATGCGTAATCGTTTTGCAGCATCTTGATTTCATCAATCAGAAACTGCAATTGCTGCTGGGGAGTCAGGAAGAACCGGTAAATTGGCGGATGCCCGTGACGGTCAATCAACGCCGGTTTGACGAAATCGACATTGGCCCGAATGCTTTCATCCGCTTCGATCAAATGGAACGCCGCTGTTGAAATTTCAGTTGTCGTCCGGTAATTTTTGCTCAACGTCCGGGATTTTCCGCTCATGTCATAGCCGATGGATGTATAAGGACGGCCTTTTCCTAGCCATGAAAGTGGATAAATGCTTTGTGTATTATCCGCTACGAACATTAGCGAGGAATGCGCCTTCTCGTTATACAATTCTTTTAAAAACTGGAGCTGAACACGCGTCAAATCCTGGCTTTCATCGATAATAATATGTGTATACGCCTGTTTGCGGCTGCGCCGAATTTCTTCCAGTGCATATAAGTTCATCTGTTTATACGTCGTCAAACCCTCTTTCTCCAATTGTTCTCGGAAATAAAGGCAGACATCGAAAATAGCTGCCCGCAAAGAGGAATTCTTCATCAGCTTCTGTGGAGTTCCGCCGTCGCCAGATGCCCGGCCGATGCGGTCAGCAGACTGATACGTTTCTGCGTCTGTCATCGAACATGCCAAAATCCATTCCACTTCATCCAGCAGAAATTTACTGTATTTTGGTGAAAGGAGCTTCACGTCGGGATAAGACTTTTTTACATGATGAATCGCCAGAATCATGGCTTTGTGCATCTGCTCGATTGTCGCAAGCTCCAGCTTTTTGCCAATCCGTCTTTGATAGCGGCCGAACTCTTTGAACATAAGGCTATCAATCGTCAGTATTTCCACTTCTGTATCCGAAGAAAAAAGACGCTCAGCTGTTATTTGGTCAGCATCTGCCATCCTCGCATATTGATGCTTAATGTATTGGAGCAAGGTTTTATTGTAAGTGACCAGCAAAATCCGGTCATCTTCTTCATGGCTATAATGGTCTTTCAAAAAATTAATGCGGCGGATTGCTACCGTCGTCTTGCCAGACCCTGCCACACCCTTTATCAGCATCGGCCCAGTTGGCTCAAGCTCGACAATCCTACGCTGTTCCACGTTCAACTTCACATCGAGCACCTCCAAATATTTACAACTTCTACCTTTATTCTATGAATATAGTCATTAAATAGCAAGTGCTATATGCGCCTTGTGGAGGAAGCAAAAATGGACGATCCTGGCATAGAAACCACAAAAAAACTCCCGCACCGATTTCCGGTGCGGGAGCCTGCTTTCCTTTATTTCACCAACAAGCCGCGCGCTTCGCGGAACTCGGTGATGTGGTGGTCGATGATGCGGCCGTTTTCGATGACGACGGCTTCTTTGACCATGTCGGACAAATTGCCTTCCGTCAAATCATCGAGCATGCTCCAAAAGCCTTCGCTCAACACTTTTGTGATGGTGTGCGGGAACATCGCCGGTGTGTTGTCGACAGTATAATGGATGATGCCGTCGACCGTATAGACCGGGTTATCGATTGTCGATGGGCGTGACGTTTCGATTTCCAGTTCCGGATCGCAGCTGACATCGATGATCATCGCGCCTTTTTTCAGGCGTTTCAAATCTTCTTTGTAGATGATGCGATCTGTGCGATTCGTGTCCCACATCACGCAGTTTACAAGAACGTCGTATTCCGTCATTTTTTCGCGGAATAACGATTCGTGTCTGCGGCCGAAAACGTCGACTTCCGCGCCAAGGCCATGAAGGATGCGCATGGCACCTTTCGATGTGTGGCCGTTTCCGAGAATCGCTACTCTCGTTTCATAAGGCATTCTGCCTGCGTATTGATACGCTTGAAGAACAGCTGCTTCGCCCGCAACTTCGCGGTTGCGGTAGAAGATATAGCGTCCGCCTTCGAACATTTCTTCCCACGCGATAACCGTGTGATTGCCTGCAAGCACTGCATCAGTGAAACGGATGTCCTGAACAGCGTGCGCCCAGCCGATCAATAATTTGCCTTCAGTAATCTGGTCGAAGTAATCGGCATCGCCGAGCTTCACATCGACGATCGCTTCGCATTCCAAAGCGCGTTCGCGCGACACGATATGGACGCCGTGTGCAGCGTATTCTTCGTCTGAAATGCCAAGCGCTTCTCCGTAGCCTTGTTCAAAATACAGGCGTTCCGGGAACTTGATGCCCGACATATCTTTCGGCAAAATCGCCCGGCGCTTTTCGTTGTTTTTATGGCTGATGACAAAACCTAATGTGTAAATAATAAACCCTCCGTTTCAAGTTAAATCCGTACAGACGGCAATGGCTGTGGCATACCCCGCAGCGTTAAAAGCCTCTACTCAAATCATACCATGTCCGGCGAAAAACCTGAGTATTTGTAATTAATTTTTTATAATTTTGGCTCATTTCCATTTAGACATTCGCTTTCCAACTCATGATGAAGGAAATCCATGAGGCATTGCTGCCAGTTCTACAATGGCAGCCCGCCGTTCCACTGCCGCGCATAGCTTTGCATAGGCTTCTTCGTTCCAGATTTTCCGCCCCTCCCACACCTCGAATCGGGTGTTGCGGATGAATAGGTCTTTGAAGGGAGATTGTTCACCGCCGCCTAGGAGAACAAACAATGCACCGTTCTGTTTTCCCCAGCACGCCAGCCCAAAATGCAATACATGTTCCGGCGCTAAATGGGCGAATCCCGGCAGCATCGCGCTCAATTCCGGCTCCAGCACGCTGCCGCTTAGCCTGCTCACTGAAACAGCGATGGTGCGTTCCCGGTAAATGGCTTCTGCAATGACCAGATCCGGCCCTAGTTTTTCAATGTATTTGGCAAGCTGGTGCCTTTCCACTTTGCCCTGCTGCATGTTCTGGTGAACTGCAATCGAAGCGTACAAGGCAGCGAAACGGCTCGCATCTGCTTGATTAGGGTTAGCGGTCACGCGGTAATCGACGCCGGATTCAAGCGCTTTAAACAGCGTCTTTTTGCCGCGTTCCGAAAATTCGCCGCACACCGGGTTTTTGGCGCGGAGGTCGACCGCCGTGGTTTCGCCGATGAATTCCGTTTCGTAGCAGCCTGCAAAATCAGCCGCGTTGCCAAGCAGTGGATTGAACTGCACCCGTTCGCTGATGATGTTTTGTTCCCAGCAATACTTGCGGAACGCGCGCTCAAACGCCGCGGCGAGTTCCCAGCGGCGCCCTTCTTTGCATGCTAAAATAACAGGGCCGCCATAAGCGCAAGGCGTCACTGCTTCAAAATAAGTTTGGCCATCAATGGCAATCGGAATCTCCCGTTTGAGGAAAATGCTGCGCACCGTGCCCACTTCATTATGGAATTCGTAAACGGTGCATTCGCCGCCGCCTATTGATTCGACCAGCTGCCCGTAACGTTGGGCAAATTGTAGATCGTCCATTGCCATAACCCCTTTTCATCGATGAATAAAAGAGTTTGCCGCTTCTGAAATCATTTCACGTGACCTGCTTGTCCGTTATCTTCATAATAAGGAATGTAGGTTAAATTGGCGTTAAATGGGAAAAAGAATGCCTTTTTATTTAATTCGTAAATCGAAGGGTTAATGTGCAGTATCGAAGGGTATCTAATGCATTAGGTAAACTTATTTGGAAAAGGGGATATGCTGAATGGAATTTGTAACGTTGAATAATGGATTAAAAATGCCGCAGCTTGGCTACGGGGTTTGGCAAGTGCCGGACAACGAAGCAGCGGATGCAGTTACAGAAGCTATTAAAGTCGGTTACCGTTCAATCGATACCGCGATGATTTACAAGAACGAAGCAGGCGTCGGGCAGGCATTGAAGGAATCTTCCGTGCCGCGCGAAGAATTGTTCATCACAACCAAAGTTTGGAACAGCGACCAAGGCTACGACAGCACATTGCGTGCGTTCGAAGACAGCCTGGAGCGTTTAGGGCTCGACTATGTCGACTTGTACTTGATCCACTGGCCGACTCCGGATTTCGGCCAATACGTCGATACGTATAAAGCGCTTGAAAAGCTTTATAAAGACGGCAAAGTCAAAGCGATTGGCGTCTGCAATTTCGAAATCGAACATCTTGAGCGTTTGCTTGAAGAATGCGACGTGCCGCCAGTCTTGAACCAAGTCGAATGCCATCCGTACTTGGCGCAGACTGAACTCAAGGAATTCTGCGCACAGCACGATATTTTTGTAGAAGCGTGGAGCCCGCTTGACCAAGGCGGCGAAGTGCTGCAGGACCCGACGGTGATTGCGATTGCCGAAGCCCACAGCAAAACACCGGCACAAGTCGTATTGCGCTGGCATTTACAGAACGGCACGATCGCGATTCCGAAATCCGTCACGCCGTCGCGCATCGCAGAAAACTTCGACCTCTTTGATTTCGAATTGTCAGCGGACGACATGGACAAAATCCATGCGTTGAACAAAAACCGCCGTAAAGGTGCACACCCGAACGAAATGAATGTCCGCTAGTCATATAGAAAGAAAGCCCATTCCGCAAGTGGAATGGGCTTTTTTTTGGCTTCCTGAAGCTACAGCACCAGCAGCAAAATCGGTATCGTCACGATGCTCGCGACTGTGCTGACGAACATCGCGCTCGACACAAGATCCGGATTCATATTGAATTTGATGGCGAGCAAGGTTGTCGTTGCGGCCGTTGGTGTCGCAGCCGCCACTAGCAGAACCTTCGCTTCCAGCGCATCGCCCGGATACAATAGCTGCAGCAGCAAAAATGCCAGCGCCGGAAACGCGACCAGTTTGAACAGCACCGCCGTGCCGATGAACGCGAAAACATTTTTCAGCTGAATCGATGCGAGCGTAATGCCGAGCAGCGTCAGCATCACCGGAATTGATGCCTGCCCAAGCAGCCCCGTCGCACTTTCAATCGCAGACGGTACTGGGATGCCGGTGATTTTCAACAGCAACGCAAGCAGGATCGCGATAAAGCCAGGCATCCGCACGACCGTCAGAAAGATATCTTTTTTCGGCGCGTGTCGGTGATTCGATGCATAGAACACGCCTGCCGAGTTCATTAAAAAAGATTGCATGACCAGGTAGATGATGCCAATCGCCACGCCGGCGTCGCCGAACGCAAACAAGATGATCGGCAGCCCGTAATTCCCTGCGTTCGGAAATCCGCTCGCCAGCATCAGCGTATTTTGATACATTTGATCCCATTTCAGAAGCTTGCCCGCCAGCCATATAAAGCCAGCAAACACTAGGAACAACGTAAACGAAAAAACCACAATCCGGCCAAAATCATTCATGTCCATCTCGGAAGTCGATACCGAGTAAAAGAACAAAGCGGGACTGAAGACGTAAATCGACAGATCCGACACCGACTTCGAATTGATCGCCATCGTTTTGCCGACGATAAAACCGACAGCGAGCAACAAAAAGACCGGCAATACTACATTTAATATTTCAGTAAGAATCAAGTGCATTCACATCCATAACTATGATCGAAAGGCGTCGCCGCTCTTTCCTTATCCGTCAATTCTACGGAAAGGTGTGTGGAAATGCTAGGGTTGGGGTTGAAATGGTTTTGGGATGGCAATTATTTTGATGGATACGCTTTTCCAATCCCCATGCAAAAAAACCACTGCCGAGAATCTTAAGGATTCCTGCAATGGCTATGTTTCTATATTCTGATTTGCCAATAGACTAAATCTGTTCGGACATCGGGATTCTTATTTCTCCATCCCGGCTTTAATCTCCAATGCCGGAACCCCCATCACCGTCGAAAACGCTTCGACGTCACCCATTACCGCAGAACCTGCGCGGACAACACTCCACTGGCCGATTTCTTTCATAGGAGAAATACTTGCGCCTGTCTCTACCAGCGCACCTTCGCCGAGCTTCGCTAAGCCCGCTGCCGCTGCGCCTGAAGCGATATGGATATAATCCCCGACAATGCAATCATGCTCCACCACGGAACGCGAGTTCAAAATCGCGTGATTTCCAACCGTTGCCTCTGCATTGACGACCGCTCCGGGCATTACGACGGTGCCATAGCCAATCGCGGCACTCGGGCTTATTACGGCATTGCGGTGTATAGCGGTCGCATATTGATCCGCATTTAACGCCAAACGTTCGACGATTTTTCTTCTGACCGAGTTTGCGCCAATTGCTATAATGACTTTCGCCTGCTCTTTTTCCATTAGCTTGGAGACTTCGGAAACAGGGCCGAACCAGCAGCCATTCGCCTTGAAAATTTCGGTGTGCTTATCATCCAGCCTCGCCACCACACGGTTCCCGGCAGAAAACACATTATCAGCAATCACTTTGGCATGCCCACTGTCACCTATCAGGATAATATTCACGTTAAGCCCCCTTGGTGTATCAAATAGTTTCGATTCGTTCTTTCTCTATTATAGGACGATAAGCAGTCCGCCGGCATAAAAGTTTGAATAAAAAGTCGAGGTAGAACAGTTTCACCTTGTCCTCATTGACTCTCCCATCACCCGATGCAACTGCAAAAACCGCTGCCAGGAATCACGAGGATTCCTGGCAGCGGCTATTTCTTCATATTGAATTTCAGTCTACAGCACAAGGTCAGTCGGCTAAACGTTCAGCTTTCACTGATTTCGAATAAGGCGTGGATTTTTCCTTCTTGTATTGCTTATAGCCGACGATAAATTCCTCATACATTTGCAAATACGTTTTAGTTAGGTGATCCATTCTTGTTTCTTCTTTAATAATAGCAGTCATTCGATTCATCCTCCTCAGAATTGTTTCTTACAACACTTTTTTCATACAGACATTCTTTTCTGTTTCCGTGCGGAATAAAGGCGCAATTAGTTCAGATTCTGATTTTATTAACAAAATATTATTAAATTATGGATTCCACTTGCTACTGAATGTATTTCCTGTGTGTGGACTTCAGGTGATAGGGTGTGATGTAGAAAAGCTCTCCAGGACAAGTTTTCGATAAACGGCATAAGCTGTAGAAGACATTGGGTGTAAGTTCGTATCGCTGCATGCAATTGGGCATGGCTTTCGCCTTTTCAGATGCGTGGTCCATCAACACCTCGTCTATGTTCACCCATACAGGGTGAATCCGGGTTAGTTCCACTCCCTCTTTCCCAAAGGAGGTTTCTTTTGTCAGGCGGGCGAAGAACGTGATGAAAGCCGCTCCATTTTCAACATGCACATCTTTGGATCTGAGAAAAAATAGCCAACTGATTGTTGAGGCAAATGCTCCATCTGTTCCATATTTGCTTCTCTCCTCTAAACACCCATGATTGTGTGCTTTCCCGCTCCTTTCTTTTATCCGAGTGCGTAAAGCGCTTCGGAAAGGCGTCCAGCAAAATCTTCGAAAGGTTCCTGTGATGTTAAGCGGATGCAATGCATTCCGCGCTCCATTGAAAGCTGCTGCGCATAACTGATGGGAAGCAAAACAGGATGCTCGATCAGCGTCCGTGTGAAAATCGGCAGTTCTTCAGGAAGAAGAAAGACTTCCGCTTCATTAACAGTCTTTTGTCCATCATCGAGCAGTTTAAAAGAGACAGTTAAATCCAGTGACCAGTTGACACACATACCAGGACTTTTTCGGGATTTGATTCTGCGTTTCTTTTTGAGCTGCCAAAATTCTGTATCCATTTCCACTTCTGTGCCCATGAATTTGATTGCCTTCTCAACTGTTATTGTTTGTGAACTTGTTTCTACCACCTTTACCACTCCTTCCACTCTCTCCAACAAATTTGCTGGCATGCCAACCCGTTACCTGTCATTTTTACAATGATAGGTTTTTAAAAACAAGCTCAAGCTCATAAAAATTCAGACTATTCAAAAAAGAAAATGGAGTGAATTCTCTAAAATCTAAGCTTTTTCACCTGTTCTACACTAAAAATTACTATCATTTTTTCGTTTTCCAATACCATAAACCTATATTATGGACTAAAATATGTAAAGTGTTATATAATATTCTTTTAATTCAGAAATTTATAATGTTTTTCTTATATACTTTTATCCCCTACCACTTTTGTTTTATTGAAGAGAAGAAGAGGTGAAATCCATACATTTTCTTCTTTCAAGCCCTTCTCACTTTTGCGAAAAAAGACTTTGAAATAATTGTTTGGAAAAAGAAAATTTCATGTGACGTGCAAAAAAATGGACTTTGTACACCAAATATTCTTCACTTGGCTTACCTTTAAGAAGGAATACGTCGATCAGACATGCATCATTCCACGAGAACTTCTTCCTTAATTCACTTCCCCATTGACAATCATTCTCAATAGACGTACGCTAAGTATGACAATAATTGAAAATGATTATCATTATTGATTACTGCCACCCCCTTATTACCGCTCCATCCATAAAAGCCTACCGAGAAAAGGAGAACATCATCTTGAAAAATCTATACATAGCATTTCTATTAGTGGCCGTGCTGATTCTTGGCGCTTGCGGCACCGAAAAGCCCGCAGCCGAAAGCAGCACAGCCCAAAAAGATTCGGAAACATTCTTATACGAGTCAGAAAACGGACCTGTCGAAGTGCCGAAAGATCCGCAGCGCGTCATTGCTTTAACCAATGGCCCAAATGCATTGGCTTTGGACGCGAACATCGTCGGAATCGACGAATGGACCAATGCCAACCCCTTGTTCCAGGAACAGCTGGAAGGCGTTGAAGTCGTGTCGGAAGACAATCTCGAGAAAATCATCGAGCTCGATCCCGATTTGATCATCGCCGGTTCCCAAACGAAGAACTTGGACAAGCTGAACGAAATCGCTTCGACCGTCGCTTTCACTTGGGGCAAACTGGATTACCTGTCGCAGCAAGTCGAAATCGGCAAACTTCTCAACAAAGAAACTGAAGCGACTGAATGGGTAGCTGACTTCAAAGAACGCGCTGCCGCTGCAGGCGACGCGATCCGCACGAAAATCGGCGACGATGCTACAGTTTCCGTCATCGAAAGCGGCAACAAAGAATTCTACGTCTTTGGCGACAATTACGCCCGCGGCACGGAAATCCTCTATCAGGCAATGGGCTTGAACATGCCTGAAAAAGTAAAAGAGCTCGCGCTTAAAGCCGGCGTCTACACATTCTCAACGGAAGTCCTCCCTGAATTTTCCGGAGACTACGTCGTCTTGAGCAAAAATCCCGAAGCCGACAATTCCTTCATGGAAACGGATGTCTGGAAAAACATTCCCGCTGTCAAAAACGACCAAGTTATCGAGATCAACACGTTGGAATCCACTTACAGCGACCCGATTACGCTTGATCATTTGCTGAAGATTTTTGAAGAAGGGTTCTTGGGTAAGTAATTAAATGACGTTTTAACGCAAAAGAGCCGCTGCCAGGAATCTCAACGATTCCTGGCAGCGGCTCTTTTCTTGTCTATTTATCGTGCGTAACCTGAACCATCTCCCGCACAGGAACAGTATCCCTCATAAACCCAATCGATTTTTCAATGATGAATTCCAAGTCATTGTCCATCGAAGCAATATGGTACGAATCCTGCAGTTCGAATTTTCGCTTGGTTTCTGATTGGATCTTGCTTAAAATATAATCGGTATTGCCAGGCGGGACAACATGATCTTCCAGCGATCGAAAGGCAATCACCGGGCAATGGATATCGGCTAGCTTCGGTTTTACCGAATCCATATAACGCAATAATTCATGGTATGCCTTTACCGGCGCTTCACTATACGTAATTTCCACAGCATCCGCTTTCTTGATATCCGGCTTGTCTTCATCAACATAGCCGCTTGCAGGCTGTTCGCGGTAAGTTTCAAAGGCCGGAATATCGATTGCCGGATTCAGCAGCAGTATGCCAGCGATATCACCATAGCGGCTCGCCAAATCCAACGTCAAGGTGCCGCCCATCGATTGTCCTACGACAAAAATGTTGGAACAGCTTTCTTTTAACTCCATATATGCTTTTTCAATTCGTGCAAACCAATCCCTTGAGGAAAATCGTTCAAGATCTTTGAAATATGTGCCATGCCCCGGAAGCCTCGGACAAGAAACCGTATAGCCATGGGCAGCAATTGCCTGCCCAAAATCACTCATGCTCTGCGGAGTGCCTAAAAAGCCGTGGCATATCAAAACCCCGATGCTATTGCCATCCAATAAAAACGACTCGGCTCCTCGAATGACAGGATGCAATTCTTTATCCATTTATTATTCCTCCCATCCCAGCTTCCATTCAGCAACTTGGCAAAACGGAAAAGCTTATTAACAGTAGACACCACTTAAAACCAACTTGTCAACTAGGTTTTAAAATTCAGCTTATTAATACTTAGACTATTAGCCTTCAATTTCTTTTAATTACGTCCGCAGAAAAAGATAAGCACTAGTAGGTCCTTCAATACTATCGGAAACTTCATCAGCTTTATCTCCGATATTTTCATTTACTCCCCTTCAGAGCGAAAATCAAAAAGCTGCTTCTTCACTCTGTAATCTTTTTAAAGCCATAAACGGAAATTAAAAATTAACTACTTGAAGATAATTATCTGAATTTTTAAATAATTTATTGATATTTTCGCTTCAAAAGCGTATAATAAGCATGCGTAAAGTCATATACATAGCTCCAATTCGGACAGTTGCGTTCTTTCCGATAAAGAACTCACCATTCTATATCTTTACACTTCTAAAATCATTTAGCGGCAAACCGGATATTTGTCCCTTCAAGCGCTGGAATTCTGCCCGTCTGCCCATTATTGCTGGTTATGCCCGAGGAAGGAGGCTTGCATAGATCGGAACATCTGTTTATTTCATAAACCCATCTTTCCACCTGCCCTTCGAGGTAAAAATATACCTAAGAAGGTGACGACCCATGAAGCGCTAAAAAAAGAGTATTTATCCTGTTTCTTTCCCAACAGCCCTAGCTCTCCACAGGTGATGACAGCGGGTTGGCGTCGGATTGCGAGGCGTATTTGCTGAATACCTAAACGAATCTTAAAAGCTGTTTATAAATATAGGAGATGCCCATAATGACTAGAAAATTAGCTAAGCTATTTATATCCGCAACACTTTTACTACTACTCACCGGTTGGAGTATTCCTCCAACTCCATTAAGTACAAGCACGGAAAATATGCAAGACTTTGCACAAGGAGTACCCGCAACATTCAGCCCAGCCTTCAAGACGGAACTGCCAGTGGATTACACCATGTACGATTACTTGGTCTATGTCTTGAATGACGTCCATGCCTATTGGTCTCCGTTAATGACAGGAGACGGCTATCCAGCACCTGCCGTTACTTATTCGTTCCCTGGTTCTGGTGAACCGATTGTTACCGATTGCACAATGTCAGCACCGAATGATCCTCTTCAAGCATTTTATTGCGGCAAAGACGATCAGATTGTCATTACACTGGAAATGGCTCTTCAGCTTTGGAACGGGACAGTTAAATTCAATTATGATCCACCCATTGAATACGAAGCAGGCGATTTCTCTGTTGCGTTTGTCGTAGCGCACGAATATGCCCATAATTTACAGAACGAATTGGGATGGCTGCCAGTCAGCGACAACGCTTCACCTATCGCGACTTCAAGAAGCATTGAACTCAATGCTGATTGCTTGACCGGCGTATGGGCGAATTCAGTATACGCCCGCGGTCTTTTGGAAACTACCGACATCCAGGAAGTCATGCGCACCCTGGCGGATATTGGTGAAGACTCATCGAAACTTAACAAGACACACGGAACACCAAAAGAACGGACCGATGCGTTTCTGCTGGGCTATAATTCCGGATTTGCACCCAGCTGTGACCCTTATCTGACCACCCCTCACTGACGATCAGCAGGTTGAATAAAACCTATAACCCGCTCCTTTGGATTCATATCTGATGAGCGGGTTTTATATGAATAAATATAAATAATAATAAATTAATATTTTAATAAGAAAAGCGTATAATAGCATGTGGAAAGTCACATACATAGCGTTACAACTCGGATTTGTCTAATTTATTATCAAAAAAACTAAACACAATCCTCTGGCGGCAAACGAGGCAACTGTCCCTGCATCCGATGAATTCTGCCCGTCCGTCCATTATCGACCATGCCCGAGGAAGGTGGACTGCTTTAATCGGAACATCCATGATCCCCTTACAACCATTCTGGCTGTTTGCCTTATCGAGGAAACAATATGTCCAGGAAGGTGACAACCATGAAGCGCATCAGCAGAAGCTTCTTTCTCCTGCTTCTTTCGTTTACCGTCATAGGCGCTTTTTCAGTGGCGCCTGTTTTGGCGCATGACACCGGGGAAGATCCTACCGGCTATTCTATGCGCGCGATTGCATGTGAATACAGTGGCAATTTGGATCAGGACATCGTGAAAGCTTATCCGCCAAAACACGGGGCGTCGATGGCTGATTCAGATGTTGGCGTCGTCACATGGAAACCCGTTCTATACCGCTGGGACGGCGTCCGGTTCCACAAATGGAAAGAGTTTGAGCAACCATCCGCTTACGCCGAAGTAACGCATGACGGGATGAAGGATGGAAAGCATGAGGGATGGAGGGATACTGAAACCAACGAAAAGATCCATTCCATCACATTCACCAACCTTGCGAAAGGGTCATACGTGGTCATTAACGTCTTGACAGGGGAAAGTGATGGACAAGTCCACCGGTTCGTGTCGCCGAATTCGTGCGATATTTGATCTTTCCCTAGCGAGCGATTCAGCACAAAAAAATCCACTCCTTTGAATTATTGCCGGGAGTGGATTTTCTGTATTCATTTCAAGCTCGAATGGTCCAGCATTTTTTCTTTTGCTTGGAACATTGCTAAATCCGCCATTGGAAGCTCGGCAGATGAATCCACCAGTTTTTGAACTTCATTGAAAATCCGGAGGCAATTGTGCTGGTCCGTATACTTGATGATCCCAGAGATGTCGTAATCGAAATTTGCAAAATCATTTTTCATCCGGTCTTCGATAATGGTGATCAGTTCTTCTTCATGCGTTCCGATTCCGCCAATGAAGGTTTCTTCGATGGGCCGCAGTATTTCTTTGCGGAAAAAGCGGTCGACATCGAAATGGTAATAGACGACCGGCTTTCTGAGCAGCGTAAAATCGAAGCTGACGCTGCTGTAATCTGTGATCAATAAGGCATGGTCAATCAATAATTGCTGGACCGTCTTTGAGCCAAGAGAGATGAACCGAATTCTTTCGTGGAACCCTCCGACTTCATTCTCGAAATAATTCTGTGCCCGGTAATGCGGATAGAAGTTCACGTTGACGTTGTACTCTTCGAGCAGGCCGAGCAGTTTCGGGTTCTGGATCAGGTGAGCGTAAGCAAGGAAATATTCGCTTTTCAGGAACTGCTCATCGGTATGGATCCAATCGCGCCATGTCGGCATCAATAGGATATCTTTCGGTTTATTGCGCTGGACTAAATTATCGAACCGGGCTAAGCCGGTGACGGCGACTTCTGCATCGTCATAGCCCATCTCCTCCATGACAATGACCTGTTTTTCCGGTTCGCTGCTGACGATGAACAAATCAAACGGCATATCGTAATACTTTTTATGGTATTCCACATTCTTGCGCCCCAGCACCCCGTGCTGCAGGAAAATCTTTACCGTATGCTCGTAGCCGAAAAATCCTCTTGCGGGTTTATAAGGGAGAATATTTTCAAAATCATGTGTACACAACAGCACTTTCGCTTTAAAGGCGATGTCAAAATGCCGGTCCGATCCAAAAGCCAGCACGTTGGGATTGTCTTTGATCGGCTCATACTCCGGGCTGTCTGCCTCGATAACGTAATAAGCTTCAATTTCCGTATTTTTTTGCAGCCAGTGGAAAAGGACGATGCCATTGTCTTGCGCGGTATTGGTCCTTTCCCCGATAAGCCAGACATGATCGTCTTTGGCATCCACATCGCTCGGCAATTGAATATGGCTCTTGATCGCAAACGTCTCGATTTTCACATTATTATAAGGCGTTGTCGTAATCATGAAATGATGTTCATTGTTTTCAGCATCGTATACTTTCTGATGGCTGTAGAAATGATCCTTTTTGTAATGCGCATGGACGTACCGAATTTTTTCTTTCCGGATGACCTGGCCTTCCACATTTTCAATGACAACGAATACGTCCAACACGGTCTTGTCCTTGCTCTTGATGCCGAGCAGATCCAAGTCGCTTAGATCCACCGTAAATTCACCCGAAATCTCCACTTTCACGGATTCCTGCGAAAAGCGGTCTTCAATCATCAAATAGGCCGTCGACTCAATAAAATCCTCGATTGATGCGATTCTGCCGCCAATTTGAAAATCTTCGATTGAGCGGATCAACTTTTTTAGTTTCGAGGATGTTGCTGAAAGCCCAAGCGACAAATCTTTCCGGCGATAAAATTTCATTTTGATAAATTGGGAATTGAAAACGACCTTATAAAGCGTATCTGAATAACCCAACAGCTCTTTGTCGAACCGGAAGCGATAAACTTTTGGATTCTCGCTTTGCTCGACGATGAAGAACCGTTTCACAAAGAGATTTTCCAGCAGATCATCGACAGGCACAAAAGCGGTGAAAGAACTTGCACGCTTTTCCAAATCGTAGTATTTGGCAATGCCGCTCTTCGGCTCGTCCACTAATAATGTGTAAGAAACTCCCGGCTTCACTTTTTCTGCTGTGAATGACAAACGGAAACTGGAATCCTCATTTTCCGAAATCGACATCGATTTCAGTTCGAGTTCATGCGGTTCCAGCTCTAAGCAGAAATTCGAATGGAGACTGAGCACCGCCACTGTGTGGTGATACGTTTCAAAGCTTTGCTGGGCACCAAAAGACGCGCTTAACGGATAGAGTTTCTTATCAATGCTGATGAATAACCGCCATAACCCGGCACTCATCTCCAGGAAGTTCTGGATGACAACGGTTTGCCTCGTGCTGTCCACGGTTCCAGAAAGCACACGGAATTGACGGTTATTAAAAGCATATACTTCAATTTCCTCGTCCATTACAGGAACTGGCTGATCAAACTCCAGCGTCAGCGTGTCGTAGTGAGCAGATGAAACGGCAGCACCCAAGCTCTTTTCCATAAAGAAAAAATCCACAAACCGGTTGATGATGGTAATATTCTTTCTGACTTGCGCCGTTAAATACTTAGAACCAACTAAAACGCTTTCCTGGAAATCCCCTTCCTGATAATCAGGGTGCTTGGTAATCCAGGATGCTTCGCTATTAATCTTGATTTTGACCGTGCTTGTCGTATCCACAAGCTTCAGCAAATCTCGAGGGATGCTCACTACGAGCTGATTAGACTGTGCCAGTTCGGCCGGCAGCTTATGGACTTCCGCCCCGACCAGAAGCTCAGCCTCGATCCTTTTCTTCAAGACGAAGAAATTGGATAGCTTAAAATAAAAGGCCAGTTCCTCTCCATCAAATTCGTGTTTCGTCAACTCCACCCGTTTGACGAGCATTTTTTTGATTTTTTTCCCAATTTGTTTGATTTCCATTGCTCCTCAATCTCCCGAACCATTTTGTCATGGCTTTACCCCATATTATCATTTCAGAAAATTCTGTCAATAAAGAGTGTTATAGTGACCAGAGAGATTGAACGCACAAGCAAGCTGTTTTCAGTATGCTGAAGTTTTATGGCTTATCGAATTGACTTGATCCTTAAAAGTGATCGCATTGATACATGCTTTTCTATATTTCACTTTTTGCATCCATTAAAAAATCCACTTCTAAGAATTATCCTTAGAAGTGGATTTTTTCAATATAAAGTTGTTGGGTAGACTCACGCCTGCCCTTTCCATAAAACTCAAATTTACGTATCCAAAAAATTCTTCCCAACCAGCTCACCCGACTGATAAATAAACGCAGAAGCCAGATTGACGGTGTTTTCCAAATCGCCCAAATCGATGATTTCGATAGGTGAATGGGTGTAGCGGGACGGAATGGATATGACGCCGGAAGATACTCCGGTAGATGTCATATGGATGGCGCCGGCATCTGTGCCGATTCCCATGAAGACTTCCATCTGATGCGGAATGTTTTGTTGCTCGGCGACTTTTTCCAGCAATCCCGTAACCAGCGGATGGGCAATCAGCGATTTGTCGGCGATTTTGATGCACGGGCCGCCGCCGAGGACGCGTGTTCCGGTCATCAAGACGTCGTATGTGTCGCTCGTCGGCGTGGTGTCAATCGCAAGTGCGAAGTCGGGCAGGATGGTGGGAGACAGCACCGACGCTCCACGCAGCCCGACTTCTTCCTGCACGGTGAAGACGCAAAAGACGTCGCCGTGCTTGCGGTCCGGATTATCCTTTAAGTCCTTAAGAAGCTGGATCAATACCGCACAGCCAGCGCGGTCATCGAGCGCTTTTCCGACGACGCGGTTGCGCTTTTTGTCCCCCACCAGTTTCAAGCCGCTGCCATAACTGATGGGCTGGCCGACTTTTACGCCCATTTCGAGGACTTCCTCGGCAGAGCTCGCACCGATATCAATATACAATTCCCGGTGGGACTCGATTCGCTTTGGATCATCCCATTTTACATAATGCATGGACAGCGTCCCAATCACGCCTTCTACGTAACCTTCGCTCCCTTTGATCGTCACCGACTGGGCCAGCAGAATACGGTCATCGAAACCGCCAAGTTTTTCAAAACGGAGCGTGCCGTTCGGCTCGATCTTTTTGACGATAAGCCCGATTTCATCTGCATGCGCTGCCAATAAAACCGAAGGCATTTTAGCATCGGTGGCATTGATTTTGACAATCAGATTGCCTAATGCATCCACTTCCACGCTATCCGCTCCATCTTTCACTTTATTCAGGATAAAGCGCTGGACATCTTGTTCGAATCCGCTCGGCCCCACGAGTTCACATAACTCTTTTAATAATTGATACACAAAATCACTCCAAGGAATTAGTTTGATAAGTAGACGTCTGTCAGTAAATCGTTGCTCATCGGATGCGGCACGTAGCCTTCCACGTAATCCATCTGCGCGAGCGGCGGCGTTGTGTAAGCGAGCATCACCCACGGCGCGTCTTTTTGGAACAGCTGCTGCGCTTGTTTGTACAGCTCAATGCGCTTGTCTTGGTCAAGGGTTTCACGCGCTTCGGTGATCAAAGCGGTGAACTCATCACTTTTGTAGAACGCGATATTTTGTGCAGGAACGGCAGCATTCGTTTTGCTGAGGTTCGGATATAGGAAATTATCCGGATCGGCCATAACGCCGGTCCAGCCGTACATCGCCATCTCATGCGCGCCGGCTTTCGTATCGTCCAGATAAGTCGCCCATTCCATCGACACGATTTCCGCCTCGATTCCGACTTTCGCTAAATCCGATTGGATCGCTTCCGCAATTTTCATTGGTTCCGGCAAATACGGGCGCGGGTTGCTCATTGTATGCAGCTTCGTCTTGAAGCCATTTTCAAATCCTGCTTCTTTCAATAGCTTTTTCGCTTCTTCTACATTGTAGTCGTACTTCTGCAAGGAATCATCATAGCCCCAAAGTGATGGCGGCAGCGGGCTTGTTGCGGTGTCGGCAAGGCCGTTATAAAACGCATCGACGATTTTGTCCTTGTCGATGGCCATATTAATCGCTTGGCGCACCAATGGATTGTTGAACGGCTCTTTTTCCGTGTTCAATGCCATATAGCCGATATTGAAGCTTGGCCGCTTGAGCAATTCAAGCCCTGCGGTGTCTTCGACAATCGTCGTATCCGTTGCATTCATGCCGTCGAGCACATCAATTTCGCCAGTCTGCAACGCATTCAATCGTGCCGCATTTTCCGGAATGACCTGGAAAATGACTTTGTCCAAATACGGTTTGCCTTCCATCCAATACTCCGGGTTTTTCGCCAGTGTAATGGTGTTGTTGCGGCTCCATTCCTCAAACATGAACGGCCCTGTCCCCACCGGATTTTCGTTCAGCTTCTCGCCGTATTGTTCGATGGCTGCCGGGCTTGCGATGCCGAACATCGAAATCGCTAAATAGCTTAAGAACGGTGCTGTTTTGCGTTTCAGCTTGATTTCCAGGTCATGTTCGCCTGTCGCTTTCACGTGCTCGATCAAGTGATTTTCGTCTCCTTTAAACCCGCCGTAAAGGAATGGATAATAAGCAAAATCCCCTTGGTGGTATGGGTTTTTGGGATCCATCCAGCGGTCGAAGTTGAAGACGACCGCTTCCGCGTTGAAATCGGTTCCGTCATGGAACTTCACGCCTTCGCGCAATTTGAATGTCCACGTCAGCCCATCTTCACTCGAACTGTATTCCGTTGCGAGCTTCGGCTGCAATTCCAGGTTTTGATCGTATTCCAGCAAAGTCTCAAAGACATTATGCGTCACTCGGATCGATTCCCCGTCGGTCACATTGATTGGGTCCAAGCCGACCGAATCAGCTCCACGGCCGTAGACGAGCGTTCCGCCCTGCTTGTCTCCTTCCGGCGCTTCACTGCCGCTGTCGGCGTTGTCTGCTCCATCATTTCCTGAACAAGCCGCAAGCAGCAAGACGAGAATCAAAGATAGGATAAATGGGATATGCAGCTTTTTCTTCATTTTGTATGCCTCCTCTTTCTCATATAAATTCGAAACTTGGATGTTGAAGCTAAATGAATAAGCCCTGTCCAATAGACTTTCTTGTTTTTTTTAGTAGATATTAAAAACACCAAACTCCTTTCGCCTTACAAAACAATATGTTTTTCGTGTTTTTTCAGTTCATAAAGTAAGAAATATCTACTTTATACTTTACTTTTGTTCTGAAACTGTTTTAAGTGTATTTGTAATAAAAATCAATGTCAATGAATTTTTAAACAATTCTATCAATAATTTTAATCGTTTCTGTTCTACTTCCCCCTCGAAAATGAATTTTGAATCGCCAATGAAACAGAGCGAATGACGCTGCTCACTCATAACAAAAGCACACTCCCCATCAACGCGTAGTTAATGAGAATTGCGCTTTCAAGGTGCATCCATCTGGCAGGAAAATAAGCATTTTATAAAAAAGCTATTGTGTGAGAAACACGTTCTGCGTTTCAAGATGGAGGTATTCTGCTGAGACATGAGATTTAAAGTTAGAGAATCATCAATACTTACTTATGGACCTTTTTTTAAAAAAATCCCTTTGGTTATCAAATATATGATAGAATAATAATAAATTATCAAAATATTCGCAATACAAATGATACCGCGCCATTGAATTTTCCAAATAAAAAATTAGGAGATGATCAGTATGTGGAGAAAAACAGCCCAAATCATGTTTGCCTTGGTCATCATCCTGTTTCTTAACGGGTGGAACCCACTTCAAGCTTCGCCACAAGCAGCTGAAAATCAGCAAGCCGTGGTTCCCCAAACTCTCGGCTTATCGGCAAAAGAATCGGCTGTAGCCAGCCCAGCGTTCAAGAAAAATCTGCCAGCGGATTATACGATGCATGATTACCTGATCTATGTCTTGGCTGATGTGGAAGCATTTTGGTCTCCCATCATGGTTAAGGATGGCTATGCAAAACCGGCTGTCACTTACTCATTCCCAGCTTCAGGAGAACCGGTCCAGACCGAATGCATTATTGAAACACCGATCAATCCGGCGCAATCATTTTATTGCGGCTATGATGACAAGATTGTCATGACGCAATTAATGGCCACACAGTTATTGGAAGGGACGTACAAAACCAATATGGAGCCGCAGAGTGAATTCAAGGCCGGTGATTTCTCCATAGCCTTTGTGCTGGCTCATGAATACGCGCATAATCTGCAGACCGAGCTCGGGTGGCTGCCAGTAACCGCAGACGAGGCCCCAAAAGCGACTTCCCGCAGCATTGAACTCAACGCTGATTGCATGACGGGCGTATGGGCCAATTCGGTAAACGCCCGCGGTCTTCTGGACCCAACGGACATCCAAGAAGTGAAACGGACGCTGGCGGACATCGGCCAAGACCCATCGGCCCCTAATCCGACGCACGGAACGCCGAAAGAGCGGACCGCCGCTTTTCTGCTTGGCTATGATTCCGGATCGGCTGCCAGCTGTGAGCCTTATTTGACCACTCCTTATTAAAAGTGTTGGCTTCCGCCTTTCTGCACAAGAAATCCACTCCTTTAAATTTTCCAAGGAGTGGATTTTCTTCTTTTATAATAAATGCAGACTCAAAATTACGTAACTTTATCTCTTTAGCTAAAGCAAAAACTTCTCATTAATCATTAATTCATATTTTATTAGTCAAAATATTCTTTCTTCTATGATAGAGTAGACCTATCATCTTTGTTCTCACATAAGCTTTCAACCTACTTTGAATGGGAGGAAAAGGAATGGCACAGAACATTGTACAGATCTTGCAAGACAAGGGAATCGACGTACCGGAGCATCACGAGGAAATGCTGGTGAATCAGTGGGCGGTTTTCGAAAAAATGCGCGCGACCGTGGATCAGGAATCGCTTGCCGATTACGACATCGGTTTGACCCATGTGCCGGGAGGTGATGGGAAATGACGCAGGACTTAGCGAAACAATCGATTGGCGAGCTGGCTCCGCTGCTCCAAAACAAAGACATTTCCCCTGTCGAGCTGACAGCAGCGGTGCTGAAAAATGTCGACAAGTACGACAGCCAAGTGAATTCCTATATCGAAATCCAAGCCGAAGGAGCGAGACAGGCAGCAAAAGCGGCTGAGCTTGAAATTGCGAGCGGCAATTACCGCGGCGCCCTTCACGGCATTCCGATGGCGTTGAAAGATATTATGTATTTCAAGGGAGAAACAGCTACAATGGGTTCCGGCATCCACCGTGATTTCGTGCCCGATTACGATGCTGCGGTCGTATCGAAGCTGAAAAATGCGGGTGTGGTTTTCACCGGGAAACTGAACATGCATGAGTATGCCTGGGGCGCGACGACTACCAATCCGCATTTCGGCGCTTGCCGCAACCCGTGGGACCTCAATAAAATCCCCGGCGGGTCAAGCGGCGGGTCCGGTGCAGCCGTTGCTGCTGACATGGCCATCGCGTCTCTCGGAACCGATACAGGCGGCTCTATCCGGATTCCTGCTGCAAGCTGCGGCATTATCGGCTTGAAGCCGACCCATGGCAGAATCTCGAAATACGGCTGTTTCCCTTTGGCGTGGAGCCTCGACCATATTGGGCCCCTGACCAAGACGGTCCATGATGCCGCTCTGCTGTTGGAAACCTTGTCCGGCTACGACCCGCGGGACCCAACATCTATCGATAAGCCGGCCCAATATTACAGCGGAGGGCTGTCCGAAGATTTGAAGGGCAAAGTGATTGGCATCGATGAAGATTACTTTTTCCGCAACGTCGACAAACGCGTCGATGAAGCCGTGCGGCAGGCGATCAGCGAATTGGAAAAACTGGGCGCACGAATCGAACCAATTAAAATTCCATCGCTGGCGCAAGCGGAATTTGCCGAACTCGTCACCATTACATCGGAAGCCAGCACCGTCCACCACCAGAATTTGATCAAGCACCCGGAAATGTTCGGAGAAGATACCCGCTTCCTGCTGGAGTTTGGTGAATTGGTGACGGCAGTGGATTATTTGCAAGCCCAGCAAATCCGCCGGAAACTGAGCAATGAGTTTGCGCAAACCTTTGAACACGTCGATGTCATCATCAGTCCAACCTTGCCGTTCTTGCCGCCGCTCATTGGCGACAACACGGTAGACATCAACGGCCAAACGCTGAGTTTCCTGGATGAAGTGATCCGCTTCACGGGACCCGGCAACTTAACGGGACTTCCGGCTTTGAGCATTCCATGCGGCGTCCGCGACGGCTTGCCGATCGGTCTGCAGATCATGGGTCCGGCATTCGAGGAAGAGAAAGTGTTGAATGTGGCCTATGCGTTGGAGAAGCTCCAGTTGATGAAAGGCCAAAAACCGGATCTGCTTAGCGTCTTGTGAATGAAGAAACAGCTTTTTTCCATAGGAAGCGGCACCATTCTTGAAAGTTTCGCTTTCTGCAAAAAATAAAACAGCCGCTCCCGAGAATGTTGCATTCTCGGGAGCGGCTTTCTTTCGCATTCAATTGCTTTGTATAGTCAAAACTCTATTGATGTAATTCTTTCTCAAGAACGCGAATTTTTAACTTCCAACAGCTACCGCGGCAATCAATTGAATTTCGACCGGTGCATTGCCGGGCAATGAAGCAACACCTACCGCAGCCCGGCTCCCAACTCCTTTGGCGCCTAATTGTTCATATAAGTACTCAGAAGCAAAGTCAGCCAGCGTGGAATGCGCTTCAAAGCCATCTTCCGCATTCAGGTACACGGTGAGCGAAACGATTTGTTCAAAGTCCTCTTGGTCTGCAAGCAAACCCCTAGCTGCAGTTAATGCATTGGCAGCCGATTGCCTGACTGCTTCTTTATATGCAGCAACCGGCAGATCGCTGCTGACTTTTCCTTTTTGAATCAGTACGCCATTCTTCCGCGGAGTCATCCCGGCGGTATAAATCAGGTTTTCAAAGCGAGTAGCCGGAACATATTTCCCCTGCGGAATCGGGTTATTCTTTTCTTCTGGCTTGTTCATATTGATACAGCTCCTCTGCTTTAATGAAATGTTCAATCACAGCTATGCGCAATCACAAAAAACACTCTGCCTATCAAGCCACAATTTTCACCACTTATTCTATTTCTGTTGCAATAAAATCTATATTTGCTTCATGCCGTGGAATGAGGTGTGGCGGAATTGGCTGCTGCCGGTAAAGAGCCTCTTTATTGCCAGCACTCAATTGATGAAGGTAATCCAAATCGTCTTCGATTCGTTTGAGAATTTCGGGTTGAGAATCGAAAATAGGATCGCCATGTCCAGGGATCAAGGTGTGAATATTATGCTCGATTATTTTCTTTTTCATCCGCTCCAAACTCTCTATGTACTTCTTGCTTGAATAAAAGATAAACGGGAATTCCAGATTGGATAAGACGTCCCCCGCAACAACCAGTTTGCGTTCCAGAAAAAAGGTCGCCATCATATCGTCAGTATGGCCCGGTATCGGCAAAAAATAAAGCGTATCATCTGAGGTGGATTTAGTGGTTTCTTCAACGATTTCCTCATCGATTCTGAGCTTGCCAAGTTCCTTGTCGCGTGCAACATACCATTGAAGATCAAAAGACCGTACTTTCTCCATAGGATCTTTACGTTCACGAATCTTATGATGGCCAATCGTATGTCCATATGAAAACTCGGAAAATCCGGCAATGTGATCCCAATCGGCATGCGTGTAAATCACGGTTAATTTTTTGTCTGGAAGCGATTTTTTGATTTGCGCTATTTCATGAGGAAAGTAGGTTGGATCAAAGAGAAAACATTCCTCTCTTCCTTCTATTAAAGTCGAG
This sequence comes from Planococcus koreensis, assembly GCF_004761975.1. GTDB lineage: Bacteria > Bacillota > Bacilli > Bacillales_A > Planococcaceae > Planococcus > Planococcus koreensis. Next base: position 97,151 of record NZ_RQII01000025.1, on the reverse strand, counting down.
TTCGTTTGCCATAAGCTGCTCTGAAAAATAATCACAAAAATCCCCCTTTTAACGATTAGTTTATTATAGCGTGACATAACGGTATGAGACACGTATAAAATACATTCCGCAAGATGCATGAGCCTAAATTCCTGGATAGATAAAGCCTATGAAATGTTCCACTTCTTACGGATTAGTGAGGCTTATAAGATGACCAATCTGACAAAATGCATCTAATCCTGGTCTATCAGCAGAACGGCGAAAATATCCGTTTTTAGAAAATCTGGCCCAAAATTCCCTACTCCATTTCTTTGTACGGCGCAATTATGAATAATTAGCTAGCCGCATGAAAACACAAAGACCGCTTTTGAAATCCCATGATTTCAAAAGCGGTCTTTTAGACTTTCATTTTAATTGAAAAGGATCGCGATATTAAGACTCATAACTCTCTCTAGCTGCTTTTCTCTTTTTCTTTGCTCTTTTCTCTTTTTGGTCTTTCAAGTAATACTCATCCGACGTAAAAAACTCGGTCGTCAATGCTTTCACTTTATTACTTAGCAATAAGATGGCAAGGACGTTCGGTATGAGTATGGCCGCCAACATGATGTCGAGGAAGCCCCAGATTACTTCTGCTGCGCCTACCGCTCCGAAGATGACGGCAAATATGTAAACCACTTGCATGCCGTAGGAAGCTTTCGTGCCGAACAGGAACTCCGCTTGCTTTGCACCGTAGAATACAACGACAAGAATCGTTGATAGCACAAAGAATATCAATGCGATGGTGACAAGAATCGCGCCGAATTCACCGAAATAGGATTCAAATGCCAAGCTCGTCAACGCAGAAGAATTTTCCATTGCGCCTTCTCCTGTCCAAACACCTGATGACAACACCACAAATGCGGTCGCGGTACAAACGATCAAGGTATCGACGACGACGCCAATGACTGCCCAAAACCCTTGTCTGACGGGATGGTCTGTCATGGCAGCTGCGTGGGCAATCGGCGCGGTTCCGAGCCCCGCCTCATTTGAATAAAGGCCGCGGGCAAAGCCCCACCGGATCACTTCCACAATGGCTGCACCGGCAAAACCGCCCACAACTGGCGCAGGCGAGAATGCATTGCTGAAGATCAGCATAAAGAATTCCGGCACTGCGCTGACGTTCATCGCCAGAATTACCACTGCCCCACCGACATAAAACAAGGCCATAAACGGTACAAAAATCTCCGTCACCTTGCCGATGCGCTGAATGCCGCCGAATACGACGACTGATATCAGAACGGCGGTTGCGATGCCCGTCCATAACGCAGGAATATTGAACGTTGTTTCAACCGTGCGGGCGATGGAATTCCCCTGCACCATGATGCTCGGGATCAATTCGATCATCAACGCGAATGAAAACCAGACGCCCAGCCATTTCATGTTCAAGCCTTTTGTCATGTAGTACATCGGCCCGCCGACAAACTCCCCTTTGCCGTTTTTCTCGCGGTACTCGACAGCGAGGACGCTTTCAGCAAATTTGAGCGCCATGCCAATCAATGCAATGACCCACATCCAGAAAACCGCTCCAGGCCCGCCGAACATGATTGCTGCCGGCACACCGACAATATTGGCTGCTCCGATTGTTGAAGACAATGCGGACGTCAGCGCTTGAAACGGTGTGACCGTCCCTTCGCCTTTCGGCTTTTTGAACACGCTGCCGAACGTTTGGCCGACAATGTAGCCGAAATAACGGAATTGAAAAAATCCAAGTTTAAATGTCATATAAAGACCTGATAGCAACAGCATGGTGATGAGCGGAATGCCCCATAACCAGGCCGAAAAATCAGCGACTCCTTGTAAAAAACGTTCCAATTTCTTTCCCCCTATAATATTTCACTATATGAAATAATTCCCCTTGCAAGAATAGCTTTAAACGGGAATCTAGGAATTCCTTAAAAAATCAGCAAAAAATAGAAATAGTAGTATAAAATTTAAGGTTTTTTATTCAATCCAAGCTCCCAAATTCAAACTGGAGAGATAAATTGAACCGAGACTGATAAAAGGGTTTGCGCTTTTCAGAAGAAGTATTATTTCGCGATAGAGCTTCGTTCACTTCTTGCCATTTCCATCGATTAGCTCCTTCTCAAGCACTTTCGCATTTCGAAGGGGCGAAATGCATCCATCTGTTGGTTTGTTACGGTGGCTTCTCTCGTTAACATGAACTAAATCGCAGTTAACATGACTTAGCCTTCCGTTAACATGACGCGCGAGAGATTCAACATGATCTAACCAGCTCTTAACATGAACTATTCCGAATTTTACCGGCACTAGCTGCAGAGCTTCTCCCCGCAATCCTAGTTCAAAAGCGGAAATGGAAAAGCCCAACGCAGCTGCCGGCTTCGTTGGGCTCCTTCTCAATCACTTTCGCATTTCGCCGGAGCGAAATGCATCCATTATACCAATGCATGACGAGGACAGGCGGATAATTGTTGCCAAAACGTTGGGCTGGCCACCCAGCGACAAGTGCGATGTATACACTAAGCAGGCCCTTCGCAGGAAAAAACAAAGACCGCCTTCGAAATCGTTTGATTTCATTGAAAGCGGCCTTTTGGGCATTCACAGTAACTGAATAAGCTTAATTGTGTATTTTACAGCTAGAGCGATTTTCGAGCGTTATTTTTGCACACGTTCTCCGGCATAGACGGTAACATCCATCGGTGCCGCCATGAAGGCTTGTGCTTGTCCAACAAATGCAGTGAAATGGGTACTTGTGTTATGTGCTTCAATTGACGCGGCGTCTTGCCACGTTTCTACCATTGTATAATGGTGGTCTTGGTCAGTCGATTTCTTCAAGTCGTAGGAAAGGTTGCCCGCTTCCGCTCGTGATGCTTGGATCAACGGCTTGCTTGCTTCGAGGAATGCCTGTTCTTGGTCGGGTTTTACTTGCAAATGTGCGTGAATAATTAACAATGGGATTCATCCTTTTCGAGTGTATTTGGTAAAAAGATCAATATTCAATGATATTATGCTGCATGCGGCTCAACATGCCGGCCAGGGCTTCCACTTCTTCTGGCGTGAAATCCTGGAGCATCTGCTGCACAAAGCCGGCATTTTCTTTTCGGTAGCCGATGATTTTTTCGCGCCCTTCTTCTGTCAGGCTGACAAAAATGACTCGGTTATCGGCCGGGTTTCGGCGTCTCGCCACCATGCCGTCCGCTTCAAGCTGCTTGAGGTGCCGGGTAATTGCGGCACCGTCGATATTGACCGCTTTTTGCAGCGTCGATTGGTTGATTTCGTCTGTTTGATAAAGCTGATGCAGCAATTCATAGCGCGACGCACTGATGCCGGTACAGCGTTCGAATTTCGGGCTGATTTGGTTATTGAGTCCTTTGAACAAGTGCAGGATCTGCTCCTGTTTTGAAAATGAACATTGCATAAATTGACCCCCTCCATCCTTTACGAGATCAATTGGCAGCCAGTTCACTGCGCATTCTTCTCATAAAACATCATCTTCCAGCACTCAACTTATTTCCATTCCGTAATCGTGTCGACCGGCAAGCGGTACGACGGGAAACCTTCGTTCGCGGCTTTGCCGATTGTGATCAGCATGACCGGCAAATAACGTGCTTTATCCAAGCCGAATGCTTCTGCGATTTGCTCTTTGTCGTAACCGCCGATCGGGTTTGTATCGTAACCGTGAGCTCGCGCGACCAACATCAATTGCATCGACACCAAGCCCGCATCCAGCATGATGATATCTTTCATCGCTTCGTCGGATGCATTTTCATAGAGCGGTTTGAACATGCCCAACTGCATGTCTTTGACTTCTTCCGGCATATAGCCCAGTTCCACCGCTTTGCCGTAAATTTCTTCCGCATATTCAATGTTTTGGCGGTCCCCAAAAACAGCGATAACTGCCGAAGAACTCATCACTTTGTCCAAATTAAACGAAGCGAGCGGCGCAAGTGTCTGTTTTCCTTGTTCGCTGTCGATTACGACAAAACGCCAAGGCTGCATATTAATCGATGACGGCGCCGTCGTTGCTTGCGCGATGATTTCGCTCATCTCTTCCCGGCTGATTTTCACCGTAGGGTCGTAATGTTTGATCGAACGGCGGTTGTTGACGATTTCATTGAAATCATTTATTTTCGTTTTTACATATGTTTGCATAAATGCTTGCTCCTTTTTCCAACTTTTATTGTGTGACGCATCAATACTTGATACCTCAACCATTGACTCCTCATACAATATAAAACGGTTGCGAACATTTTGCAAGCTATGTGATTCGGACAAGAGTTGAATTCCTTTTCCGCCTGATAAAACCAGCTGGCTAAAAAACTCTCTTCACTTTGAAAATGAAGTATTGAGGAACTAGAATGGGTTTCCATTATTTCACTCGACTGGCCTACTTATTGCGTCAACCGCTATCGATTTCCAGTCCCGTCCCTGTGTCCAGCGCAATGATGAATCGTTAGCTCATGCATTCAAACACAAAGACCGCCTTCGAAATCCTTTGATTTCAATGAAGGCGGTCTTTTTTATACTGATTTCAAATAGAATACGTTAAATTGTGTTTTACACAGGGTCGCGATTCAGGGCACCGGCTGTTTTTCAAGCATTTGCTGCCTATCAGCTCCCTATTCTTTGGCACAAGGCCGCAATAAAACTTTATCTTTCGCAAGCGATCAAATCTTTATCGCGATCGCTCTTTTTGTTGGCATCGTATAAAGCTTTTGACACAAACGGCTTGTATTTGGTTTTGCCGCCTTTATTTTTCACTTTCGAAGTGCGGGCAATGCCGCCTTTATAGACTTTGTTGATCTCCGTGCAGTTTTTATACGTCTTCGCTGCAGCGTCTGCTGGTGCAGGGGCCGAGCCAATTGTAAAGCTCAGCGCCAGCATGAATGACATAATGGCAAAACTGATTTTTTTCATCTTAAATCCCTCCGATTCTTCGTTTGTTTTCTTTGGTATTAGTTGTCGAGCACGCGGATGGTGTGAGCGCGTATTCATCCAAATATTGTTAGCCAATTTATTCTAGCAGTTATTTATATCCATGACTATAGTCTTTGTTAAATATATTATCCGAAAGAAGCATTTTTTTACATTACCGTCAGCGAGTGTGTAGGTTGTCGCTTATCTTCTCCTCATCATACATTCAGCTGTCTGCGGTAAAATACAAAAAACGCCTTCGAAATCCCACGATTTCAATGAAGGCGTTTTTTTTTGCTATTCATTTTCACTGAATAAATTCAATCGAACCTTACTGAAGAATGTGATTTAAATCAGTAGGTTGAATAACATCGGGTCATTATTGATCTCTTTATAGGGAAATCCGTTTTCATCCATCCTTTTCACAAGCGGTCCGTAGTCTTCCCGGCATTTCAGCTCAATTCCCACGATGACAGGGCCTGCCTCGCGGTTGGTCCGTTTGGTGTATTGAAAATGCGTGATGTCGTCCTGCTCCCCCAAAACCTGGTCCATGAACTTACGCAGCGCACCGGCACGCTGAGGAAAGGTGACGATGAAGTAATGCTTCAGCCCTTCATAAATAAGCGATTTTTCTTTAATCTCCTGCATCCGTTCAATATCATTGTTGCCGCCACTGATGACGCATACCACATTTTTCCCTTTGATTTCTTCCTTATAGAAATCCAGCGCTGCCACCGACAAAGCACCCGCCGGTTCCGCTACAATCGCATTTTCGTTATACAGCTGCAGAATGGTTGTGCAGACTTTGCCTTCGGGTACAAGTGCGATATCATCTAAAACGCCGCTGCAAATCGCCACCGGCAATTCGCCGACCTGTTTAACAGCTGCGCCATCAACAAAGGTATCAATCGAATCGAGACGGGTCACTTTGCCATTGTCCAGCGACGCCTTCATACTGGCAGCTCCCGCCGGCTCTACGCCAATCAGTTTCGTCGACGGGCTGATCCCTTTTAAATAGGTTCCGATGCCTGACGCCAATCCGCCCCCGCCGATGGCACAAAACGCATAGTCGACAGGCTCCTGCATGTCGTTCAGGATCTCCACTGCAACGGTGCCTTGGCCGGCGATTACCCGTCTGTTGTCAAACGGATGGACAAACACCCCTTCTTCGGCCGTACAGTATTCCATCGCCGCTGTATAGGCATCGTCAAATGTGTCCCCTGTGAGGACGACGGAGACTTGATCGCCGCCGAAGCGTTTGACTTGCGATACTTTTTGGCTGGGCGTTGTCAGCGGCATGAAAATCTTGCCTTCGATTCCCAGCGCAAAGCAGGAATACGCCACGCCTTGGGCATGATTGCCGGCGCTGGCACAAACGATTCCTTTGTTGCGTTCTTCTAAGGTCAGGCTGCGGATGAAGTTATAAGCGCCACGCAGTTTGAATGAGCGCACCACTTGTAAATCTTCCCGTTTTAAATACACGTTGCAGCCGTACCTGGCAGAAAGAATGTCATTTCGCTGCAGCGGCGTTTTGATCACGACGTCTTTGAGCGCCTGATTCGCCACCATAATCTCTTCAACCGATACTTTCGACAACGTTGCTTTCCTTTCCAACTCTTCGATGTTGCTTCTAGCCATAGGTGTCACCTTCTTGTTTTAGTATTTCCTTACTCTAACATACTGTACAGCCCAACTGGGAATAAATTTTCGCAATATTGTTACTGTTTTTCGAAACAGCCAGAAGCCAAACCGGTACGACTATAGAAGCTCAAATGGCAAGAACCCTGAACAAATCCGCAAATAGCAAGCGATTTTGTTCAGGGTTCTTGCCACTTAAGTTCTTGTTTTGTCTATGGAAGAATGCCGATATTGTTGAGCAGCTGATTGTTCCACCTGCACTAGAAGAACTCAAGTTGTAGCAATGTGCTCTTCCAGCAGTTCAAATCTCGTCCCTGTGTATTGCACAATTATGAATACTTAACTTGCAATTGAAAACACAAAGATCACCTTCAGAATCGGTTGACTTCATTGAGAACTCAATTTTCACGAAACTTCATGTCCATAGAACGAGCTAAAAACGCTGAGAACTGGGCTCGAGTAGTGGCTATATTAGGCTTAAAAGTGTCGTCAGGGAAACCGGTCGTAATGCCATTTTTAACAAGAGTTAAAATATGTGACTTTGCCCATGAATTCGAAACATCAGAAAATCCTGTGCTTGATTCTCCTACAAGATTGTAGGCCTTCACCAAAAGTTTGGACATTTCAGCTCTAGTCAATACTTGTTCCGGTTTAAACGACCCATCAGGATAACCATTAAACAAACCAGATTTTGAAGCAGCTACAATATAATCTCTCGCCCAGTGTGAAGAAGAAACATCTTTATAAATGGTATTCGCCTTTGGGGTTTGAAGGTTTAAAGCAACGGCAAGCATCTTAGCCGCTTCTGCACGAGTTGCATTTTTTTCAGGCAGAAACCTTCCATCTGGAATTCCTGTTAGAATCTTTTTATCTGATAAAAAGTTTACTTCAAGATAAGCCCAATGGCTTGAGGTGAAATCCGAATACTTAGCAACTTTGACTTGTGATATAACGGATGTGCTTTTATTACCAAATTTATCAGAAGCAAATATTTCTATCTGTGTGCCGGCTTTTTGTTTTACAATTGGAACCGCAAATTCCCCTGCTCCATTCACTTTAGCTGTTCCAATTATCTTTCCTACTGTTCTAGCTGAAATGGTCAATCCAGTAGATGCTTTTCCCTTCACTTGGGTTGCATTATTAGTTATTTCTTTAACAATTGGCTTTGACACTATTTCTTTATCTGTTAAATAATAGTACCCACCGAATTTTATATTTCCATTTAACCCTTCAGTTCCTTTTACAGCGTATCGATCTTTAATATTTCCAATTTTATCAATATAAATACTTACTGGCTCAGGACTACCTTTTAGTTTCCCTAAACCTATAATTAAACCGTATCCTATATTATTTTTCGTCGCTAAATTTATAATATTTATATTTTTCACCTGATCGGTATTATAATTGGGCTCGATATCTAAACCACTTTGAGGTGGTGTTCCATTTGTATTTGTAATTACTGCATTATAAATATAAAGATTTATAGCAGAAATAATAGAAATACCTTGTCTACGGTTATTATTTAATATTGGGTTTAATATTTTAATATTTTTACTGTATTTTTGACGAGATGTACTACCGATATAAATTCCATCACCCCAACAATCTGAAATCTTAATATTTTCAATCATGATATTATTTGACCCTTTTATACTTACTCCAAATCCCCATTCACCTGTTGTACCTGTATGTTTTCCTCTCTCTCCTACTAATTCTGCTGAACCCAATATTCCAACATTTTTCACATTATGAATTCTTATTATTTCGTAACTTTCTTCATTGTTAGGTATAGCTTGCAAAATAGCTCCCTTCTCAAACTCTAAATTAATATTATCTCTAAGTACTATAGATTTAATTGCATCAATTAAATATATTCCTTTAGGAATATGCACCGTTCCTCCACCTCTTGCACTTTGAAAATTTATAGCCTTTTGAATAAAATCGGTTTCATCGATTTCCGCAGTGCCAGTTGCCCCAAAAGTAGTTACACTTACTTCTTCTTCAGCAAAACTTTCATTCGAAAATATAACCAGCAAGAAAAGAAGAAAAATGAATACTGATACAATTATTTTTTCCAAAAAACATATTATATTCATTCTTTACCACTCCCTTCTACCTATATGTATATCATAAAAATAACATTTTAGGTCAAATAAATCATAAAACAGTGATAAAGAACTATTTATAACTAATTTAATTCTGATTTTTCAAATTGAAAATTAATCATTTTCTTCTTTTCTTTAGAGAAGGTAGCTTTTATAAACAAATATAACTTTTGTCGTTTATTTACTGTACACAAACTTCTAAGTCTTTTTCTAGACGTGAATTATTTAAATTGAATAAATGGTAACAAATACAATATACCTCCGGTTTTAGTATTTATATTAAATAAACTGGATTATAATTGTTCTAGCAATCATCAAAATTCAAAATAATCTCGAAGAAAATAAGCCAATTTTACACAAGAAAAATACAGAGTCTTGCAATTTTCAAGAATGTGTCAACTAGCAGAACTAGTTAATACAAGACATTGTATTGTTTTAGCGAAAAATCTCAACGCATATAAGATTAGATGATTGCGGCCACAAAACTTTATCACGTCTGCCTTGTCATTTATCATCAAGTACCACTCGCCTTACCACGATTTGTCAAGGTTATTAACAAAACAAACACAAAACCCTGCAAACCAAGAGTTATTGGTCTGCAGGGTTTTCTTTTCCTCTTTCTTACTGTACCTTAAGCACTTTATTGTTGTCTTTGTCCTGATTCAAAACACTCGCGCATTGAGATATCTACATCAATCATATTCTAGTAAGAAGTAGTAGATGATTCGGTCTAGAATTGCTTCCACTATCGTTTGATTCTCCAAATTCAAATACCATCCATGGGATCAGTTTGAAATTAGTTAATCATAGAGACTGCTTTACAATGGGATTCGGAGATTTCGATTAAGGTTGGTGCCTCATCCAATGTAAGATTGGTCAATAGTCATTAATCCAGGATCATCAAGTCTAATTTCGTGTATATTTTAATGAGACGCCGCCAACTCCCATCAGCTACTAGTTTTCAAGTGCCAGTTCATCAAGCATTCCAGGCAATCGAAAGTATTTCACTTTAAAGGACTGTCAACAAGCTCCTTGATAAATCGGGAAATTTAAAACGGCGTTATTGGGTATTTTATCACTGGCAGCGACAGCCAACACCAAGCCTCTTCTACACACTAAATAAAAAACATCTTCTGAGGTGCATTCCTCTATTATATGCCGAGAGACGATTATCATTTTTGGGGGAAGATGTCCATCGAGCTACTAGTAATAGCTGAAACTATAGAAGGTGTCTTTTCCTTTCTCCAATCTTTTCAAGGGTTATACATCCGTCAACTTTTGGACATTATTAACAGAATTAACAATAATACTACGCACAAGCAATCTGATTTAAATAAGATGACTTCGGTGGAATTCGAGGCCACTGAAAAACTCACCCTTGAAAATAATGAAGCAACAAAAAGGAGACAGAACGGCAGATTATACTGCCTTCTGTCTCCTTTTTATTCTATTCTTGTACTGCAGTTTCCTTGCGCTCATCCAGTAGCCGAAGAATTCGTTTCAAATTCACAGTAAATATCGCCATGGCGCTTTGAACTGCCATGCCGCTTAGCCCAACTCCGGATGTCACTCGATATCCGTGCCGATTCTTCAATTCACTGTTCTTGGCTTCGATTTTGTATCGTTCCTTCGCGATCTGCTTAAAGAACTCACTTTCTTGGAAGGCAGCCTGGTTTGTATGTTCAGTGGATTTAATGGTCACCGAATAGGTCTTGCTTTTGGACCCTTCCTTATAACAGCCTTCTCTCAGCGGACAACGTTTACAGCGCTCAATGTCGAAGAAATAGAAATCTCTTTGATTGGGTCCGACCCCCTTTTTTCCCTCTCGAGCTTTCCGGCTGGCCATATGGCCAGCTTTACAGACATACATGCCAGCGTCTTTATTGAAGTGGAATTCATCTTCTTTATTTCGTATGCCATAAGTGACATTGGGGTTCAGCTTGGAGATGAGACAGATGTGGTTCTTCTCCGCATAGTGGAGATTCTCCTTTTCTGAATACGCAGTATCTCCAATGACCGTATTTACATTGACGCCAGCGGCACAACTTTTTTCAATGAGGGATTGAAGGAGTTTCCCATCATTCTTTTCGCCAGTCGTCACGATAGCCGCCGTGACGAGTCGCTCCAAACTCATAGCGAGATGGGTTTTATAGCCGAAAAATGATGTGTCCGCAGATTTATGCCCCGTTCGGGCATCTGGATCTGTGGAACAGTGCAACTGTTCCATGTCATCCGCCACCGTTTCTTCCAGCAAACGAAGCGATTCCCCAATTTTGGGATTGGCAGAAAGGCCCGGGACCCGTTCAATTATGGAAATCAGTTCCTTGCAGTAATCCAATTCCGCTTCGAGATCATCCTTTATATTCTTATTCGGAAACTGTTCCTTAAGGGACTCATTCACTGCATACACGCTTTTACGCAACTTGCGAGACTGATCCTGCAGGATCTCTTGCGGTTTTTTTAGGTTATAGCGGGATTGGGTATGGGTGGCATCGACGATAATGGTTCCCGTCTCAATAAGGCCATGATCAACCGCAATGGCTATGGTCTTTTCAATGAGAAGGTCTAAGAGATGGGTATCTTGTAGGCGAAGCTTACGGAATTTGGTTAACGAACTCGGGTCGATCACTGCTTCTTCTGGAGCCATATCCAGGAAAAACTTGTAGGAGAGGTCGTACTTGGAACGTTCGATCAAATCCACATCCGAAAGGGGATGCATGCTTTTCAAAAAAAGGTATTTGAACATACGAATGGGGTGGATGGCCAACCGACCATTGTCAGAACAGTACTTCTCCACCAATTCCTGGGTCACTAAGGAAAAATCGACAAGCTCATTGATGCGGCGGAAAATGTGGTCTTGGGGGATGACAATATCATAAAGAGCTGTATAAGGACTGGGTTTCATGGATGGTCTGTCTGGCATCATGGTTATCCCTCCTTGAATTTAAAATCAGTATACAACAGAAAAGCACCGAATCTCTAAAAATAGAAATCCGGTGCTTTTCATATAGTTTTTCAGTGGCCTCGTGGAATTCCAAAGTCATCTTATGACAGTCTAGCTGCAGGGTATTATTTATAAACTGTCCTTTTAATAGGGCTCAGTTTATAATTCCAATACAAGACTTTTTCGTTATGCATTTGGCGTGAATAAACTGAGTCATTTTTTATATAGTAGTGCGGTTTCTACCAATATTAATTTTCTTTTCTTTTTTTATCCTTTTATCTTTCATTCTAATACTAAAATATTTCACTATAGGTTTCTCCACGTAATAAGTTAGTAAAGTAGCAATTCCAATTGTTAATAGAATTGGTACAACTAAATATATTTCGTTTAATAATCCCCGTTCTTCCATTTCATTAATCACAATATATCCAATATTTTGATGTACTAAATAAAAGCTATACGAGATAGTACCTAAGAAAACTAAAGGTCGAATATTTATAAATACCATTTTCTCTTTTATTAGCAAATAAAAAATAAAAAAGAATAAAGTTACAAAAAAATTAGAGTAAATATCCATAAATAAATAATCATAAATTAAACAAAGTGCTAAGATAAGATAGTGTCTTTTTTGTCCGCTTACTTTAACTAAATAAAACATTATACCCGCTACAAATAAATGAGTATAATCAGTTATTGAATATGAAGCTAAAATACTGGTTAAGCGATGTGGAAAAAGTATACTTAATGATTCTATTATTCCCGATCCAATGAGCCATATAAGAGATAATAATACAATCTTTTTCTTTTGACCAAAATACAGAACTACTCCCACTAAAATATAAAAAGTGATTTCCACACCTAAACTCCAATAAGCACCATCGACAAATTCTATATTAGGAATAAAACTTTGTAACATTGTTAAGTTCCACAGAGCATCAATTAGCGAAACTTCTCTTCCTGGTAATCCAAATAATGCGACAGTCATAAACGTAATAATTACTGAAGCTATATAAGCTGGATATAACCTTATTATTCTTTTCTTAGCAAAAATATTAGCTTCTTTAGTTTTCGTTATAGTCATAAAGATAACGAATCCACTAATAATGAAAAATAAATTAACTCCTAGATGACCATGGCTTATATCCAAATAGTTCATTTTAGCATGCCCATATAACTCATCATATCTAGTAGTGTAATGAAAGAGAACTACGGCGAGTGCAGCTAACCCTCTAAGTGCATCGAGTTCTTGAAATCTTTTATTATTATCCATACTACCATCCACCCTTTAAGACACTTCCATTCTATTAGCATTTTATTTTAAGAATTATAGATTAAATTATAAATTACTTTATTCAATTGTCTTCGATTAAGGTAATCGCATCTTTAAAAGATATTTTTTGATATGTGTTGTTTCTATAATTAGATAACTCAGTAGAGTAATATAAATCTCCAAAAACTTTTTTAATCATATTATTTCTACAAATTTCTTTTCTAATTACTCTCCCTAAAAGCGAGCTTAAATAAATCTTCTTTTTGTTTGCTAAACCAATTTGTTTTACCATTTGACTTGTATTGATCTGGCGGTAATCTTGTGGATGGTAAATTCCTTTATCATTGTTTTTGATTACTTGAAAAATAAAATCACACAAATTATCTATGTAAATCATACTTCTTTTATTTTCTACTTTTGGAAAAATAGGAACTGTCTTTGACAATCTTCTTAAAGGTTGAAAATTACCCGGTGCTTCTTTTCCGTAAATCATTGGCGGGCGTATGATTGATATAGAAAAATTATTAGACTCTAGTTTTTTTAACGCTTTTTCTGCTTCTAGTTTACTTATTCCATAATAAGTATTAGGGTTCAATGGTGTATTTTTATCTATACAACCTTCACTGACTCCATATACTGCCATTGTACTAATGAAAACAAATTTTTTCACCCCTGCTTTTTTAGCTTTTAAAGCCAACTGTACTGTTAAATCTTTATTTATTTTTATAAAGTCTTTTAAAAGAAAATCTTTCTCTTTTTTATGTACAATAGCAGATGTATGTATAAATACATCCTTATCTAAAAAATTAACTTTTTCTGCTCCCTTTCTAACAGAAACTAATTCAATGTTAAGTTTTCGGTTTTTAATTCCATAATTTTTTAATTCATTTGCTAAGTATCCTTTTTCCCCTGAAATTAATATATTCATTATCTCAATTCTTTCTATTATAAATTTAAAAAAAGAGAAGAAATAAAAATTATTTCTTCTCTTTTAAAATTTTATTAAATAAATCAATCTGAATTGAAAGTACTTTTTCTTCATCAAAATACTTTTCTACAAAAGCCCTACCCTTTTCCCCCATTTTCTTAGTAGCTTGAGGATTACTAATCATTTTATCCATTATTATTTCAAGTTTGAAGGAGTTTCCTTTTTCAAAAAGATATCCATTTTCTCCATGAATTATCTCTTCTCTACATCCTCTAATATTACTGGCAATTACAGCTTTGTTCAATGCCATTGCTTCAATTATAGAACGTGGCAATCCTTCTCGATGCGAAGGTAGAATAAAAACATCACTGATTCCCATCAACTGAGCTATATCTTTTCGGTATCCTAAGTATATGATACCGGGATGCTTTATCTCTCCTTGTAATCTGTTAAAGCTTTCAATATCTCTCTCGCTTTTATTAAATCCACCTATCAACAAAAGTCTAGCATCAGATCTTTTTTCATAAATCCTTTTAAAAGCTTCAATAAGTTCAAATATCCCTTTCTCTTTTACAAGTCTTCCGACGAAAGTAAATACAAAAGTGGACTCTAAATTAGTTTGTTTTTTCAAATTTAAAAGCTCGTTTGCTGAATACAACTTTGAATTAAACGTATTCCAGATATCTACACCGTTACTTAAATGAATAATTTTATTTCTTTTTTTGAAATTCTTTTGTACTGATAATTCATAATCCTCTTTACTTTGAAGTAATAGATAGTCAGTTAAAAACTTTGCAGAGAACTTTTCAATGGTATAAACGATAGCGTAAGGAAGTTTCTTCATTTCATCATGAAAATAATATCCGTGAGCTGTGTATATTACATTTTTTTGACCAGCTAACTTTGCTGCGACTCTAGCAATAACAGAAGCAAGTGGAGTATGAACATGTACAATATCATAATTTTCTTTTTTCAAATGGTTAAATATAGAAAAAATGGCTTTTGCAATTTTGACAGGCCTAACAGTTCTAGGTATATCCAAGTTAAACATATTAAATCCTAATGAATTTAAATATTCATATCTGCCTGTATCTCTACATACACAATTTACTATGTAACCTTCTTTTGAAGATTTTTGAATTAGCGGCACCATTAAAGTTTCAATACTTACATCTATGGCAGAGAGTTGAAGAATTTTAGGTCGTGATTCTTTCATTTACAATCTCCAAAGTTCGATGTTATCTGGCTTCAATGCTTTATCTAAACAGCTTTTCACGTCAACAACTATACCAGTTTTATCTTTCAAGAGGCTTTGTACTACATTCCAGCTGCCTTCTACATATTCACGGTGTGGTACAGCAAAGACAACTGCATCAGCTGGTTTAAGATCAGCTATTGTAGATAAAGATACTCCATATTCACGCATTGCTTCTATTGCTTCTGCTTCTACATCTGTAACCTGTACTTTAATATCATATTCTTGAAGTTCACGTATGACATCGATTACTTTAGAATTTCGAAGATCCGGAACGTTTTCTTTAAAAGTTAAACCGAGTACAGTTACCATTGCTCCTTGAACACCAATACCAGCTTTAATCAGTTTTTTCACCAATGTTCTAGCAATGAACTTTCCTAAATCATCGTTGATCCGGCGTCCTGCTAAAATAACATCTGGCTGATAACCAACTGCTTGAGCTTTATGTGTTAAATAGTAAGGATCCACCCCGATGCAATGTCCTCCCACAAGACCTGGCGAGAAATTTAAGAAATTCCATTTCGTCCCAGCTGCTTCAAGTACTTCAGCGGTATCGATGTCCAAGCGATCAAAAATTAGTGCCAATTCATTCATCAATGCAATATTTACGTCGCGTTGTGTATTTTCAATTACTTTTGCAGCTTCTGCCACTTTAATCGAACTCGCTTTATGAACTCCAGCTTTTACAACACTTGCATATGTATCCGCTACAACTTCAAGAACTTCAGGCGTTTGGCCAGAAACTACTTTCGTAATTGTAGTAAATGTATGCTTCTTGTCCCCCGGATTAATACGCTCCGGTGAATAACCCACGAAGAAATCAACTCCGCACTTCATGCCAGAGAATCTTTCAAGTACAGGTACACATACTTCTTCAGTGGCTCCTGGGTATACAGTGGATTCAAATACCACAATTGTACCGTTAACTAAGTTTTTACCTACAGTTTCTGCTGCTTTAACAAGAGGAGTCAAATCGGGCTGATTATGCTCGTTAATAGGTGTTGGTACAGCAACAATAATAAAATCAACTTCTTTAAGTTTTGATCCATCAGAGGTAAAGTCAATTGAAACTTCTTTTAACTCTTCTCCAGTCACTTCGTTTGTATAATCAGTTCCTTGCTTTAAAGTAGAAATTCGATTTTCATTTATATCAAATCCAATAATATTATGTTCTTTTCCAAATGCTACGGCTACTGGCAATCCTACATATCCTAATCCTACAACACCAATTTTTCTATTCATTATAATTTCACTCCATAATAGTCAACATACCAGTCAACAAATTTTCCTACACCATCTTTAATATTTGTTTGCGGCTGAAAATCAATATCTCTATACAAATCAGCAACATCTGCATAAGTTGCAGGCACATCACCCGCTTGCAAAGGCATGTAATTTTTAATAGCTTTCATTCCTGTTTTTTCTTCAATCGCTTCTATAAAATCCATTAAATTAACGGGATTGTTATTTCCTATATTATATATTTTATATGGTGCATAACTTGTTCCTGGATCAGGGGTCTTTCCTGACCACTCTGTATTAGGTTGTGCCGGTTTTTCAACTAGTCGAGAAATCGATTCTACAATATCATCCACAAATGTAAAATCCCTCATCATATCACCATTATTAAAAACATCAATTGGCTTGCCTTCGATTATATTTTTAGTAAACATAAATAATGCCATATCAGGTCTACCCCAAGGGCCATACACGGTGAAGAATCTTAACCCTGTAGTAGGAATATCGTAGAGACTGCTATATGTATGAGCCATTAGTTCATTAGCCTTTTTGGTTGCCGCATATAAACTTAAAGGGTGATCAATATTATCATGAACCGAAAATGGTAATGAAGTGTTTGCTCCATATACGGAGCTTGATGATGCATAAATTAAATGTTTAATTGCATTATGACGACATGCTTCTAGAATATTTATAAATCCTACTACATTAGAGTCAATATATGCACGTGGGTTTTCTAAACTATAGCGAACCCCTGCTTGTGCAGCTAAATTTACCACTACATCAGGTTGCTCTTTTTCAAAAATCTTTGTTATTGCATTATTATCCTCTAAATTTGTTTTGTAAAAAGTGAAATTAGTATGTTCTAACAAATTTAACCTAGCTTCTTTTAATGAAACCGAATAATAATCATTTAGATTATCAACACCAATTATCGTGTGATTTTGGTTTAATAGCTTTCTTGTTAAGGTAGATCCAATAAAGCCTGCTGCTCCTGTTATTAAAATTTTCATAATCTAACTCCAATCTACTTATTAATTTCAAACGATTTGTATACTTCTAAATATGACATAACAATTTTCTCTATAGAAAAAAATCGAGTATTCTAGTTCTTGAATATTTCTTTAATTTTTCTTTTTGAATTTCATTTAAACTAAGCCAATAATCTATCTTTTCATATATTGCATATGCTGAAAAATCTCGTATTAACAATTCTTTTTTCCCAATTATAATCGAACTATCACCAACGTTCGTAGATATGCAAGGCACTTCACTTGCCATTGCTTCTCCCAAAACATTTGGAAAACCTTCGCTAAATGAAGATAATATAAATAAGTCAAATGATTTTAAATACCTTTCAACTCCATTCACTTCATCTAAAATAATAATATTTTCAGTAATGAGTGGGTGATTTTTATATTTATTTTTCAATCCCTTACCAATTAATATTAAGTTCAAATTTTTATTTTGTTCACTAATTTTTGAAAAAGCATCAATTATAGAATCTTGATTTTTAATTTTATTTTCTCTTCCAATATGGCCAATTATTAAATTGCCTTCCGGTATCGACAATTCATTTACTACAGATTTTTTCACTTTTTTAGAAGGAGCAAATAAATTAGTATCAAATCCATTAGGAATAACTATTAATTTGTTTCTTCTATATCCTATTTCTCGATGAGACGAATAAGCAGCATTAGATCCACAAATTATTTTGTCCGGAATGAAGCTCAGTTTACCAAGAATATTAGCTAATATTATTGTAGTTTTCTTATCAATCCCTTTGACTAGGTTGCTATGCCTAATATTCCAAATTACTTTAATACTCGGAAATAATAATTTTAGAATTACTCCTAAAAAATCAGCATGATACATCCAAGTCTGAATTATTACCGGCTTTTCATCAATTATAATTCGAAAAATTTTAAACAATTTTAAAGGACCTAACATACCCTTATTTATATTTAAAGTGTGAATTTTTATACCAGCATCTTCAATTTCTTTATTAAAATAAGTGGAATATAAAAAAGTTATAATGATCATTTCTACATCTCGACTTAAGTTATTTTTCACCAACTTAGTTAACATTGCTTCTGCTCCACCGCTACTTAAGCTTGGAATTAAATGAACTACTTTAATATAATCACCTTCTTTTTTAAATATATTTTTAAAATTATTTTATTAAAGATTTATATAAGTCAATAATTTTATTAACGTTTTTATTTAAATCATAATTTTCATCTAAGAAATTTCTGGCATTGCCCCCCATATCATTTACATTTTTCAACAAAGAAACCTCTTTAATAATTTTTTTTAGTTCGAGTTCATTTTCACTTTCAAATAAATAGCCACTTACATTATTTTCTATTAAATCCGGATTACCACCTACGTTACTAGCGATAATTATTCTTTCTAATGCCATCGCTTCTAATAAGGCATTGGAAATACCCTCATATCTTGAAGGCAGTAGAAAAAACTTGTTTTTCATAATAAGACTTTTAACATCTTCCACATTCCCTAAATATTCTATAGTCGAGTTCTGAGGTATAATATTTTCAAGTGATCCACTACCTGCTATAAATAACTTATGAGGAAAATTTTTATTTTCTTTAATTAGGGCTGTCCAAGCATTTATAAGAATATCTATGCCCTTCACATTTTCTAATCTTCCTAAATAAAGAAAGTTATTCTGCGTATTCGAAACTGAATTTTTAAATAATTTTAAATCAATTCCATTCGGTAGATAATGTATCTTTCTCTTGTCCGCCCCTACCTTTATAAGATCTTTTTCAATAGTCTTGCTAATTGCTAGGAATTTATCTATATGCTTTAACATAAGTTTAACTTTAAGTTTACCTTTCAGCCCAGCGTTGTTCATCTTAATAATTTCACATCCAGATTTATCACCCCCCCCAGCAATTTTTACAATTACAGGAATCTTAAAATACTTTTTAATTAAAGCTACAATTAGTCCAGGAGCGTTTAAAGAATGACCATGAACAATATCAATCATTTCCTGATTCTTCTTTACATATTTAAGACATTTTATCAAAAATATTATTGGCTTCACTTTGTTTACGTTACCCACTTTTAATCTAATAATATTTATTCCATTTATATTTTCATTGTCTTTTAAACCTTTGTGATGTCTAGTTAAGACAGTAACTGAATGACCTTTTTCGATAAGAGTTTCACTTATTCTTTGTGCTTGTCTTTCAGCTCCCCCTACCAAAGGAAAAAAACTATTAATAATCATTAAAATATTCATTTTATTCTCCCCAAAAATATTCTATTAATGCTGCCTTCTTTTTTTCGCCGTTTGGTATATTTGGAATACTCTTTTGCTTTGTAGTTTTTTTATACTGTTCTAAATTCATTAGGAATTTTGCAGGCACTCCCCCGTATACCGAATTAGGAGGTATATCTTTATTTACTAAAGAACCTGCAGCTACTACAGAATTTTCTCCAATCGTTATATTTGGCATTAAAATTGAATTTACTCCAATAAAACAATTATCCTCAATTTTTATTGATCCATATCTTTTAACTTCTTTGAATTCTACTTCATCTCGAAAAAGCCAGGTTGCACCGTCATGGGTTATAAATTTCACTCCACTAGTAATAGTGCAGTGTCTTCCAATCCTTATTAAATATGGTTCACTACCAAAATTCGGCATACCTAAAATTCTTGTTCTTTCACCGACCTGTAATCCTTCTTTTATTGCTTTTTTTAGTAAATACTTCTGATAATATTTAATCATTGAATTTCATGTCCTTTCTTGCATAAACAAAAATTATTCCTAATAAAAAATAGTAAATAGAATTTGCTAATATACTATGTGTAAATATACTAATTAATAGCAATAGTAATAAGTAATAATTTGGAATATTGTTAGTCTTCCCTGCTTTGTTTATGCTATAAAATACAATAAATAAAAATAGTATAGCAAAGGGTATGATAAATACTCCTGTTTCTGATAACGCATGTACATAAAAATTATGTGAGGATAAATTTAATGTTGTTTCGGCAGATTGTCCAATTCCTTTACCAAATAGAGAATCATCAATTGTACTTAGACCTACGTTCAAAGCCTCAATTCTAGAACTATCAAAGTTTTCACTCGAAACATTTAATTTGATTAAGAAGCTTGGATACAAGTTAGTAACAATGAAAAATATACCAAGAACTAAGCTAATAAAAATTAAGATTTTGAAGCTCTTTTTTAAAGAATATTTTTCAAAAAAAGCAGTCATTGCTATAATTAACAAAATAAAAATTATTAAACTAGATCTTGACTGAGTAAGAATTAAAGAGAAAAAAGAATACAAAATTATTAGAGCATCGCTTAACAAAAAATGACTTAAGAATCTATAAAATATAAATAGAGAGAATATTAATATAGTAGCTCCCGCAATATTAGCGTTACCAAATAAACCACTTCCCCTTACAAAATATTCATCTAAATTGTATTGTCTACTTAAATTAATCCAGTCAAATATTACTAAAGAAGATATAAAAAGAGTTATTATTTGGAGAAATAAACCGATATTTTTATTACTATTTAATACTAAAATTACTATTGTGATGTATAAAATTATTGAATTCGAGATAAAAACTCTTATAAAATTCATTAAAGAATATGTGTTACTATTCAATGAACCAAAAATCAAATATACAAATATAAAAACGTTAAAAGCAATTATTAATGAGATCGTTTTTTGGAGATATAAATTTCCTTTTGACGATATATTATTACTGCCAAAATGAGTATTTGTATAGCGAAAGAAAAATATTTAATTCCGTAATTACTGATTAAAAATCTATTAAATCCCCCAATTTCAAGCATAATTAATATACCAAAAAGTATTAAGAGATAGTTTTTATGAAATTTTAAACTTAAAAATATTACAGTTAGAAAAAAAATTAAGAAAATTGTATAGTCATACTGTAAATCCAATAAATTAATAATACTTAAAACTAAGAGAGAAAAATAAAGCAAAATAAAATAATTTTTTTCAAACATTTCTTTGTTCTTTAGATTAACCATAAAAAATTCCTTCTAATAAACTTTTTTTATCTTGATATGATAGACCTTTGGTATTGACGGAATTCTCTAAAACCTTTTCCTTATATTCCTCTACTGTTTTTAGGAATTTTGCTGGAGATCCGCCAACAATTGTATTGCTTTGAACATTTTTCGTCACTATTGACCCTGCTGCAATAATACAATTATCGCCAACTGTAACTCCAGGCATAATAATTGAATTTATTCCTAAGAAAACATTATTTCCAATCTTTATGGGTGCTAATACGTCAATATTTGGGTATTCTTCTCTAAAAATCCAAACTCCACCATCATGAGAGACAAATTGTACGTTTGCTCCTACAGTAACATGATCTCCTATTGTAATTAAATAAGGTTCCGAACCAAAATTCAAACTTTCAATTCGGCAATCATTGCCTATTTTTACACCTAAGCTTTTTAAATAGTTAACGTTGTAATTGTAAATATAATCTCTATATTTTTTTTTATTTACTTTTTTTAAAACTTTTGGCTTTTATTTTTTTGTACATTTACAATACTCCTTTTTATAAAAATAAAGCAAAATAGCTGGTAGCAGCATATCAATAAAAAGTTGAATGATATCTCAAGAACTAGATTTGGTAAATCAAATTGCACAAATTTAAATATTAACAACCCGCTTACTAATGAAAAAAATACATTAGTGAAACAAATATTAAATCTTTAATATTCGATAAAACTTTTTGTTTATCCAAGATATACAAAAGTATAATTGTATTTATTAATATACTTAAACTCGTAGATGCTGCAATGCCAACATAACCATAATATTTACTGAAAACTATATTAAATATTAAATTTATAAAAAGAGATATAATAGCGATTTTAAAAGTAATTTTTGTTTTTTTAGCAGCTAAAGCTGCTTTATTTAATACTTCTTTAATAACAAAAAAGAATAATCCAAAACTATACGCAATCAAAGAATTTGCTGTCATATTTACTCCATTTAAAGTAAATTCTCCTCTATAAAACAAAAGTTTTACAATTTGAGGACTAAAATAAAAAAACAAAATTATGAAGGGTGTAATAAAAGCCAACAATATATTTATTTGATTAAAAATATTTTTTCATATAATTGTTGAGATTTTTGCTGATTTATTGAAAGATTAGTAAATAAGACATTAGTTACTACCATTACGACTAAGGTAATTGGTAAATTTTTAATAGTATTTGCATACTGTAAGGCAGTGATGGCTCCAGTATTTAAAAAAGAAGCTATAAATTTGTCTGATAGCACTGTTAATTGAGAGACAAATGCACTTAACAGTAAATAACGTGATAATAGGGAAAACTCTTTAATAGGTTTAAGATCAAAGAAAAGAAAATTCCATTTAGAATCATTGGTATTTTTTGTAAAAATAATATATACAAAAAGAAATTGTAAAACTGCCCCTGTGATATATGCATAAATAATAGATATATAGCTGTAATGAGCAAATAATATCAAAAAAATTATTATTATAGTTAAGTTGTTAATCAATCCTGCTATTTCAGAAGTTTTATAAACTTTTACTGCTTGTAAATAACCATTTAATATACTTACAAATCCATAAAATAAAATAACGAAACTTAATAATTTAATAAATTTGATCGCATATGAGCTTGTGAGCTCCGATACGCCTGGACTAACAATAAAAAGAAAAAACTGTGGAAAAATGTATGTTAATAGCGAGACAATTAGTAATAATATAATAATAAAATTCCCAACAGAATTTAATTCACTAAAAGACTTCTTTTGATTTTCGATACTTTTTGAAGAAAACATTGGACTAAAAGTTGTTCGAATAACTGTATTAAAAACAGAAAATAACAATAAAACAACAGATATTGATATATATAAAGCA
This sequence comes from Planococcus koreensis, assembly GCF_004761975.1. GTDB lineage: Bacteria > Bacillota > Bacilli > Bacillales_A > Planococcaceae > Planococcus > Planococcus koreensis. The sequence goes on along the minus strand of NZ_RQII01000025.1, from coordinate 73,954 downwards.
TCTGTAACTTCGTTAAATCCAAAATAGTTAGTAATTAACATGTCACGAATTAAACCAAATGATTTTCCTACCACTGATAATAATACAACGGCAATAATTGTTTTCTTCATATTCTACCCACTTAACAAATGATTATTTAATTTAACTATCTAAAACTTCTATAGGATCTATTTTTAGGAATGCTTTCTTTTAAATTCTTATCCTCTTTTACCTTCCTTAACACCATCACTCCGTAAAACACTAAAAACAGTCATATAGAATATTTTAAAGTCTAGCAGCGGACTTTTATTCTTAACATACTCCCCATCAATCTTAGCCTTCACCTCAATTGGCAATTCATCACGCCCACTAATCTGTGCCAAACCAGTCAATCCAGGCAGCACATCATTCGCCTTATACTTATCACGTTCCGCAATCAGGTCATTTTGATTCCAAAGCGCAGGCCGCGGACCAATCATACTCATTTCACCTTTTAAAATATTAAACACTTGTGGAAGTTCATCTAAACTAGTTTTACGTAGGAATTTGCCGATTTTTGTTATGTATGAATCCGGTTTTTCAAGTAAGTGGGTCGGCATATCACTCGGTGCGTCTGTTTTCATCGTTCTGAATTTTAGAATATTGAATTCTTTTTTACCTTTACCTATCCGGCGCTGCTTGAAAAATATTGGACCTGGGGACTCCATCTTTATTAAGAACGACAAGATTAACAGCACGATTCCTAAAACAATTAATATTGTAAGCGCCAACGAGAAATCAATGATGCGTTTGAATACTGAGAACATGATGTGTTCCCCTTTCTGAATTTCTGTTTCTTTTATATAACTTTATGAATTGCTTACAAGTAATTTTGAAGCTTCTACATTTTTCCGATTAGCCAATGCAACCAAAACCTTCTTAATTTCTTCATTTTCCATTTCAGACAACTTCTCCAATGTATAAAATAGCTCTAACTCACTGATTGGATTTGCTTTCCCAATATAGATCTTCGGAAAAACTTGCTTGCTTTGGATTTCATCTTCATTCAAAAGCTCTTCAAACAGCTTTTCACCAGGACGAATGCCTGCGTAATTGATTTTGATTTCTTCTTCGGTGTAACCGGACAAACGGATGAGGTTTTTCGCCAAATCGACGATTTTCACTGGTTCGCCCATATCGAGTACGAACACTTCGCCACCTCTAGCAAGAGACCCTGCCTGAATTACTAGACGTGACGCTTCCGGGATGGTCATGAAATATCGTGTCATTTCCGGATCAGTGACCGTGATGGGTCCCCCACTGGCAATTTGTTTCTTAAACAACGGGATTACCGACCCGCGCGAGCCGAGTACGTTACCGAATCGGACGGCAACGAATTTCGTGTCGCTGCGCTTGGCCAAGTTTTGGACGATCATTTCGGCAAAACGCTTCGATGCGCCCATGACGTTCGGTGGGTTGACGGCTTTGTCGGTGGAGATCATGACAAACGAGTCGACGCCTGCAATGTGAGCGGCGTTGGCGATATTTTTTGTGCCATAAATGTTATTCTTTACGGCTTCTGTTGGGTTTCCTTCCATTAAAGGAACGTGTTTATGTGCAGCGGCGTGGTAGACGACGTCCGGTCGGTGCAGCGTCATGATGTCCATGAGGCGTTCATAGTCCTGGACATCAGCGATGACGGGGATGAGTTCGGTGTCTTGAGCAATCGTTTGCCGCAGCTCCATGTCGATTGTGTAAATCGAGTTTTCGCCATGGCCGAGCAGTAAGAGCTTTTTCGGACCGAATCGGGCGATTTGGCGCGAGATTTCAGAACCGATCGAACCGCCGGCACCTGTCACGAGGACCGTCTTCCCTGTCAGCTGGCCTTTGATCGTTTCCATGTCGAGCTGTACTTCTTCGCGCCCAAGCAAGTCTTCGATTTTGACGTCTTGGATTTCGTTTATGGACACTTTGCCGGTCATGATTTCTTCGATGACGGGCATTTTTTGCGTATGTACACCTGAATCTAGGCACCTTTTGATGATTTCGGTTGCTTCGCCTTTGCCAAGTGACGGCATAGCGAAGATAATGTGGTCGATTTTATTGTCTTTTACGATGTCTTCGATTTCTGACGTGCCACCAATGACTCGTACGCCGTGGATTTCCAGACCGTGCTTTTTGCTATCGTCATCGACAAATGCGATGGGTTGCAAGCCTTGGCCATAATTCGCGACCAATTGTCTTGCGACGAGCGAACCGGCTTGACCGGCACCGACGATTAATGTGCGTTTCGCATTCGGCTGCTTCGGTCCAACGATAAAGTTGCGGCCGATGCGCCATGACAAACGTGAACCGCCGATTAGCAGCAAATGCAGCATCCAAGTAATAACCAATGCACGGAACAGGATATCACCGAGGAATAGTTGCTGGATCAACGCTAATACCACAATCGACAAAGTGACGGCTTGGAATATTGATTTCAGCTCGCGAATCGATGCATATTCCCATACTTTGCGGTACAGACCAAAAATCATGGCAAATGCATGGTGTGCGACGAAAATAGCGATGGCGCTCAGAATGAGGTACGAGCTTTCGAAAGGATTAACCCAAGGATTTAGAAGGAAGTAGCCGATGAAAATTGAGAAAAATACAATTAAGGAGTCAATAAGTACTAGTACCAGTGTTCGTTTTTGCAGTGACAAGTGGGTCAATCCTTTCATTCCATATACTTTTGGAAGTATATATCTGATTTCCGTACTAATTCTAACATACTATTTTATGGAAATGATAGGTTATTTTATTTTTAAATGGAATTAATGTTTATTTATTAAAAAATATTCCACCATTTGGCCTTTACAATGTCCTGCGGCTCTAACACGTATAAGTTTTCGTTCAGAATGATGCGTTCATTGTTTTCGAGAAAGATATCGACAAACTCATGCATTTTCTTTTTCTCCAGTGTATCCAACCCGGCATTGAAGTGGAATGGCCGCTTGTCGAGGCTGTGGATGTCTGAGCCATAAACGTGAATCAAATTCGCTTCAATGAGCGTAAATGCTGTTTTTTGGATGGCTTTGCCGAAGCTGCCGGCGACAGATCCTGCCGTCACCTGCGCCATAGCGCCGTGCAGCAATAATTTGCGCAGCCGATCCGGCTTTTCGATGATGCCTTGGTTGCGCTCTGCGTGCGCGATGATTGGCACATAATTGCGACCGATCAATTGCTGGATGACTGGCACCGTATAAGCCGGTATGCCGGAAGAAGGCAGCTCTAACAAGACGTAGCGCGAGCCTGCGAGCGTCAGGGCTTCACCCGCATCCAGGCGGCCCGGCAGTTTATCGGATAAGCGGCATTCCTGCCCTTTGTAAATTTCGATCGGCAGCTGGGCTTCCGTGATATAGTTCTTCACAATCTCCAGTTTGTCTGCCAACGCTTTCAGGTCTGTCTTAAAATTCGGGTGGTGACCGTGCGGCGTCGCGATGATGCCGCTGATTTGTTCTTTAACGGCAGCATCGAGCATTTTTTTAGTCTGTTCCATTGTTTCCGGCCCGTCGTCGAGCCCCGGCAATATATGTGCGTGTGTATCAATCATAGGTAGATGCCTCCAAGTACAGTTTAGGACAAAAGAAAGAGTAAAAAGGGAGATCCTTTTTACTCTGAAGAACCGTAATACTGATAATAATGGCTGTCTTTCGGAAGTTCGAAGTTGTTCAGCACCGCTCCGATAATCCGGCTATTGGAAGCCAAAATCGCTTCTTTCGCTTTTGCTGCCATTTCTTTTTCGGTGTTGCCTGAAGAGACGACCAGGATCGTGCCGTCGCATTTATTGGCCAATATCTGGCCGTCCGTTACGGACAATACGGGCGGTGCGTCGAAAATGATCAAATCGTACATGTCCCGCAGTTGGCGAATTAGTGCATCCATCGATTTGGAAGCCAAGAGTTCAGCAGGGTTTGGCGGAATCGGGCCGCATGTCAGAAGATCGAGCCGCTCAACCGATGTTGCACGGATTGCTTCTTCAATCGTCGTCTGGCGTGTCAAGACGCTTGAAAGGCCTGTCGTATTGCCCATGTGGAATGTGTAATGCGTCGTAGGTTTACGCATATCGCCGTCAATCAGCAGAACTTTTTTGCCTTCTTGGGCGTAAACTACCGCCAGATTGGCGGATGTTGTTGACTTGCCTTCGGAAGGTGCAGCTGATGTGACAACCATCGTGCGGATGTCTTCATCTGGTGAGGAAAATGTAATGTTCGTGCGCAATGTACGGAATTGCTCCGCTACAAATGAGCGCGGCGTTGTGAAAGCGATCAGCTTTCGAGCTGTCTGCTGCAAGGTTTTCTGTTTTCGAGCCATCTCTTAACCCGCCCTTCTTCTGGACGCTGTTTCCGACGCCTCTTTTAAATCCGCTTTTTCCTGTATAGGTGAAATGACGCCAAGCAACGGAATACCCAATATGTCTTCGATATCCTGATCGTTTTTCATCGTCGTGTCCAAGTATTCCAAGAGGAACGCGATGCCGACGCCAAGCATCAAGCCCACTACAGCCGCAATGGCCATGTTCAAGATTGGATTTGGTGCGACAGGCGACGGGTTGCTTTTCAAGACGGCCGGCGACAAGACAGAAACGTTGTCGACGTTCATCAAACCTTTGATTTCTTTTTCAAAGACAGCCGCTGTCGTGTTGGCGATTTCCACTGCCTGCGCAGGGTTTTCGTCTTGCACTGTGACATTGACGACTTGAGAGTTTTCTGCAGTCGCGACGGTAATTTTGCTGTTGAGCTGTTCAGCGGTCATGTTCAGACCGAGTTCGCTTGACACTTGGTCAAGGATGGCCGGACTTTTGATGATGACACTGTATGTATTGATCAATTGCAAGTCGGCTTGGATGTTCTGGTTGATCATTTGTGAAGCTTCTGATTGTTCCTGGTTGACGAGAATCTGCGTTGATGTTTCGTAGATCGGCGTCAAGACAAGAAACGAGATGACACCGGCGATGGTGATTGCCAGAATTGCCATAAGAGTAATGAGGCCAAGACGCTTTTTCAACGTAGCAAATAAATCTTGTAAACTGATAGTTTCTTCCATATTTACGGGTGTCTCCTTTGGGGTTCTAGTAAACAACTTATGTTAGTATAGCATATAGTTTCCATTTTTAAACTTCGAATTCCAAAAAGATTTATAGGCTATTTGGCTTGTTTATGCTACATTTAAAGGTAGTTCACGCCTAAATTGAAAGGAGTTTAACAGAAAATGCGTAAAATTAGCGCCATCTTCTTTACCATCATCTGTCTTGCGGCACTGTTATTTAGCTATTCTACTTGGAAAGAGAAGATCCAAGCGGCTGGAGGCCAAAATGCCCAACCTGCCAACGCTGAGACGCAAAAAACGCAACAGAAGCTGCCATTGAAGAATCTCTCCCTTCATTAGATGTTGCGGCTTTGGCAGCCAATATGGACAGCAACGTACGCACCGTTTTCCTGGACCGCTCAAAAGCTGGAGAAAAACTGCAAGTGCTTGTTGTTGGCTCTCAATCGATGGATTCCGGCGAACCCGGCTACGCTGAGTTGTTCCTAAACGATTTGGCAGATGCTATCCCGACTTTGTCGAAGCAGACAGCATGTCGTTCGACGGTACATCTGCCGCTTTTCTACAAGAAGAGGTGGATTTGACCGTTGGCTATGATGTAGTTGTGTTTGAACCTTTTACGCTGAATAATAACGGCATCGTGGAAATCGAAAGCGAACACGAACATATCCAAGAATTTGCCGGACGCCTTCGTGCCGAAGTTGCCGATGCGGCACTAGTGCTCCATCCACCGCAGCCGATTTACGGCGCTCAATTCTATTTAACGCAAGTGAAGGGCCTTGAGGAATTTGCGCTTCGCCAGAACTATGGTTATATTAATCATTGGACCGCTTGGCCCGAAACAACTGACATTGGATTAAAAGATTATTTGACTGAAGACGGCAGCCCGGCGCAAAGAGGCGCTGAAGCATGGGCATCCGAGCTGAACACGTATTTCATCGCCAATTAATGGAGGATTAACATGAGAAGAGCAAAAGAACGGACAAAGAAGAAAAAATGGCCCTGGATTGTCGGCTTGATTGCCTTGCCTTTATTGGCAATCGGCATTTATGTCGCTATGGTTTACAGCAGTTTTTCGACTGCAATCGATGAAATGCACGAACCGATTGCACGCGAAAAATCGGAAAAACGCGAAGAACAAGTGACATTGACGGAACAGGATCCGTTTTCGGTATTGCTGCTTGGCGTCGATGAGCGCGAAGGCGACAGCGGCCGCTCGGACACGATGGTAGTCATGACGGTGAACCCGAAAGACCAGTCGACGAAGATGGTCTCCATCCCCCGCGATACGTACACGGAAATCATTGGCCGCGGCACGATGGATAAGATCAACCATGCTTATGCATTCGGCGGCATCGAAATGTCGATGGCGACAACTGAGAATTTGCTCGATATTCCGATCGACTATGTCGTCCAAGTCAATATGGACGGCTTTAAAGACATCGTCGATGCAGTGGGCGGCGTAGACGTCGAAAACGCGGCGGCGTTTGACAATTTCTCGACCGGCAACATCCATTTGAACGGCGACGACGCGTTATCGTATGTGCGCATGCGCAAACAAGATGCACGCGGCGACTTCGGGCGCCAAGACCGTCAGAAGCAAGTATTGCAGGCGGTCATCCGCGAAGGCGCATCCGCCAACAGCTTGATGAATTACAACGACATTTTCAATGCACTCGGCACGAACGTCCGCACGAATATGACGTTCGACGAGATGAAAGACGTCCAGAAGAATTACCGTGAAGCCGCAGGCACCGTCGATCAGATGATCGTCCAGGACGGCTATGGCGAAACGATCAACGGCGTCTGGTATTACATGATGAACGACGCGGAACTTGCGGAAATCCAACAAACCTTGAAGAGCCACTTGGAATCGTAAAATCCAAAAGAAATCCGATCCGCCGATGCGGAACGGATTTCTTTTTTTAGTTCAAGTATTTCGCTTTTTCGCGGATTTGCTGATGCTTGGCTTCTTTTAAGCCGAATTGGTTGATGTAATGCAGAACGACTTGCCGCGGAACGCCCAGTTCCTTTGCGGTCGATGACGGGCCCAAATCCCGCGTCAAATAATAAGCTGATAGAATATCCTTCAAATCCCGCTTATACTCCTGCTCCAACTTTTCTTTGTAGTCTTCAAATTCAAGCATAGTCTTTCCACCCTGCTTCCCGTCTATATATTTAGGTATCAAGTACCACTTATTCGTTCCATATATTGTATTATAGACCATAGAACCTATTTAAACTAGTCTAAATTTCACTTTTCTTTGATAAATTTTACAGTGATGGGAGTTTGATGGCTATTTTTTGATGAATATAAAAAGTTCTGACTTTTCACTATTTCGTTGAAGTAGTTGTATGGTGGTTTCCTGCGCTGGATTTTTATGGATGGATAGGTTGCATCGCTTCATCGATCCAACTGCTGGAGCCGTGCCCCTCGCTGCTCCCACTGTAGACATCGAATACTTCCTGCACTTGTTCCTCACTCATCGGGTTTGTCGCCCATTCCGCGAGCTGGCTGTCGACGGTGTGCATCGGGATCGAGAAGCCCATGCCGTCACTTTCGACGAGCAGCAGCGAGTTGATGCCGATCACTTTGCCGGTCGCGGCATCGATGAGAGGACCGCCGCTTGAGCCAAGCGCCATCTGGACATCGATCTGGTAAAGGTCTTCGTATTTAAAGTCCTGGTCGAAGTCGCGGTCAAGGCCGGTCAAATATCCGGTCGAGGCGGTATTTTCGAAGCCGGACGGGCTGCCGAGCGCGATGACTTCCGCTCCGACTTCTGCGGGTTGGGCTTCTATAGTTAGTGGCTGGGTGCCGTCGAACGCGTCGACTTGGATGAGCGCAATGTCGGACGTTTCCGATACACCGATGACTGTTCCCACTTCCTCGTTTCCGCTATGGTCTCGCACGATCACTTTGTAAAAGCCGACAACGAGATGCGCGCTGGTGACGACGGCGCCGCTATTGGTATAGAGGAAGCCGGAGCCGTAGGCGGAATCGGTTTTGATGGTGTAGACTTTTTCCTGCGCAGCCTTGATGATTTCGGTTTTTTCGTTGAGCCCTTCCCCTACTCGTACTTCTTCGACGAGCGCATCGAGGCTTTCTTGTTGCTGCTGGAGGAATTGCCAGATGCCGATTGCGGCTGCAATGAGCAGAAGCGTACCTAATAATGCGGCCATGGTACGCGGCCGCCATAATCTCTTCTTCTTCCGGGCGGAGCTTCGGTGCAGCGGATCGCCGCAGCGCCGGCAATAGTTGGCTCCGTCCCTATTCATGTATCCGCAGCTGGCACAAAACATAGCGGCTCCTCCCTGCTCATGATCTAGCGGTGGATTGAGTGAGACTATCGTAGGTTAATATTCTGAATATTATAAATTATATTACCATGTATGCGGGTAGATTGGTATAAATTCCTTTGTTGAGTTTGTAGATATACCATAATACTTTTCATTTCGCTTCAGGTGGACGCTTTCCGCGGGCACGGCTTCAGCCGCTTCCCTCGCTCTGCTCAGTCCAGGGTCTTCAGCTCGCGCTGAACCCGCAGGAGTCGCCACCTTCCGCTTCATTCAAAGTTATTTCTTAGTCACAAAACTCTACTGCTCATATCCATAGTTAGTTATGCCAGCTTCAGGACATAAAGACGGAAGATGTTATGTCGAATAATTACAATAGAAACCATTACTAAACTTACCTAATTATAAATTTTCTATAATACTCCACAGCAAAAGGCATCTGCGAGTTATGCAGATGCCTTTTGGGTGTAGACGGGTTTATTATTTTAAGTCGATGCCGTATTTAGCGAAGCCGTCTGTGCCTGCGCCAATATAAGTGATGCCGCTGTCAGCGGGGATCAGGTCTTTGGCGGTTGGCGATGATTCGAATGTGGCGTTCGGGCCGGATGTGATTGGCGCGAATGACCAGTTGCCGTCAGCGGACGGGTTGATCGTTTTTTGTTCCAATAGGTAGTCGATGATCGCTTGGCGGTTTTCGTAGGCGTAGTCGATTTTCTCGGCTGCGTCACGGACGCCTGGGAAGTTGCCGCTTGCACGGTAGTTGTTGGTGGCGACCAGGAATTCTTGTGTTGGGTCGATCGGTGCGCCGTTGAAGCTCAGGTTCTTGATGCGGTTGGTATCCGCGTTGACGGTGTTTCCGCTGCCATCGTATTTCGCCGGCTGCGTGACGTCGATTTCGTATTCGACGCCGTCAATGACGTCAAAATTGTATGTGCGGAAATCGGTGTTGATCAACGGCTGTTCACCTGTTGCTGCTGGGTTGATTTGCTTGAATTGGCCTGCAGACATTTCGAGCCATTCTTTGACATCGGCTCCGGTCATTTTCAACGCGAAGACGGTGTTGTCGAAGACGTAGAGGTCAGCGACGTTTTTAATGGCGACTGTGCCGGTTTTGATGTCGGTGTAGTAACTGCTGTCACCACGAGTACCTGCTTTGAACGGTGCCGCGGCTGACAGGATCGGCAAGTCGGCGTTCGCGGTGCCCGCTACTTTTTGCTCGACGTACCATGTTTGTGCATTGTTGACGATTTGGACAGATGGATCGTCTTTCACCAATGAGAAGTAACTGTTGATTGGTGCTGTTGTTTCCGCTACCGGCTGGCGGACGTATTCGATAGTTGCTTCGTGCGCTTCTTTCACGGCTTCCACGACTTCTTCTGAGACTTCATTGGTCGTTTTGTCGATTGCGCGCAATGCGGCTTTTTCTTCAACGACTTTCCAGTCCTGGCCATGCGGCGCCAGTTTCAAGTCGATGACACCCAGGTGGCTGCCGAATTTCCCTGGCATAACGACTGGTGTACCGTTGATCGTGCCTTGTTCCTGGTCAACATTCGGCAAATCACTGTATGCGCCTGGGAACTGGGCGTGGTTATGTCCCGTGATGATGGCATCGATGCCGTCAAGTTGGGATAGCTGGTACGTGATGTCTTCTTCGCCTACTTCATAAGTGGCGTCGCCCATGCCCGAGTGGGACAAAGCGACGATAATGTCAGCGCCTTCTTCTTCCATGACTGGCAGGAATTTCTCGACGGTTTTTACAGCATCTTCAGCGTAGACTTTGCCTTCAAGATGCGCGCGGTCCCATTTCAGGATTTGCGGAGCGACGACACCGATGACACCGACTTGGACAGTCGTTTTCTTGCCGCGTCCATCAACGACTTCTTTGTCGATGATTTCGTACGGGGTGAAGCGGTTTTTATTCGTCTCAGCGTCATAGACGTTGGCATTCAGCACCGGGAATTCGGCGTCATCCATGACTTCGTCGAGGTAATCGAGGCCGTAATTGAATTCATGGTTGCCGAGTGTCGTGCCGTCAAAGTCGAGCGCTTCAAGTGCAGCATAAGCGGGATGCTTTTCGCCGTCTTCAAGTTTGTCGACGTTTGCGGTGTAGCTGCCGAGCGGCGTGCCTTGGATCAAGTCGCCGTTATCGAATAGCAATGTGTTGGCGTTTTCTGCGCGTGCCTGCTCAATGAGGACGCCAGTTTTGGCGAGGCCGAGTGAGTTGGACTCTTTATCTTGGTAATAATCATAATTGACGAAATTGGTATGTAGATCGGACGTGCCCAAAATGCGAAGCGAGACTTCCTTTTTGTACGCAGGGCGTTCGGTGCTTGCTTGTGCCGCTTTGCTTTCTTTTGCAGCCGGTGCAGCCGCTGATACTCCGCTTGCTGCCAGCATGAATGCTGCTAGAGCTAACGCCGCTTTGTTGTGGATCGACATTTTTCCATCTCCTCTTATTGTCAGATAGTTGAACAATTTCATTATACTTCGAGTAGTGAAGTAATTATAGATGCTAGCATTACAAATATATTACATTTTTGTTTAGTTTGATAAGTTTTGCGATATTCCGCAAAACTGCCTCGCTTGCCGCGGGTGAGCGCCAAGCCTCCTCGCTCGCTTTGAAAACCTTGTGCTCCTGCATCGCTTCGCTAGCTTCGTCGCAAATGATTGGGCAAATTACTTTTGCCCAATCATTCCCTGTGGGGTCTCGGCTGTCTTACTTTCCCGCAGGCAAGACTTACCCGAAGCCTGCGAGGGCAAGTCTTTGCGACGAAGTGCATAGCACTGCAGGAGCAGTAAGGTTTTCTCGGCAGTTTTGCTTCATATCTGGAGAACCTAAAGAAATTACAGGAAGTGTATCTTTCGTGTTCTTCGGTAAAAGAAATTATGCTATATAAAAGAGATATCGTTGAATGAAGCGAAATGAAAAGAACTATCGACAGATTTTTGAAGACATTATAAGAGGGGCATCCGTATTTGCGGATGCCCCTCTTCTTCTCTTTCGTTTACTCCAATACACTTGTACCTTTGTTGCCGGCTTCGTCTGTGACGGTTAGAGTGATGTTGTCGGTGCCTTCGGTGAAGCCGGGCAATGGGAAGTTGAATGCGCCGTTTTGGTCGAGTGTGACCGGCACGGCGTCGCCTTCGCCGTTGAGTTGGTAGCTGGCGTGCAGTTTCGAGTTGAGGTCGTATGGGACTTCGAATTCGATCAGCTTTTTGTTGTAGTCGATATATTTGTCGATGACGCGGCCGACTCCCTGGCCGGCGATGACGGAGCCGGAGATTTTCGGCTTCGTCGTTTTGACGATGACGGGAACGATGTAATCGTATAGGTAGTTCCAGTCATCACCGAGCGGTTCGGACATGTAATGCATTTGGTAGAGGCTGTCCGGGATTTTTTTCAAGGGCTCGCCGTTCCATGGCCGGTACAGGCCGAGCAGCGGCATTTTGTAGGTGCCGGCCGCAAGCGTAGGGCTTGCGTGGATATAGCCGATAAAGCCGTTTTGGAATGCGCCGCTGCTTGGGTTCATGAGGTCGTATAATTCGATTGTGTTTTTGCCGACTGGTCCAGTCAGTTTGAAATTGATTTCCGCAAAGTCGTTGATGCCGTCGTTATTGAATGACAGGTCGTCTTCGGTAATGGAGAAATTCTGGATTTCGGCGAGTGGCATCGCGCTGAAGTCCGCAGCGAATGGCAACGATACGTCATAGTTCGCGCCTTTGATGTGCACGTAGCCGAGGATTTCATCGCCATTGACGGTGCCTTGCTGTTTGGATGCTGTCAGAGTGACGTTCAGCTCTTGTTCGCCGTTCAATATGAACGATGGTTTGTCGACGGTGACTTTGGCGTTGCCGAAGCTTTTTTTCGTGTCGACGGTGACTTTTAACGCGCCGCCTTTTCCGGTGATGTCTTTGACGGTGACTTTTTTCGTCACGGAGATATTGCTTTTATTGAGCGGCTGATGGCCGAATGTGATGGTTCCTTTGACGTTGTCGACGACTGTGCCGGTGCCATTCAACACCGCTTTGTCATGGGAATAGGCGAGAAATTGCGGACGCGCCGCATCGTACGCTTGCACCCGTCCCGCTCCTTGCGCAAAAACATCGTATGCGTTGGTGTCGAGGATCTTCGCTGAATTGGACAATGCGACTTTCACATCGAACGGTTTCCAGCTAGGATGGGCCTGCAGGATAAGCGCTGCGACTCCGGTGATATGCGGCGTTGCCATCGATGTGCCGGTTTGGCGGATATAGGCTTCGCTGTAATCGGCTGCCGGGAAGTCCGCTTTGTACATCGGCTTCGCTGACATGATGCTTGTGCCCGGTGCGATGATGTCCGGCTTGATGTCGAAGTTCGGCGACGACGGCCCGCTTGCGCTGTATTCGGCGATTGCATCGCCTTTCGTTTTCGTCATGGTGATGCCGCTGAATGAGACGGTGCCTTTAGAGACAAGCAGCTGCTGGCGGATCTTTTCGCCGTCTGTCTGCGACAGATCGAACGCTGGAATGTAATCAAATGAATCGCCGAGGAAAAAGCCGCTCGGCTCCGGAGCTTGTGCGCCGTCGCGGATGTTGTGGATCAGTACCGCTTTCGCTCCCGCCTCTTTAGCGAATTTCACTTTATCGTGGTATTCGATGGCACCAGATGATACGAGTGCCACTTTGCCTTTGACGCTCAGTTTGCTGTAATCAATTTTTTCGCCGGCGTTCGGAATGGCAACGACGTCAAATGTGCCCGTTAATTGCTGCGCCGGGTTTTCATCTGTTTCTGACGCCATGAGATTGTGTTTTTTATTGAGCTCAAAGTTTCCGGCATTGAGCTTGACGGTTCCGCTGAAACGCTCTTCCGGAATCGTGCTGCTGCCGACCGTGACAGCGAGGCGGCTGGTGCCGGGGCTGGTGACGCTGCCCCGGTATAGGCCGGCATTGCCAGCCGCGGTGATGGCGAGCGTGCCGGCGAACATGGCGTTATTGAGCGCGAACGATTCGGCTCTCGCCTCTGAATTGCTGTTGCTGGCAAGCGACAAATTGATGATATCGAGGTCCTGCCGCACCGCTTCTTCGATGCCGGCGATGATCCACGATTGCGAGCCCATTCCGTAAGCGCCGAGGACGCGGTAGGCATACAGCTCCACTTTCGGCGCGATGCCTTTAAAGCCGAATGAGTTGGCGCCACGCGCTGCAATGGTGCCTGCTACGTGCGTGCCATGCGATGTGGCAAACGGCAGTTCCCAATTATTTATTTCCGACGAATCGCTTGCACGCTCAGACGGCTTCGTTTCAGAAGGGTCGTCTTCGGCACGGGCTTTTTTGTAATACGGTGAATGCGGCACGAAGTTCTTGCCGCCTTTGTAGACGCCTGCAAATTCCGGGTGGTCGGGATCGATGCCGGTATCAAGCACGCCGACTTTGACGCCCTGCCCTTCAATGCCTTCCGCCCACAAGCGATCGACGCCGAGGAACGATGTGCTCTTCGAGAAAGCCGCTGTGAACTTCTGATCCTGTTCGGTTGACGCCGTTGCGTGCATTTGGACGTCCGGCTCAACGAATGCGACTCCTTCGATTTCGAGGAGTTTCGCGAGATCCGCTGCTTTCACGTTTGCGGAAAAGCCGTTGAGGACTTGGGTGTAGGAATAGCCTTCCTCATAGGCGATGCCGGTTTCAGCCATTGCGACTTTGGCGGATGTTTGCTGGTTGACGATTGCTGCTTCGATTTTGTCAGTTTGTGCAGCGGTGACGCTCTCACCTTTCAGCGAGCTGGCCCCGATTTCCAGGCCAACCGGCTTTTTCGAGAGATGGACGATGACGGCGACTTGCTGGTCGCCGGACAAACTTTTCAAGTCCGGGTGCAGCTGCGGTTCGCCTTGCAGGACATCGGTTTGTTCGACGATGGCTGCGCGCATTTCGAAGTCGCCTGCTGTCGGCGCGTTAACTGGTGGTGCGGATAATGCCGCTGCTGGCCATAATGCGGCGACTAGAAAGAAGATAAGAAGAATGGTGAATAACTGCTTGAACCCTTGGCTTTTCATCGGAAAACTCCTCCTCGTTTGTGCTATGTAATTATCTGAATTTTAACATATTTATGATATTATTTGTTGAAAATATTGGAAAAGTGAGAGATTATTATTATTTTTTATTTATTAGATGACATGGCTTTAAGGGGAACACATTGAACGCCGCTCCGGTCGCTTTGGGCATGGCTATCGCCATGAGACGAGAAGAACACTCGTCTCATAGCTTCGCCTAGCCCTTTGACGCGCCGTCGCTAAGATATCTCTCGATATGAAGCAAAACAACGAAAACGCACACGGCAAGCGTAGCTGTTTTGCGAAATATCGATTATATATTCATTAGTTCAGCTTTATAAACTAATATAGCCGTAAAAAAACTTCACCAAAAAAAGCTACTCACCGGAGTGAGTAGCTTGGGTCGTTTGCGGTTTGTTTTTCTTTTGCTTGGCGCGGCTTTTCCAGGTAGTTGATGCGCCCGGTGAAGAGCCGCGTCAGGCGGTTTTGGTAGAACAGGAATGCGCCGCCGACTGAGGATGCGATGGTCAGGAAGGTCAGGACGACGTTGAATACGATGATGTTTTCGCCGAAGTCGAGTGTCAGCTTGACGAAATACGGCAGGATGATGAGATGGCTCAAGTAGATGAAGAATGAGAAATTGCTGATGAGCATCAAGCTTTCATTGTAAAAATTGTATTTCCGGAAGACGGCCGTCAGCAGCAGGAAAACGCTGACTGCGTAAAGCATGATGTCGTAGCGCTCGCTGGCGGCGCGGGCAAAGCCCATGCCCTGGTAGACATACAGCACCGAGCCGAAAGCCAGGATGGTTGTGAGGACCGGAATCCACAGCCGTTTCATTAAGAATGAAATGATGGTTTCGTAATACTGGCCAATGTAGAAGCCGGCCGTGAAATAGAACAGCCAGAACAGGATATGCGTCCGGAACCACAGTGGGTAGTTCATATTGGTGAATTCCCGGTATTGGTCGACATGGAAATAACCGTAGCTGTGCAGGAATGAAATCACGAAGGTGATGAGCAGTGGCAAGATCGGGTTGAGTTTTGCCATGAATCGGCCGAGCAGCCAGTGCAGCACGTAAAACTGGAAGATGACCAGGATGAAGAAGCCGTGCCATTGCCCGTAAAGGACGATTTGCTGCGCATTGGCGAGAAACGATTCGAGCGTGTTGTCGGACCGGATATAGCTGAGCACGACGCCTACCAGGATATAGGGCACGAGGATGAATTTGATGCGCTTGGTGAAAAAGCCTTTTGGCGTGCCTGATGCGTAGTTTTTGGCAATGAGGGTTTCCGACAGCAAAATGAAAATCGGTGTCGCGCACAGGAGTGCCAGCCGCAGCATCTGCACATATTCTGCCTCCCCTAGCGGATTCAAGTCGACGTTGATGACGTATTTGGTTAAGGAATGGGTGACGACGACCAAGATGCACATGATTGCACGGATCATGTTGATTTCGTTCAGTTTTTTCATGATGTAAACTACTCCAGTTGTGATTGAAAGCGTATTATTGTTTAAATACATATATCAATATATTTTATTTTCTGATAAATAGGCTATCTTATCCCGATTAACCTATAACAGTATAATGTTATTCCCGTCTTGTGTCTACTTTAGACATGAATTAGGATATTATTTCCCGGGAAATTTTTTTGTTAAATATCTGATAGACACCGCTTCGGACGCTTAGGGCATGGCATACGCAAAAAGCCAGGCAAAGGCCGCCTGTCTTTCCGCTCCGCCTAGCCCGTGTTCGCGCCTGCGCTGGATATGCTCTTACTTTTTTAACAAAAACCCTATATGTTTTTGTTGTTTTTCAGAGTGAAATCACTTTAACACGATTTAGAAATGAGCGTTTCTTCTATATAAAGATGTTTTGTTGATGAAATTGAGCTTGGAGCTTCTTATTAAGATCTAAGTTCAAAGGATTAATTGGAAAAGCCCTTCGCTTCGGCGAAGGGCTCCTTCTCTTGCACTTTCGCATTTCGCCCAGGCGAAATGCATGCATTTATGGTTTTAGGTTAAGAAGGTTCTCCCGTTAACATGATCTAAACCGATGTTAACATGATCTAGCTTGAGATTAACATGAAGTGTGGGAGCGTTAACATGATCTAGCTGGAAGTTAACATGAACTGTTTTGCGTTTAACCGGCACTAGCTGTGAAGCTTCTCTCCAAGGTCTAAGTTCAAGAGCGGAATTGGAAAAGCCCTTCGCTTTGGCGAAGGGCTCCTTCTCGTGCACTTTCGCATTTCGCCCAGGCGAAATGCACGCATCTATAGTTTTAGGTTGAGAAGGTTCTCTCGTTAACATGATCTATATCGAGTTTTACATGATCTAGCTTGAGATTAACATGAAGTGCGGGAGCGTTAACATGATCTAGCTGGAAGTTAACATGAACTGATTTGAGTTTAACCGGCACTAGCGATGGAGCGTCTCTCCACGGTCTAAGTTAAAGAGGAAAATTGGAAAAGCCTAACGCAGCTGACAGCTGCATTAGGCTCTTTTTCATAAACGTGCGCATTTCGCCGAGACGAAATGCGCTGGCTACGGCACCAGGTGTTTGACACCGGGCAGCTTTTGCAAGACGCGGATGATGGCGTAGGACACGATGAAAATGATGATCCAGGTGATGGGAATGGCTAATGCCGGATGGAACATGGTCGGGCTGATGGACAGGTATTTGTCGAGATAGTATTGGATGAGCGGATGGATGACGTAGATGCCGAGTGTGGCGGCGCTGATCCGGGTGATGAGTTTATTGGCTTTCAGGCGACCTTCCAAATGTTGGAATAGAGTGAAGACGAACAGCGTGATGGCGAGTGAGTTCGGCCGGTAATGCTCGTAGAAGAATTCGTCGAGTTCGCCTTTGTAGTCGCTCAGGCCTTCGGTGCCGATGTAAGTGCCAATATAGCCGAGAAAGGCTGCGGCAGCGAGATGCGGCAGGTATTTTTTCGGGATGGGATAAAGGAATAGGTAAGCGCCGAGCATGAAATAGCCGATATACGGCTCGAACATGCCCGCTTTGAATGCGACGTCGAAGCCGAGAAAACGATTGATGAACGGCATCAGGACGCTGAAGAGAAACCAGAATCCCAGGAAATACAGGAAGGTCTTCTGCGTCATGCGGTCAACGAGGATGCGCAGGAACGGCGCCATCAGGTACAGGCCGATGATCGTGTACAGGAACCACAGGTGGAAATAGACATCATCTGTCAGGAATAAGGTGATGGCTTCCCCGGCGGTATAGCTGCGGCCTTGTTCCAATATGCGGTACAGCAAGTAGATGCCGCTCCAGAACACCAACGGAATAAATGCTTTGGCGAGGCGTTTTCTCAAGAAGCTCCATACTGGTTCGTCGGGCTTTTTCGTCAAGAGCAATGCGCCGCTCAGCATGAAAAACACGGGCACACACCAGCGTGTGGCGGAGTCCATGGCGTTTGCGAGCTGCCATTCCCATGCTTCCGGCGGTTCGGCGTTGATGATTTTCGACAAGACGTGGATGCCCACGACGGTGAAAATCGCCAATACCCGCAGCCAGTCCATGTATTCAAAGCGTTGCGCCATCGTCTTGCCTCCTTCATTTATTCATCCGATCGGTGTTTGTACGTTAGTAATCAATGCCCTGCTTTGCTGCAGGGTAAACTCACCCGTGCAGCAGGCAGTCGCATAGTTCGTCAAGCAATTTGCGGTATTGCGGATCCTTGGTGATGTCGATGCCAAGCGCTTCGAGCTTGTCGAGGTTGAACGGATCGGTGTTGTCGAGTTTTTCCGTGCCAGCCCCGTCCAGCTGCGCTTGAAAACGGAAATAACGGCGGCGGCCGTTGACGGGCGGAACGACTTGGCGCAGCTGGTAGTCGACCGTGTCGCTGCTGCCGTCCATCATGATGTCGAGCATCGGGCGCGCCCAGCCGATATGGCCCCATTTCGAAGCATCCTTTTCGTTGATCGGCGCATGGGCGGCCCCGGTGCCGAGCGACACGACAAGGAACTCTTCCTCATCTGCGTAAATCGCTTTGGCTTCGGCGTACGCGCACATTGCCGGATTATTGGCGAAGACTCCGCCGTCAATAAAAGCATATCCGGGCAGCGAGGAGATTTTTTTCGGCACGAAATACGTCGGCGCCGCAGAAGAGGCACGAGCCGCTTCTTTCATATAGATGTTTTTATGCGGAGGCGTATCGTTGTGAGGAGCTTTCGGCGCTTCCGGCACTTCCCCCAGCCTTGAATGCGGACTACGGAAAAATTCCGGGCTGCGCTGTTCGATTTCATAGCTCGGTATGAGGACGTCGGCCAACGCGTCCGACAAGCGGGCTTCGCCGAAATAATTGTCCAGCACGCTTTCGATGCCGCGCTGGCTGTAACGACGGTAAAAGAATTGCCCGAATGGCAGGTTCAAGAGAAACGGCCGCTTGAAAATCGTCGGCAAGTCGCGCTTCAACGATTCACCAAGTTCTTTCGCGCTATATTTGGGAGCGGAATTTTGGCTTTCCGGATTTTTCGGTATGGCGAGGCCCAGTGCCAGCATGCCCCCCACTGATGTGCCGGCAATCAAATCGAACAGTTCGGAAATCGGTTTGCCGGTGCGTTTTTCGATATCGTCGAGCACCACTGCAGGAATGATGCCGCGCACCCCTCCGCCATCTATGGATAGTATCTTTTTCATCGCGCTGCCTCCTCAAAATATCAAATTTCTATAAATTCTGATTGTTATCAGGGTAAGTTAGAAAGGCTTAAATGTCAAAAAGAGCAAACACGCGGTTTCTTTCCGCCTAAAAAGGAAAGGTTTTATTATTTTATTTTAACAAATACATTTTTCAGAATAGTAATTTATCCAATACATCAAAAATATATTAATTCGAGATAAGTATTTCCGTATTCGAATTAATTCTGAATACTCTCAATTGTTGTGTATTTGTATAATATTTATACAGCATTTCTTCTGATCCAGCGGCGTTTGCTGGCGGATGTTTCGCCTTCGTTTATTACGACAAGCGTAATATTTATCACTAATCTTTGGTAATTAATGACTGAAATTCATGTAATAATTACGTAAAAAACGGCTCAAAACCCATTTTTTCTGGATTTTAAACATTTTTTCGAAAAAAGATGGACGCTGAAAGCGTTGATACGACTGGTTTTATTAACACAGAATATTTTTGTTATACAACTGTAATATAACTGCAATCGAATTGACGTTGTTATTATATGACCCAACATCTATAGTAAATATCAGATTGGTAAACAGACAAACTTATTGTTCGATAATATAAAACGTTAGGGGAAAAACAATGAAAAAATTAGTCTTCACACTTCTTGCAGCTAGTTCATTGGTATTTACTAACTCTGCTACTGACGCACAAGCAGCGTTCACATCAGAAAACAACACAACTACTACAGCTTATGAGGCTGTTCAAACATTAGAAACTAACGAAGTAAACGAAGTGGTGGAAGTCGCAGCAGCGAAAGCAACTGCAAAATCCGGTACTTATAAATTGAAATACAACACAAATGTCCGCGCTGACGCTGGCACGAAATACAAAGTGTTGAAAGTCGCTAAAAAAGGCGCAACTGCAACAGCTACTCACCAGAAAAAAGTCGGCAAGCAAACTTGGTACAAAGTGAAAGTCAGCGGCAAACACGGCTGGGTCCTTAGCACATTGTTGACATCTACGAAAAAAGCTACTGCTAAAAAACCGACAGTAGTCAAAGCTTCAAACTCAACTGTAACTTCTAAAGCCGTTTCAGTCGGCTTGTCACTTAAAGGAACACCTTACCGTTTCGGCGGCACAACAACTGCAGGATTCGATTGCAGCGGCTTCACGCAATATGCGTTCAAACAAGCAGGCAAAAGCATTTCACGCACAACACTTGGCCAATTCGCTGATTCAGTAACTGTTTCAAGCCCACAGCCAGGAGACTTGATCTTCTTCGCTAACACGTACCGCCCAGGCATCTCTCACGTCGGCATCTACATCGGCAACGGCCAATGGGTACACTCTGGCGGCAAGAAAGCTGAAGTCCTAAGCGTAAACGCACCATACTGGGGCGATAAATTCCACAGCTACAAGCGTCTTAAATAAGAAATTTCGAGAGTCCCCTGTATGGGGGCTCTTTTTTGTTGTTTGGAGGATGTTGTTTTATATAGAAGGAAGTTTTTTTTTGTGGAGAGTTTCTTCTATATTGATTGATGCATTTCGCCATGGCGAAATGCGCACGTGCACGAAAAGGAGCCTAACGCAGCTGACAGCTGCATTAGGCTTTTCCAATTCATCTCTTGAACTAGAATCTTAAAGAGACGCTACACGGCTAGTGCCGGTTAACTTCCCAACAGTTCATGTTAATGTCCAGCTAGGTCATGTTAACTCTCCCGCACTTCATGTTAACTTCTGGCTAGATCATGTTAACGCCGATTTAGTTCATGTTAACGAGAGAATCTTCTACTCAAACCACAGATGGATGCATTTCGCTCAGGCGAAATGCGCAAGTGCTGGAGAAGGAGCCGTTCGCCGAGGCGAACGGCTTTTCCATTTATACTCTTGAACTAGAATCTTAAAGAGACGCTCCATCGCTAGTGCCGGTTAAACTCAAAAGAGTTCATGTCAAACTCCTGCTAGGTCATGTTAACGATCCCGCACTTCATGTTAACTTCCGGCTAGATCATGTTAACGCCGATTTAGTTCATGTTAACGGGAAAAAGCTTGAATCTTAGCCCATAAAAAAAACACGCTCGGCAGCTGCCGGGCGTGTTTGGTTTATTCGTGCATCATCGTTTGGATCTGGTAGTCGCCGTATTCATCGATGACGACGGTGAAGATGGTGTGGTGTGTTTCTTTCAGCGTTTCGCCACTTTCCGTGTCGTGGTAGATGAATTCGGCTGTCGCTTCGATCAGCGCGTCGTTTTTGCTGATTTCAACGCGGGCAATAGTGGCGTTTACGGCGTCGAACGTCCGTGTTTCACTTCTCAGCTCTTCCACTTGCTTCTTGCCTTCAATCGCCCCTTCACTGTCTGGAAGCAGGTAAGATTCGTAGTAATTCATTTCTGGGTCGTTCAATGCGTATGGCAGCAATTCGTAATAGCCTTCAATAAAGCTTGTCAGTAAGGCTTCGTCGAAATAGGCGTCTTTGACGTCTGGCAAGACAACTTCTTCTTCTTCGTATTCAATCGGATTGCTGATCCATTCGGCCAATTGGCCGGAGATGCTGTGGAGCGGAATGGCGTAGCCAAGTTCAGGCGTCTCTTCGAGGATAATCGAGTTGATGCCGATGATGCTTTCCGATTCAGCATTGATCAGCGGTCCGCCGCTGGAGCCTTTTTTCAAGATTGCGGTCATTTCGTAAAGTCCATTGTATTCGTAATCGGATGAAAAGCTCTTGCCGACTGCGGTGATTTCACCTTCGGTAGCGGTGTTCGCCTGGTCTTCCGGGCTGCCGATTGCGACTACTTTCGTACCTACAGCAACTTCTTCTGAAGCCATTGGCATCGGCTGTTTGCCGGCCAATTCTTTGACCCGTACCAACGCAACGTCGGTCGTTTCAGAAAAGCCAATGACTTGGCCGTTGAACTCCTGGCCGTTGCTGTTTTTCAGCATCACATATGACGCATCCTTGACGACGTGGGCGTTGGTCAAGATATCCCCTTTATCGTTGTAGAGAAAGCCTGAGCCTTGTTCCAGGTCCGTATAAAGCGTATAGACATGCGTTTGGGCGTTGGCAATCATTTGGTCAAGGTCTTTTTCAGGTGCTTCGACCGATACGGCCACCGGTTCCACTTCTGGTTCCGGTTCTTGTTCTGCTTCAGGCTCCGGCTCGGTCACGACAATTTCTTCAACCGGCTCTTCTTGAGCAGGTTTGTCTTCCCGTGCGTCCTCAACAGTACCTTCAACAGGCGGCGCTTCTTCTGCCGGCACTTCGATTTCTTCCGCTTTCGTATCAAAACCTGCGTAATTCTTCTCGCTGAATGCGTGTTCTTTCATTTGCATGTCAGGCTGGTCGTTTTGCTCAATCAAGGCATAGCTTCCGCCGGTAACTCCCAGCAAGAACAAGAGTGATAATACCGCTGTCCAAATGCGGCGTTTCGGGCTCTGGCCTTGTTTTCTATGTTCAATGCGTTTATTCATAAAATCCGTCACTTCCCTTTTCGTGTCCTTCATATAGACGAGCGAAGGTGCTAATGGTTTCACCTGGCCAAGTTGCTTTTTCTATTATAGCAAGCCCCGGCGAAAAGTTCCGCTCAGAGCGCTAAGATGCATCAAAAGAAACCCTAAAAGCACCGTTATGCAACTTTTTCTTTAGAAATGCAAAAAAACTCGCGCAGTCATGGAGGCTGCGCGAGTTTTAAACTGACGAGAATCTTGATGGTTCGAAGCGATGCAGAGACAAGAAAGTGCGTTCCGCTTCATTCAAAGTTATTTCTTAACACCAAGTCAGTTCTTTTAATAATGAACATAAAACATACATCCTCTGATTTTTCTTGGAGATGTCCCAGATATGGAGCAAAACTGCCGAGACGCCTCCGGAAAGCGAGACAGCCGAGACCCTGCAGGAGCGAAGCGACGAAGCGGCTCGGCGCTCGCCCGCGGCAAGCGAGGTAGTTTTGCGGAATATCGGCTCATCTTAACAAACTGAAAACCCGCACAACCATGTAGGCTGCGCGGGTTCAAGAAATTAGTTATTATCCAAAAGCTCTAGAATATCAAGGCTGCGATAAAGCACTACTGCTGTTTCGCCGCGTGTGATGCGTGCTTGTGGATCGAACGTATTGCCTTCGCGCCCAGTGAACACGCCAAGTGCTTCGGCTTGTTTCACAGTTTCAAGCGCGTACGAACTGATTTTCGATTGATCCGCAAACTTATGCGTTGCGTCCAAGCCTTCAAGGAGTGAAGCATCCTCATAAGCGATTGCTCGGATCATCATCGTTGCAGCTTGTTCGCGTGTAATCGGCGCGTTCGGGTTGTAGTTCCCTTTTTCATCGCCTTTGACGATTCCAGCGCGTGCAGCTGCTTCGATTTCTTTGTAAGCCCAAGTCGTTTTCGAGTTGACGTCAGAGAATGTCCCTGTCGAGTCTTTGACTTCCAACTCCAGCGAGCGGACCAATAATGCCGCAAGTTGAGCGCGCGTCAAGTCAGCGTTCGGTCCGAACAATGTGTCTGTTTGGCCGTTGATGATGCCTTGTGTCGCTAGCGTTTCGATCTGGTCTTTAGCCCAGTAAGTCTGGATATCCGAGAAAGTTGTTTTCTCTTTCGTGATTGTGAACGTTTTCTCTGTCACGTGCCCAGCCAAATCTTTCACTACGAATTTGAATTTATTTTCGCCCATCTTCACAGGTACTGTTGCCGTGATGTTTTTATTGAAGGCTTTGTCATATGGCTCTACAAGGTCTTGGCGGAACACTTCATCGTCATAGATGTAAGCGGCGATTTGGCCGAAATTGTCTTTGACATTGAATGTTACTTCCACTTCATCCACATTGCCTTTAACTTTTGCCGGTACGGTTACTGCTGTAACGACAGCCGGTTTCGTATCAACGTGCACTTCGCGGCGCAATTCCATTTCGTTGCCGAATGCATCCACTGCTTTAACCGTTACATATTGCACGCCGTCAGCCAATGTCAATGTGTGTGCAAAGTTCTTGCCATCGAATGAAGTGGCTTCTTGGCCGTTCACTGTCAATGAAACGATTTTCGAATCGTCTTCGACCGTTCCTTTGACTTCGACTTTATTCGTATTATGAACTGAAGTCACTTCAGGTGTTGTGAAGAAGATGACCGGTTCTTTCGTTTCTTCTGGGTACGTTGAAAGTTCGACTTCTGTTGAGTTGCCAGCAACGTCGTAGAATACCGCTTTCACGTCATCGCCTTTCACAACATCAGCAACTTTGTATTCGTTTGTTGCTGGAGACAATGATTTCGCCGTTTCGCTTTCCGTCACTTCTTTGCCGTTGACGAATACTTCCCAGCGGTCTGCGTCGTTATTGTCTGTGAAGCTTGATACTTTTACAGTGCTTGCAGCTGTGTCGAATGAAGCGTCTGCTTCAGGTTTAACCGTATCCACTTTGATCGGGAATTCGATTGACTGCCATTCAGCGCCTTCAAAATCGATGACTGCGCGCAGCTGGATTTGGTAATCGCCGTCAGTGACAGTTTTGCCGTAGACTTTTCCATCCCAAGCATAAAGCGGGTTAAGTGTGTACGGTGCTTCTGTCGAATAATGTTTGATCAGGTCTTTGCCTGTTGCGATCGTACGCAATTTCTTGCCGTCTTTGTCCAAGACGTTGACTTCCAAGTTTTTCGCGTTGCGCATCAATGTGAAGACCGGAAGCGCCAAGTCGACTGATCCATCCGCGTTCGGAGAAAATGCGAATTTCTCTGGCACGTATCCGCCAGCGAATGTGCCGCCAGTGATGTCATTGCCTTCGTCGTCAATCAAAAGAGTCGTGCCGTAGAAAGATGTTGGATCCCATGTAAATTCATCGAAGATGCTTGCGTCGTCCCATTCGCCGTTAAAGCCGAAGAATGGCACTTGCAGATCCGGGTTGCCGGTTACTTCTTCTTCAGGATCCTGTAAGGATACGAAGCCATCGATGAAGAATCCGTTAGTGAAGTTTTGGTAGAATTCTTCATCGCTCAATGCTGAAGCATCAACCGTTACTGTGAATTCTTTGCTGCTGTTTGCCGGTACTGTCAGTGTTTCCGGAGCGTCGATTTGAACGTCGTCCGTGATCACTTGTGAGCCGTAAAGGTTCGGTACTGTGATAGCCGTTCCTTTGTCATCCACCAGATTATCCGTTTGCAAGTCTACATATACATCGTAGCTAGCGTCTTCATCTTTGAAGTTCTCCGCTTTCAATGTGAATGAGAATTTGCCGTCTTTGATTTCTTTCAAAGCCACTTTTCCAAGGCCAGTTGCTGTGTCTGTCAACATTACGTCCGTAGACAAAGCATCATGCAATGACATAAGCCCTGCACCTTGGCGTCTTGGCGAAACGAATTCGTTTTCATCCAAGTTCACGACGTCTGCCGTGTTCATCATCAAGTTTTTCGCGTATGTCACGCGGTCTTTGCCTTTCAGGCCAAGCTCGTTCATCCGCTCGAACAATAACGCCGCGCCACCCGCTACGTGCGGAGCTGCCATTGACGTACCGCTCATCAAGCCGTACTCGTCGTTGTTCAATGTTGAGAAGATGTTGCCGCCTGGTGCTGTGATTTCAGGTTTGAAATCCAAGTTCGGAGTCGGGCCCCACGATGTGAAATCGCTCATTTCGCCCGCTGCCGGGTTTTTCATTTCAAAGAATTCGCCGTCGAACTCAATTGTCGGTGTCGTGCCTGCATCCAATGCTGCTTTCATCGCTTGTCCATCCGCTTGAAGCGCTGACATATAAGGGATTTGAATCGCTGCATCAGAAGCCATGCTGATTGTGCCAGTTGTGTTGTTGTAGATGATGACCGCTGCAGCGCCTGCTGCTTGGGCGTTCAATCCTTTTTCAACAAATGAAATCGATCCGCGGGATACAAGAGCTACTTTGCCCGTGAAATCTTTGCCTGCGAAGTCAGCCGCTGTACCGAAACCAGCGTCCATCACTTCATAAGAAGCTTCCGGCAAATCGCGTGGATCTTTGTCGTTCGCCAACAAGTACAAACCGCGCTCTTCGCCTGTGCCGATATCAAAACCGAAGCTCATCGCTGTGATGATGTCGTTTTCGAATGAAGCCACGCCGAACGAATCCACTGATACACTTGGTGAACCTGTCAATGCGTAATCCTGGTTATCCGCTGATGGGTAATAATAGCCTGATCCGAACATATCCGAGTTCCCTGCAGAAATGGACATCAAAATGCCGTTATTCGTTGCGCGTTCAACCGCTTTTTGCTCAGGGTTCGACGTATCAACGAAACCTGCAGTCGAACCAAGTGACATGTTGATGACATCCGCGCCCAATTTAATCGAATCGTCAATTGCTTTTACATAAATATCGCCGTAAGTCGATGGGAATTTAGGATCGTTGCCGAATACTTTCAACGCCAATAGCTGCGCTTCAGGAGCAACACCTTTAATGCCGCCGTTTTCTTCATCTCCGTTCGCCCCGACCGTACCTGCAACGTGCATACCGTGCATAGAAGCTTCTGGTCCAAGGTCAAGGATTTCGTTATTGCCATCCATGTAGTTATAGCCGAAAGGCACTTTTGCTGTATGGTATTGACCATTTTCCACTAAACCGTCTGCCGCCAATTGATCCACTTCCGCTTTCGTGATGTCGCCAGTCGCGTCATCCGTCAGCACCATGTCTTTGTGGCTTGGATCGATTCCTGTGTCAATAACGCCGACAACCATGTCTTCGCCAGTGTAACCGTAATCATTCCACACTTCTTGTGCCTGTACCAAATCCTTCGAATACTTCATCTCCGGCTGGACTTCAGGGCGCTGGTATTCAGTCGCTTCGTAGACTGCTTGTACGCCAGTCGTATTCGCGATGCCTTCTACTTCACCCGCTTCAACTTCTGCTGAGAAGCCGTTGAAAACAGTAGTGAAATTCTCGAAATATGTAATGCGGGGTGATTTCTTCAAAATCGAAGCCTTAACAGAAGCTTGATCTTTTTCTACCGCCGCTTCTAATGACTTCTTCTGGGAATCCGGCAAGCTCTTATAAAGAACGCCTTGGTTGGTAGCCGTTTCAATTGCTGGCGCTTTCTCAAGCTCTACAATGATCCGCACTTTCTTGCTTGGATTTTCCGGATTGACGAACTTGTCCGGCAAGGCCAAAGCTGGCTTTTCTAGTTCCATCGTAATGGGTTGTCTTGCTTGCAGCTCTGCTGCCGCCGTGCCGGTGATGCCGAACGTCGCTGAACTCAGCGTCATCATGATGGCTGCAGCCACCACTAAAACTGATTTAGACTTGCTCAATGTGTTTCCCCCTTGTGCTTTTTTTGCAATTGATACAATGTTTTCAATTGCGTAACAAATTAAATTTACCATAATTTTTCATTAAAGAAAAGATTATTAAATGATTCAAAAGGTTTATTTTTTGGAATGTGCTTACAATTTAATATGTATTTGTAATACAACAGTCTACACTTCCAATTTCAACCTTATGAACTTGGTATGAGATGGAGGACTGTAGTCAGGGTGATGTTTTTTTGCGAATATGGGTTGAATTTTATGTGGTTCTCGTTAAGTTGAGAGCTTTTTAAATTGAAAAGTGAATGGTTGAGAGGTGCTTTCTGCTAGTACCGGTTAAAGTCCAAACAGTTCATGTTAAGCTGCTGCTAGTTCATGTTGATTCTTCCATACTTCATGTTAACTTCTTGCTAGATCATGTTAACTCTGATTTAGGTCATGTTAACTTGAGAACCTTCTATCTAAACCCACAGATGGATGCATTTCGCCAAGGCGAAATGCGAAAGTGCTTGAGAAGGAGCTGTCCGCGGAGGCAGACAGCTTTTCCATTTAGGATTTTGAACTTGGATCGTGAAGAGTCGCTTTTCCGCTAGTGCCGGTTAAAGTCTAAACAGTTCATGTTAACCTCCTGCTAGGTCATGTTGAATCTCTCGCACTTCATGTTAATGTCTCGTTAGATCATGTTAAGCCCGATTTAGGTCATGTTAACTTGAGAACCTTCTATTTAAACCCATAGATGGATGCATTTCGCCCAGGCGAAATGGGAAAGTGACTCCATGTGCAGAACTTTAACCAAGATATGGCTTATAACTCGTATTCCGACTTTTTCTGTAGCGCTTCAAATTTCATTTTTGCTGTGTATAGGGCTTTCAAATATGACATTTGGATATTTATGGAATTTAATTCAGATACCTGATACACTCTTCTGGAGGTGATGCTAATGATTATGAAATACCGCGACAAACCAGCAAAAATTGCCGGGTATGAAGCGATGCTGAAAAGGTTGGCTCCAAATCATCCAAAACGCACGATGATTTCCGATGCACTTTACAATCATGTCGCAGGCATCGGTGGCGAAGAACGCGTCGACGATGCACTTTCCTATTTTGAACCGGATTATCCATTTTTGATTATCCAAGATTTACAATTACCAAACCGCGCCCAAATCGATACACTGATTATTACTGAGGATTGTGTCATTATTTTGGAAATCAAGAACCTTGGTGGCCAGCTGCGCCTTCGAAGCAACCCGAGCGCGCTGGACCAAACCGCATTGAACGGCCAGCGCCGATTTTTCCGGAGCCCTGTCATTCAAGCAGAGACGGCAAAAATTAAAATGGAAAGTATACTGAAAAGCTTTAATTGCCCACTGCCAGTAGAAACCGCGGTTGTGATGGCTTACTCTTCTCAATTCATCGAAAATGTGCCCCCTGGTGCAACAGTTTGGTCAGCTGATGAAGTATTGATTCAGCTAAACCGAAGAAACATTCACACGAGACTTTTGACTCCCGCTCAAATGGAACAACTGGCGCAAAGCCTTCTCTCCTTCGATCTCGAATATCAACTTTTCCCACTTTCCACTAAATACGGTATCCCTCTGAGCGATATTGAAAAAGGGGTATTCTGCCCGCGCTGCCAACTCCGGAAAATGGAGCGCACCGGCCGCCGCTGGGAATGCAAATTCTGCAATCTCTATAGCAAAGATGCTCATTTAGAGGCGGTCGATCATTGGTTTATGCTATGCAAATCCACGATCAACACCAATGAATGCAAAAACTTTCTTGGGCTGACTGATCTCGATGCAGCTAAACGCGTCCTTAAACGCAAAGGACTAATCGAAGTCGGGGGACGAAGAAATCGCACCTATCACCAATAGCTTTTTTTGCATTTACGCTTTTGAACCTGGATTGTGGAGAGTTACTTTTCTGCTAGTGCCGGTTAACTTCCAAACAGTTCATGTTAACCGCTGGCTAGGTCATGTTGAATCTCTCGCACTTCATGTTAACTTCTCGTTAGATCATGTTAACTCCGATTTAGGTCATGTTAACACGAGAACCTTCTCCCCAAACCCACAGATGGATGCATTTCGCCTGGGCGAAATGCGCAAGTGCTTGAAAAGGAGCCGTCCGCCGAGGCGGACAGCTTTTCCATTTACGCTCTTGAACTTTGATCATGGGGCGATGCTACACTTTTCTGCTCTCTCCTAAAAGGGACTCTCCCATGCTAATTCATCTTAAATGCTAAACAGAACATGTTAACCGCTGGCTAGATCATGTTGATTCTCTCGCACTTCATGTTAACTTCGATATACTTCATGTTAAACCCAATTTAAGTCATGTTAACGCCAAAAAAGCACAGATCAACGTATAAAATCTCTCCACAAAAAAAAGACCCGAGGCGCATCAGCGCCTCGGGTCTTTCGACATTTTTATTTCTTCTTCGCTTGCCCTTTGTTCGTGACGACTGTGTAGTTGCCCAGTTCGTTGATGCTTAGGGTGAACGTTGAGCCGTCAAGTTCGCCTTGGATGATTTTCCATTTGCCATTCTCGTCTTCGCGTGCACCGAATTGAATTTTGATCTTGCTGTCCGTTTCAAATGCCAGTTCTACGCTTGACGTGAAGTTGACAGGAATTTCATTGCCTTCAGCGTCTGTGATGGCCATGTTGATTTGCTGCGTCAATGCCGGGCGGCTGTCTACTGTTGCCGCGTCTTCAACTGCCAGTTCCAGGTTGAAGCCTTCGCCAGCTGCTGCTGCGATTTGCTGAAGGTTTTCTGCTGACAAAGTCAAATCTGCTGTCGGCAAGTCGATCAATAGGTCTTTGCCGCTTTCAAGCAATGCTTCGACTGTGCCTTCTGTGAATTCAATCGTCAATTCGCCTTCTTCGTTGAATTCTCCAGCTGTGACGACAGCTGTTTCACCTGTTGTGTCAGGCTCTGCTTCCTGCTCGCCAGGGACTGCTGGCTGTTTGAATGTGATTTGCGCCAATAATGGATCGTGGTCAGACGCGCGTCCGTGTTCTTCCATGAACAATGCGTTGATGTGGACCATGTCCAATTCTGTGTTGGCTGCCAAATTATTCGTTACCAGCAAGTGGTCAAGCACTTGTGAATTGCCTTGGTAATAATAAGAGAAGCGGTCTTCCAATGGCACATCTTCGACTTTATTCGTCAAAATGTCGCCTTTTAATGCTTCAAGTGCTGGTGTGAATTCGAAATCGTTCATGTCGCCTGCAACGATGACGTTCAAGTCAGGGTCTTGTGCAAGGCCATCTGCAATAAATTCGTTGATAGCTGTAGCCAATTTGATGCGTTCTTCAACTGAACCAAGGAATGGAGGCTGGTTCTGGCCGAATAGACCTTGGTCGCCGCCTTTCGAGTTCAAGTGGGCGCCGATGACAACCACTTCTTCACCTTGGAATTCGAATTGTGCTGCTACTGGCTTGCGTGTGTTCGGCATAGCGAACGGTTGGATGCGTCCAGGGTTCAATGACAATTCGCCGTCCACCCATGTTGTATCTTGAGTCGCTGTACCTTTCGTGCCTTCAGAAAGTGTGACGCGTTCCGGGTTGTACAGATAGCCGACGCGGATGTTCCCGCCTGGCTGTCCGCCGTCCTGGTTGTATTCAGGTGCGATGTCAGTCCACGCATAAGTTGGTCCGCCAGCTGCTTCGATTGCTGCAATCAAGCGCTCGTAGCTTCCTGTTGCGTCAGAGTTTCCTGATGCAATCGGGCCGTCCGTGTCTTGTACTTCGACCATCGTGATGATGTCCGGCGAGTTCAAGTCGTTGACGAATGATTTGCCGATGCGCGCTGCTTTTTCATCGCTAGTGTGGCTTGGATCTGCCGAGAAGTTCTCGACGTTATACGCTGCGACCGTCAATTTGTCATCTGCGTTTTCGATCCATGTTTGTTCCGGCTGGGTTCCGCCGTCAATTTTTTCTGGCAATTCGTTTTCGTTTGTCCAGATCTGGTAGTTTCCGAAGCCGTAGCCAAGGACGCCGACTGGCGCTTCAGCGAACGTATCACCCGCTTTGGCAATAAAATCTTCGCCTGTCTTAACTGTTATGCGTTCCGGGTTGTAGTCATCTTCAGCAAGAAGGATGCCGCCCATTTTGTGGAACTCGTTATTAGTCGCGTTTTTTGATACAACGAACACTTCGCCGTAATCCTGCGGTCCGACGATTTGTGCGTCAGCTACGCCAACTCGCATCAACTCTAAGGATTCCCAGAAATCAACGCCGTCTTCTTTCGGATCGAATGTAGTCAATCCGTCATCGTCGATGTTTTGAGTCGGCGGGAATACGTCTTCGCCGATAAGCAATGGTGCAGGAAGTTCAGCCGTGCCGTCTTTCACGACTTCTGTTGAACGGATGCGTGTCAACGGAAGGTCATTTTCCTTCATGTCCGAATAGCCGCTGTAGAACCATTCTTCCACTGTTCCGGCAACTGTTACCACGTCGCCGACACTGAATGAACTGCTCGCGCTTGAGCGGTTGACGAGGATGGCTTCAGACGTTGTATTATCATTATCTGGATTTGTATCTTGGATGACAAAGTTTGCGCCGTTATAGAAATGCGTAATGACGCCCGTGATTTCATTTACCGCTACGTTTTCGTAGTTCGTGAAATGCTTTTTCGCTTGGATATCACGGATTTTCAGGTCCGCTGTTTTCAAGACGGTGTATTTGAATGTGAAGACTTCCGACGTTTCAGCGCCCACTGCGATGGCTTTGATGGCCACGTCTTCTGTCAATGTGATTGGTGCTGTGTAAAGTGTGCTTGCAGCCGTTGGCGTTGAGCCGTCCAACGTGTAATAGATCGCTGCGTTTTCCCAGCCGGATTGGAGATTGATCTCTACGCCTTGAGAAACGACGCCTGGGAAGACATCTGTGTATACTGCTGGCTTGTTGACGAGGTCAAAACTTTCGATGCCAAGCGTTTTCACTTGGTACGAATCGTTGTATTTCGAAGCGATTCCTGAAACATGGACCAAATCGCCTTCTTTGTATTGCTGCATGAAGCGTTCGTACGTCAATCCGTTGCGGTTATCATTGCGGATGACGACGCTCTCGCCGTTTTCATGTGTTGCCGTGAATTCGAACGTACCGAATGAGTTCACTGCCGTAAGGCCCGTGATCGTCACGTTTTTAAGTTCAACCAATTCGCCTTGCGTATCTTCATTGACGCCAGCTGGAGTGATTTCCTGCAGAGCTGGCACTTCGTTGTTTGAAGAAAGGACTTCTATTGTATTCGGCTGGAATTGCAGTTCGCCGGAATACTCGGATACTGTACCCACGAGGCGCACATTATCGCCAGGCGCTACTTTTGCACTTGATGTATAGACATAAATCCCGGCAGTTTCGTCCTGGATGTAGAACGCGTTTCCGCCCCAGAAGCCCGTTCCAGTTGTCACTGTGCCTTCAACTGAGATCAGCTCGCCTGGTGTTGTACGTGCCTCAGCAAGCGTGTCGACTGCAGTTGGTTCAGGCGGTGCTTCGCCTTCCGATAAAATTGTGTAAGCAGATGCACTGCGGAGGCCTGGAACTGTGAAGTAAGCGCCGAGCGTTCCTGTGATTGTTACTTGTGCTTTGAAGTTTGAAGGGTTATCGACAAGATTCACTCCTGCACGTACAGAGCCTGAAGGCAATTGTACCGGCAGAATTTTCTTAGGATCTGTTTCATCCGGAGAATCCGCTAGACCAACGTTGGTGCCACCTGTAAAAGGAGCTTCCTGATCGTAGCTCGTGCCGCTATTGGCCACTCCCACGATATATCCTTTCACGGTCGCCGTTCCTGTATTATTTGCAATGGCATCCGCTACCGTAATCGGGTCTGCGGCATTTGCTGTTGCCATGAAAGGCAGGACAGCGGATAAGGCCAGTAAAAGACTTAGAAAAATCTTACTGAACGAACTTTTGGTCAAATTGCTCCACTCCTTGGATTTTTTTTGAGTTACAGGATTTATTATACATTTCGTTTGTAAGCGCTTCATTAAGATTTTGTAATATTTCAAACTCATTGCCCATTCAGCCTATATAAGTGTAAAAATATTGAAGATATAACGAAAATATATTTATGTTATATACCTATAATGCAAAAAGAGTTGTTTGTGCGCCAAGCACACGAACAACTCTTTTCAATTACCAGATGGATTCAGCCCATTCCGGATGGTCGATAAATGGATTGCGGTTGCCTTGAATCGCTTGAATTTTTTCATTGCGCTGTTGTTCCCAAGCGCTGACAGGATCTTGCGCATGCCATTGGAGCAATACTGAAAGTTTTCCGTGGTAAGGCGCTGTCCCGTTATTCAATTGGTCGTTTAGCTCAAGGTCGACTGGGTCGCCCGGTTCGTAGCGGACCGCCATGTAAAACAGCATACGCGCTACGTCGCCTTTCACATTATTCGGCGGTTCCCACGAAGTCGACGTGCGCAAACAGCCATCACAGCCACTCACCGTGCTGCCCCCGAAATCAAAATCAAGGTTGCCGCGCAGACCGTTCACTTGCACATCGGTCGGGCGCAAATGATGGATATCAGTTCCCGCTCCCATTGCCGTCCCGAAATCACCATGCGATTTTGCCCACGTGTGTTCACGGTTCCAGTCGCCGACATCACCGCCATTCAGAAGCTTCGAGCGCGATTCGCCAGTATACAGCAAGAGGACGTTATTCGGATTGTTCGGGTCTTCATCCGTTACTTTCAATGCATCCCATACGCCTGAATAGCTGAGCTGCTGGTGGCCATCGATGATTTCATGCAGTTCCGCTTTCAACGCCGGCCCCTGCAAACCCGCTGCTGTTTCGTAATAGCCAGTTGCAGGAGCTGAAGCGCTGACAGTCACTGAGAACGACTGGGTGACGCTTTGGTTGCCGTCGCTCGCGGTCACTCCGACAATATGTGAACCTTCCGGCAAATCGAGAGTCAGTACAGAACCGGATACGGTCCCTTTCGTCGCTGAGAATGAAAGGCTCTGCCCTTCAGGATCCGAGAAATACTCACGCAGATCGTATTGCAGACTCGCTCCCGTTTGAATTTGTTCATTCACAAACGTTTTCGTCGCGACCGGAGCCTCGTTCGGCACCGTGCTTGAGCCGTTCATGGTGTGCGCTCCGAGTTTGCTGAAGGTGTCTGATGGATAAGCTGTCCATTGTGCAGATGGGCTGAACGCATCATTGATGACGCGATCTCCGGACGTTACGTCCGCATTTCGCACGAGCGTGACGTCGGCGATATTATTGACGCGCGCACCGGCCTGGCCGATGGAATCGATTGCCGCGCCAGACTTCTCCAGCACCAACGCATCATCTCCGTTGAAATTAATGACGCTGTCATTCCGCAAATCGCCTTGGCCTTTGATCGCAGTTGACGCACTGCCATGATAGACAACAAACGTTTCACCGTTTGCGAGCGTGCCGGACAAATTCACTTCGCTTTGCGGGGATGTGCTGCCATTCGAATAAAGGGATAGCGAATACGAGCTCAAATTGACTGAAGCCCCAGTGCCGTTATAAAGTTCGACCGCCTTGTTCATGCTGCTTCCTTCAACGTATTCCGAAATCAAAAGATCGCTTGCCGCAGTAGCAGCTTGAACCGTATCTTGTGAACCTGGCAGCCATAAACTTGCAGCTAACCCAGCCGAGAGTAAAACTTTTATTCCCTTATTCCAATTGGTTTTGGCCATCTTAATGTGTTCCTCCTCTTTTCTGGAAAATGGACTTCATGGGCAGGTATTATGCATGTCTATCCTTTCTTGTATTAATGTAAATTATTAACTATTAACATCAATAATTTACATTTTTATCTATTTACTTCTTTAACTCTAGCGAATCCCCAGCTCTTCGTCAACGCTATTCAAAAAGACTTACACAAACTTAATAGAAGCATTTCAATGAGGTGAATGCTTCTATTGAAAGAGCTGTTCAAGCGGACTTTGCCAATTATGATCTGGAAGTTTTAGAGCCGCTTCATCGCTAGTGCCGGTTAAATTTCAAACAGTTCATGTTAAAGTCCTGCTAGGTCATGTTGATTCTCCCACACTTCATGTTAACTTCTGGCTAAGTCATGTTAACGCCGATTTAGTTTATGTTAACGAGAGAAACCTTCTATACAAAACCACAAATGGTTGCATTTCGCCAAGGCGAAATGCGCAAGTGCTTATAAAGGAGCCGTTCGCCGTGGCGAATGGCTTTTCCATTTATGCGCTAGAACTTGAATCGTGGGGCGATGCTTCACTTTTTTGCTCTCTCCTAAAAGGGACTCTCCCATGCTAGGTCATGTTAAATGCTAAACAGTTCATGTTAACAAGTGGCTAGGTCGTGATGATTCTCCCGCACTTCATGTTAACTTCCCACTTGATCATGTTAACGCCGAATCAGTTCATGTTAACGAGAGAAACCTTCTATCCAAAACCACAGTTGGATGCATTTCGCCTGAGCGAAATGCGCAAGTGCTTGTAAAGGAGCCTAACACAGCCGGCAGCTGTGTTAGGCTTTTCCAATTTTGCTTTTGAACTTGGATCTCAGAGAGACTTTACTCCACTAATGCCGGTTAAACTCGAAACAGTTCATGTTAATATCTCGCTAGGTCATGTTAACGCAAGAACCTGCAAAACCTCCCCCAATAAAAAAGCTCTTCGCCGAAGCGAAGAGCTTTTTCCCAGTAGAAATTTCATTGCCCATTCTTTAACTTCTCCAACGCAGCAGCAGCCAAGCTATATGCTTCTGCCCCATTGAGCGGGCGGTTTTCCTGCAAACGTTCCTGCAGTGTTTCGTCTACTAGGCCCGCGCTAATGGCTTGCTTCCATACATCCGTTCCCGCAAGCTCTTCACCGGTCAATTGCAGCACCAGCTCAGCGGCTTTGTCACGCTGCAGTTCCGTTTCATCCTCAGACAACTGGACTGCCGGCTTGGCGTCACTGCCAGCGAGGCCGGCAATGCGGGATGCGCCTTTATTGAGGATCAGCGTGAAGTCCTTGATCGCCATCGGCTCGTCAACAGGCATCTTATTTTCATATGCCCCTTTGATGAGGCCCAGGTTCAGCAGCGCTTTCAGCTGTGGATAAAACCATTCGCCTTGATACGGATAAGCCAGTTCGAACGGATACAGATTCGTCCCTTGCTGTTTGAGGCGTTCCTGCAGCTCATGGATCAGCGCTTTGTCAGCAGCCATTTCCCTGAATCCTGTCTCTTCTTCAATCGACAATGCCGCAGCGGTCCCCGCCGCTTGCGCTGTTGTCATGCCTGCCGGCAAAACGCGTGCACTGCCGGCCGCCAGCGAACTATAGCCGGATGCTTTGCTCGCAACAAGCAAGCCGTCGACTTTGAGCGGCACCAGCGATCGGAAAGGGATGGCGTATTGCACGGGGCTGCTGTAGACTGCACCGTAATCTTCTATAGAAGTCGCTTGTTCATCGACTGGGTATCCGCCGAAGCCGATGCTGTCCCAATGGTCTTTGAATTCCCAGACATCGCTGAGCGGCAGCTGGTATTCCGCTTTCACGTGGCGGGTTTCCCGGATGTAAAGCTCTTCCGGGTAACTGGCCACTTCCGCATTTTCGAAACCTGGGAAGTTTTCACGCAGGAATTCTACGATATAACCGGTTTCTTCTTTACCGATTTCAATCGCTTTGGCCCGCGACTCCGGGTCTAGCCCGTCAATGCCGAAAACTTGCAGCGCGTTGATGACAATCGTGTTGTCGCTTTGGCGCATGATGTTGAGTCCGCGCAGCCGCGTCTCTTTTTTAAAATGCGGCATGTAATCGAAATGGAGTTCGCCGAAGCCCCATGCCGTATTGCCGTTCACGCTTCCTCCGCCAAAAACACCGTTTTTCGCTGCGAGCTGGATGCCGTGCCAATCGACCCCTTTCAAGTGGATCATCAGCGTCACAGCCATTCTGCGGTCTTCGACTCCGACGTCTTCACCGCCGATATAATACGGCGCTCCCGCTTCTGCAGCAAGGTCCGCGTCTTTGGTGCTGTCGATAAAGCGTTTCGCAGAGACGGCCACTGTCTCGCCTTCCGCATCCGTCACCTTCACACCAACCAGCTGGCTGCCTTCTTTTACGATGCCTTCGAGTTCAGCGCCGGCGATGAGCGTCAGATTTTCTTCCCCTTCCACCAGTTCATGGAAAGCTGTTTCTGCGGCTTCGATGTCAAAGCCGACCTGGCCGCCGACACGTTCATGCCATTCCTGGAAAATCCCTGTATTCAGCGGATTGCCGTCCATGTCCGTGCTGAGGTCCAGAAAATTGAGCATGCCTTTCGTCATCAGCCCACCGAGCCGCTCTTCTTCAGCCACCAACAAGGTTTTGCTGCCGTTCCGCGCCGCAGCCACCGCAGCGGCTACGCCTTCAGGCTCTCCACCGAACACCACGACGTCATATGCTTGGTCTTCGCCAAAGGCGAACCACCCTGCCGCAAATAGCATGGAACCAGTCGCAATGATTAATAATACGATCAAATAATTACGCATGTTGCCCTCCCGTTCCGATATACATAGTCATGTAATTTTACCAGACTCTCCTAGTTCATTCAATCTATCCTACCCTTGACTTCTAGGCCATATTAACGAACAATAAGAGCAAGGAAATAAAATGGAAAAAGAATTAGGTGGTTGATTATGGAGAAGGACAAACGGTTTGGTTTTTTCAGAAGCCATTTCTTTATCATTACAGCATTTCTGCTGAGCAAGGTGATTCTGCTGCGGTTTCTGTTGTTTGAAGAGTTCAGCATTTGGCAGGCGGTCGTTCTGGAACTCAGTTACATCGTCGTCTTTGCGGCGATTATCGAGTTGATCGCAATTAAATGGAAGCCTGGGTTCTACTTGCTGCTGAGCCTCGTGCTGTCGACGCTGTTTTTGGCAGTCATTATGTATTATTCGTTTTTTGGGCGCATCGCCACATATTTCGCGCTGTTCCAGGCTGGACAGGTGGGCACGATCAGCGACAGTGTAACGGCATTATTGAATCCGGTGTATATCCTGTTTTTCCTGGACATCGCCGTTTTGCTGGTGCTCCTTGCGGCCAATAAATACCCGATCCACAGCAAGCCGGTCGACCGCAAGTCCATCGTGCTGCCGCTGCTGGTTCTGGGTCTGGCCATTTCAGCTATTAACTTCGTCATCCACAAAGATGAAATGATCGCCAATAACGTCATTGCGGCGCAAGAAAAAGGCATCCTCACATACGAAGCGCTTGAAATCGTATTTGGCCCTGAAGCCTTGGCGCAGAGCAATCCGGGCATTGAAAACGCAGCTGAATTCAAAGAAGAAATCCGCGAGTTGAAAAAACTCGAATTTCTTCCTGTTGCGGAGCGTAAATTTTTCGGCGATGCCCGCGGGCGCAATTTGATCATCATCCAAGTGGAATCGATGCAAAGCTTCCCGATTGGCCTCGAAGTCGGCGGCCAGGAAGTCATGCCTCATTTGAACAATATGCTCGGCGGCAGCTTTTATTTCCCGGACACGGCTCAGCAGACCGGCCCCGGCAATACATCCGATGCCGAGTTTATCGTCAACACATCACTTTATCCGCTCGCGTTCAATCCGACATCGCAAACCTATGGCAATAAAAAATTTCCGAGTTTGCCGCGCTTGTTGAATAACCTCGATTATTCGACGATGACGTTCCATGCCGATGATGTCGAATTCTGGAATCGCGATGAGCTGTATCCAGCACTTGGCTTTAGTGAATATTACCATGGCCAATTTTTCGGTGAAGAAGATGTCATCGGCATCGGCCCATCCGATGAAGTGATGTTCCAGAAAGCGCTGCCCGTGCTGCAGGAACAAACTGCACAAGGCAAAGCGTTTTATGCGCATCTTGTCGGCCTGACAAGCCATCATCCATTCAAGCTGCCGGCGGATAAAAAAGAATTGCAGCTGCCCGCTCATTTCGACAATTCGCTGACCGGCGATTACTTGATTTCGATGCATTATACCGACCGCGTCATCCATGATTTTATTGAACAATTAAAAGCTGAAGGCATTTACGACAATAGCGTCATCGCCATTTATGGCGATCATTTCGGCTTGCAGCAAAGCGCCATCAGCGAGAACGATGTCGATTTGGTCAGCGAATTGCTGGGACACGAATATAAGACGCTCGACCGTTTGAACGTGCCGTTTGTCGTCCATGCGCCGGGCATTACCGACCAAGGCGAAACTTTTGAAGGCACCAGCGGCCAGCTCGACATTATGCCGACGCTCGCGAACATGCTGGGCATCCCGCTTGATGACCAAATCATTTTCGGACAGGATCTGTTGAACCATGACAGCAACCTGCTTGGTGCGCGCTATTATATGCCGGCCGGTTCGTTCTGGAACGATGAGATTTTGTTCATGCCGGAAAAAGGCTTTGAAGACGGCAACGCCTATGACCTTGAAACCGAAGCGCCGCTGGAGGATTTCAGCCGCTTTAAAGAAGATTATGACCGCATCCTCAAACTTGAAAGCTTGTCGGACGCCTATCTCGAAAGTTTGCCTGAACGCTAAAAAAATCCCTCTGTTGCCGGATATCCGGCGACGGAGGGATTTTTTAGCGTGCTGTTATTTTGCTGCGTAAGGCAAGTACAATGAGAACACTTTAGCTGTTTCTTCACGTGAAGTGAGTTTAGCCGGCATGTAGTTGTTTTCATAGCCTTCGACAATTTTGAAGTCATAAAGCATTGTGATTGCTTTTTTCGTTTCTGCATCAAGCTTGCTGATGTCTTTGAATGGCGCTACGTTTGTATACTTGTACTCGCCATTGTCTTTTTCGTACATGCGGTTCATGATCAATGCGAAATGGTCGCGCGAGATTTTCGCGTTCGGGTTGAATTTCGTGTCTGTAGCACCTTTGATCAATCCTGCAGCATAGGCAGCGTTGATCTCAGCTTGGCGCTCAGGCGGCAAGTTGCCGATATCCGTGAACTTCGATTTTGGTGCATTTTCAGTTTCCAAACCTAACGTACGGACCATCAGCGTTACTGCCTGCCAGCGCGGCAAGTCTTGTTTCGGTGAGAATGTTGTTTCAGTTGTACCGTTGATGATGCCGCGGTCGAACAAGTCTTTGATGTAAGTGTATGCCCATCCTTCTGTATCCACGTCAGTGAACGGGAATTCTGCAGGCTCTTCAGAAGCGCCAATTGTGATGCGCCCTTCAACAGCCGGGTTTACTTCTGTTAATGAAGTAATGTGATCAACGAACATATCGAAATCCGTGAATCCTGGCTCTGATACGCGTCCGTCTTTATAAGCTGCGCCGAATGACGTATAGCCATCGCCGCCTGCAGCTACGAATGTGTTCGTTGCTACTTTGTAGTTTTTAGCAGTGTCTAATGCAGTGAATGTTCCGCCTTCATTTACGCTTACAGAAGTGACGCGCGATCCTGCTGCTTTCGTTGGATCGAATGTGAACTTCATGCCCGCTACGTGAAGGAATGAACCCAATTCGTTCGGGTATTCAGAAACACTGTGCTCAAGAGCTGTTTTCAGCTCAGCACCAGTCAAGTCCATGATTGCAAGCGAGTTGCCGAATGGCAATGTCGTCAAGACTTCACCGTAAGTGATCGGTCCAGCATCGATTGATGCACGGATGCCGCCGCCGTTTTGGACAGCGATTACTGTTTCAGCATCAACGGTTTTCGCTTTTGCAAGCATGCCGTCAGTGATCAAGTTTCCAAGGTTCGTTTCAGAAGAGCGTACACCAACTCCGTCTCCTGGAGTTTGGCTGCGTCCACCGTTAAGGGCAACTTTTGATTCTGCGCCTGTCGGTTGGGTCTTGATTGCAGCAATTTCGTCTGAGTACGGTTTAAGTGCAGCTGCTACTTCAGCATCTGGAGTCAGTTGAGTTGCAGCTACATCATGCAAAGTACCCGTATGGCTTGTGATAACGCCGGCATCGTCGAATGTAACATCCAATTGGCCAAGGAATTTACCGTATTCGTTCGCTTGCACGATGACAATCGGGTCGCCATTTTCCACAACAACTGGCGGTGTAACTTTCGTATGCGTGTGTCCGCCAACGATAACGTCGATTCCTGGAACTTCTGCAGCCAATGTCAAATCATTGTCGTATTTTGCTGAATCATTAAATCCGATATGCGTAAGCGCGATGATTTTATCGACGCCTTCCGCTTCAAAAGCCGCTACAGCTCCTTCAGCCGCTTCGATGTAGTTTGAGAATGTTACATCACCAGGGCTTGAAATGTCTACTGTCTCTTCTGTCGTCAAACCGAAGATTCCGACTTCTTCACCATCGATTTCTTTGATGATGCCGTTATAAACTTCACCGTCTTCAAATACTCGTGTATATTCTGCATTTTGGTAATCTTGGATAAATGGGTTTTGCGAAAAGTCCACGTTCGCCGATACGAATGGGAAATCAGACGCGAACATAAACTCATCAAGCGCCTCATGGCCGTCTGATGCGCCAAGGTCAAATTCGTGGTTGCCGAAAGTCATGGCGTCATAGCCCATCAAATTCATCATTTCAGCGTCCGCTTGCCCTTGGAATGTATTGAAGTAAAGTGTTCCTGAGAAAACATCTCCCGCGTCCAGCAATAGATTATTCGGTTTTTTCGAACGGATATCATTGACGATTCCGGCGCGCTTCGCCACTTGGTCCAAGTTCGCGTGCGTATCATTCGTGTGCATGATCGTCAGTTCGAAATCACCTTCTGCAGCTTGTGCATTGCCCGGAGCTTGAACTCCGATTACACTGGCTGTCATTGCAACAGCAATCGCGGTTTTAAAGATTTTTCCTTTCATTCGACACCATCCTTTGTTTTTTTTCGAGCGATCGGCAGCTACTGAGCTGTTGCCTGTGCACACAAGCACTGGG
Organism: Planococcus koreensis; assembly: GCF_004761975.1. GTDB lineage: Bacteria > Bacillota > Bacilli > Bacillales_A > Planococcaceae > Planococcus > Planococcus koreensis. The sequence goes on along the minus strand of NZ_RQII01000025.1, from coordinate 31,881 downwards.
GCAAGTTGTATTTCTATGTATTCTGAACACAGCAAGTAAGCGCAATCATTCGATTTCAGTTTAACACGTCTGATTTATTAGAACAATAAAAATTTATAATCATTTCCCATTTAACTAAATCTTTATACCCCCTTTACAATAGATTAATAAGACCTATGTTTTATGTGATAAAATTGTAGGGGCATAAAGGCTGGGGCAGTTCCTGCAACCTGGCAACTAAAGAAAGAACGGTGATTAGATGGCTTTGCCAAGAAAACACTTAAGCGGAATTCAATACGCACGGGCGCTCGCTTTGTTTGCAGTATTCGCCGTGCATTCCAGCTCGACTGGCGTCGGCGGCAGCGGCAAAGATTCGCTGGCGTTCGCATTTTATAATTTCTTCAATATTGCCGGAAAAATAGGAACGACAACTTTTATTTTTTTGAGCAGTTTTATACTATTCTATACTTATTACCACCGGGACTTAACGATTAAGCTGTTTCTTCAATTCTATAAGAAGCGGCTGCTGTACATCTTGGTCCCTTATCTCGTGTTCTCCGTCTTCTATTTCTGGTTGAACACCTACCTTTTCGGCAGTTTCAGCGATATCCCGCTGCTGTTTGAAACATTTATGGCCAAGCTCGCCACAGGAAAAGCAGGCTATCATCTGTATTTCGTATTTGTCAGCGTCCAGTTTTACTTGATGTTCCCTGTGCTGCTCTTTTTGTTCAAGAAATTCCGCTGGATCCGGAAATATTCGATTTTCCTTGGCATCGCCTTGCAATGGGCATGGGTCTACTTGAATTCGATTTATTTCCAAGTACCGGCTAAAGGCTCGATGGCATTCTCTTATTTCATGTTCTATTTCTTCGGGGCATTCCTCGGCGTCTATTATGAAAACGTGATGGCTTGGCTCGCCGACCGCCGGCGCAGCCTTCCGGGGATTGCGCTGCTCGGAGCCAGCTTCGCGGCGATGATCTATTATTACGTCAACATGATGTATGAAATGCGCACCGGCCAGACAGTGTTCACCACCCGCCAAATCGAATTTGCGTGGAGCACACACGCCCTGCTTGCGTGCGCGGTGATTTTCCTGGCCGCCCATTTCATCGATTCGAAAAAGCTGCCTACTATTAAAAAAATATTGGCAGAGCTTGGCACGGTGTCGTTCGGCATGTACTTGATCCACCCCGTATTCCTGATGGGCATGCGCGGTTTCCTGCCAAGCGGCGACCCGCTCATCTTCCATTCATGGCAAGCGCTGAGTTTTCTCGTCGCATTTTTCGGCAGCTGGTTCATTGTCCGTACGGTATTTGAATTCCTTCCGTTCAGCTGGGTCATTTTCGGCAAAGGCAATAAGCTGCTTAAACCGAATGGCCAATAGGCATTCAAAATCTATTCAGAAACAAAAAAAGCAGGCAATCTTTGGCCCATCACTGATGGGGCAAGGATTGCCTGCTTTTTATCTATTGCGCAATTTCGCTTTTTCAGCGTATGTGATTGGTTTTTGTGAGCCATCGGGTGCTTTTCCAAGCGCATCGATCACGGCTTTTGCAGTCGCCCCGGCACTTTCATGGAGCGGTTCGACGAATTTCTTCAAGTTATCGATATGGCAGGATGGATTCGACAGAATGCGCTCGATCGCTTCGACGATTGTGTCAGCGAAAACATCGCGTTCCTTGATGCTTCCAACCACTTGCTGGTCGACGATTGCAGAGAATGAATCGATTTTCGGGTCATACGAGATTGCAGCAAACGGCGTATAGCCGACTGCCGCGAAAATCAATGCGTGAAGACGCATACCAAGCAGCACATCCGAATCCTTGATGACAGCCATCTTTTGTTCGATGGAGCTGTCATGTGGAAAGATTGTTGCATCGTTTGCCATCATGCCTTTGACGCGCTCCGATGTGGACAAATCGTGTTTGCCATGCATCGGCACCAAGACGATGTTACGTCCACGCTCCGCTAATTTATCAAGAGCGGAGGCGATTTCATCCAAATAAGAAAGTTCCTCTGTCCAATCGCGAATTGATACGGTGACGACCGGTCCAGTAAACGATTGGGCGGCGAGCCAGTCACTTTGAAAACCGCTTGGGTCCATACCCATCACCGGATCCGGCACCAGCCCAATCGGCGCTTTGACGCCAATTTCTTCAAGCAATATTTTTGAAGCCGTGTCGCGCACTGTCAATAAGTTTGCTGACTGCAATGTATTTTTGACAATCAGCTGGTTCGCCCGCAAATTGATCGGCCCGATGCCTTGTGCATAAACGAACACCGGTTTCCGCAATAGCTGAGCAATCTTCATGACACCGGCGTAATACGCGATGCTTTTGCGGCCGGTTTCATCCTGCAGCAAACTTCCGCCGCCGCTGATCAAACCATCCGCACTTTTTAGCGCACGCGTGACCTCCAGCAAACTCCACCGATTGACGGCATCTACACCATACGTGTCTGCCGTCTTTTCAGGTTTATTCGACAGGACGGTGATCTCCACTTTCGGCTGGTAAGCCCGCAAAGATTGGATTATGGCATAAAGAATAGCTTCATCCCCTACGTTGTCGAATCCATAATATCCAGATAAAACTATTCTCAACCTTGCCACCTCGCCTTTATCTTTTCAACGGCGCGCTTCCCTGCCCAGTTATAGAGCAGAATCAGCGCATAGCCGATTATTAATCCCAATATGATGCTGTATAAACTTCTTAATAGCGAAATCGACAGCGGAATGTGCAGATGGGTGAATGTATTGACCATCGACAAAAATCCGATCACTGCCCCGACCAGCAAGAAGTAACTGGCCATTTTATACGTTCTCCCGATATGCAGCGCCAGGATGAACAATGGGAATCCAATAAGGAATTCCTTCGTCCGCGGGCGAACATAGAGGATTTTCTCCAGGAAAAGCCTTGCCTGCACCTCGATATTGCTTACTGAGCCCTCGTTGCCTGTGCGTCCGATATAATACAATCCAAGCACAGCGATTATGCCGAGCAACGCGACATGCCAGTATTTCACACTTTCTTTCATCAAAGGAATGAGGTACTCCCAAATCGCATATAGTAAAACGGCCGCAATCGGCACGATATAAATCAATTTTACGCCTCTGAACGAGTCTATACCTAACAAGAATTCATTTCCATTAAGCAATACGATTATAAACCAAATCCCTACGAAAGTCACAGCAAGGGCTTTGATGTATTCCTTCAGAATAAATCCTTTGGCACTCTCGTTGCGATCCTGCAGTATGGCCACAATCGGCGCTGCTAATCCGACAGCCAGCGCAGCCGCTTTCAAGATGAGGCTTGTGCCGAGCACTGCATAGAGCAGCGCCAACAAAACGGTGCCTGCAATTGCTGCAAGCGCCAGCCAGCGTTTTTTGAAAAGCGCCAAAGCCCCGAACGCCAGGAATGCACCGGCGCCGATCAACCCGACGAGTTTTTGCCATAACGGCGCCTCGTATTTCACAAAGGTTTCTGACTTGCCTCTTTCAAACGAAGCGGGCATGCCGCGGTCCACTTCCGTTTTTAGCTCGTTGAGCAAATCCATCGATTCTTCACGCTCGATCGTATCCAAGTTCAGAAAAATCGCCCGGATGTTACGTTCTTTTACCGCCCGGACAATGCGTTCCGCTGTCGTCGTAATTGTGTCCTCCGTCACCGGCACACTATGCAAGCGTACAACGTCCAAGTCCATTGCGTATGCAGCAGCTGCAAAACCGATTTGCTCGGCAAGCTCGATGCTGAACAGCGAATAGCCCGCCTCTTTCAAATCGGCCATTGCTTGTTTCATCAATTCAGGTTCGTCTGACAGCAGCAAATCCGTCCCGCTAAACAATATGTTGTCGATGCCTTCTTGCTTCAGCGCCAGCAATTCATCCAGCACCCGGTCAGTTTCAACTTCCGTCTCGTATTTGCCGATCCGCGGAACAACGTCCATGCCGGCTGCCAAAATCGCTGCGGCCGCCTCTTCATCGTAGCCGACCGTCGTTGTCAGAATATCCGAACCTGTTCCTGAAATGAACGTATACTCATAACCATTGATTTCCACATTCCGCGTTTCTTCGAAAATGGATGCTGCGATGTCCGCAAACGGATAATCAGAGTCCGCATTGACAAACAATCCGGCACGATCGAAATAATCATCCAATGGCTCCTGGTTGTTCAACAGCAAATGCTCCCGCATGCGCGCAGCATTTAAGGTTGTAATCCGCCCTTTCGTTTCCAAGGTCTGGACCGTATCCGGCTCCAGGCTCACCGACTGTACGCCCGTTCCCCTGACATCCGACAGCGCCTGTTCAAGCGTCAAATCCGGATCAGCGGCCATCCATTGATGCAGCAGTTTATAAGGAACGATCGTTTCCACTTTTTTGCTGGATTCTTCTGCTTGGATCCGTTGGTACCAAGATGGGATTGTTAAAATCATGGCGGCGATGATGACGCCGATTAACGCTTTTTGCAATGCCTACACACCCTTATTCATTACTTGTATAAATTTTAATATGGCTAATGGCCCGTATAGCAGATTCAATATGCCACTTGTTTGGTTCAGCTTAGATATTTATGAAAATTACACGAATCTCTTGAATATCGGGATTCTGCTCAATAGCTCCGGGCCGACTGCTTTGAAGGCAATCAGCAAGCCGAAATAGAAGGCCGCTCCGATGGTGATTGTAACGGTTACGTATATTAATGAAAGTACTCGTGAAAGTTCACTGAAATCGAAGTAGATTCCAGGCATCCATACGGCTGCTCCCATCGCGAGTCCCGCAACGGATACCAATAGGAGTTTTTTTGAAAAGAAATTGAATTTCGTGTATTTCCAGATGAAATACGTGTTGATGAGATAAAGCACAAAATACACGACAGCGGTGGAAATCGCCGCTCCCATAAGACCGTACATATTGACGAAAATCAGGTTCAGCACCAATTTCAGCACGACACCGGCAACGATGATCCATGCTCCGAGCCGGGCTTTGTTGATGCCTTGGAGAACACCGGTGCCGAGCACAGCCAGCGAGGTGAAAAGTGAACTGAACGAAACGACGGCAAGTACGGCGCTTCCTTCCAGGTCTGTAAATAACGCCCGGTTGATCGGCAGCGTCAATGCTACTAAGCCGACAGCTGCAGGAATCGATATGACATAAGTCAGGAAAAATGTATTGTTGATCAGTTTTTTCACGCCTTCAGAATCCTGTTGGGCGAGTTTTGCTGAGATGGACGGGATGAGCGGCAAAACGACGGAGCTGGCGAACACTGTGACGATTTGCACGAGTGCGAGGCCCCTGCCGTAGATGCCGTATAAATAATTGATGTCTCCTGCAGAAGTGCCGTAATTTTTCAGGCCTGCCGGCACTGTTATGGAATCTGCCAGATTCAATAAAGCCATCGTAATGGCGCCGATTGCAATCGGAATGGAAATTTTCAGGATCATGCGCCCTGTTTTCCAAAACGGTTTGTGGTTTGCTTCAGTTTTTTGCAGGGCCTTTTTATGTGTGCGCTGATAAAGCAGGCGCAGGTAAATGAGTGACGCAGCTGCGCCGAGGAACGAACCGATCATGATGCCGCCTGCCACTTCTTGGTCGCTGTAAAGATTTTGCACCATGATGACCGCAACAACCAAGATTAAACCGACGCGGACAAATTGCTCGATGACCTGCGACACTGCTGTCGGCGCCATGTTTTCATAGCCTTGGAAAAAGCCGCGGTACACAGCCATGTATGGGGCGATGAGCAATGTCAACGCGACAACGATCAATGCGGGCCGTGTAGAAGAGCCGCCTAGCACTTCAGCCAATTGATGGGAGAAAGCGTAAATCAGCAGGAAACTCGTCAGCCCGAAAAGGCTGGCGAGCACGCCTGACACCTTGAAAATATGGTTGATTTCCTGCTCGTCGCCTTTCGCGCGCGCTTCGGCGATCAGTTTCGATATGGCAATCGGAATGCCCGCAACCGATAAGGTCAGCGCCACCATATAGACCGGATAGACGAGCGTGAAAATACCGAGCACTTCATCCCCCGCGATGTTCTGGAGCGGGATGCGGAACAGGCTTCCGAGTATTTTTGACAGGAGCGCGGCGATGGATAAAATCAGCGTGCTTTTGAGCAATGTATTCTTCATTTGCTGCTGGCTTTCCGCTGCAGTACCACCAAAGCGAATTTCGGCAAGACAAGCATTCTTCTCCAGCGGGAAGGCTGTTTCACTAGCCGGTAGAACCATTCAAGGTTCATCTTCTGCCACATTTCCGGCGCCCGTTTGACGTTTCCGCTGAATACGTCGAAACTGCCGCCGATGCCGATGAAGACGCCTTTATCGAATTTATCGATGTTTCCGCCGATCCATAGCTCCTGGCGCGGGAAACCGAGCGCCACAAACACAAGATCCGCCTGTGATTGGCGGATGCGCTGCGGAAGTTCAGGGTCTTCCCAATCAAAAAAGCCATTTTGCTGCCCGGCGACGATAACGTTCGGGTAGCGCTCTTTCACCAGCCGTACCGTTTCTTGAAGGACAGGTTCTGCTGCGCCCAAAAAGAAAATGCGCTGGTGCTTTTCATTGGCCAGGACAAGTAGGTCGAGCATCATATCATAGCCGCTCACGCGCTCCGGCAATGAATCGCCGATCAAGCCGGCCGCTTTGACAATACCGATGCCATCAGCGGTAATGTAATTCGCTTTATCCAATATCTTTTTGTAGGCCGGATCCTGAAGCGAATGCATGACGATTTCCGGATTGGCGGTGACGACGAATGTTTTGTCGTTTTGGGCAATGCGCTGTTGCAGTTTTTCTATAAACTCGCGGCGCGTAGCTTTGATAAAAGGCACGCCGAGGATGTGTACAAATTTTGATGTCATAACAAATCTCCTATTCAAAAAGGCAAAATATCTTAGCCTAGTATAACATAAACAAAAAATCCCGGCTCCGGCGAAAAGCGCCAGAACACGGGATTCTTTTGTAAAAATTGTTAAGATTTTATTTCGCTGTCGGTAATTCACGTAAATATGCACCATGAACGAAAGCGTCATTATAGAGCTTGTTTTCCGACTGGACGTTATACCAAGTCGCTCCATTTGATGCTGCTTGGACCGTGCCTTTGATGACGGCAGGAATGCCGGCCATCTCCAGCTTGTAAAGCGGAGCATACAATGTCGAAGCGTCTTTGCGGAAATTCAAACCGCTTGTTGTCGTTTCGCCAAGCGCCATTTTGTTGATGTCTTTGCCGCCCAAGTTGATATCCGCTCGGTACATATGCCCGGCGATTTTCTCTCCCCAGAACGGATCCGACGCGTAGCGCACGTTCATGCCCACGCCTTTATGGCCCAATACCGAACCATTGTAGTAGCTCGCAGTCACTGTGTGGTAATTGGCGTTGATTTTTTGAGCCGCATATTCGATCGACTCTCTGAACGTCGCATAAGAATAAGCCCCGTTATACGGATCGGCATCTACCGCGCCGTAGCCATAAAGATTGAATTTATCCTGAGCGATTTTGCTCGTGCCCCATCCGCTTTCGTGGATGGCATGCGCCATCAAGTACAGCGCATTCACTTTATACGTACTTTCCATCTCTTTAAAGAATTTCCCTGTTCCAGCAAGCGGGCTAGTCGTCCACGTCTTGCCTGCTTGAAGTTTATTGTAATAAGGGAATAAATCCACCAGGAATTTATCAAGCTCTTGGGCGGAATAATTCGACGGTGTATAAAGCGGAAGTTTGTTGAAATACTGATGCGCTTCCGTCACCTTGTTGCCGGTTTCGTCAGTGAAATTCGCGCCGTCCCAGCTGTAATATTTTTTTCCGACAGCCATTTGCGCCGGCGCTTTGCCGATGACGCCCATCGAGACAGTCTTGCCTGTCGAATGGTTGTACAAGTAATGGATCAAGCTGCCGTATTGTGATACCTCGTAATACGATTGCCCTTTTTTCATCACTTCAGGAATCTGGTTGATCGAGTCTTGGCTGACGTAGCCGACCTTCCCTGCCAATTCCACTTTAACCGTACCAGCCGTTGCATCCAGGTATTTCATTTCTGTCTGCGCCGGTACATACGGGCGGAATTGTGAAGCCATCACTTTCAAATCGGTTGTCGGATATATTTCTGTGAACTTGTTCGTCACAGCAATCCCTTTTTCCATCCAGACAATTTGGTTGGAGCGTTCCACGGCTGTTGCCGCGGAATTTGTTTTGACGTATGACTTCGCTTCTTCAAATGTTTCAAAATGCTTTAATACGGTTGTTTTTTCTGCTGAAACCGCTGATGCCTGAAACTCCAATGGTGTTGGCGGGAATACAAGTTCTCTTCCTCTTAACATAACAAGCGCCACCATCCATCGTTTCGAACTGTCTTTCGGTTTGAACGTGCCGTCGTCGTTGCCTTTCACAATGCCAAGATGCGTCAAGATCTGAACATCCCCGACATGGACTTTCAATATAGTCGACAGATCTTTAAAGTCCAAAGGCGCAGCTTCTCCTTCAGTTAGCGTGTAGCCTTTCGCAGTCAATGCGCGCGACACCATTGTTGCCATTTGTTCGCGTGTAATCGGGTCGTTCGGGCCGAAGGTATTGTCCGGGTATCCTGTTACGATGCCGGCTTCCGCCGCTTGCATGATCGGATTATAAAACCATTTGTCCATTGGTACATCTTTGAAGCTGGCGGTAAGGCCAGTGGTGTTGGAAGCTACAGCAGCACTTTTGAATTCGGCGCTTGCAGCGTCCGTTCCCAATTCAAAAGACAGAATCACCATCTTCGCAAATTCTGCGCGCGTCACTTCACGCTCCGGCCGGATTGAGCCGTCATCGTAACCCGTAATGATCCCGAGCTCCATCAATTCTCTCATCTCTTTTTCATATGGATGCCCTGTCAGGTCGTCGGCCGCTTTCGTATGTAATGGAGCGGCAATCGATATGACCATCGTCGCCATAATTAATAGCAGCATTAATTTCCTCATTTTTTGAATGCTCCCCCTCTTAAACTAGTTATTTGACAACGAAAAGTTATTATCTAGTAATCACTTTCCGGTATTTCTAACCTTATATCATTTATCACATATAAACTATACTTCTTTTTATCTAATTCACCTTATTTTTAACATTTATTGTATATGTATATAGTTCAAGTATAGCATTAATTCAATAATAAAAAGGACTGCATTTATTCATTATATTTCCAGTTGATAAAATATCATTATAAAAATAAACTTTATTTTCATTTTTGCAGGTAATATTAACTAAGAAAACGAATATTACCCTATTAGCAAATTTTTAAACATTACTTTTTGTCTGTTTCTAAAAAATATACATATTTTTGAACAAAAGTCTGCTAATATGACTAAAGAAATTAATAAAAATACAGGGGGAACATTACAATCTTATGAAAAACTTGTTCATGAAGGTTAGTTTATTTCTCGTCGCAATCGTCTTAGTGATCTCTTCCATCGGCTTAAGCCCCACATCTGCTGCAGTTCCATTTAAAGATATCCTGTCCACTGACAAGGAAATCATCTACTTGTACGACAGAGGCATGATCAAAGGAACCTCCGCTACTACTTTCAGCCCTGACGCCTCGGTGACGCGCGAACAGGCAGCGGTGATGATCGGCCGCGCATTCAATTTTAACAGCACTCCAAGAAAAACTTCGTTTACCGATGTGAAATCATCTTCTTACAGTTCCGGCTATATCCAAGAGGCCGTTAATAGAGGCATCATCACTGGCTACGGCGACGGCACATTCAAACCGCTTCAAACAATGACACGCGGCGAAATGGCATTTTTACTAAGCCGCGCATTTAATTTGACCAAGACAGGAAATGTCTTCTTCACAGACATCAAAGTCGATACAGCTTCTACCAGCCTTTACACAGCTGTCAACAAAATCGCTACTTTCGGTATTTCAAACGGAACTGGCACAGGCACTTACGCGCCGAACGAAGACTTGAACAGAAGACAGTTCGCAGCATTCCTGGCACGCGGACTTAACCCGAACTACCGGGTCGTTTTCCAGAACGCTTCAATTGATACATTATATGTAACAGTCGACAGCTTGAATGTCCGCACTGGACCAAGCACAGGCTATACAGCAGTAGGGAAATTGAACACTGGCGCTAAATTCACGGTTTACGGCTATAACGGCGTTTGGGCATACGGCACAAGCGGCACGATTTCAGGCTACGTCCATTCAAGCTACCTCTCAAAAGCAGTTGTATCTGCTGAGAAAAGATACATCGCGATCGATGCAGGCCACGGCGGCACTGATCCAGGCGCAGTTGCAAACGGCTTGCGCGAAAAAGACGTCAACCTTGATGTTGCAAAACGCGTAGAAGCTTACCTTAAGACAAAAGGCATTTCCGTTTACATGACACGCTCGACTGACAAGACGATCGCTTTGGACCAACGCGTGCCATTAGCTGTGAAGAGCGGCGCAAACGCATTCGTCAGCATCCATGCGAATTCAGCAACACCTGCAGCTAGCGGTTCTGAAACATTCTATTCAGCAGCACTTGACGAAAACGCAATCCACAGCAAGCAATTGGCAACATTCATCCAGAACAGATTGTATAAAGCGATGTCCCATAATAACCGTGGCGTTAAAGAAGCACCTTACCTGGTACTCCGCACAAATCCGATGCCAGCCGCTTTAGTGGAACTCGGATTCCTGACAAATAGCTCAGACGCTTATAAATTATCAACTGTGTATTATAAAGACCGCGCAGCAAGCGCCATCGCAAGCGGAATCGACGATTACTACAAATGGAAAGCGAATAACTAATCAAAAAAAACGGGCATTCAAGCCCGCTTTTTTTTTGATTTAAGCTATAATTACAAGAAAGCCTATAGCAATTGGAGGGACCCCCTTGAAAAAATTATTGATGTTTTCCGCTGCATTGTTGGCCGTAAGCGTGATGGATTATGCCCCGGCAGAAGCCTCCGATTCCAAAACTGAATCTGAAAAAGTGATCATATCTTTCAATGGCGAAATCGATTATGAATTCCTGGAAGAAGCTGGAGCCGAGGTGCACGAAGAATTCGATTCGATTTCTGCGGTGTCGGCCACATTCCCGGACGGCCTTCCCGCTACGGCTGCAGACGCACATTCTTCTATAGAATATATTGAAGAAAACCAAACCGTAAAAGCTGCTGCACAAAAAGCGAGCTGGGGCTACTCGTTGATCCGGGCTAATAAAGCAACTAGCCTCGGCTATACCGGCAAAGGCGTGAAAATCGCCATCATCGATTCCGGCATCAATATTAAGCACCCGGACCTGAAAATCGCCGGCGGCATTTCAAAAGTTCCTGATCGCTCCGCTTATTCGGATATAAAAGGACATGGCACACATGTCGCAGGCATCATCGGCGCACAGAACAACGACATCGGGACCATCGGAATCGCACCGGATTCACTCATTTATTCGGTGAAAGTCTTGAATGATATCGGCGTCGGTGACCTCGATGACGTCATTGCCGGCGTACAATGGGCGATCGATCAAAAAGTGGATATTATCAATATGAGCTTAACTACTGCAGGTGACAGTGAAGCGCTGAAGGATGTACTGAATAAAGCATATGACAAGGGCATCATCATCGTTGCCGCTTCCGGAAATTATAACCCTGAGCTCCAAAAGACTCCTTCCAATGTTTTGTTCCCGGCGCGCTATTCTTCTGTCATCGCCGTCGGTTCCATTTCCCAGCAGAATAGGCTGTCCTATTTTTCCCATTCTGGCCCTGCCCAGGAACTGGTCGCTCCGGGTGAAGGAATCGTCAGCACGTTCGTCAATGCGAAAACAACGACACAAGATGATTACTCAAGCTCTGAAGGAACGTCGGTCGCAACTCCGTTTGCAGCCGGCACGTTCGCCCAGTATATGGAAGCTTATCCACATCTGAGCAACGTCCAATTGCGCGCAACAGTCGCACGCGCTGCACTGGACCTCGGGACAGCCGGAAAAGATATCCGCTACGGCCACGGCATGGTCCGTTCGCTTGCGACGGCCGCTGCGCTTTTCCCGGATATGAAGCGCGACCAATGGTATACAGCCCCTATCCAGTCTGTTTTTGACCGCGGCATCATCAATGGCTTCCCGGATGGCACTTTCCGCCCCGGGAGCTCGATCACACGCGCCGAAGCCGCCACCATAATCGGACGTGCATCAAACTGGACGCCTGATACCACAGTCCAGCGCTTTACCGACGTGCCGAAGTCGCTTTACTCTGCCGGCTATATCAATAAAGCCTACGACCTCGGCTACATCAAAGGCACATCCGACACCAAATTCAGCCCGGATGCGCCGATCAAGCGCGCTGACCTTGTGCTAATTCTTCAGCGCATCTACGCTTTCCAAAGCAGCCAAAGCCACACTTTTGAAGACGTAGCACCTGAGGCTTATTACTTCAAGGCCATCGAAGCTGCTTACGATAATGGCTTGCTGACTGGTTATGATGACGATACGATCCGTCCAGAAAACCCGATTACACGTGCGGAAAGTTCAAAATTGCTGGATGCTGTATTAAAATAAACCTTCTATATAATGCATAAAAGATGCGGCGCGAAATTGCGCCGCATCTTTTTCTATTCGGAAACCTTGAATTTCGTTCGAGAAAGACCCCTGCCGCTCCATAAAAGGGTCAAATCGAATTTAACAGGAGTTATTTCAGACTTAACAGGCATTGGCTGACAATCAACATGCATTGATGGACCGTTAACATGACTTGTCCGGATTTTGACCGGCACTAGCCAAAATCGGCTCGCTTTATTTCAATTTCAATAACTCAATGTGAAAAGGCGCATTTTCCCATTTGCAAAATGCACCTGTGCATCATTTCTAACCCATAGAAAAAAGATACGGCGCATGCGCACCGTATCTCTTTTCTATTTCAGCCGAGTTGTACGACTTCTCTTTAGTTGCCGATGGCGCGATAAATGAATGCTGCAAGTTCAGCGCGTTTCGCGCTTGCATCCGGCTTGAAGCTGCCGTCGTCGTAGCCTGTCGCAAGATTGCTTGAAGCGACTTTGATGACGGATGATTCAGCCCAATGGCCGCTGATGTCATTGAATTTAACAGTAGTATTTGTCGCTTTCATCGCAAATGCGCGCGTCAGCATTGCGCTGATTTCAGCACGGGTGACTAGTGCAGTCGGCTCGAAATAGCCGTTTCCGCGCCCGTCGATGATTCCAGCATTTTTAGCTACATTGATATAGCCGTTTGCCCAATATGCAGAAGAGACATCTTTGAACGAAGTGCCGTTGACCGGTTTAAGGCCAAGCGCTTTAGCGATCATTGTTGCCGCTTCCGCGCGGTTCACCGGATTTTCCGGTTTGAAAATGCTGACGTCGTATCCGTTGATGATGCCTTTCGAGCTTAAGCTTTTGATTTCATTGACAGCCCAATGGCCTGTTGAAACATCGTAGTACTGCCCAACTGGCAATGCCGGTTTTGGTGCCGCTACTGGTGTAGTCGTCGTTTCCCTCACGCTGCTGTAGCGCTTTGCTGCTACATAACGCGGTGCCCAGTAAGGGTTTGTGTTCAAGCTTTCAACTGCAATCCCTTTGCTTGATGTTGCAGAGACGAAGTTACCGTTGCCCACGTAAATTCCTGAGTGGGAGATTCTCGTATTGCCTGGCTGTGCGACGAAAAATACCAGGTCGCCAGGCTTCAGATTGCTTTTGGAAATGGACGTACCGACTTTTTGCTGATCCGCTGACACGCGCGGAATGGAAATTCCGAAATTATTGAAAACATATTGCAGATAACCTGAGCAGTCAAATCCTGATGGAGTTGTACCGCCCCACTTATATGGGACACCCTTAAATTTCAACGCATATTCGACTAATGCACTCGGTGTTACTGTTCCACTGGCTTCGGCTTCATTTGACATGAACGGACTTGCTGTAAAAACCATCACAGCTATCATCATAACTATTAAACGTTTTTTCAATTGGACACCTCTGTAAGTTTGTGGATTCAAGATGCTGATCAAACACCGAATCGTCTATTTTTTGCACTAGTTCTTATTACTCTTCTGAGTTTATCAGATAAATGTACTAAACTACGTTACATTTATATTACAAATGCACATTTTAGCTCTATTATATGTTTATCTTTAGGAGGTAAGGGTATTAAAGGGTTTTTATGCTTTTTACTGGAAAATAAAACCTTTAAATATTACAGAATTATTTCTTCCAATTATTGTTTTTTTATAAACAGAAAAAAGGCTCAATCCATTTCAGGATTGAGCCTTTCAGCAGTTTTGCATCTTTTGTTTTTCCAAAGCAGCCAGATTCCTAAAAACAATGCTGCCCCAAACATATCCAAGAGAACATCGTGGACAGTCGGCGTCCGGCCACCCGTCAGCGATTGATGGTATTCATCGACAAAAGCGATGGCGGAAGCGACGGCAAAAGCGATCCACACTTTCGGTTTTGGTAGCATATTCAGCACCGCCAGCGCGATGAGCCCAAAGATAAGCACATGGGACGCTTTTCGGATCATGAATTCGATAAATGCGTAATAGCCTCTTTCTTCAACAGAAACCATCGTTCCCCAATAAGGAATTTGGAAGAGGCTCAGAAAGCCCTTGAATGGCTCAGATGGCAAATATCGCTGCAGCGCCGGGATAAGCGTCTGCTGTTCATAGGTCTGGCCTGACGAAATAAAGAGTATGGCAAATAATATAAGGAATATCAGTAATTTTTTCATAAAAAGATTATATCACGGAGCCAGCTGTAAAACTTATGGAAATTAACCAGATTGGAAAAAAGCTTTTTTATTGTGCCTGTTTACCACATTATCTCGTTAACATGCACTATTTTGGCTTTAACATGACGAAGCTGCGAGTTGTCATGATATGCGGATGATTTAACATGAACAAAGTTCCCGTTCACATGATCTATTCCGACTTTAACCCGCACTAGCAGAAACGCGCCTCTCCACAATCTTAATTCAAAAACATAAATGGAAAAGCCATTCGCCCCTGGCGAACGGCTCCTTCTCAAGCACTTGCGCATTTCGCCCAGGCGAAATGCATCCATCTGTGGTTTTAAGCAACTTTTTCCCACGTTAACATGGACTAAATCTGCGTTAACAGGAACTAGCGGGAAGCTAACAAGATGTGCGGGAGTTTCAACATGAACTAACCAGCTATCAACATGAACTGTTTCGACTTTAACCGGCGCTA
Source organism: Planococcus koreensis (assembly GCF_004761975.1). Classification (GTDB taxonomy): domain Bacteria; phylum Bacillota; class Bacilli; order Bacillales_A; family Planococcaceae; genus Planococcus; species Planococcus koreensis. Next base: position 16,736 of record NZ_RQII01000025.1, on the reverse strand, counting down.
GCAAAACAGGCATCCTTCTGCCGCCAAAAATATTCCATATGAAAAGCCCTCCGCATCATGCAGAGGGCTGCTTCAAATTCACATAAATTCTCTAGTATTAATTGTCCCGGCTGTGCTCGCCCCAACAATCCGTGCCTTTCAGGCCAGGAATGTTCTTAGCGAAGAATTCGGGATTCTTGCCTTCTTTGCGCTGAGCGGTGTAGTCGCCGAGCACTTTGAAGGCGATTTTGCCGAGTGCTGCGATGACGACCAGATTAAGCACAGCCATGATGCCCATGAACAGATCCGCCATGTTCCAAACGAGCGACACTTTAGCGAGCGCTCCGAACATGACCATTCCGAGCACGCCGACGCGGTAAGCAGTCAGCCATGCGCTATGCGCGTTGATGAATTCGATGTTCGTTTCGCCGTAATAATAATTGCCGACAATCGAGCTGAACGCGAAAAACAGAATGGCGAATGCCAGGAAATATGGAGCCCAGTCGCCGACATGGACGCCAAGCGACGCCTGTGTCAACAAGATGCCTTCCTGCTCGCCCGTTTTATAGACACCAGCCAGAATAATGATGAACGCTGTCGCCGAACAGATGATGATGGTATCGAAAAATACCCCAAGGCTCTGCACAAGCCCTTGCTTCGCTGGATGCGAAACGTTGGCTGACGCGGCAGCGTTCGGCACCGAACCCATACCTGCTTCGTTCGAAAACAAACCGCGGCGTACGCCTTGCATGATGGCCGCACCGATTGCGCCCCCTGCCGCTTCTTCCAAACCGAATGCGCTTTTCACGATCAATGTGAAGACAGCTGGAACTTCCGTGATATTGATGATGACGACCCACAATGCCACTAATATGTATAGGACTGCCATAACAGGAACGAGCACTTGCGTAACTCGTGCAATGCGTTTGACGCCGCCGAAGATAATCAGCGCCGTCAGCACAACAAGCGCTAAGCCGACAACCCATTCCGGCATATTGAAGACGTCGCCGAATGATTGGGCAATTGTGTTCGATTGAACGGAGTTGAAAATAAAGCCGAAAACAATCGTCAACAGAATCGCGAAGACCACTCCCAGCTTTCTTCTGCCAAGCGCTTTTTGCATATAATAAGCCGGGCCGCCGCGGAATTGTTCGCCGTCACGCACTTTATAGACTTGCGCAAGCGTACTTTCAATGAAAGCCGTTGCCATACCGATCAACGCAACGACCCACATCCAGAACACGGCACCCGGGCCGCCGCTGGCAATTGCCAGCGCAACTCCAGTGATGTTGCCTGTCCCGACGCGTGAAGCGGTCGAGATGGTAAAGGCCTGGAATGCCGAAACGCCTGCTTCGCCGTCTTTCTTTTCCGAAATGACGCGGAACATTTCTCCGAATAATCGAATCTGCACAAAATTCGTGCGCACAGTAAAATAGACGCCGAGTCCGAGGAGCAGGGCGATCAGAATATAAGTCCATAATAAATTATTGCCTTCGTCGACGAGCCACGTCAACGCATCTAAAATAGCGTCCATAAAAAAGCTCCCTTGTAATAACTAGATTTATCTTTCATTACCCTAAATGTTCTTTAAAAAACCTGGCCTGCCGAATTTACGGCAGGCCAATCCCTTAACTATTTCTCAATGTCTCAGCCAGCACGCGCGCGCCGATGTCGAGCGCAGCGTGATTGAACGCCATGTCCGGATGATGGAGCCCCGGAGCGAGATCCGCCCCGATGCCAAGCATCGCCGCTTTCAATTCCGGCTTTTTGATCGTGTAAAAATGAAAATCATCGGCGCCGGTCGTATCGAGCGGCGGCGCTGTGTTGGCATCTCCAATAACGGAACGGATGGCGGCATCTGCGATATCTTTCGCTTCTTCCGACACTTCCGCCGCCGGCGTGTAATCATCCCATTGCCAATCGATGCGGATATCGTACAGCCCGGCAATCGATTGCAAACCTTCGTCAATGCGGCTTCTCAGTTCACCCATAACCCGATTTGACTGTGCACGGACATCAAGCGCAAAAGTGGCGCTTCCGGGAATGATATTGAGCGAGTCGCCCCCCGCCTGGATATTCGTCAGCTTCGCCGAATACGACTCGAACGGGGAAAAATAAATCGACTTGATGAATTGGTGGATGGCGGCAATCACATCAATCGCGTTCTTGCCTTGGTGCGGGCGCGCGCCGTGCGCATCGACGCCGGTGATTTTCCCTTTCAGGAAAATACCCGATCCGTGATGGATTGCAGGCGCCGCTTGGCCGTGCGGCAATTCTTCGATTGGCCGCAAATGGACGCCGTATAAATGCGTGGCATCTTCCAATGCACCGTGTTCAATCATCGCCAGCGAACCGTTGCCTTTTTCCTCCGCCGGCTGGAAAATGAAACGAATACGTTTCGTCAGGGTTTCATCTTTCAAGTACAAGAGCGCTCCCAGCACCATCGCCATATTGGCGTCATGGCCGCATGAATGGTTGGCTTGCACCTTGCCGTTCACTTCCTGCCACAGCGCATCGATGTCGGCGCGCACTGCAACGACCCGCTCGCCTTCCCCGATTTCCGCAAACAATCCTGTTACGCCATCAAATGTCCGGTGTGCGATGCCGAGCTCCGCCATGATGGACGCAAGCTTTTCAGTAGTCCCTGTTTCCTTCCAGCTCACTTCCGGATGGGCATGGAAATAATTGAACCATTCGTTGATTTTTGTTTCAATGGCCATGAAGTGTTCGGCCCCCTTCTACTGTACAGGACATGATCGTCAGCTTATGCAGCTGCTTTTCGTCGACTTCGATTCCAAGCCCCGGCTTGTCCGATAGCATGACGTACGGCAATTGGAAGTCCAGGTCGCCGATCTCTTCGGAAAATAAAAGCGGCCCTGTCAATTCGGCTGTCTGGATATTGCGGCGCGACATGACCGCGTGGTAGCCGGCTGCTGAGCCGACCGACGATTCCACCATCGAACCGATCTGCGCGATGATGCCTGCGCTTTCCGCTGCTTTTGCCATTTGCACCGCTGGGAAAATGCCGCCTGATTTCATTAGCTTGATGTTGATGTAATCCGCTGCTTCCAAACGGATAATTTCGAGTACGTCTTCCATCGTCTGGACCGACTCATCCGCCATGATCGGCGTTGCCGTTTTTCTGCGGACGTCTGCCAGGCCGCGGATATCGCCCATGCGGATCGGCTGTTCAATCCAAGTGAGGCCTGCGCCATCAAGTTGGTTGATCACCTGGATTGCGTGCCCGGCTGTTTTCCAGCCTTGATTGACATCGATGCGGATCGGCATGTCCGGCCCGACCGCTTCGCGAACCGCGTAAATGCGTTTGATGTCCATCGCCGAGTCAGGGTCGCCCACTTTCAGCTTCAAGCTGCTGAAGCCCTGCTCCATCGCAAGCTTCGCTTTTTGCGCCATGATTTCCGGTGCTTCGATGCTCAGCACTTTCGGATATTGCAGGTTGTCGTGCGCCTGTCCGCCGATCATGTTATAAACCGGCTGCCCCGATGCTTTGCCCATCAGGTCGTAGCATGCGATGTCGATCGCCGCTTTTGCTGCTGGGTTGCGGGCGATTTCCGAATTCATGAGAAAATGAATCTTTTCAATATCGAACGGGTTCTGCCCGATGACTGCCGGCACCAACACATTCTTCAGAATTTCATAAGTGCCGTTCACTTGCTCACCCGTCACGTGCTCATCCGGAACTGCCTCACCGTAGCCGACAAGCCCCGTATCCGTTTCCAATTTCACGATTACTGCCGCCATATGCGGATACGTCGCATACGAAATGATGAACGGTTCCTTGAGCGGAAACTCCACCACATAAATTTCTGCCTTCACGATCTTCATCAACCATTCCCCCTACTATGTATATACAATCCAATTGTACATGATTGCGAAGGCGTTTTGCGAGAAGGTTCTCGAGTTAACCGGCGTAAACTTGGCGGTAACATGAGCTATAAGTTGAACTTTGATTCTATAAATTTCGATATTCCGCAAAACAGCTACGCTTGCCGCGGGCGAGCGCCAAGCCTCCTCGTTCGCTACGCTCCCTGCGGGGTCTCGGCTGTCTCGCTTTCCCGCAGGCGTCTCCGCTGTTTTGCTCCATATCGAGATATCTCTTAGCTGAGGCGCGGCAAAGGGCTAGGCGAAGCTATGAGTCGAATGTTCTTCTCGACTCATGGCGAGAGCCATGCCCATAGCGTCCGAAGCGATGTATAAATCATAATATCATTAGTTCAACTTTTAAAATGAGAAGTTAACATGAACTGCGGAAGATTCAACATGACCTAAGCAGCCGTTAACATGAACTGTTTCGAATTTAACCGGCATTCGCTCAAAATCGGCGGCCAAGCTCTCCATATGAAAAGCCCTCCGCAAGTGCGGAGGGCTCCAATACTTCACATGCGCATTCCGCACGAAGCGGAATGCAATAAGACGTGGTTTATTTGCTGACAAAGATCACACTGTGCTTTTCACAGGAATCGATAAAATCATCTCTTCGAGCAGCAGCGGCATTTCTTCGAATGTGTTTTTGATGTGCAGCCGCTCGGTGCGCTTGTGGGCGTCTTTGCCGAACGGACCGACGTTGAGCACCGGCGCATCGAGTTCTTTCATCGCCTGGAACGGGATGCTGTAGGAATCGCCGTAGACCGGTGTGTTTTTTTCGTAGGTCACGAAGCTGTCTTCTTTATCGCCGTAATTGACGTAGCTGAGGTCCGAGATGCCGTTGAAGTAATGGATCTGCTGAAGCTCCAAGCCGAATTTTTCCTTTGCGTTGTTGGTGACTTGTTCGACGCAATGTTTGACGAGTTCATCGTCGGATGAGTTGACTGCCGGGTAATACGGCGGCGCGTAGAGCAAGACGCATGCCGGCGTAAGTTCCTGGCAATTGATGAGCAGGACGTCGGCGACGTGCATCGATTTTTCGCGCACGTCCCATTCCGGATGCATCATCGTGTCAATCAATGCGCGGTCGATGTATTCACGGCCGAACTTTTTGATGGCATAGCGCTTGAGGTCGCGGAAGCGCATGACGCGAATGTCGCCGACCGGCTCGATGTCTTCCCGTTTGCACATTTTTAGGTAATCGCTTGTGCAATGATCCATTGCTTCAATGGCGATTTTCTCGAACTGGGCGAACACTTCGTCAGCGTTCTTTTCCATCAGGAACACGTTGTACATCGCACTCGTGCGGTAAGGCGTCTGCGCGGAATACTCCAGTTTCATGTCTTTTTGCATGAGCGTCACCGGCAGCGGCGTCGTTTCGCCGTATACCGTTTCTTTGAAGTTTTCATTCCATTCCATGCGGTGCGTCAGGTAGGTCGAAATATAACTCGACGTGATGCCTGACAAGGGTTCGCCGACATGGGTCTCTTTGCCATAGAACAGCGCAGCCGGCATGATTTTGCCGATCGAGCCAGTGTAAAGGTAATGCCCGGTGTCGCCCGGTTTTTGCGCAAAGACAGGCTCGCCGTTCAAGAACAGCGTATATTCAAGGCCGAATTCACGCTCAAGGTCGAGCAGTTTCGAAACGCCGTAGCGCATCCCAGCCGAGTTGACTTCTTCGTCCGGCACGGACATCAGCAGCAAATTGATCGGCCATTGTTCCGTAGACGCTTTTTCGATCATCGCCATGTGCAATGCAAGCCCAGCCTTCATGTCCATCGTGCCGCGGCCGAACAGGTATTCACCCGAATCGAGGTCTGCCTGCGCATCCGGGTCCAGTTCATCGCGCACGCCTTTGAACGCTTCCGCCAATTCGTACGGGCTGCAGGCAAGCGGCTCCAAATCGCCGTATTCCGCTGTACTGACGGTGTCAAAATGGCTCATCAGCACGACCGTGTCGACGGCTTCCGGATGCTTGTAAAGCGCCGTAACGTTTTCGCGCTCCCAATTCACTTCGCTGAGGTGCAGATGTTCCGGGTGCTGCTGGAAATACGGCAGCTCTTCCAGTTTCTCTTTCAGCTTATACGCGAATTCGACTTCGCCTTCCGACAAGGTCATGCTTTTCCAGCCGACCATCTCTACCAATAATTCTTGCAGTTTCTCAGGTGTCCCCCATAATGAAGCCATCTAGATGTCCTCCCTTTATCGCCGCTGCGATAATGTCCAAGTGTTTTATTGTTCCAAAGTTTTGAGCCACACTCCGAGGCGCTCCATCGCGCGTTCGAGCGTCGGCATCGAATAGGCGTAGGAAATGCGCAAGAAGCCTTCGCCGTATGGTGTAAAAGCAGAGCCCGGCACAGCCGCGACTCCCCCTTCTTTCAATAAACGCGTTGCAAAGTCGAAAGATCCCATGCCGTATTTCTCGATCGACGGGAAAATGTAAAATGCGCCTTTCGGTTTGACGACGTCGAGCCCCATTTCGAGCAGTTTGCCGTAGACGAAATCGCGCCGCTCTTTGTACGCGCGGTTCATTTCCTCCGGCACATCGCGGTTGTTTTTCAGCGCTTCGATCGCCGCGTACTGGCTTGGCAGCGACGCGCAGACCGCATTGTACATATGCACTTTCAAGGCATGCTTCATGTATTGCTCCGGCCCCAGCAAAAAGCCCATGCGCCAGCCTGTCATCGAATGCGATTTCGACAAGCCCTGCACAAGGAACGTCCGCTCTTTGATGGCCGTGTAAGATGCGAATGAAGTATGGTCGCCTTCAAATGTATTTTCGCTGTAAATCTCATCCGTTACGACGAAGATGTCATGCAGCGCAAGCTCTTCAACGAGCGGATCCATTTGTTCTTTCGACAGCGTCACGCCAGTCGGGTTCGACGGGAAATTGAACAGCACCGCTTTGGTTTTATTCGTGATCAACGCCTTCAAATTAGCGGCTGTCGGCACGAGCCCCGTATCGGACGTGTCGAGCAGCACCGGAACACCGCCGTTCATCTCGACAATCGGGCCGTAGCCCGTGTAGCAAGGCGCCGGGATGACGACTTCATCGCCGGGAGCCAGGATGGTGCGGAATACCGCGTCAAGCGCTTCGGTTGCGCCGTTCGTGACGACGATTTCCGTCTGCGGATCGTACGTTAGGCCGTAGCGGTCTTTGAAGAAAGAAGCCGCTTCGGTGCGCAGCTCGATCAGCCCCGCGTTATGGGAATAGCCTGTCAGGTTATTGGTGATAGCGTCTTTTCCCGCCTGCTTGACCGCTTCGGGCGTCGGAAAATCCGGCTGGCCGATCGTCAAATTGATGGCATCGGGATAATCAGCCAGCTGGTTGAAAAACTGGCGGATGCCGGATATCGGAAGCGCTTCTGCGCGTGGATTCAAAGTTAAAGGCATATGTAGAAAACTCCGTTTCGTATTTGTCTTTCCTCTATTATATTGCATTCCTCAGGAAAATAAACCACTGCGGGCTGCGGAACCAAAAAAAGCGGCTCAAGAAGAGAGCCGCCTGCGCCGTTTGCGTATTAAATCCTCTGCTGCGCCTGAACCGAACAGCACGCCGATGATAATCAGCACAAGACCGAACATATGCCGGCCGGTGATCGCCTCGCCGAGAATGACGCTGGCACCAACCAGTGAAAAAAACGTATTGAGGTTCATGAAAATAGCGGCTTTTGTCGGGCCCGCCTGGCCGATCGAGTAATTATACAGCATGTGGCCGACCGCGGTACCGATGATAGCCGAAAACAGGAACGCCAGCCAGAACGTCGGCGGCACATCAAGAAACGCGCGGATTTCGCCTGGCTCCTGCACGAGCGAAATCAAGAACAGCACGAATGAGCCGATGATGAACATATACGCCGTCAGCAAACGCGGATCCATCGACCCGGCCGCTTTCGAAATGACGATATAACTCAGGACCTGAACGAAAATCGACACGAAGACAAAGACATCGCCGATATTCATGCCCGTCGCGCCGCCGCTGCCGACAAGCACTGTTGCCGCAACTCCCGCAAGGCCGATGATGACGCCGAACCATTGCAGTTTCGACGGATATGAGCGCATGATGAGCGACACCAGCACCGCTGTCAGCATCGGACCTGTGCCGAGAATCAGTCCCGCGTTCGAACCGCTTGTGATCGCGAGCCCGCTCGACAAGAAATAATGGTGGCCCACTACATTGAGCAGCGACCCAAGGAAAATATATTTCCATTCATTTTTCTTCGGCCACCGCAGCAGCTTCACGAACGCCAAGATTACGAAAACCGAAATCCCTGCAAGCAGGATGCGGAACGCCGTCAGCGTCACCGGTTCCACGAAGCTGACCAAATATTTGACCGAGGGCAGATTGAAGCCCCACGTTAGCATGACTGCCGTTAAAATTAAGTAGATTTTCCATTGTTTCAAATGCATGTGCCTTCTTTCGCCTTACGAATTATCCACTCATTCTACGCCCTATCTGTGAAAAAGTAAATGGATGGCGGCGAAGTGCTGTGTGTGTTTCATAACAAGAAGCTTGTCCGCTATTGGGGAAATGCCGATTAAAATCGTTCGTGTTAACACAAGAACCTTCTGCCTAAAACCACAGCTGGTTGCATTTCGCCAAAGGTGAAATGCGCAAGTGCTTGAGAAGGAGCCGTTCGCCATGGCGAACGGCTTTTCCATTTAGGCTTTTGAACTTGGATCGTGGGGTGGTGCTTCTATTCTCCACTCATTTTCAGCTAGTGCTGGTTAACTTCTGAATAGTTCATGTTAACGGCGGCGTAGTTCATGTTGATTATTCTGCACTTCATGTAGACTTCCAGTCAGGTCATGTTAGCAGGAGAACCTTCTAACCAAAGCTGTAAATATATGCATTCCGCCTGAGCGGAATGCGCCTTTTCAATAAAAGAAGCCGTTCGCGATGGCGAACGGCTCTTCTTATTAAAACATTGTAACTCTATAGGCAAAATGTGATTATTTCGCAATTCCCGTCTCGTAATCATACGCTTTTCGTCCGATGAGCAGGCTGAATGCGACGAACGCGAGCAGCGACAGCAAGACCGGCACAGTGACGGTATGGACGCCGAACAAATTGCCGTTTGCTGCGTTGTAGAAATGCAGCGCGACGTAGCTGGTGATGCCGGTCACCATCGATGCGATGGCGCCGTATTTATTGCTCCATTTCCAGTACAGGCCGAGGACGACCGGCCAGATGAATGCCGCTTCGAGCCCTCCGAACGCGAACAGATTAAGGAAAATCAGCAGATCCGGCGGGTTGATCGCCAGCAGGAACACGACGGCGCCGAGCGTTCCGGTGACGCCGAACGACAGCCGCTTGATCGTTTTCAAATCGGCATCCGGCTTGATGTAATTCAAATAGACATCTTTGACGATCGACGAACTGACCAGGATGAGCAGCGAATCGACCGTCGACATGACGGCCGCCATCGGAGCGGCAAGCACGATGCCCGCTGCCCACGGCGGCAAGGTTTCAAGTGCGATAAGCGGGATGACCTTGTCGCCGACTTCAATGCCTGGCAGGATCGGACGTGCAAAAACGCCGATCAAGTGCATATTAAGCATAATGAAACCCGTGACAATCGTGCCGATGATGAGTGCGCGGTGCATCGAGCGCGCGTTTTTATAGGACATTGCGCGCACGGCAATCTGCGGAAGGCCAACAACTCCGACCCCGACGAGTATCCAGAACGACGATACGTATGCGGCACTCAAATTGCCGTCTGCGCCGAATGGCGTGACGAGGTTCGGGTTTTCATTGATCAAATCGTTCATGATGTTCGGAATGCCGCCGCCTGCGATGATGACCGCGATCAGCAGCACCAAGGTGCCAAGGAACATGACCGCCCCTTGCACTGCATCGGTCACCGCAACGGCGCGGAAGCCGCCGATGGTGACGTAGACGAGCACACTGACTGCAAAGATGAACAACGCCGTGTTGTAAGGCAAGCCGGTCAACGATTCCACGAGGCGCGCGCCGCCGATCCATTGCGCGGCCATTGCGGAAAACAGGAAGACGATGATGCTGAACGCCGACAGCAGTACTACCCATGTGCTGCTGTAGCGGGCTTTCAAAAAGTCGATCATGGTGATGGCTTTGTAGCGGCGCGCCATGATGGCGAATTTCTTGCCGAGGATCATCAGCACGAAATAACCTGTGGCCACTTGCGTCATCGCGAGCAGCACCCAGCCGAAGCCCATTGTGTAAGCTGTGCCAGGGCCGCCGAGAAAGCTTGACGCACTGCCATAGGTTGCGACCATTGTCATCGCCAGCACAAAGCCGCCCAATTCACGGCCGCCAAGGAAATAATCGCTGATAAAGTTGGTGCTTGTCGCCAGCTTTTTGCTCGACCAATAGCCGATCGCAAAAATCACGACCAAAAACACCAGCATCGGAGTAAGTACTGCAAAATTCATCGGACATCCTCCTCTTCATCAAACGGCACTTCCACAAAGAAAAATTTCACAACGACGATGACCAGTACAACCATCAAAAGGAAGCCAACGACGCAGCTATAGAAAAACCAGTCCGGCAAGCCGAAAATATATGTATATTCCTCCACCGGGCGCGAGCCCAGCCCGTAAGCAAAGCCGAACCACCAGATAAAATTGAAGATGGCGAGCCCCACCCCAATCAATGCCTCACGGTTAGCCACTTTAAAACGCCAGTCCGTCTCTTTCATTTTTCCCACTCCATTTCCTAAAACCTGCCAATGACTCCATCGTACCAATTGCACACGCCGCTGTCACCCACTTTCAAGGCATTGAAAAACCCGGAAGCGGCCGCTTCCGGGTGGGATTACCGTGCCAATAAATATTCGACATACTTGCGCCAATTGGTCGCTTTTGCAAATTCATAGTCAGGCTGTTTGCTTGGGAACGGCACGAAGATGCGCGGGGCTTTTTGGAACTCCCTCAGTTTTCGTTCATTCAAGACAATCGAACCCGACTCAATGCCATCGTTCAACACCGCTTTGCCGCCGACATCAAATCCGACGATCACTGGAGAAAGTGCGGCTTTCCCGGTTTTCGACAAGACATAAGCCGAACCGCTCGTGTCGTAGCGGTCAAAAATCCACGGTTCCGGCAATGCCACTACGTCTATGGCTTCATTGATGATGATTTCAGCATTCGCGCTGCTGCCGAGCGGCAATGCCGCTTCGACTTCAGACCCGATGCCGATCTGCACTTTATAAAAGGCAATCGGATTGGCTTGTTCAATTGGATCAAGCCCCTTATAGGCTTCCAGCCATTTCGAAGGTTCCGCCGGAATTGCGTCTACACTTAAAATGGTGCCTGGAACAGCTTGCCCCAAGCCCTCCGCTTGGACCATAACCCGGTCATCTGCCGCAACTTCATGCCATTCGTCTTCCAAGAGATAAGTCACGAATGTTTTTTCAGGCGAGTAGATTTCCACGCTGAGCGGTTCTTCCGTGCGGTTGATTTTTGCGATGGTGCCTTCCGCTGGGCTGATCAACGCCGGGGTTGACGCACTTTGGTTCAATTGCGCGTTGACAACCGCCAGCTGCGAATCGATCGCTGCCAAGCGCTGTTCCGCCTGGGCGATTCCAGCTGCGTAAGAGCCGTCCTGCGGCACTTCGACGCCGACATTCAAATCGACGTTGAAGTTGACCGTGTTGCCGTCGTCGTCCGTATCGCTGGAACGGTCGGAATCGCTGCGTGATTCTGAGCCGCTATTGGACGAGCGCGCCGATTCAAGAGCCTGCAACGAACTTTGCACTTCCCCTTTTTCGGATTCCAAAGCGCTTTTTTCAGATTCCCATACCGCGCGCTGGTCTTCCGACTCCGCTTCGTTCAGGGCTGCAAGCTCAGAACCTGCCTGCACAACATCCCCTTCTTCAACGAGCCATTGTTCGATGGCCTGTGAATCCTGGACGTAAATCTGGACAGTGGAAAGCGGTGCCGCCACTGCTTCTTTCGGCAGATTTTCTTCGTAATCGTCTGTATATGCCTGCTCGTACTCGCTGACATAGACATTTTTTGAAATGATGCTTTTTTCTCCGAATAATAACAATGCGTTCGCTGTTAAGAATGCCGTCACTGCTATGGAGAGTCCGATGAAAAAGAATTTATTCAACAGAAGGACCCCCTCTCGTGAAATCACTGAGCATTTCGCCGAGCGGTACAAAGCTCAAAGAGGCGACTGCCAGCGCCACGACGACGTGCAGTACGATTAGCAGCAATAAAATCAGTTTCGGTGAATACGCTGTAAAACTGCGGATATAGCGGTATTGGACCGCGATGATCAAAGACGTGAATAGCGTCAATTGGTTAAAGAAGTAGATGAGGAACGGGATGCCGATAAACGTGGCCGCCAGCGGTCCGAACGAGAACAGCGACACCGGCATCGTGTAGCCGGCCAGCGCAAAAATCAGGAACGTCAGCGTTTTTTCAACGACCAGCAATCCCAGCACGTAGGTCTGCATAACGATTGCCGCGCGCCACGGCATTTTCAGGAATTTCCAGAATAAAAAAGCGGCTCCATATGAATGGAATGCCAAATAGATACCGGCCCAGATCAACGTGCCAGCGAGTGAAGCCCAGCGCGCCAATGTGTATTCCGCCCATTGGCCCTGCGCCAAATAAGGCGTCAGCGAGGCTGTGTTCATGCCCCAGATTTCACGCAGCGCAAAAACCAGTATGCCGAATGCAATGATCCAGCCCAGGCGTTTATTGAATTGGCGCATTTCGCCATTTTGTAAGTTATGTATCAATTCACCCTGTCGGACGAAATAATGCCAGAATCTAAAATCAAATATCATGCTGTGGGATTCCTTTCAACGCCAGTAGTGGTTTTGCTTTCTTTATTTTACCAAAAAAGCCGATGCTTTGAAACTTTAATAATGCCAGAACTTTCAAATCACTGCCTTTCGGCCAATAAAAAACCGCAGGCAACTCGAATCTTGCGAGTTTGCCTGCGGCCTGACTCCCGCCTTGCTGCGGGATTTAAACGATTTTGTATTTCTTATGGGAGATTACGGTCATGTTTGATGCCGCACCAATTTCTTTAGCGTCTTCTGGTGAAATTTCAACAATCACCGAGTTGTCCATAATTTTAAAAATGGTTCCATTAACTTCCACGCCATTGCGTGTGAAAGAAATCCATTCGCCAATTCTACGGGCTGCTACAAATTCCGATACTTCTTTTTCATGCGGTTGAAATGCCATCGTCATCCACGCCTCTCTGTTTATAGAAACAATATCTAGTAATTATAACATAAAAGCGACAGAATTTCACGTTTTAAAGAGGTTGGAAGGAACTGTGATAGACTTTTCATTTCGCTTCAGACGGACGCTTTCCGCGGGCCTGGCTTCAGTTTCCTCGTCGCTGCGCTCCTGCGGGGCCTTCAGCTCAGGCTAGTCCCGCTGGAGTCGCCGTCTTCCGCTTCATTCAAAGGTATTTCTTAATATAGAAAATCATTTCTTTTACCGAAGAACAGTAAGATATACATTCTGCATCTTCTTTTCAATATCCAGAGATGTAGAAAAAAAGCGGAGACATCTATGGAATATTAACTTTAAAAACTGAAGTTCTGCATACTCAGTTATTCTTCAGCGCCTTCATTTTCGACAAAACGGCGCACTGCGCATAGTTCTTTTTCGTGCACGGTGCCGGCAAGTTCGATGATTTCAATGGCTTTGCCCGGCGTCGGTGAATGGATCATCAAGCCGTTGCCGTAATAGATGCCGACGTGGTGGAGCCGGCCTTTGCCTTCTTCGTATGCGAAGAACAAAAGATCGCCGATGTGCCAGTCTTGTTGGCTGTCTTTGTTGATTTCATGGCCTTCCGCTGCTTGGTCTTTTGCATCGCGCGGAATGATTACGCCGTTCGCTTTCAGCATATTGTAGCTTAGTCCGGAGCAGTCATAGCCGTAGCTCGACATGCCGCCCCAGAAATACGGCAATTGCAAAAATGTTGCAGCCAGGTTTGCGACGTCCACGCCGGTGCCTTTTTCCACTTGGTTGAAGCCGCGGGCGACTTCCGCTTGCTCGGCCATGATGAAGGCGTCGCCAAGTGGCGTCTGCACGCGGATGAATTCCCCCAATTCCTTGACCGGCAGCATCGTATTGAATGGCACGACGAGGAGTGGTTTGAAATCTTCGGTCCATAATTGTGCCATTTGGGAAACGACGCGGGCATATCCGAGTTCGTCGAGTGCTTCGACTTCTTTCAGTTGGTCAATGGGCACCCAGCCCGGATAGCCGCGCTCGTCTTTTTGCGATGGCTGCCAGATAGCGGCGATTTTCGCCCAGCCATCCGCCATTTCATCAATCATTACCGGTTCCCCGAAAAGGAGCTGGGATTGGACGCGGTTGCTGTCGACCATGTCGCGGCTTTCTTCTGCCGTCATGGTGTTGATCCATTTATTGATATTGGGCGTTTTCCCTAAGCCTTCCGCATCTACTTCGCGGATTTTCTCCGGCGCCGTCCATACGGTCGCAACAGGCACAGTGCATACCCACCTTGTCGATTCTGTCTGCAGCATCTTTCTCCTCCGCCCTTCATCGTTTATTCTACGCCCGGCAATACCGTGAGCGTTCGTGCATCTCCGTCAAGCCGTGCTTTCGCACCGAGCGGCACAGAGAAATGCGGTTCGCAATGGCCGATCTTAAAGCCTTTGACTACCGGCACTTTCAAGTCTTTGAAATAATCCGCGAACACCTCATCCAAGCTCAACGAACGCTCCGGCTTTTTCGGATCTGCGTTTTTGAAGTCGCCGATGACGATGCCAGCCACTTCTTCAAACTTGCGGGCCATCTTCAAATGGTTCAGCATTTCATCGACCTGGTAAGGCTCTTCGTCAATGTCTTCGATCAATAAAATCTTGCCTTTCGTATCGAGTTCGAATTTGGTGCCGATCGAACTTCTGATCAACGACAGATTGCCGCCGACCAATTCCCCTTCAGCCTGTCCGCCCACTAGCGTTTCAAGCGGCGCGACTTCTTCCGTGTAATGCAGCTCGAACGGACCGAATAACTGGCCGAACATCCGGCCGCTGCGTTCGTGGAATTCATCCTTGCCAACATCCGACGCAAGCATCGGGCCATGGAAGGTCACGAGGTCCGCATATTGTCCGATCGCTGTATGTAAAAATGTAATATCCGAATAGCCCCAGAACACTTTCGGGTTTTCTTTGATCATCGCGAAGTCGATGCGGTCTGTATAACGCGCCGCTCCGTAACCGCCACCCGCGCAAATGATGCCGGCAATGTTCGGATCTTCAAACATTTCATGCAAATCAGCAAGGCGTGCATCGTCGTCTCCTGCAAGGTGGCCGCGTTTCGCTTCCACGGACTTGCCCATTTTTATATTGAGCCCCAATTCCTCTATGAATGGCAAAGCTTTCTTCAAATTGTCTAAGTTCGGCGGGCTCGAAGGCGAAATGATGCCGATCGTGTCGCCTTTTTGCAGCCGTTTTGGTGTTATACGCAAATAAATCCACTCCCATTTTCAGTTATGTACTTATCTAGCATACCGTTTTCAGCAAAATTTGGCTTGCATCGCGAGTTCCACCATGACGAGCATCGCCCGGTAAGCTTCTAAAATGTCCTTTGCTTGAAAACGAACAATGGTCGTCCCGTCCTCAATCTCACAGCCCGGCATCATCGCCGCCAGCTCCGCTTCACCATAATTCGTGAATTCGATTCTCAGCAGCGGTTTTTCCGGGGGCACAAGCGGTTCGACATTGCGGCGGTTTTCTATAGCCGCTGCCGTTTGTCGCGCCAGCAAATCTTGCGCTTTTTTCGGATGCAGCGTCTTGACGGCTGAACGCGTAATGGATTCTTTCACTGCCGCCGTAACGACGTTTGGAATTAGCGCTTCCGCCTCACGGCAGGCACAATCATCTCCCGCTACCATAAGGACCGGCACACCGAAATGTCCGGCAACATAGGCGTTCAAGCCCAACTCGCCAATTTCGGTTTCATTGATCCACATCGACCGCACACCGAAAATCATTGCGTGCGACATCACGCCTTTTTGACCCGCCCGCGCGTGGTAGCCCGCAAAAAAGGCACCATCGTAAGATGCATCCAGCCCTTCCACCATCGAAAAAGCCTTCACCCCGCCCGTGATCAGCTGCGCGTCTTCATGGAGATCTTCTGCAATCAAGTTATTCATCTTTGAATGGCTGTCATTTACGACGAATTCTTGCGCTCCATGATCGAATGCACTTGAGATTACGGCGTTGGCATCCTTTGTCATCAATCGGCGTCCGCGTTCATAATTGTGTTCAGCTGAGTCTACATATGTATAATCCGGCAATGCCGTCACACCTTCCATATCCATCGACAAATAAAACTTCACTCTGCAGCATCCTCTCACCTTGAATTGTCGGAAACTTCCTTCTATCTATTTACTGTATCAAGTGAAAGGCGACATTTCAATCAGTGCTTCATCTTTTAAAATAGCTTTCAAATTTACATTTCTATAGAAAATTGTTTTATTTTTGAATATTTAGTTATTTTGGTCCATTGTATCAAATTAACGCTCCATTATAATAAAAATAAGTCAAAAAGATATCTGAAAAATGTGATTACATCACTTAGGAATCTTTTATCAGACAAATAGGCATTCAAAAGGGGCGGATTGAGATGAATTTTGACAAAGTACTAGAATTGGGTTGGGAAGATTTAGCATTAGGGGTTGGCGGTTCTGCAATTGTCATGTTCGTTATCAATTATGTCACTTTGCTGTAAACTGAATTTACTGCAGCTCTTATAAGCCCTTTTCCGCACACAACGGAAAAGGGCTTTCATACGTTTTTTGGGCACACAAAAACGCCTGTCCTTTGTTCTGGGTGCGGACAGGCGTTTATCCATTGGCTGCTTTCACTTTTAAAAACCTCCATTTT
>NZ_RQII01000024.1 GCF_004761975.1 Planococcus koreensis | reverse complement strand
ACCACAAGCGCATCTTGCGGATTCGGTGCAAGCGGCAGGACGCCTTCATTTTTCACGAGCGTAATGGATTTTTCAGAAGCCTCGCGCTCTACTTGCTGATGTTCTACCGAGCCCACCACTTGGAGGGCATTCGCTACTTTTTGTTCCAATGGCTGCGGCGTTTCTTCTTTCACGATTCCGCGCTTCAGTTTCAAAGCGAGGATGCGTTTCGCAGAAGCTTCGATCCGTTCTTCGGAAATTTCACCCGAGCGCACTGCTTCGTATAAACCGTTTGCGACGCTTTCAAGCCCGACCGGCATCAAAACGATATCGCTTCCGGCGTTGACCGCACGGATCACGGCGTCAACCGGCCCGAAATGATCGGCAATGGCCTGCATGTTCAAAGCATCTGTTAAAATGACGCCGTCATAGCCCATATCTTCCCGCATCAATTCCGTCAACACTTTATGGGATAACGTTGCTGGCAATGTGATTTCACTGCCGTCTTTCTTCGAAATGACTTTTGTGCCATCCACTTTCGGGAATGTCACATGTGCGGTCATAATGGCGTCGATGCCTGCATCCATCGCTTTTTGGAACGGATACAATTCGACCGCCTTCAGCCTTTCCAGATCATATGGCACTTCCGGCAAGCCGATATGGGAGTCGGTTGCGGTATCGCCATGCCCGGGAAAATGCTTCGCTGTCGCGGCTGTGCCGGAAGCTTGAAGCCCTTTCGTATAAGCGACACCCAGTTCCGCCACAAGTTCAGGCTTTTCGCCGAATGAACGGACACCGATGACCGGGTTATCCGGATTGTTATTGATGTCAAACGATGGCGCAAAGTTCATATTGATGCCCAGTGCAGCAAGCTCTTCACCGATCGCGTTCCCCACGTTTTCCGTGATTTCCGGAGAGCGGGTCGCGCCCAATGCCATGCTGCCTGGCATATCCGTGCCGGATTGCAGGCGGGTCACGATGCCGCCTTCTTGGTCAATCGTCATCAGCATGCCGTATTTTTCGGCAGCTTTCTGGTAGTCGGCGACCAGTTTCGTCGTTTGTTCAGTCGTTACAACGTTTTCCCGAAACAGGATAACGCCGCCCAAATGGTATTGCTTCACAAGTTTTTCGATTTCCGGAAGCATGGCGGTGACGTTCTTGCCGCTCCAGTTCCTGAAGTCAGGCATCAGCATCTGGCCGACTTTTTCTTCCATCGACATGCCTGCCACTGCGTTTTCGACCACGTTATAGCGGTCGCCTTCCCCTTTGATCACCGTTGATTTCACTGGCGGTTTCCCTTTGGCGGTTTTGGCTGCCGGATCCGGTTTCACCTGCACGGCAATTTCATCCGTAAAACTGCCATCGCTTACTGTGATGAACGTTTTCCCGGGTTTCCCAAGTACCGTTACTGTTCCCTCGGAATCTACTGAAGCCACTGATTTATTGGTAGAACTCCACTCCAAATTTTCAGAAGTTCCGGTGAAATGGCCGTCTTCATAGACGTGCAGCGCTTTAAGCGTAAATTCCCCACTTGCGCCGTCCACTTCCACTTCCACTTCAGGAACATTTTGCACAATAATCAAATCTGCAGCTGCCGATTGCGCTTTCGCTGCTCCGCCTGTTGCCAGTGAAGAAATCACCAAAACGGCAATCAATAGCGGCAATACAAGATATTTACGAAATCCCTTCATGTTCCATCCCCCTTTAACTTAATTACTGCGTTCGGTCCAATCGTTTCCAGCTGGCTGCGGTTCGGCTTCGGTGCCATCGACTTGGATATTTTCTACATACCAGCCGCGCCCGTTGACCGATCCATCTGTCTGGTAGCGGAAACGGAGGTGCGTGGTATTTGCCGGCAATGCAAGCTCGGTGCTTTCCCAGCCTTCACTGTTGCCTGTGATTGGTTCTGCCACTTGGCTCCAATTCACGCCGTCATTCGAAGTTTCAATAAAACCGAAATCCGAGTCTGCTTCCAGCCGGTGCCAAGTATCATATGACACCGTTGATGCACCTTCAGGGACAGCGATTTGCATTTCATTGTTCAATTTATCGCCGTAGCCCGCAAACCAGGCATCCGTATGTTTGGAAATCGGAGCCGGTATCGCGTCCGCCACTGCTCTTGCAAAGTCTCTGCGGATGAAGTTCGTGGAAATGGTCGTTCTCGATGGGTGCACCCGGTTGGTCAGCAAGATGGCGATCGTGTTGTTTTTCCGGTTGATGACGATGCTGGTCCCCGTATAGCCGGTATGGCCGAATGCCGATGAATCCGCGAGTGCATCCATGTACCAGCCTTGATTCAATTCCCAGCCAAGCCCGTGGTCATTGCCAGGGAACTCCGGAATCTGGTTGGTTTCCAGCAAGCGGACCGTTTCAGCTTCCAAGATTCGTTTCCCGCCATACTTTCCGTTGTTCAAAAACATATGGGCGAATTTCGCCAGATCAGAGGCAGTCGAAAAGACGCCAGCGTGGCCCGCAACTCCGTCCAACGACCAGGCATTTTCATCGTGCACTTCTCCCCACACCATTCCGCGTCCAAGCGCCGGCTGGTATTCTGTTGCTGCTATGCGATTTTGCAACGAAGCCGGAGGATTGTACATCGTATCTTTCATGCCAATCGGCTCGGTGATTTCCTCTTTCACAAATTCGTCGAGGCGCTTCCCAGAAAACTTCTCGATCAGCGCGCCGAGTGTGATCAGGTTCAAGTCGCTATAGGTATATTTGGTGCCGGGGCTATTCGCGAGCTTGTGGCGCAGCGCGTATTCGATGCGGTCCTCCCGGTTTTCCCCTTGCTGGTACAACGGCACCCAAGCGGTAAATCCTGAAGTATGCGTCATGAGCTGGCGGATGGTGACTTTTTCTTTGCCGTTTTCAGCAAACTGCGGAAGGTGCATCGCTACTGGATCGTCCAATTGGAAATGCCCTTCTTCGTAAAGTTTCATCGCGGCTGTTGTCGTAAAGATTTTGCTGATGGAAGCCAGATCGAAAATCGTATCTTTTTTCATTTCAACGGGATTGTCCACCAGCGTTCCCGCACCGTCGGCATACAAAGATGCAAAGCCGTAGGCATCGTGCTTCGCAATATGGCCGTTTCTCGCGACAAACGCAACAGCGCCAGGCATCGACTTAGCCGCTAGAGCGCTTTCAACAGCCTGGTCGAAACGGTCGAGCGGTGCTTGAATCATTCCCGCTCCTTTTACAGAGCCTGGATGCAGCACGGGCGACATGGGACCAGGCTGATCCCATTGCTTCGGCGATTCCGCCAAGGCCGGTGAAGCCAGCGGCGCAGTCAAGACAAGCGAGCAAATCAAAGCGGATGACAGAACTTTCAATTTCGCATTCTTTTTCATTTGTTTCCTCCCATAATTTTTAATTGTATTTATTTACCTTTACAAACTAATATTATCTGACAATTCAATCGTTTCCCATGCCCCAATAGCGCTGTCTTTGGCAGTGATTTTTCGCTTCCCGAATTTTTCTTGCGTCACATCTACTCATATTCCAATTCCTGGAACACTTCTTTGGTAACATGAATTTAAGAAATTAAAGTTCTCCTTTATACCCATACCAGTTGAAATTTAACTCCAGAACGAATGTGTTCAATCAATGCCAAATCTTCCTGGCAAACTTTGCCGATCACATTGACTTTGCCATCGGCCGGCAGATTTCTTTTCGTGATTTGCAGTTCTCCCTGGTAGCGGCCATAGCGCTCATTGTCGATTGTTATGCTGCCTTTTGTTCTTTCGATGGTCTCTTCCGGATGGAGGCGGTGCGTTCCGAACAAGCCGTATTCCCTGGATTCCATCGAACGCACGACATCCCGCGCCGCGTCCAGGCGGTTCGTATGGACTCGGCTCGCAATTTCCAGCACTTCGCCGTTTTCCGTCAAGCTCTCTGCACGCAATTGGATCACGCCTTCCTCGTAAGCGGCAAATTGCGCCAAACTGCCTTCGCTGAGCGTGATATCCCCGACTAGGATTTTATCGACGAGCCCGCTCTTTTCCAATGCCGCATATGCGGCGAGCGGCGAAACGGCGCGATGCCCTTCCAATGTCGGCAAGCCTTCAAACAAAGGACCCCGGAGCTTGCCATCTCCTGGAACGAACGCCATCACCGACAACCCTTCTGCCTTTAGCCATTCGTTCACCTTGAAAAATTCCTGCGTGTCCAAACCGGTTTCCGGCCGCGGATAAAAATTATGCCACGCTTCAACCGCTTCCGTACGGAGCCCCGCAGCCTTCAGCTTAGCTAATCCCTCTTTTGTCAGCGTGCTGGCATTTAAAGCGATTTTCATCTTACCCGATAGTTCAGCAATCACCGCTTCGTCGATTCCGTAATCGATCCGCAATCCGCTGACGCCCCAATCCACAAGCCCTTCCGCATTTGCCCAAGTAAACCCCAGATGGCCGAGCGACTTGGGCGAGATATCCGCCATTAATTCCATATCGTATTTACGGGCCAGCGCCCCCAATTCCCGGAGCCGCTCTTCGTAAAGGGACGGGTCCTCTTCCGGGATGTGCAAAGAAGTGAAGATGGATGCGAACCCAAGCTTCCGTACTTTTTCAATATAAGGCTCCAGCTCTGTTGCCGAGCCTTCCCCCAAGTAAACTGATATTCCGCGCATTCTACTCTCTCCTTTTGGATAAATTAAAAAAGGGAGAATGGATCCTCCCTTTTAGCTTGGTGTGTTGTTTAGTTTTTTTACTCAATAATTTGAACTAAAGAAGTAGCATAATAAACATTGCTCCGGACGCTTTGGGCAGTGCAAAGACGATTGCTCCTGCGCAAGCTCGTCGCAAAGGAAATGGTCCAAATTCCATTTGGCCATCTCCTTGTCTAGCCCGTTGACGCGCCTTCGCTAAGATATCTCTCGATATGGAGCAAAATAGCGGAGACGCCTGCGGGAAAGCGAGACAGCCGAGACCCCGCAGGAAGCGAAGCGACCGAGGAGGCTTGGCGCTCGCCCGCGGCAAGCGTAGCTATTTTGCGTAATATCGAATATAAATATTCATTAATTCATCTTACATAGTTCTAAAACCTAGATCCCTTCAGCCATGCGTTCTTTGAATCCGAACGTGTATGTGAAGATGAAGCCGAATACGTAGGAAACGACGAGCCCTAGGAAGTACCAGATGTATTTGCTGTCAGCGATCAGCGGGATCAACGAGATGCCGGATACGCCGATGCCTTGTGCAGCGGTGTGCATGACGGCTTGGAACGCTCCGCCAAACGCGGCTCCCATACAAGCGGTGATGAACGGCCGCCCGAGCGGCAAGGTGACGCCGTAAAGCAGAGGTTCCCCGATTCCGAGGACGCCGACTGGCAACGCGCCTTTGATGATGTTGCGCAAACGCTGATTTTTCGTTTTCACGTAGATGGCGATGGTGCCCCCGACTTGGCCGGCGCCTGCCATTGCCAAAATCGGCAATAACGCGGTGCTGCCGAATGAATTCATTAATTCCAAATGGATTGGCGTCAAGCCGTGGTGCAGCCCTAGCATGACAAGCGGCAGGAAGAATGCGGCCAAGACGCCGCCTGCGATAACTCCACCTGCATCCAATGCAGCGATCAAGCCGGTCGTGATGACGTCCGTCAATACGCCTGCCACTGGAACGATGGCATATAAGGCAATAAAGCCGACGACTAAAATCGTGATCAATGGTGTAAAGAGAATATCAATCGAACTGTGCATGACCGAACGCACTTTCTTTTCAACAAACGTCATCAACCAGGCAGCCAAGATGACGCCGAACAAGCCGCCGCGCCCGACAACGAGTGGTTCCCCGTAAATCACGATATCCGCAAGCAATGGATTGAATAAAATCCCGCCTGCAATCGCGCCGAGTACCGGTGTGCCGCCAAATTCTTTGGCGGTGTTCCAGCCGACTAAAATGGCTAGGTACGCAAAAACAGTGCTTCCGAGCAGCAATAAAATCTGCATGATCGTTGTGGTTTCATCAACCCCGGCGTTTTTCGCGAAGTTCGCCGTTCCGTTGATAATCCCGGAAGCGATCAAACCTGGAATCAGCGGAATGAAGATATTGCCGACTCTGCGCAAAAACAGCTTGAACGGTGTTTTGTTTTTTTGCTTCATCTTTTCCCGGTCCAATTCGGCCTTTTCGCTGAAGCTCAGATTGCTTTCATCGACATCCGTTTCTTCTCCGACTGCCAGCCCGGTTTGGCTGCTCATTTCTGCCGCTACTTTATTGACTGTCCCCGGCCCTACGACGATTTGAAGCGTATCGTCTTCAACAACACCCATGACACCATCTATTCTTTTCAAGTCATTGATATTGGCTTTGCTTTCGTCTTTTAGCGATAAACGCAGACGCGTCATACAGTGAGCAATATTTCGGATATTCTCTTTTCCCCCGACATTGCTGAGAATATCCTGAGCCATTCTTTGTTCTTTCTTCATACTTTCCCCCCGCTCTCCCAATGTTTATAAAGTTTTTCTTACAAAACCATCTGCTGCTTCCAGCTTTTCAATGGCTTCCCCATTGGTGCATTCCAGCAAAATCATGACAATCGCCGTTTTCACATGGCGATCCGCTTTTTGATAATAAAGTTCGGCTGTTTCGTAATCCACTTGTGTGGCATCCATAATAATGCGTTTCGAACGTTCAATCAGTTTTTCATTGGTTGCCTGCACGTCCACCATCAAATTGCCGTAGGCTTTGCCGACGCCGATCATCGAAGCTGTTGAAATCATGTTCAATACGAGCTTTTGCGCGGTTCCAGCTTTCAGGCGAGTCGAACCGGTCAGGATTTCTGGCCCGGTCTCGATTTCAATGGCGATTTGTGCATACTGGCTGATTTTTGCGCCTGTATTGCAGGAAAGCGCCACGGTCTTCGCTCCCACTTCAGCGGCATATTGCAAGGCGCCGATGACATAAGGCGTTCTGCCGCTTGCCGCGATGCCGATGACCGTATCATTTTTCATCAACGACGCCTGCTCCAATTCTTGCTTGCCGAGATCCGGGTTGTCCTCGACTCCTTCTTTCGCCATTGTGAATGCGTCCATTCCGCCGGCTAAAAATCCTTTCACCACTTCCGGCGAGACGCCGAACGTCGGCACACATTCTACCGCATCCAGAATTCCCAGTCTGCCGCTGGTCCCGGCACCGATGTAAATCAGCCGGCCGCCCGCCTGAAATGACTCAATGGCAGCCTGCACCGCCTGTTCAATCGATTCCATTTTTTCAGCAATTGCGCCAGGCACTGTTTCGTCTTCGCGGTTCATCGCCCGAAGAATTTCCAGCGTCGACATGCCATCCAATTTCATTGTGTCATGGTTTCTCTTTTCCGTAGACAGATTCTCTAGCATCGGCTCATCCTTTATTTGGTTATTTCTTGACTTCATTGTACCCTTAAGAAATTTCATGTCAATATATTTTATTATATTTATGAATCTTAATTTCAAATAACAGAAAAATAAAAAAGAGCTGGAGGATCAGCTCTTTTCATCTTCTCAAACTTTCCATTTCCTTGCGGGCGTCGTAGTACTGCTGCAGGACGTTCTCGCCGAGATGATGGAAAACGCTCATATACAACGTGTCGACAACTGTCAGCTGCGTCATCCTTGACGACGTGCTGCCGATCCGGAAATCCTGTTCCACATTCGGCGTGCACAGCCGGATGTCCGCTTCTTTGTAAAGCGGCGATTTATTCAAATTGGTAATGGCGATGACCTTCGCCCCTCTTTTCTTCGCGAACCGTGCCAATTCCAGTACATCTTTCGTCTGGCCGGATGTACTGATGGCGACGAAGACGTCGTTTTCCGTCAAGTGGGGAATCAGCGATAGCATGTAATGGAAATCGAGCGACGTGATCGATTGATAGCCAAGCCGCATGAATTTGTACTGGGCATCCACCGCTGCGGTTGAAGAACCGCCGACGCCGAAAAAGACGATTTTCTGTGCGGCCTTCAACGCGTCCACCGCTTTCATCAGCTCTTTCCTGTCCATTGAATCTGCGCAGGATTCGATGGCGGATTTATTGACGTGGATCACTTTATGGAATAAATCATAAGGGGAATCTTTTTGCTGAAGCACCGAGAAATCGGTCAGATTCGTGTCGCTCAATGCCAAATCCTTCATAAGTGCGAGCTTGAAAGATTTAAAGCTGCCCATGCCGATCGATTTGCAGAAACGGATAATGGTGGCTTCGCTGACGCCGGATTTCTCCGACAGTTCTTTGGTGGTCATATGCGGGATGGCATCGGGCTGTTGGATAATATATTCGCCAATCCGCCTTTCCGCTGCCGATAATTGGCCGAGCGCCAATTCAATTTTTGTGAGCAACGATTTCATTTGAGACCTCCGACTGCGTTCAGTTTGTACACTGCCTTTTTATTGAATACTATAGGAGAACGATTTTCTCCGCAATCATTAACTCCATGTAAAATGCCTGCCCAGCTTAAAGCCAGGCAGGCATAATAATCACAAGACAGGAGTTATTTCTGTTGTCTCGGGCGGATGAGGATTTCATTGACATCGACATACGCCGGCTGTTCGACGGCATAGGAAATTGCACGGGCGATGTCTACCGCCTCCAGGAATTTCATCTCGCCGCCGGACGCGAACATGTCGAGGATGTCTTGGTCGGTAATGTGTGTCGACAGTTCGGTTGCGACCGCTCCCGGTGAAATGATCGTCGCGCGTATGTCCATCGCCGGATCGAGTTCCTGGCGCAAACCTTCCGTGATCGCGCGCACCGCGAATTTCGTTCCGCTGTATACGGCGCTGCCCGGCGTCACGTCATGGCCGGCAACCGACGCCACGTTGATGATGTGGCCGGATTTCTGTTCTTCCATCTGCGGAAGCACGGCTGCGATGCCATAAATCACGCCTTTGATATTGACGTCGACCATCTGGTCCCATTCGGCGATTTTCCGTTTGTTCATGAACGACAATGGCATCAAGCCAGCATTGTTGACGAGGACGTCGATGCGGCCGAACTTTTCAATCGCGGCATCTGCGAGCGCCTGCATTTCATCTGCTGAAGTTACGTCCGTCACTTTGATTTCGGCGGTGCCGTCCATCGCTTCGATTTCCTGCTTCAATTGGACCAGGCGATCTTCGCGGCGTGCCGCGAGCATCACCGAATAGCCTTTTCTGGCAAGCTCCTTCGCTGTAGCTTGCCCGATGCCGCTGCTTGCACCTGTAATGATTGCTGTTTTCGTGTTTGCCATAATTTCTTCCAGCTCCGTTTCTAAGGTGTGATTTCTTTTTATTGCTCTTTTCAAACTCTACAGTTCCCGGGACAGCGTGTAAACTATCATGCTCAATCCTTGTGGAGGGTTTTCCCAACAAAAAAACTGCACCGAATCCTACAGCATACGCTGGCGATTCCGGTGCAGTCTCTATCTTTTATTTTTCAACGGTTACCATGCCGTATGAAGTGATGGCGTTCCACATCGATTCCGGGATGTCGAGTTTGCCGACCATCTCCTGCGGAATCGTTTCATGGATTTCCTGTTCTTTGCCTTGCTTCACTTTTTCCGTCCATTCCGGATCAACCAGCGCTTGGCGGCCCATTGCGACGACATCGGCACCTTCTTCGAGCGCTGCCACTGCATCTTCCGGCTTTTTGACGCTGCCGACCACGACAAACGGCACACGGCCATTGATCTGTTTCGACAGAATTTCAACGATGCTGCCTTGTTCTGCTGCACCGCGCGGCTGTTTCTTGAATTCGAATAAAGACACGTGGACGTAATGGATGCCGCCTTCAATCAATTTCTCAACGAGCACTTTTGTGTCTTCAATCGTGTAGCCGACCGAGTCTTCGTTGTTTTCTTCAGGCGACAGGCGGTAGCCGATGATGAAGCTGTCGTCTGCGTATTGCGCAGCCGTTTTCTTCACTTCGTCCAATACCGCCATTGAGAAACTCAAACGGTTTTCCAGGCTGCCGCCCCATTTGTCTTCGCGCTGATTGAATGTCGCGGAAACGAATTGCTGGATCAAATACGTGTTCGCGCCGTGGATTTCCACGCCGTCAAATCCGGCTTCGATCGCGCGGCGCGTCGTCTCGCCGAAATCACGGATGATGTCGTCGATTTCAGCAGCCGTCAATTCCCGCGGCGTCGGTTTGCCTTCAGGCCCTGCCACTGCGCTCGGTGCCACTGTTTCGTTCGCAGCGATCAAATCCGGCTGGCCTTGGCGGCCGCCGTGCTGCATCTGCAGAATCGCTTTGCTGCCATTCGCTTTCATTTCATCTGCCAGCTTTTTCAAGCGCGGCAATGCTTTGTCATCAAACCCGATAAATTGGTTCGGGAACGCGATGCCGTTTTCAGAGATGGCGATGCAGGCTGAAACGAACAAGCCGCCAATGTTTGACCGGCGGTTATAATACTCAAGTTCTGCGTCGGACACCGTACCATCGGGATTTCCTGAATAAGTCGTCATGGGTGCAACGCCTAAGCGGTCCTGCAAAACAACACCGTTCGGCAAGGTGATTTCTTCGAATAAAGATTTATAGTTTGGATTCATGTGAATTCCTCTTTTCTTTTGTCTATAGGTATATCAAAATATCATAGGATTAGGACAACTACAAGAATACAGGCTCGCCGGTGTGTAATTTTTGATTCCTTTTAAAAGCAGTGGTAAGCTCCTCTACAGACAAATTAGAAGGAGTGTTTTACATGGCACCTATAACGTATAAAGAGATCCACTTGGTCAACCGTCCAGAAGGCATGCCTTCAGACGACGATTTCAAATTCGTGGAACAAACGGTCCCCGCGCTGCAAGGCGGCGAAATCCTGTTAAAAACGCTTTACTTGTCGGTCGACCCGTACATGCGCGGCCGCATGCAGGATGCAAAATCCTATATCGCACCATTCCAGCTCGATGAAGCCATCACTGGCGGCGTGCTCGCTGAAGTCATCGCTTCGAAGTCGCCGCAATTCAAGCAAGGCGACATCGTCAACGGCAACCTCAAATGGGGAGAATACAATATTGCAAAAGCGGATGGCCTCCAAAAAGTCGATCCATCGATTGCACCGATCACGACACGCCTCGGCGTTTTGGGGCTGACCGGCCTAACCGCCTATTTCGGTTTGCTCGACATCGGCAAGCCGCAAGCAGGTGAAACGGTCGTCGTTTCAGGTGCTGCGGGCGCCGTCGGTTCGATTGTCGGCCAAATCGCGAAATTAAAAGGCGCGAAAGCAGTCGGCATCGCGGGCTCGGATGAAAAAATCGATTACTTGATCAACGAGCTTGGCTTCGATGCCGCGGTCAATTATAAAAAAGACAGCTTTGTGGAAGACTTGGCTAACGCGTTGCCGGACGGCGTCGATGTCTATTTCGACAATGTCGGCGGAGACGTATCGGATGCCGTCATGCGCTTATTGAACCGCAATGCACGCATTCCGTTGTGCGGAGCAATTTCTTCCTATAATGCTGCAGGCAAGGACCTCGGCCCGCGCATCCAGACGTCGCTCATCAAAACGAGCTCGATGATGCAAGGCTTCACGCTTGGCAATTACGCGGCAGATTTTGAAAAAGGTGCGACGGAACTTGGCCAATGGCTGCAAGCTGGCAAGCTGAAATACGAAGAAACGATCGTTGAAGGCTTTGAAAACACGCCGCAGGCATTCCTCGGCTTATTCCAAGGCAGCAATGTCGGCAAGCAATTGGTGAAAGTGGCAGACCCGGATTTCGCGAAACTGTAATCATCGCGAGTCTCAGTCATCAAAAAAGCGTACAAAGCGGAAAGCCGCTTTGTACGCTTTTTCAATTGATATCACGCACCATCCGAATGATGATCCGTGGAATATAGAGGATTATTTCCGCTATTCCGAGAAAGAACTCGGCCACATCCCATATCCACGTTCGATCTTTCTTGTCTTTTCTCCACCTTTTCTTCTTCATCAGCCGCCGCCCCTTTGCCGGTTTGAAACTTAATACGCGGATAACCCAAAAAGGTTTCAGATGATGAGAGGCTTTATTCCACTGATAAAGAAAACGCCTCCGCGAGCAGACTCAGCATCTTCATGCGGTTGGCTGCGCCTGATACATTCGGGATGACGGTGACTTCATCGGCGCCATATACTTCCGCGAGCCGGACGATTTCCGCCTTCACGGTTTCGGCATCGCCGATAATCATGCGTTCGCGGTTTTTCTCCACTTTTTCGCGCTCGCTTCGGCTGAAACCGCGTCGTTCAGCGGTTTCGCTGGACGGGTAATACGGAGGCGGCGTCTCGGATTCGACAAACAGCAGCCACAAATCGAGCGCTTGCGCCAGCTTCTCCGCTTCTTCTGCCGTGTCGGCGACGACAGCGAAAACAGCGATGGCGACATGCGGTTCTGCCAATAAATCCGACGGGCGGAACTTTTCCCGGTATGCCGCGACGGCTTCCGCACCGTCAGCAGCGGGACGCGCGAAATGGGCGAACGCATAAGCGAGGCCGTTCTTTGCCGCAATGGCGGCACTGCCGTGGCCGGTGCCAAGCAGCCAGATCTCAGGGGCTGTTTCAGTAATCGGCGTCGCCACCAGCTGGCGAAAGCGGTGCGTGCTTTCCGTGTCATCGGTGAAGTATTTCTGCAAATCCTGGATCTGTTGTTCGTAAGATACTTTGATGCCTTTGCTTTCATTGAGCGCCTGGTTGACGTCTTTGTAGCTGCGCGAACGGCCGATGCCCAGGTCGATGCGGTCCGGATGCAGCGCTTCGAGCATGCGGAAATTCTCCGCCACTTTATAGGAGCTGTAATGCGGCAGCATGACGCCTCCCGACCCGATGCGGATCCGCTCTGTCGAAGCCGCCAATTGCATCATCAGCATTTCCGGTGAACTGCCGGCGACCGACAGCACCTTGTGATGCTCCGCCACCCAAAAGCGCCGGTAGCCGAGCCGGTCTGCGAGCTTGGCCAGTTCAATTGTCTGCAGCAGCGCATCGCGCGCGGCCGCTCCCTCGTCAATCGGCGAGTAGTCGAGTATATTCAAAGCAAACACAAATCCCACTCCTGACATTTCCTGATGGCATAAGTTTATCACACTCAGCTTTATCGCTCCCACCGCTAGGTTTGTCGAATTAATCAAGCTAATTTGACGCAAAAAAGAGCGGCTCAATCACTGAGCCGCTCTTTTTTTGCATAGATTTCCTTCTATATTGGAAATACTGTCCGCACGGCAGCAAATACTGTCCGGATGTACCCGAATACTGTCCGCAATCCGAGAAATACTGTCCGATAGCGCCTATTTCATTAATCAGCGTTGACCGTTCAACGAATGTCCACAGAAACTGCGTTCGTGGATCTATTCGCTGTAAGGCAAGCCTCGAGGATGCGCATATTGCGGATGGTTGAATCCGCGGTGACTGCAAGCGGTGAACCGGTTAATATTGCCGAAGAGAAATGCTCGACTTCCAGGCGGTAAAGGTCTCCATGAATTTCTTCTTTCCGCGAATTGCCTGCTGTTTCGACAAGAATGACACCCATTCCTGCGTTGGTATCCGGACGAAACGCATAAGGTACTTTGATGGTCCCTTTAGTTCCAATTACTTCGTATTCGTTTCGGCTGGCCATATCAAAGCTGCAGTCGAAAATCGCCGACATGCCGTTGTCGAGTTCCAAATTGACGTTTGCCGACAAATCGATTCCAGCAGCCTCATCAATTTCGGAAACTGCATGCACTTTCACCGGTTCGGCTTCCGACAGATGCCTCACTGCGTGAATGCAGTAACA
Source organism: Planococcus koreensis (assembly GCF_004761975.1). Taxonomy (GTDB): domain Bacteria; phylum Bacillota; class Bacilli; order Bacillales_A; family Planococcaceae; genus Planococcus; species Planococcus koreensis. The sequence goes on along the minus strand of NZ_RQII01000024.1, from coordinate 31,128 downwards.
GCCAAGATCGTATAAAGCACCGCCGCCCATTTTTTTGTCCATTCGGATATCACCTGTCCGATTCTCCAGGTAAAAAGAATGGCTTGAACGGATCAGTTTCACATCACCGATTTCTCCAGAAGCCATGATCTCCTTTACCCGTTCATGCTGAGGATGCAGCTGATACATGAAGCCTTCCATGAACTTCACCCCTGCCGCCTGGCACGCCGTGATCATTTCTTCGGCGTCCGCTGCAGTCAATCCAGCCGGTTTCTCGCAAAGGATATGCTTTCCTGCCGCTGCCGCTTTGAGCACCCATTCCTTATGCAGATGGTTAGGGAGCGGGATATAAACCGCGTCAATCGCTGGATCAGCCACTAGCTCTTCATAACTTTCGTATGCTTTCGGTATATCCAAACGCGATGCAATGGCATGGACTTTGTTGCTGCGGCTGGCAATCGCCGACACCTCTGCATTTTCGGCGCGGAAAATAGCGGGTATGAACTGGCTCTGTGCAATATTCGCTGTACTGATAATGCCCCAACGGACTTTCTCCATCTTTAATCCCCCTCTTCTATCCATCGTTTTTTTTTAATATACCAAAGTTCCAGCTTTTCTTCGTTTTTAAACCTTCGCCCATTTCCCCATTTTTCATTATCGAGAAAATGGCTTTGGCTGCAAACAAGAGCCTCAACTAGACAGCTGAGGCTCTTGTTTTTCGGGCTATTTACGGAACGCCAAAAGTTTCGTATTCAGCTCTTTTGTTTTTCCGTATTTTCGGCTAAATTGCCTTCTATATTGAAAATACTGTCCGCAAGGCTGCAACTACTGTCCGTACAGGTCCAAATACTGTCCAAAATCCAGGGAATACTGTCCGCACTCCCTCACCTGATTTATTCGACGTTGAAATACCGGGCATCCGGATGGGCGAAGACAATCGCCGAAACGGACGCTTCCGGGTCCATCATGAATTCTTCGGTCAGGTGGACGCCGATGTCTTCCGGTTTGATGAGACCGAACAGTTTTGCCTGGTCCTCCAGATTTGGACAGGCCGGGTAGCCGAACGAGAAACGCTGCCCCTGGTATTTCGCCGCAAAGCGGTCGCGCATCGAAAAGTCAGTGCCATCCGGGAAACCCCATTGGTCACGGATTTCCTGGTGGATGCGCTCAGCAAAGCCTTCCGCGAGTTCCAGCGCCGTCGCCTGAAGCGCATGGCTCTCCAAAAACTTGCCGGCATCTTTCAAGCGTTTCGCTTCGTCACGGACGCCATGCCCCGCTGTCACTTGCATGAACGCGACATAATCCATTTCACCGCTGTCGACGGACTTCAAGTAATCGGCAAGGCACAGGAATGGTTCGGATGCCTGGCGCGGGAAGGTAAAGCGTTCGATTTCGGTTTTGGCATCGTTCGGATCGTAAATAACGACATCTTCGCCGTCTGACTGCGCCGGGAAAAACTGGTACATGCCGGACGGCTTCAAGATGCCGGAGCCGAGGAACTCGGTCGCCAATTCGTGGAGCTGAACTGCGCGCGGATCGCCTTGCACCAGCATTTTATCGCTATAGCCGCGCAAGCCGAGATGATGGCCGATCAATGTGCGCATATTGACGTACGGATACAAATGCGCAACCGAATACTCTTTCAAGACATGGCGGCGCAAATCACCTGGCACAAAGACCGGCACGTCTTCGCGTACGGTTTTCACTGGTTTTTCCGCTACCGCAACAGCCGGTTTGGCAGCTTTCGCCGCTTCCGAAGCCTGGCGCTTTTCTTGCTGCGCGCCCAATTCCTCGAGCAGCACCGCTTTTCCGGCCCCGCTCTGCAAACGGTTGGCCAGATCCAGGCCCTGCATGGCGTCTTTCGCGTAGATGACCGGGCCGTCGTATTCAGCGGCGATCTTCGTTTCCGTGAAGCGCCTCGACAAGGCGGCACCGCCGACGAGGATTGGCGCATCGATGCCCGCTTCCTTGAAGTCCTGCGCTGTCAGCACCATCTGCTTGGCGGATTTTACCAGCAGGCCTGACAAGCCGATGATGTCCGGCTTTTCTTTTTTGATGACTTCGATCAGCGTCGCCGGCGTCACTTTGATGCCGATGTCGATGACTTTGAAGCCGTTATTGCTGAGGATGATGTCGACCAGGTTTTTGCCGATGTCGTGGACGTCGCCTTTGACCGTCGCAAGCACCACTTTCCCTTTGCCGGTATCGTCCGCCGCTTTTTTCTCCATAAAGCCTTCAAGGAATGAAACCGCCGCCTTCATGACGCCTGCGCTTTGCAGCACTTCGGCGACAATCAGCTGGTTGTCGTTGAACAAACGCCCCACTTCCGCCATGCCGGCCATCAACGGTCCGTTGATGACATCAAGCGGCGTGTCGTACATGTCGAGCGCTTTCTCCAGATCCGGAATAAGCCCTTCTTTCGTGCCTTCGAGAATGTAATAAGCGAGGCGGTCCGGCACATTTTTCGGGATGTCGTCTTCACTTTTCTCTTTTTTCTTATCGCGGTAGAAATCGGTGAAATCCGCCAATGTCTTGTCTGTCGTCGTGAACAGCAATTCATTGGCCATCTTGATTTCCGCTTCCGGAATCGATGCGTAGCGCTCCAATTTCTCCGTATTGACGATGGCGTAATCGAGCCCCGCCTGCGTGCAATGGTACAGGTAAACCGCATTCAGCACTTCCCGGCCGACCGGCGGCAAGCCGAACGACACGTTGCTGATGCCGAGGATCGTCAATGTCCGCGGCAGTCTTTCTTTGATCAAACGGATGCCTTCGATCGTCTCGACCGCAGAGCCGATGTATTGCTGGTCGCCGGTTCCGACCGGGAACACGAGCGGATCGAAAATGATGTCTTCCGGCGCGAGGCCCCATTTGTTGACCAATAAATCATATGAACGTTCGGCGATTTCAAGCTTCCGCTCACGCGTCACCGCCATCCCCGGTTCATCAATCGTTCCGACAACGACCGCCGCACCGTATTTTTTCACCAGCGGCATGACCGCATCAAATCGTTCTTCGCCATCTTCAAGGTTGATCGAGTTGATGATCGCCTTGCCTTGCGAGAATTTCAGCGCTGCTTCGATGACATCCTCGTCTGTGGAATCAATGACGAGCGGCACTTTGACTTTCTTCACCACTTCGTGCATGAAATTCGCCATGTCCTCAAGTTCATCGCGGTCGGGGTTGGCAAGGCAGATATCGATGACGTGCGCCCCGTTTTTCACTTGGGCGCGCGCGATTTCTGAGGCTTCTTCAAATTTCCCTTCCACAATGAGGCGTTTGAATTTCCGCGAACCGATGACGTTCGAGCGCTCTCCGATAAACAGCGGGCGCATCGAATCGTCGTATTGCAGCGGTTCGATGCCTGCCAGCACATGGCCGTGTCCGGTCTGCTCAGGTTTTCTCGGCGGCAGCCCAACCACCGCTTCACGCACAGCCTTGATATGCGCAGGCGTCGTGCCGCAACAGCCGCCGACGACGTTGAGCCAGCCTTTTTCAGCAAAGCCACGCAGCTTTTTCGACAGCGATTCCGGCGTTTCGTGGTAATGGCCTTCTTCGTCCGGCAGCCCGGCATTCGGGTAACAGCTGACAAAGCCGTCGGACAGCTCAGACAACGAGCGCAAATGGTCCGTCATGAATTCCGGGCCGGTCGCACAATTCAATCCGACCGACAGCGGCTTGACGTGTTCAATGGAAATATAGAACGCTTCAATGCTCTGCCCGGCAAGCGTCGTGCCCATCGGCTCGATGGTACCGGAAATCATGATCGGCAATTCTTTGCCCAACTCTTCGAAAGCCTGCTTGATGCCGATCGTCGCCGCTTTGACATTCAGCATGTCCTGGCTCGTTTCCAGCAAGATCAAATCCGCTCCGCCTTCAACCAGCGCTTTCGCCTGTACATGGAAATCTTCGCGCAAGGCGTCGAACGTGATGCCGCCTGTCACCGACAAGGTTTTCGTTGTCGGCCCGATTGCACCTGCAACAAAGCGCGGCCATTCAGGGGTGGAATAAGCAGCAGCCGCTTTCTTGGCAATTTCCACAGCGCGGCGGTTGATGTCCGCCGCCTGGTTGCCAAGCCCATATTCGTCTAAGACCACAGGAGTCCCGCCGAACGTGTTCGTACAAAGAATGTCTGCTCCCGCTTCCAAATAGGCTTTGTGGACGCCTTCGATGACGTCCGGGCGCACGATGTTCAAGTACTCGTTGCAGCCATCGAATTCCTCGCCGCCGAAATCTTCCGCCGACAAATCGGCGTTCTGGATCATCGTTCCCATCGCGCCATCGATGATCAGGATTCGTTTTTCAAGCTGCTGTTCAATAAGTGTTTTGGACATGGCTGCTTTCGCCTTCTTTCTGCAAATCTAGTTGCCTGATGTAATCGATCAATTCCACGGACATTTCGTAGCGGAAAAATGGCGTGATCAAGTAAATGCCGTTGAACAGCCCCGCCGCCGTATCGATCAATTCCTTCGCTATCGCAATGCCTTCAGCGGTCGCCCGGTCCTTGTCGTCGCCGCATGCGCGCATCCGTTCAAGCGCATCTTCCGATAACTTGATGCCTGGCACTTCATTGTGCAGGAATTCCGAGCTGCGTATGCTAGTGAGCGGCATGATGCCAAGGAAAATCGGCGTGCTCAAATGCTTCGTTTCTTCGTATATTTCAATGATTTTCTCTTTGGTGAACACCGGTTGGGAAATGAAATAATCCGCGCCGCTGTCAATTTTCTGTTCGAGCCGCTTGACCGCCCGGCTGACGACGCGGACATTCGGATTGAATGCCGCCGCTACCGAGAAATTCGCTTTTTTGCGCAGCGGCTTGCCGGAAAACGAAATGCCTTCGTTGAGTTTCTTGATCAGTTGAATCAATTCCAGGCTGGAAACGTCATAGACGCTTGTCGCTCCCGGGAAATCCCCGACTTTCGTTGGATCTCCCGTAACTGCCAGGATATCATGCATCCCAAGGGCGTCAAGCCCCATCAAATGCGATTGCAGGCCGATCAAATTGCGGTCGCGGCACGTGATGTGCGCGAGCGGCCGGATGTTTTCCTGCAACTTCAAAATCGATCCCATCGCCATATTGGAAATACGCGGCGAAGCAAGCGAATTATCGGCCATCGTCACGGCATCGACTCCTGCCGTATTCAGCGCTTTCGATCCTTCGATGAATTTCGAAACGTCCAAATGACGCGGCGTGTCGAGTTCGACGATAATCGTACGCTCCGTCTTCGCTTTTTCATGCAGCGGCTTGACGTCGAGCGCTTCCGCTTCGCGGATGACGATCGGCTTTCTCGCTACTACTTTCTTTTCCGTCACTGGCGCCAAATTGCGCATGCGCTTTTTCACTTCTTCAATATGCTTCGGCGTCGTGCCACAACAGCCGCCAATTAAGCGCACGCCTTCTTCTCTCAATAATAAGGCAGCCCGCCCAAAATAATCGGCTTCCGATTCATAGACAATGCGGCCGTCTTCCACGTCGAGCAAGCTGGCATTCGGATACGCCGACAGGAATGCTTTTTCCGGCAGCGATACTTCTTCGAATGCCTGGATTGTATGGTGCGGGCCGAGGCGGCAATTGACGCCGACGATGTCCGCTCCGAGCGCTTCAAGCTGGTGCAGCGCATCGTTCAGCGACATACCGTTTTGCAGGATGCCCGGCTCGTGCATCGACACTTGCGCAATGAGCGGCGTATCCGTCATGCTTTTCAAATGCGTGACCGTCGCAGCAAGCTCTTCGAAATCGTAATACGTTTCCAGCAGCAAGCCATCCGGATCGCCGGACAATAAATGCTGCGCCTGCTGGTCGACCATTGCAATGATTTCCTGCATCGTGGCATCGCTTTTCCGCATGCCGCGGATGCCGCCGATCGTCCCGAAGACGTATTGCCCGCCCGGCGCCGCAGCGCGCTTTGCGATATCGATCGCAGCGAGGTTGATGTCTTTCACTTGCTCTTCCAGGCCGTAGCGCGCCAGCTTATGGGCATTCGCGCCGTACGTATTCGTCTGGATGATATCGGCCCCCGCCTTGATGTAATCCTGGTGGATCTTGCTGACGATTTCCGGCCGCTGCAGGTTCAGCTCCTCGTTGCAATACTCGATGCCGTACGAATACAGCAGCGTCCCCATCGCACCGTCCCCTGTCAACACACGCGTTTTCAATGCATCCAATAATTTCATGCCGCTCACCCTCCTGTATATAGAAAAAAAGCCTTCCATGAAAAAGAAGGCTTTACGGTCGTTAAACTCGTTCCTTTTCATCTCCCAGGCAATTGCGTGCCTGCTGGATTTAGCACCTGACCACGAATGGCTGGTTGCTGAAGCGTCACAGGGCCAGTCCCTCAACTTCTCTCGATAAGAATTCACTATGCAGTTTTTGTATTCTTAAAATCTTACCTGCATAAAGAGCGCCGGTCAAGCGAATTCGTCTAAAAACGTAGAACTTTCTGTTTAATTCCAAATGAAAGCGGATACTTTCTGCATATTGTGCGGAGGCTGAATGCAGACAGACGAAAACGCCCCCACTCGCGTGAAGAGCGCCATCGTAAAAACTCATTCTAATACGGCCCTCTGATTGCTCCAGCCACTTCTTCTTTGTAGAATTCCGACAGGCGTTCCAGCTCTTCGGCTGAATACGCTTTTGCATAAAGTGCATTCAGATTGTCTTCTACTTGGCGCACATTCTTGAAGCCCGGAATGACAGATGAAATCGCATCGTGTTCCAAAATCCACTTCAGCGACGCTTGCGCCATATTGCCTCGCCCTTCTGCAATCCATTTCAATTCATTGCTGAGGTCGACGCCTTTGTTGAACTCCAGGCCGGCAAAGGTTTCACCGACGTTGAACGCTTGGCCGTCGCGGTTGAAATTGCGGTGGTCCGCTTCTTCGAACTCGGCGTCTTTTTTGAATTTTCCGGTCAGCAAGCCGCTTGCCAATGGCACGCGCGCAAGAATGCCGACACCTTGCTCCGACGCTTTCGGGAATAATTCCTCGAGCGGCTTCTGGCGAAACAGATTGAAGATGACTTGCAGACTGCTGACATTGGGATTTTCCAGGCACAGCAAGCCTTCTTCCACCGTTTCGACACTGACGCCGTAATGGCGGATTTTGCCTTGCGCCTTCAGTTTATCCAGCACTTCGAAAACCCGGCCATCGCGCAAGATCTCGATCGGCGGACAATGGATCTGGTAGAGGTCGATCGTTTCCCGTTCCAAGCGCTGCAAGCTCGCTTCACAATAAGCCGTGACGCTTTCTTGCGAATACGTCGCAGGGTCATGGATATCGCCTGCGCGGCAGAATTTCGTTGCGATTATGATATCTGACCCTTTGCCTTTTGTCGCTTTGGCCAATAGCTCTTCGCTGTGCCCGCCGCCGTAGACATCAGCCGTGTCGAAAAAGTTCACGCCTTCATCCATGGCGTAATCGAGTGCGCGCAGCGATTCGCTGTCGTCGTTGCTGCCCCAGTCGCCGCCGATTGCCCACGTGCCGAAACTCAATTCGCTGACATTCAAATCCGTCTTGCCAATATTCCGATAATTCATCCTTTACACTTCCATTCTCTCAGATTGATACAAATAAAAACCACAGCCTGCTAGCTGTGGCATTCCATAACCTGTCTTTTCCCTTGTCGTTTGACGGATAAACTCATTCCCTGTTCAAAGCCATCCCGTTGGCGCAGGCTCATTGTATCGGACGCCGCTGACTTCGAATTTGTACCAAGTAAATGGCCCTTCCGGCAGATCCCAGACAATCTCGATCTTTGACGGCACTTTGATGCCGTCTGCATCCATATAACCCAGGATATTCGCGGTGCACAGCATCTTCTCGGCCCCTTCGTCGCTGTCTTTATAACGCAGCGCTGTCACGGATTTCAGTTCACCTTGCATATCGAAATGGAAATCCGCGGTACCGGAAACACCGTTCAATTCCATCATCGCTGTGGCCGTCGTTTCATCGGCCTTCTGCCAATCGACATAGGAGCTCAAGGCCGCTGCCGGACAACACGCCAACTCCATCAAATAGCGCTGCAGCGACGATTGGTTCGTCTTGGCATTGTTTTCAGTCTTCGAAAGCGGCATAATGCCGTCGAATTTGATGCGCATCTGTCCATGCCCGTTGCGGAAGACATCCTTCCCGCTGATATGGGTGCCAGGTGCCATTTTCATATCCACTTTCCACGTAAATTCCGGGGGTTCGAAAGTTGAATACTGCTCCGCTTTGGCAGGAGTCCAATGCTTCTGTTCCGGTTTCAGCTTGATTTGCCCGCGCTGCTCCAAGTACATGCTGCGGACTTCCGTTTTGCCAACGGAACCGCTCCATGCCAGCCATTTCTGCACCGGCTTCGGCAGCTCTCTGGTCCGCTCTGCTGTCACAAGCGCCAAATTTGCCCCTGCGTCCTTAGTCTGCCTCTTCCTTCCGCCTTCCGAAGGCCCCTTCTTTTTATAGGCATACAGCGCCACAGCTATTAAGCCAAGCGCCAAAACGATAAGCTGCATCAACTTCACCCCTTCCCTCTTCTGTGTACCGGCTGTCCGAGCAACGATCAAAAAATCATGTAAATGCCTTGTTTATACTATACGGCATGGACAATGCTTTCTCCTGTAAATAAAATCCGTTGACGCACTTTATTTCAAAAACCTTCACAGGCCATCGTCTGGAAACAATTCCTTCAAGTTTTTGATTGGCCGCGCTTTCGGATGTGCTTCAAACGGACGGAACTCGATATTGCCGACGTGCACGCCCATATTGTATTCACCGATGACCGAATCCAGCAGAATAAAGACCACTGGAATCAGCTCTTCATTGTTCTCTTCGGTCAGCCCTTTGATATAGAGGTTCAAGCTGACTTCCTCGCGCTCCAGATCTTTCAGCGCCGTGTAATAGACGTCGTCCCTTGTCAATTCCATATCGCCCCAATTGACGCTGAACTCCTCGTCAGACGCTTGCCGGAATGGGATGATTGTAAACCGCTCGAGTTGGGGTGCCGTTTCATGCAAGTCGAAGACCTCGTCAAATGCCTCCACCATCCCATCCGCGCTAATGATGAACTCGCGCTTGCCATCTTCCGGCTCTGCACTGAATTCAAACGCCAGATGTTTATTGACCTTTTTCAGCTTGCGGTGCAGCAAATCAAAAAGCTCTTCTCTTTCCTCTTCCGCCAGCTCAAAATAACTTTCCTCATTGTCCGAAAACCATTGCCAAAAGGCATCCACCTTATTCTTTCTTGTCGGCAGCCATTTCATCCCAGTTATCCCCTTCACTGTAAAAAATTCTTCCTTTTTTATCATAATCATTTTACCGGAATTTAGAAATTGTTATTTTCTATGAATTCGCATAATTTATTGCGAATATGCTTTTCATTCAAGCGGAAATTCATTATCATGGAGGTATTCAAAAGATTCCCTTATGGCTTGGACGCTGCTGCCCGGAAGAAACGGAGAAAGCACACAAAAACCAGAAGGAGGAATAACGATGTCGATGAATAACGGATCAAACGGCGCCTCGACGCGAATCGAAGGCACCGAACTGGTAATGGAACGGTTTTTCAATGCGCCCGCTGAGCTCTTGTATACGATGTACACGGAACCGCAGCACGTGAAGAATTGGTGGGGGCCGAACGGCTGGACGACGGAGAACTACAAGATGGATGTCCGGCCCGGCGGCATCTGGCATTATTGCATGCGCTCGGAAGACGGTCAGGAAGCTTGGGGAAAAGCGGTTTATGAGAAAGTCGAAAAACCTCATTTGCTTACGTATACGGACAAATTTTCTGATGAAGAAGGCAACGATGCTGAAGGTTTTCCCGCTATGAAAATTATCGACGAATTCGTGGAAGAAGAAAACGGCACACGCCTTGTTAGCCGCACCGTGTTCGACTCGGAAGAAGACCTGCACAAAGTCACGGATATGGGGGCCGTCGAAGGAATGACCGAAACGTTCGACCGCCTCGAACATTATATAGAAGAAACGCAAAATAACCTAAATTGAGCCTAAAAAAACGCAAACCCGGCAATGGGTTTGCGTTTTTGCTTTTGTTCTTCACTTGCGGTATTTCAGGCCCAGGCCCTTCAAGAAATTACGCGCATAACGGTCGCCGCAGACGCTGTAATTTTTATGCCCTTCTTTGCGCAGCATTGCGCTCATCTCACTCTTCGTGACGGTCACGCCGGCCAGTGCCAGGATTTCAAGCATATCCTCGCTCGTCAGCTGCAGTGCGATTTTCACTTTCTTCAACAACAGGTTCTTCGATGGTTCATTCGTCAGAGCGGGCTTGTCGGGCTGGCCCGGCTTCGGCTCCTGCTTGCCTCGCTTGAAAATGATCAAGCCGTTCAAGAACGACTCGAATGTTGCGTCACTGACGCTCAAATAATCCTTGAATTCGTCCTCGCCCACAATGCCGCCGGGCTGGCCGTCGTAATCTTCAGGGGTTTTCGTCAGCATTTTCATGACGTCTTCTTTGGACGTCTTGACGCCGCCAAGCTTGAAAATCTCCACCATATCGTGGTTCTTAATATCGAGCGCGTAGCGCAATCGTATGAGTAAATCGTTGTTATCCATCCTTATACCTCCTGTCACTCATATAGCTTTGCATACTTGTTTTTATCATTCTCAATAATAGCACAACATGGACAGCGAAACTGCTGGTACCTATAGCGGCTTTGCGTTTTTGATTTTTTCTAATGGGGAACATAGATAAGAGCATGTCATTCAAAAACATAAGTGAAGCAGAGAGGAGCCGGTGGCCTTGAGAGAACTTTTCAGTTTGATGAAATTCGGGACAAAATCAGCTTTATGGGCCGCAATTGTTAACACTATTGTCGCCATTATCAAGACTATTGCCTATTTGATCACCGGCAACGTCGCGATGTTCGCTGAAATGATGCACAGTTTCGGGGATGCCGCCAATCAGATTTTCGTATTTATCGGTTCAGCGCTAAGCAAAAAAGAGCCTACTGAGCGTTTTCCAGGCGGTTTTGGGCGATTAGTCAACTTGGTGCTGCTGGGGGCCGTGCTTGTAGTTGGGGTATTGGCTTATGAAACAATTGTCGAAGGTATCCACCACATTTCCAATGCCGTGCATTCCGAAGACTGGTTTTGGCTGAATATCGGCGTCCTCGGATTTGCAGCAATTTTGGAAGCGATCGTTTTGTATAAAGCAATGAAGGAAATCACGGAACACCTTCCGAAAGAAGAAACAAAAGGCTTTAAGATCATACCGCAAAGCTATAAGCATATTAAAGGAGCCAAAGCCGCTACTAAACTTGTTTTTTTGGAAGATAATGTAGCAGTTGGCGGTGCCCTATTGGCTATGCTTGCAATTATAATTTCCACCTATACGCCGTTCCACAGCGCGACCGGCTACGCTTCCATTATCATCGGGATTGCACTGCTTCTTGTAGTGAGCCGCATCTTCCTAGATAATGCAGCTGGGGTACTGGGAGTAGCTGATGTCAAAATGCAGGCACGGATCGGCGCGAAAGTGCTGCAGCATCCGAAAATCAACGATATCCAAGACCTCAATGTCATCAAGGAAGGAGACCATCTGCATATTGAATTGAAAGTCGAAGTGGATTCGAAGATGACCATCGAAGAAGCGGATGACATTCGGGATTACATCGAGAAACGGATTTATGAAAGCATTAAGAATGTAACCAATGTCATCATCGAGTTTGACGAAGACGACCACCATCTGACATGGATCGTTCCGCCGGAAGACGGTAAAAACTAGTTTTCTGCATCCAAAAAAAGCGTCCATTCCTTAGTAAGGAAATGGGCGCTTCATTTTTGTATTATTCGCCGCGCGGTGCTTTTGGCGGTTGGCAGACGTCGCATTTGCGCTGCTCGTTCTTATTGAATTTCGTAAAGGTCTTCTCAAAATTATTGCCGCAGGCACATTTGAAAAGCAGTTTTTGCGAAAATCCGTGGTATTCCGTCGACAGCAATTTGCTGTCGGAGTTTTTCTCCACGAACGTTCTGATTTTATCGATCGTCCATCGTTTATTCATTCTTTTACACCTCTGTGGTTTATTGGTAGGCGTGGGGCCGTCCATTCTTTTTAAGCAAAAGCCGCAATCGTCCTAAGTTCCTCATTATAGCACGGATGAGCTTTTAATTCGAAAAATATCGTACGCTGTTTTCAATCAAAAAACGCCAACTCCGTGAAAGGAATTGGCGCTTCTTCTGCGAGCCAGTGGTGAATCAGCTTCCGCTGTTCCCTGCCACCTCAGCTAGGCTCTGCTCTTTTTCAAAGTCATTAAGCAACGTACGCACTTGATCGGTCGTCTCAGTGTACATCAATTGGTTTCTCAGCTCACCCGCTCCACGGACGCCGCGCACGTAGATTTTAAAGAAACGGCGCAGCGGCTTGAACGAAATCGGCTCAGTTTCCGTGGAATACTTATCGTGCAGATCCAGGTGCAGGCGCAGAAGACCGAATAATTCCTCGGTGCTGTGTTCTTTCGGTTCGGTCTCAAAAGCAAACGGATTGTGGAAAATCCCCCGTCCGATCATAACGCCATCAATGCCGTATTTCTCGGCAAGCTCTTGCCCCGTTTTGCGGTCGGGAATATCGCCGTTGATCGTCAGCAACGTATCAGGAGCAATCTCATCGCGCAATGCTTTAATCTCGGGAATCAGCTCCCAATGCGCCGGCACCGCACTCATTTCTTTTTTGGTGCGCAAGTGGATCGACAAATTGGCGATGTCCTGCTCCAGGATATGCGTCAGCCAGCCTTTCCACTCGTCCACGTCGGTATAGCCAAGGCGCGTCTTGACACTGACAGGCAAGCCGCCCGCTTTAGCCGCCTGGACAATTTCCGCTGCATTGTCGGGATAGTTGATCAAGCCGCTGCCTTTTCCTTTTGCGGCCACGTTCGGCACGGGGCAGCCCATATTGATATCGATTCCTTTAAAGCCTTGTTCCGCCATTCCGATGCTCATGTCACGGAAATGCTCGGGTTTATTGCCCCATATGTGAGCCACCATCGGCTGTTCATCCGGCGTAAACGTCAGGCGTCCGCGCACACTGAAAATACCTTCCGGGTGGCAATAGCTTTCTGTGTTCGTAAACTCTGTAAAAAATACATCCGGCCGTGCTGCTTCAGCCACAACATGGCGAAACACAACATTCGTGACATCTTCCATTGGCGCCAATACAAAAAACGGACGCGGCAAGTCACGCCAAAAGTTCTCTTTCATAGCTAAATTCCAATCCTTTCGTTACAGGAGGAGAGCACAGTCCCACATCCAAGATCTATGTTGTACAAAAATTAAATCGGCAAGGCCATTCCATCTTTTCTTAACCTTATATAGTTTACACGAGTCGCGCATTTGTGGAAAGCAGTGTGTTTTGAAAAGACAAAAACCCCTCAACCGTTCGTTGAGGGGTTGGCATCCATTTCTACTGATCAAAATGCCGTTTCATGCTTTGGTCCAGTCTTTCAAATAAGCTTTCGACAAGTTCTTTAGGGATCTCAGAATATTGATCCCCCATGCTCATTTCAAAATAACAAGAATGTTCATCAACCATTGTTAACCGTCCGGTGATTCCCACTTCCACCTCTTGCCCCAGATTGGCTAAAACCTGTTCCATCTGATCTTTGGGATATGAAAAATGGACATGGAACATATTTGAAACTGGAAAAAGCGGAAGCGAGGTGATGCCGTAGCAAGAATTGAACAATGCCGCAACTTCCTTAGCCGCTTCGAAATACTGCCCCATTTTATGCGCGCGCATATCAAAATAATAATCTGCTGAGACGATATACGGATACAAACTGATCAGATCGCCGCCATGCCGCCTTTTCCATACTTTCGATTGCTGGATAAAATCCCGATCGCCAGCTAATATGGCGCCGGCAATTCCACCAATCCCTTTGTATAAAGACAGGTAAACACTATCAAATAAAGCACTGACTTCAGCGGCAGACTTCCGGTAATACGGCAGAACTTCAAGCAGCCGCGCTCCATCGAGATGCAGCCTGATGTGCTGTTCGCGGCAATACTGCGAAATCTGTTCGAGCGTTTCGAAACTCGGCAATTGCCCGCCGATTTCCCGTTGAGGCAATTCCAGCAAGACGGCCGCAATCCCGTCCCCCATTTTCATCACATCATCCAGATCGATTACTCGATCGCGGTCCGCAAGCAAGACCGTTTCAATGCCATGCAGCTCTTTCAAGCCATCTTCTTCATGAATTTCCAAATGGCTCAGCGGGTGATAAGCCACTTTTTTTATGCCTTTTTCATCACACCAGATACGCAAAGCGATTTGCTGGGCCATTGTGCCGCTGGGGAAAAAGACGGCGTCTTCTTTCCCTAATAAGGCAGCCATCTTCTCTTGGAAATCCTCAATAATCCGGCCTTTTCCATAGATATCGCTTTCCAAATCACCAGCGACATTTTGGAAGGCTTCTTTTAAAACATGGACATTGCGTGGACCGTGGTTCGCCAACTTATAAGTGGATTGATTGTAGACCTTCTGCAATTGGCTTGTTTCGCCCATCTTTTACGCGCCCCCATTTTTCCACTTCTTTTTCTGTGCAATAAAAAACTTATTTACGCAGCCACATCGTTCAATGAAACCGGTACGTGTTCTTCCCCGCTGTTTTTGCGCGATATAACGCAGCGTCCGCATTTTTCAGGAGCGCGTTCAAATCCGCCGCATGGCCTGCTGGATATACCACGATGCCTATGCTGGTAGAGAGATGGTATTCGCTGCCCCAAGAGCTTAAGCCGGCCAGCACCTGTTCCGCTTGCAGACTGATTGCTTTTTGATCGGCGGAGCAAGCGAAATGGATGATGAATTCATCTCCGCCCAACCTCACCACGAATGCATCATGATGGTCTTTCGCGTAGTTTTGCAGTCTGGCAGCGACTTCCTTCAGCACCAGGTCCCCGGTATCATGGCCGTGCACATCGTTGACCTGTTTAAAACCGTCCAAATCCAGGAAGAAAATCGTCCCGCCTGTTTTCGAAGGCGTTTCAAAAAACCTGGAAAGGTAATGCCGGTTGTAGAGATCCGTCAACGAATCCCGATAGGCGCAGCGCTCGAGCTCCAAATAATAGGTAAACATCCGGACGATCCGCTGTAGCAAATCGATGCTTTTCTGGTCGTATCGGCTTGCTTCTTCATGTACGACACATAAGGTCCCGAACCGGTCGCCGTTGATATGGGAAATCGGAAGCCCTAAATAGGAATTGATATTGGCCCCTTCGAGTGCGGTCTTCATTTCCCCCGCAGCAATTTCTTTTTGCACATTCTCATAAATCAACGGCTGCTGTTTATCAAAATCAATCCGGTTGCACAGCGTCTCGTCCAGGTTGATGACCATTCCTTCCCTTACCAGAATGCCCGAATCATCGTTTGAGAGCTTCAAAATAATTTGCTGCGTATCGTTGAAAGAGGTTAAATAAATCAATTGCTCAGGCAAGATTTCTTTGGCCAGATCCAGCACATCCTGTGCCAATTCATCGAAATTCCTATACCGTTCCACTTCTTGCAATGTTGCCACCCTCATGCACCCCGATTATTGTCATGTTTTGCTTCTCTATTGATTAAACTAAAATTTTACTTTATTTCTTAAATTTTAACATATACAGCTACGGGCTGTTCAATAAGATTTTCGCTTCTCAAGAAGCCCATTAAAAAGAGGCGAACCCATTATGGATTCGCCTCTTTCATAACCATTTCTACTGAAAAATCAATAAGCGACCCAGCTTAAGCCTGTCGTTCCTTCACCCGCATGGACGCCTACGCACACACTAAGCTGCACCACTTGGACTTTCAGGCCTGGAAACTCCTGCAAAAGCTCGTTTTTCCATATTTCTGCGTCAGCTGCATTATTGCAATGAATCGCCGCTACTTCAGGGACAGTGCCTTTCGCCATATCCGCACGAAGTGCATCCATGACCGTGTTTTTTGCCCGTTTGTTGGAACGGACTTTTTCTTTCATGACCGTTTTTCCATCGACAAACGTAATGACCAGTTTAATGTTCAGGATATTGCTTAAAAATGCTTGCGTACCGGAAACCCGTCCGCTTTTATGCAATTGGTTCAAGCTCGAAGGTATAAACGATAAATGCGATTTAGCTGTCATTTCCTTTATTGTGGCAACCACTTCTTCTACGCCCTTGCCTTCTGCCAACAGTTTATCGCCGGTTTCAATCATTTTCACCATCGGGAAAGAACCGATTTTCGAATCAATCGGATACACTTTGAAGTCGGACATTTCCGCAGCCGACTGCGCGCTTTCGAACGTACCGGAAAGCCCACTTGATAAGTGTAAAGCAATCGCCAAATCGTATCCTTCGGACTGTAATTTTTCGTACAAAGAAAGCATTTCGCCAATTGCGGGCTGTGAGGTTTTAGGTGAAACTTTCGCTAAGCGCAATTTATCGTAAAACTCTTTTTGCGTAAGGTCGATGGACTCCCGATATGACCCTTCGTCAAAAACAACGCTAAGGGGAAGGACATGTACATGATGTTTTTGGATGAAAGCTTCGTCCAATTGCGCAGCTGTATCCGTGATCCAAGCAATTTTCTTCATTAAAAAAATTCTCCTTTAAATGCAATTCCATAACGGAAGCAAATCTCTGCTACGGATAACTTACCTGACGCATCTATGGGAGGCTAGTGACAGGTGTCATATAAGCACAAACTTTTGTAAGCGCAGACATAATTTGAACTTATCTAGCCTATTTCCTTGACGGTTGCAGCCGCCAAATCAATTGGTTGAACCATTCGTAGTTCCTAGTTCCCTAAGGCACGAGAAGAATGCCCGTACTCAAAAAGAGCACAAATCCAATAAAGGATCAGCGCTCTTTTGATGTTTTATTTTTTCTATAAGAATGGGTCAGGTCTTGAATTACTTTAAAATCAAATTGAACGAGTTTTTCTGGAGGGTGGAGTGAATCGGATAGCTTTTAGTTGCTAGTTAATCACTTGTTCACTCAAAGTTTTTTTCACAGCCTGGTTTCCAATCGCAGAATCAGCAAGCAACGGAATAACCATATCATCCATAGGCGGGTTGTGAAGTCCTGCTCTCACATCCCGGTAATATCTTTGCAATGGGCTCTTTTCCGATAGACTGTGAGCACCGGCTACCCTCATTGCCAAATCAACGACGGTGATTGCTGAATTGGTGACAGCTACCTTCACGGCTGCCAATTCCGGATTCATCTTTGATCGTTCCTCTTCATTCGACTCATCCCACTGCTTCGCCACAGAATATAAAAAATGTCTCGCTCTGACTAATTCCAATTCGATTTGGCCAATCTTTTGTTTCACATTCGGCAGCTCGATAATTGGACCGTTAAGACTATTCGGCGAGTATTCTTTTGCAAAACTGATGGCATAATCCTGTGCTGCCTGTGCAATGCCGAGGTAGCATGCCGGAATATGAAGCAGCCATCCAGATGCCTGTTTTTTTCCGGGTT
Organism: Planococcus koreensis; assembly: GCF_004761975.1. Taxonomy (GTDB): domain Bacteria; phylum Bacillota; class Bacilli; order Bacillales_A; family Planococcaceae; genus Planococcus; species Planococcus koreensis. Next base: position 13,722 of record NZ_RQII01000024.1, on the reverse strand, counting down.
CGAGAATTTCGACTAATGAGTCTTCCTCAAGCTTGACGTTATTCAATATCAAATCATGGCTCCCTGTACCTTTCATCGCCATACTATCCCAGGTTTCTTCGATTTCTACTCCCGCTTTTGACCGTGGAATGAGAAAAAATCCAATTTCACCTGTCTCTTCAATCGTCGCTGTTACGTTGTAATAATCCAATACGGGAGCCATTGTTGTAAACGTCTTCCTGCCATTAATAACCCAATGCAACCCATCCTTTTTAGCCGTTGTGGAAGGTTTTCCTCCCCTTGTCGGACTTCCTGTTTGTTTTTCAGTCGCACAGTTATTGATCAACGTCCCATTTTCTCTGACATCATCATATAAAGTTTTTAGCGTAGACTCTTTCCATCTATTCTTTTCTCCCAGATCTTTAATGATTCCCATATGCCAGCCGATGGATAATCCTGTGGACCCATCTGCCTTGCTGATCACTTCTTGGCAGCGCAGCATCTCATATAACGAGATGCCCGCTCCCCCATACTCCAACGGAATCGTCAATGAAGGATAATGGATTGCTTTCAGTTCTTTAAAATTCTCAAATGGAAACCTTCCTTCAAGATCATTTTCGGCCGCTCTCTCTGAGAAGGAGGAAACCGTACGTGTTAGTATCTGCAAACGCTCTTCAAAAGTATTAGCTGCTGTGATATCCATATACACTTCACCTTTCTTTTTCTAACCCGCGTTCTTAGTTATTAATTCCATTCCTCTGTCAAGATGAACCCGTCATACTGTTCATTCGACTCGATGTATTCCTTAAATTCCTCTGATTCATATGCTGCTTTCAAATCTTTCGCCCATTCTGCATCTTCATTTTCTTCATCAATCGTTACAACGATCCGATGCTGTTCAGGTGTATCTTCAATCTTGAGGGCATCTGTAATTTTCCGGTCCGGAGCATTGGCAATATAATTGCCATTGACGACCCCAAAGTCAATGTCCTGCAGCGATACTAGAATTTGAGCAGGGTCTAATACTTTGATATCAATATCGTAATCGGCTGTTTCAACACCCTTCAGGTTAAAATCAGTCACACCTGCATCAGATGAGACAGTCGCCCATCCCAACTCTTCAAGAATACGCACCGCTCTTTCCTGGTTTACCGGATCATTCGGCACCCCTACAGTCGTTCCGTCTTCCACTTCATCCAAGGATTGATGTTGTTCTGAATATAATCCTTGAGGGGCACTCGGCACGAAAGCAATACCTGTCATATTCATGTTTAATTCATCATTCATTCCTTCCATATAAGCGGTACTCTGAAAAATACTTGCATCAATTGAACCTTCTTGCATTGCCGGATTCAACTGCATATTCTGGGAGAAGGTTGTCGTATCAACGGTGTATCCTTTCTCCTCTAAGATGGGCAAAATGCCTTCTTTGAATTGCTGCTCGTACGTGCCCACTCCGAATCCAACCCGCACTTCTTTCGCATCTTCTCCAGATGCTTGATCATTTCCGCAACCTGCTAGCAACAGGGATGCTGCAACCCCTAACACACCAATTAAATGCTTTTTCATCTGCTATCTCTCCCTACTTTTCATTTTTCGTTGCTTCTGGCCATCCCTTGAATAGAAAAAAGCCCCTCTCCATAACTAAGAAGAGGGGCTCACGGTCCGGCTCTTCTCATCTTTCAAGTGCTGTCTAAGGCACTTGCAGGATTTGGCACAGTTACAAATTGGATTGTTTCCAATTAGTTCCGCTGCCGAAGCTTCAAAGGGCCAGTCCCTCCACTTCTCTAGATAAGAATTTATGTATACTCGAAATTAAATGCCGAGTAATCTGATATGATTAATACAATAACAGACGATCCATTTTATTACAATACACTTAGAAGAAATCAATTTAATATTTTATTGGATAAAATAGAAAAACTCTTTCTCACTAAGTGAGAAAGAGTTTTCAGGAAGGGTTGATGATTTACATCATGCCGCCCATGCCGCCCATATCAGGCATGCCGCCGCCTTGTCCTGCTGGTTCAGGGATGTCTGCAACGACTGCTTCAGTCGTCAAGAACATCGCTGCTACAGATGCTGCGTTTTGAAGTGCTGAACGCGTCACTTTAGTAGGATCGACGATACCTTCTTCAAGCATGTTGACCCATTTGCCATTCGCTGCGTTAAAGCCGATGCCGACTTCTTCCGATTTCAAGCGGTGAACGATGATCGATCCTTCAAGGCCTGCATTCGTTGCGATTTGGCGAACTGGCTCTTCCAAAGCGCGAAGAACGATTTTGACGCCTGTTGCTTCGTCGCCTTCTCTTGTTTCCAGAAGTTCCGCGACTTTATTGTAGACATTGACAAGCGCTGTACCGCCGCCTGCAACGATTCCTTCTTCTACTGCTGCGCGCGTTGCGTTCAACGCATCTTCAATGCGCAATTTGCGTTCTTTCAATTCGGTTTCAGTAGCCGCTCCGACTTTGATGACTGCTACGCCGCCAGCAAGTTTCGCCAAACGTTCCTGCAATTTCTCTTTGTCGAATTCTGAAGTCGTTTCTTCCAGCTGGTTGCGGATTTGCGCCACGCGGGCAACAATCTTCTGCTGGTCTCCAGCGCCTTCAACGATTGTCGTGTTTTCTTTCGATACGACAACTTTCGATGCACGGCCAAGCTGTGTAATGTTCGTTGTTTTCAATTCCAAGCCAAGGTCTTCCGTGATAACTTCCGCACCCGTAAGTGCTGCAATGTCTTCAAGCATCGCTTTGCGGCGATCGCCGAAGCCAGGAGCTTTGACAGCTACAGCATTGAACGTTCCGCGCAATTTGTTGACGACCAATGTAGCCAACGCTTCGCCTTCAACGTCTTCCGCTACAATCAATAGCGGTTTGCTTTGCTGAACAACTTGCTCAAGCACTGGAAGGATTTCCTGGATGTTGCCGATTTTCTTGTCAGTGACAAGGATGAACGGGTTTTCAAGGACCGCTTCCATTTTATCCGAATCTGTCACCATGTAAGGCGACTGGTACCCACGGTCGAATTGCATGCCTTCAACAACATCCAATTCCGTCGTGAAGCCGCGTGATTCTTCCAGCGTGATAACGCCGTCGTTGCCAACGCGCTCCATCGCTTCAGCGATCAAGTTGCCCACTTCAGCATCTCCAGAAGAAATTGCCGCAACTTGTGAAATGGATTCTTTTCCTTCGATTTGCTGGGAAACGGCTTTCAAGCCTTCCACAGCGCTTTCAACAGCCAATTCGATCCCACGGCGGATGCCGACAGGATTCGCGCCTGCAGTGACGTTTTTAAGGCCTTCACGGATCATTGCCTGCGCAAGCACCGTAGCCGTTGTCGTACCGTCTCCTGCGATGTCATTCGTTTTAGAAGCGACTTCCGCCACCAATTTCGCGCCCATGTTTTCGAATGGGTTTTCAAGTTCGATTTCTTTCGCGATCGTTACGCCGTCATTCGTGATGAGGGGCGAACCGAATTTCTTCTCAAGTACAACGTTGCGCCCTTTCGGCCCAAGTGTCACTTTCACTGCATCTGCCAATTTATCAACACCGCGCAGCATCTGGCTGCGTGCATCTTCGCTGAATAAAATCTCTTTTGCCATGTTTAGTTTCCTCCTCTATCTAGTTAACGTGTTCTAATGTATCGCCCGCAAATTGCGGGAATATATGGCTTAGCCTAATACAGCTAAAATGTCGTTTTCGCGCAAGATCAAGTATTCGTTGCCTTCGTATTTAAGTTCAGATCCTGCATATTTCGAGAAGATGACCCGGTCGCCTTCTTTGACGTCCAATTCAGTGCGCTGTCCATTGTCGCGGATAAGTCCGTTGCCAACAGCGATCACTTTGCCTTCCTGCGGTTTTTCCTGTGCCGATCCCGGCAATACAATCCCGCTTGAAGTTTTTTCTTCAGCTTCGATAAGCTTAATAATTACGCGATCTCCTAATGGTCTTAACAATTGAAACACCCTCCTCAGATTATCTAAATAATTTTCCTTAGCACTCTCAACACTCGAGTGCTAACCCACTTCTCAGTTTAATAAAACCGCCTCTCTTTTGCAAGTCAAAACATTCTCTTTTTTTTAAAAAGCCCTGCACTCATTTCTCTCTTCGTTCTTCTGCCGTCTGCTTTATTGCGTTAAAATGTTCGAGCGCAGAGATCACGGCGCCTCAATGATTTCTTCCGAGCATAAAAGCGGGCATAAGTTTCGGAAACGTTTTTCGTCACTTGAAACAAAATACCATTGTCCGTTAATCTTTCTGTATTCCAAAAAACCCATCTCCCGCCCACTCGGCAATTCCCCCGTCGCTGAATAAACGAAGCCTTCTGTCAATCCGATAAAATCGAGGAAACGGCTCTCAGCGCTTTGGAAAAAAACAACGTGTTTTTCGTCCGAATATATCCTTGCATTTATGTAATCAGTCTTATTGGCTTTCAAATATTCCTGCGGCGTGTAGTAAAAAGCGAAGCCTGGATTGCCGCGTTCTTCTTTTTTTATTTCGCCCGATACCAGTTTTTCAATCATCTCTTCCCGTTCCTCTTGGTGAGCGTAATAATTCAGTTCCACTGTAAACAGGTTCGTCACCAGTACCACTACCCCAATACCCGCCGCCATTATAATCAATGGCGCAAAGATTTTTTTGAATGCACCTACAATCGCCCCTATCAGTACGGCGAAAATAAAAATGTATACGTATGTGGTGATTTGGCTCTGATAGCCTCCTACAAAATCGACGTTTAGCAGCCGATTCACTTGCAAGACAATAAACACAATGACGCTGATAATAGACACAACCAGTAATTGTTTTTTCATTCTTCCTTCCCCTTTCTTCCCAACTTCCAAAATCACTGCAATTCAACTGCTTCTCTCTGCATTTATAATACCAGGACTTTGTGTAAACTTTGTAAAGTCGATGTGGATTCAACTGCTTCCGCCAACCTTAATGTGAAATCAACATTTCCCCTTATTCGTATGCTGCTCGCTTTTTTCCATACATCAAATCTTTGCGGTCCCCTCTTGAAAGTTCTACAATAGAAGGAACACGCATTAACGAAAGGAATCCACCTGAAATGAAATTGAATTTAAAAGCGCAGACAGATACAAGCCGCAATGGCAAAAGCAAACTGAGTGTCACCGCGAAGCGCAAGACCAAAAAGACACCACTTTATGTCCTGCTCATCTTTATCGTGATGCAGCTTGCGCCGGCATTCTTCATCGCACCAACTATGGGTTATTTCGAGGGCCAGGGCCTGGACGAAGCAACAGCACGGATGACCACTACCGGTTGGCTCATCGTCAGTTCCATGGGCATCGGCTTTGTCGCCACACTCATTCTCGTGCTTCGGGACAAACGCTTTTTCGATATCTGGAAAGGCAAAAGAACGGGTCTCCCAATGGCATTCGTCTGGGGAGTCCTCGGTTTCCTGCTCCTGCTGATTGGTCAGTCTCTCGCGGTCATGATTGAAATGGCCATCGGCATCGATCCGGGCTCTGAGAACACGATGGCGCTCGTCAGCGTCGCTGAAGTTGTGCCGCTCACGATACTGGCAATCGTCCTATTCGCCCCTGTCCTTGAAGAACTCGTCTTCCGCCGGGTCATTTTCGGCTCATTGAACCAAACCACGAATTTCTGGGTGGCCACCGCTGTCAGCGCATTGGCGTTCGGGCTAGTCCATATGGAAATGACGCACTTGCTGACGTATTTCTCCACCGGACTCGTGCTCGCATTCCTGTACCAGAAAACGAAGCGCATCATCACGCCAATTATCGCTCACGTCCTGCTGAACGGCTATGTCATGGCCATCCAGCTCAATATGGATAAGATCCAGGGGTTCTTGAAAGAACTAGAAAAACTCCAATAACAGCTGCATAACGAAAAAAGCCTTCCCCCGATTTAATTCGGTGGAAGGCTTTCTTGTTGTTCGATGATTTGCTGCTGCTGCTCCGCTTTCAAAAACTTGCGGTAGCCGATTTTAGCGATAACGATACTGAACTCATACAGCACGATCAACGGCAGCGTCACAATCATATGCGAGACGATGTCCGGCGGCGTGATGAACGCCGCGATGATGACCAATACGAGATACGAATACTTGCGATATTTCGTCATCAGCATCGGTGTGATAAAACCAAGCCTCGTCAAGAACAGCATCACGACCGGCAACTGGAAAATCAAGCCGAACGGCAGCGTGATCTGGAAGAGGAATTGGAAGTATTCATTGATCCCGATGGTTTCCTGGATATCCATATTGTCCGAGATATTCAGCATAAACCCGATCACGTACGGGAACAGGACCAAATAGGAAAAAGCGATCCCGCCCAAAAACAACAGCAAGGAAAATGGGATATAGCTTAACGTTGCCCGCCGTTCTTTTTCAAGAAGACCTGGGCTGATAAATGCCCAGAATTGATACATGATCACGGGCGAAGTGAAGATAAGCGCCAAAATCATGGTGACTTGCATAAAAATCATCAGCGGATCCGTAATTTTGAACGCGTTCAAGGTAAGATTTTTCGCTTCTTCTGTATACTGCAGATACTGAATCAGCGGTTGGGCAAGGAAAAAGCTGATAATGAGCGCTAATACAAAGAAAACGACTACAATGGTGAGCCGTTTTCGCAATTCAACTATATGTTCAACTAAAGTCATATCTTTTTCTGTCATCGGACAAACATCCTAACGTATTTCCTTTTGCTCTTCTTTCTTTTTCAAATCTACTTTGTTATCGTCTTCATCATCTACAAGTCCTTTTGTAGCATTTTTGAACTCACGCAAAGACGAACCAAACGCTTTTCCAAGTTCCGGCAACTTCTTCGGGCCGAAAACAAGCAAAGCAACAATACCAATAACGATTATACTCATTGGACCTGGCATACGAGGCACCTCCTGTATTATGGCTTTATTCTACATCATTAGAGCCCTTTTGGCTATTTCGAGAAGCCCTGCAAATGTGAAGATTTTAAGTCATTGCTGCTTGATTTGGTAAATCAGCGTCTGCAGCTCGACGGACAAATCGATGGTCTGCACGCGGATGTGTTCCGGCACGGCAATGCGCACTGGCGTGAAGTTGAGTATGCCCTTGATATCGGTTTTCGCAAGCCGGTCGGTCACTTCCTGCGCTGACCTTGACGGCACAGTGAGGATGACCACTTCGATGCCGTATTCAGCGATTTTCTCTTCAATGCGGTCCGGATGGTACGTGTCGATGCCGCTGATCCGTTCGCCTTCAAGCGGACTGTTTGTATCGAAAGCCAGCACGATTTTCGTATTGTGGTTGCGCTGGAAATTGTATTTGAGGAATGCGCTGCCGAGATGGCCGACGCCGATCAACGCGACGTTCGTCGCTTCATCCTGATCCAGGGTCTTGCGGAAAAATTCGAGCAAGCCCTGGACATCGTAGCCATAGCCTTTTTTGCCGAATGCCCCGAGGTAGGAAAAATCACGGCGGATTGTAGCGGAGTCGATTTTCATCGCTTCACTCAATTCCTGGGAGGAAATCCGCTTTTGCCCGGCATTCGCGAAATTCTGGATGAAACGGTAATATAGCGGCAGGCGTTTCGTCGTCGCCTGCGGAATTTTGGTTGGTTCGTGCAGCATGCCAGCTTACCTCCTGAGGTCTTGTCAAATCGATACTATCTTACATTAGGAACCTCCAGATGTAAAGCTGGCTTTATTGCGGACAGCCGCCCTATGGGCTACACTTGAAGTAGAATTGAGGTGACCCGCATGATAGTACTGCAAGTAAACCAAGTCCATAAATCGTTCGGCGCAGATGAGATCCTCTCAGGCGTCAAACTGGAAGTCCAACACCGCGACCGCGTTGCACTGGTAGGCCGCAACGGCGCGGGCAAATCGACGCTTTTGAAAATCATATCCGGTGAGATGTCTTATGACAGCGGCGAAATCATCATGCCGAAAGATTTGACCATCGGCTATTTGGAACAGCAGAATGATCTGGAATCCGATGCGACCGTGTGGGAGGAAATGATGACGATCTTCGCGCATTTCCGCGAACAGGAAGCCCAGCTCCGCCGCCTTGAAGCCCGGATGGCTGAACAGGAAGTCCATGACGATGCAGAGCTGTACGACAAGGTCATGAAAGAGTACGACACGCTCCAGCATGATTTCAAGGATGCCGGAGGCTACCAGTTCGAAGCCGATACCCGAGCCATCCTCCATGGCATGAAATTCTATGCGGACGACTACGGCAAAAAGGTCGTATCCTTGTCCGGCGGCCAGAAGACGCGGCTCATGCTGGCGAAACTTCTGCTGTCCAAGCCACAGCTCTTGATCCTCGATGAACCGACAAACCATCTTGACATCGAAACGCTGAGCTGGCTCGAGAATTATTTGAAGAATTACCCCGGCGCCCTGCTGATCGTCTCGCATGACCGTTACTTCCTCGACCAGGTCGTTACGCTTGTTTATGAAGTGTCCCGCCACCGCGTCAAAAAGTACACAGGCAATTACAGCCGCTATCTTGACGAGAAAGCGAAGCAATACGAACTCGACATGAAGCAATTTGAAAAGCAGCAAGGCGAAAAAGCCAAGCTCGAAGATTACGTCCAGCGCAATTTGGTGCGCGCATCGACAACGAAGATGGCGCAGAGCCGCCGCAAGATCCTGGAAAAAACAGAATGGATGGGCGCACCGGATGGCAGCGAGAAATCCGCGCGTTTCGGCTTCACCATCGACAAGCAAAGTGGCAACGATGTGCTGACCGTCAATTCGCTCGCTATAGGCTATAGCGGCGAGCCGGTCGCCAAAAACATCTCGCTGAAGCTGTACCGCCAGGAAAGTATGGCACTTGTCGGGCCGAACGGCGTCGGCAAGTCGACGCTATTGAAGACGATTATGAAAGAACTTAAGCCCCTTGCCGGCGACATCCATTACGGCACCGGCATCCAGTTCGGCTATTACGACCAGGAGCAAGCCAACTTAAAAGGAAATAAACTATTATTGAACGAACTCTGGGATGATTACCCGCTGATCAACGAAAAAGAAATCCGCGGCATCCTTGGACGCTTCCTGTTTTCTGGCGACGATGTCCTGAAGCCGATTTCCACATTATCCGGCGGTGAAAAAGCCCGTGTTGCGCTCGCCAAGCTGATGATGCAAAAAGCCAATGTGCTGCTGCTCGATGAGCCGACCAACCATTTGGACCTCGACAGCAAAGAAGTGCTGGAAAATGCATTGATCGATTACCCCGGCACCATCCTCTTCGTGTCCCATGACCGGTATTTCATGAACCGCATCGGCACGAAAGTCATTGAACTGACCCAAGACGGTGCGACAGAATATCTCGGGAACTATGATTATTACGTCGAGAAAAAACTCGAGATGGAAGAACTGGCCGCACTTGAAGCGGAAGAATCCACTGTAGCAGTGAAAGCTGCTCCAGCGGCGGTCACTTCCCAGATCGACAAAGGCGCGAAGAAACTGGAACGCCAGCTTTTGCGCCAAACAGAGGAAACCGAGCAGGAAATGGAAAAACTCGACGCGCAGATTGCCGAGATCGAAGAGCAGCTCTGTCTGCCGGAAGTATTCCAGGACCACGAACGGGTGTTGCCTCTGCAGACCCAATTGGAAAGCTTGAAAGAACAGCAAGAAGAAAAAATGTCCGCATGGCTGGAATTGCAGGAACAGATAGAAAAAGTGAACAATTGACCGTATACTTCTGTATACGGTTTTTCTTTTTCTATATCTAGGTCAATACCTATTTGCGAAATAATTATTTCCACAAAGTTGTACACATCGAAAGAATTGCAATATCAACTATCAACAGACTTTTCCACATTATCCACAATCGAATTAATTGTTATCCACATAGTTTTCCAGTGTCAAGGCTACAATATGTAGGTAAAGGGGTACTTTCCATCGAGTTATGAACAGCTTATTCACAATTTGTGCATAAGTACAAATGTTCTCTATTGACAGTCAACTTATCAATTGTGCATAAAAAAGCTCAATTATATACGAAAAAGCTCGGCAGAAACCGGAAAATCCGGGTTTCTGCCGAGCTTTTTTCACGTCCAGGAAGCGAGTTCCATTCCTGGACGCCCATTCATAGCCATCGTTCCTCGTATGCCTTTTTCAAACATGACCGTTCCGGCCGCCGCGATCATCGCCGCGTTATCTGTGCATAAAGCAAGAGGCGGAATATAGAACGGGATGCCTTTTTCATCGAACGCTGCCGTCAAAGAAGTCCGTAGCCCTTTATTTGCGGCCACGCCGCCCGCTGCAATCACCTGGCGCACCTTATACTGCGCTGCTGCGCGCACAGCTTTGGCTGTTACTACTTCCACAACACTGTTCTGGAAGCCTGCAGCGATATGCTCAGGCGGAATCTCTTCCCCCCGCTGAGCTGCATTGTGCAGGTAATTCAACACCGATGATTTCAAGCCGCTGAAGCTGAAATCATATGAGCCCTCTTCAAGCCACACGCGTGGAAATTCGATCGCGCCGTCGCTTTCATGCGCCAGCCGGTCGATGTGCGGACCGCCCGGATACGGCAAATTCAGCGTTCTGGCGACTTTATCGTATGCTTCCCCTGCCGCGTCGTCGCGCGTCTCCCCGATCACGTCAAAATCGCCATGCTCTTTCATCAACACCAATTCCGTATGGCCCCCGGAAATCACCAATGCCAATAACGGAAATTCCATTTCCTGTTCCAGCCGGTTGGCATAGATATGCCCTGCGATATGATGAACCCCGACCAGCGGCAATTGGTGAGCGAAGGCGAAGGCTTTCGCCGCATTGACGCCGACCAATAACGCACCGACCAATCCCGGGCCTTCGGTCACCGCTACAGCATCCAATTCGTTCGGTGCCATTCCAGCTTGCGTTAAAGCTTCTTCAATCACCAATGTAATTTGCTCGACGTGATGGCGCGAAGCGATTTCCGGGACTACGCCGCCGAAACGCTTATGGCTCTCGATTTGCGATGCCACCACGTTGGAGATGATCTCCTTACCGTTTTTGACGACGGATGCTGCGGTCTCGTCGCAGCTTGTTTCGATTCCCAATACATAAATGTCTTCAGTCATTAAAATTCACCCACATTACTATGGCATCTTCTTGGTTATCGGTATAATACCCCTTGCGGATGCCACCATTTTGAAAACCCATTTTCCGGTATAAATTCTGCGCCGCATGGTTGCTGACACGCGCTTCCAGTGTCATCAGTTCGGCGCCTTTTGATTTGGCGACTCTGATGACTTCTTCCATCAAGCGTTCGCCGTATTTTTTGCCGCGTTCCTGAGGCAGGATCGCGATATTCGTGATGTGGCATTCATCCAAGATCAGCCACATTCCGCAATAACCGACAATGCCTTCCTCTGTTTCAGCAATGACGTAATAGGCATGATCGTTACTTTCCATTTCATGGCGAAACGATTCCTTTGTCCATGGCAGCGTAAAAGATAATTTTTCAATCTCATAAACTTGATCAATGTCGTCGACCGTCATTTGACGGAATGTCAGCTCGGCGCTCATGATGGCTGGCCTTCCTGCTGCTTGTTGTAATTCGCTTCCGCTTCCGTAATGCGCTGGTATTCAGGCACTGCGTGGTGAACATCCTGCGCATCCGACTGCTGCGCCAATACAATCAAATTCGAAGCACGCGGCAGACGATTTTGAGGCGCGCTGAAATGCGCCATGCCGCCAAGTACTTCACGGATCAACCCTTCATGAATAACAAGGTCTGCACCTGTAAAGAGGACAGGCTTTCCGATGGTTTTGGCTTTATTCAAAAACTCACGAAAATCACTGTGCTGATCGCCCACTACCGGTTCAAGTGTCTTGCCGTCATAAAGTGCAGTAAAGGCAGTGCCTCTCCGCGCATCCATCACCGGACACACCAAACCGTCGAAAGACTGGCCATTTGCCGCCAATACTTTCAGGCTGGATACCATATGCAACGGAATTTTCAGCGACCAAGCCAATGTTTTTGCGATGGTCAACCCAATCCGGATGCCGGTATACGAACCCGGTCCTTCCGCTACTGCAATGTGCGTCAAATCAGCAGGCGCGACTTTCGCTTTCTTCATCATTTCCTCAATCGCCGGCATCGCTGTCAGCGAGTGATTGATTTTCAGATTCGTGGTTTCTTCTATTAAAACAGTCTGATCTTCCATCAAAGCAATCGCTAGGGGATAGTTTGAAGTGTCGATGCCTAGATAAATCATAAGTTTAGCTCCTTGCATAAAGTTTCATAGCGCCGGCCTTTTGGGTGAAGGGCGATTTCGCGCGCCTCTTCCGACTTGCGCGTGATGATGATGTCCAAACGGTCTTGCGGCAAGTATTCGCTGATGAATTGCGCCCATTCTACGACTGATACGGCGTCGCCTGAGAACAATTCATCGAAGCCGATGTCTTCATGGCTGTCTTCTAAGCGGTAAGCGTCGATATGGTTCAGTTCCAGCTTGCCTTCGTATTGTTTTAGAATGGTGAATGTTGGGCTGTTGACCATGCGTTTGATGCCAAGCCCTTTTGCGATGCCTTTGGTGAATGTGGTTTTTCCAGCGCCGAGGCTGCCTTCAAGCGTCAGAAGATCCTGCGGCTGCAGGAGAAGGGCCAGTTTTTCAGCGAATGCCATCGTTTCTTCTGGAGAGTTCACTTCTATTGTATAGTTCATTTTATCCGTCACCTCTATTGAGTCTTTACATAGTTTAGCGAAGAAACTGCAGGAAATCAAAAAATCCACTTTCCAGTGTGTCTCTCATGCTCTCTTTTACGTTAAATGCTGTATCGAATACTTACATAGGGCTTTAAAGCTGTCACTCTTACCAAACAGATAGCCTTGTTCTTGAATCGTTTTCATCGGTTATATATTCGATATCGGTAAAACCGTTATTTAAGGCATTTTTTTGCAGGGAGATGATTGCCTCCTGATTTTTGCAGTAAATGGTGACATAGCTGCAATCCACCACGAGCAGAACCAGTTCGCAATCGCTTTCCATAAATTCTTCATAGGTTTCGATGCTGGAAATTTCTTTACTTGGATATGCCTGCAAATCAGCAAAAATAACATAATAATCGTTGGATTCCAACGTGGTTTTCAGTTCTGTCCCTGAAATGGATTCTTGGCTGTCTGGGAAAAGCATCCCATCTAGTTTATCGTTAACTGTCTTATACGATTCGCCGATGCCAATCTTCCAATGGAACGCGTTGATTTCTATAGGTTGCAGGACATCTCCAAGAAAACGGCCGTAGTCGTTCGGAATTTCAAAACTGATTCCTCTTCTCATAAAGTTTCCTCCCATAGACAGATTCAAGTTCTGCCGTTTGCTTAATCCAACCAAAAAAAATAAACACAGCCCATTGGCTGTGTTCATTCGGAAAAAAATACGGTCCCGACCGGGATCGAACCGGCGATCTCCTGCGTGACAGGCAGGCATGTTAACCGCTACACCACGGGACCAAAAAAAAAATACAGACCAGCGACGTCCTACTCTCACAGGGGGAAACCCCCAACTACCATCGGCGCAAAAGAGCTTAACTTCCGTGTTCGGGATGGGAACGGGTGTGGCCTCTTTGCCATCATCACTGGACTATTTTTTGCTTGAGTGCTTGCGCCCTCAAAACTGGATACACGACATTGAAACGAAACGGGCAATCCGTGCCCACGGTTGTTTTGGTTAAGTCCTCGATCGATTAGTATTCGTCAGCTGCACGTGTCGCCACGCTTCCACTCCGAACCTATCTACCTCATCGTCTTTGAGGGATCTTACTTGCTTGCGAGACA
>NZ_RQII01000023.1 GCF_004761975.1 Planococcus koreensis | reverse complement strand
AAAAGGTGCTTTCCGTGAACTTGTTCTGGATATCATTGAAGAAAAATCGGAATTTAAAGGGATCCGCGACCATATCGTAGAAGAGCAGCTATTGACGCCATTCGACTGGGAGCACGATTATTCTGTTTACAAAGGCGCAACATTCAACTTGGGCCATCAATTGTCGCAGATGATGATTTTCCGTCCCCATAATAAATTCGAAGAACTGGATCATTGCTGGCTGGTTGGCGGCGGTACGCATCCCGGAAGTGGGTTGCCGACGATCTTGGAATCTGCCCGCATTACAGCGAATGGCATTTTCGAGCAATACGGCAAAGCACCTGTTCCGACTTCGCCTTTGCCGGTATTGGAGGGCTTTTCATGAAAATTGCCATTATCGGAGGCGGCGTCGGCGGTTTGATGGGAGCGCTTTTCTTAACGCGCCAAGGCTTCGATGTCACCATCTTTGAAAAAGAGCAAAAATTGGGCGGCCGTTTAACGTTCGTTGAACGAGACGGCTTCCGGATCGACGAAGGGCCGACGATTGTGCTGTTGCCGGAAATGTTCCGCAAACTGCTGGGAGAAGCCGGAATCAGCGATGACGAATATGAATTGCTGCTCTGCGACCCATTGTATACAATCCGTTATCCGGACGGCAAAGTGTACACCAAATATCCGGATATCGAACGCCAGGCCGCAGAAGTGGAGCGGGTGTTTCCGGGAGAACAGGAAGGCTTCCTGAAATTCATGGCAGAAGGCAGAGAACGATTTGAAATTGGAAGCTCCACCTTTTTGGAACATTCTTTTGTCAAAAAAAGCGATTTCTGGACACCTGGGAATGTGAAAAAGCTGCTGAAGCTGAAGCCGCAGCAATCTGTGAAAAAGCTGATGTCCAATTATTTTAAAGACGAAAGGCTTCAATTGGCTTATACATTGCAGGCGCTGTATATCGGGGGAGACCCTTTCAATGCGCCTGCCATGTATTCTTTAGTGCCTTTCAGCGAGCATGAACATGGCGTGCATTATTTGAAAGGCGGCTACGGCAGTTTGATCCCGCTTCTTGAAAAGGAACTTCGGAAGCGCCCCAATGCTGAGATACATACCGGCTGCCCAGTAGAAAACATTGTCGTTGATGACGATGTTGTCAAAGGAATTGAAACAAAAGAAGGATTTCAGGCTTTTGACGGCGTAATTTATAATGGAGACTTTCCTTCAATTACATCTGTCCTGCCCGGCCAGAAAGAGAAGGAATTTGTTCCTTCTTCCGGTTGCGTATTGTTGTACTTCGGGCTCGACAAGGTCTATGAAGATGTTAATGTCCATCAATTTTTCATTGGCAGCAGTTATGAAAACCATATGAAAAATGTCTTTAGTGATAAGAAACTTCCTGAAGACCCTGCGTTCTATACATTCCACCCTTCCAAAGTGGATCGTTCACTTGCTCCGGAAGGGAAAGGCGTCCTTTATATGTTGGTGCCTGTTCCTGCTGGCTCAACGGTCGATTGGGCTTCGGAAACGGAATGGATCGATCAAATCATAGAACGCGCGGAGCAATTATCTTTTCCAGGTTTAAAGGCGGCGACGGAGTGGATGGAAATCCGGACGCCGACAGATGCGGAAGCGTTCGGCTTGTTCAAAGGCGGCAGTTTCGGCATTGGGCCGACGCTGTTCCAATCAGGGGTTTTCCGTCCGCAGGTCAAGCCGTATAAAACCCAGGGCTTGTTCGCAGTGGGAGCGTCCGTGCATCCAGGCGGTGGAATCCCGATTGTCATGCAAGGAGCGAAACTCATGGCCGAGCAAGTCCAAAGTGAGTTCATCAGTGAAGGGAGCGGTCCACGATGGAAGTAAGACAAGCTTACGATTATTGTGAAAAAGTCATTGCTGCCAATTCCAAGAGTTTTTACAAAACCTTTTCTTTATTGCCAAAGGAAAAACGGAAAGCGGTTTGGGCAGTTTATGCATTTTGCCGCCTCGCTGACGATATTGTCGATGAAGGGGATAACCCCGTTGAAGAACTTGCAAAGTTCGAGCAGGAGTTCCAGCAATTCTTGAAAGGCCAGCACAATCCGGAAAATCCGATGTGGGTTGCGCTGGCGGATGTGTTCCAAACCTTCGATATGGATGCAGACGCATTTTCCTGCCTGCTGAGAGGCCAGGCAATGGACTTATCTTTCAGCCGCTACGAGACAGTTGAAGACCTGCTGGACTATTGCTACCACGTGGCGAGCAGCGTCGGGCTGATGCTGCTTCCGATTCTTGCACCAGGCAAAACGGCTGTGCTGAAAGAAGGCGCGGTCTCCCTGGGCTACGCGATGCAGCTCACGAATATTTTGCGGGATGTCGGAGAAGATTTGAAAATTGGCCGAATTTATTTGCCGAATGAAGTTTTGCATAAATACAGCCTTGCCGATGCGGATCTGCATAATGGGCAAGTCAGCGGAGAGTTTGTCGAGGTCTGGGAAGACCTTGCCAAACAAGCTGAACAATATTATGAGCATGCTTTTGAAACCATCCATGAATACCCTTTGTCCTCGCGCATTGCTGTAAAAGGGGCGGGCCTTGTGTATCGGGAGATTTTGTCGGCAATCCGCGACAAGCGCTATAATGTATTCAAAGAAAAACATTTCGTATCAGATGAATCGAAACAGGCCATCCTGGCTTGCTTATAAAAAAGGCTTCAGCGCAGATTCGCGCTGAAGCCTTTTATTTATGCTGCTTGATAATGCGTTTTGCCAAGTTTTGTCCGCCCATTGTGACAATCGGAGAACCGCCGCCTGGATGCGTGCTGCCGCTGATGAAGTATAAATTGGCAATGTCCGGGCTGGCATTGGCAGGACGCAGGAATGCATCCGCTTTGCGGTGGGAAGATGGGCCGTAAAGTGCGCCGCGCCACGAGCCGAACGTCTCCTTGATGAAAGAAGGGGTAAAAACCTTCTCCACAGCGAGGCGGCTGCGGATCTCTACGCCGTAGCTTTCCAGAAAATCGTAGATGCGTTCTTTGTATTGCTCAGGATCGATTTGCAGCTGTCCGTCCTTTGTCAGGGCAGGTGCGTTGACTAATATGAATAAATTGCTGCCATCCGGAGATACGGATGGGTCGGTGAAGGAGGAATTGCTGATATAGACGGTCGGTTCGTCGCTATAGCGCTGATGGGCGAACAGGTCGGCAAATTCTTGCCGGTAATCCCCGGAGAAAAATACGTTATGGTGTTTGAGTTCCGGTGCATGGCCTATCAGCCCGGCGGTAATGACGAATGCCGAAATGGAAGGTTCAAAGCGGGCAGCTTTTGCATCCGGGAAGGAGGGGCGAAGCTTTTCATCCACCAATTCAGGATATGCGCTCAAGAGATCGCCGTTTAAAATGACCAGATCGGCCACGACTTTCTCGCCGCCTGCCAGTTCCACGCCGCTTACGCCGCCGTTGTCTACCAGTATCCGCTCTACGGCGGTCCCGGTCTGCAGCACAGCGCCGTTCTTTCTGGCGACAGCCGCGAAAGCTTCTGCGATGCGGACATTGCCGCCTTTCGTGTAATAAACGCCTTCTACCAATTCGAGATAGGCAATCATCGCAAAAGTGGCAGGCGCTTTATAAGGTGAAGATCCGATATAAGTTGCGTAGCGGCCAAGAGCCTGCAGCATGTTCGGGTTTGAGAAATAACGCTTGAAAAAATGATCCAAGGTTTCTGCCGGCCGCGCCTGCAGCAAGGCGCGGCCCAGAGAAGGAGAAAGGTAATCTCTCCAGGATTGAAACGTTGCTGGGAAGAAATAACGTTCGGATAACGTATATAAGCGGCTTATTTCCTTCAGGAATTTTGGGTAATTGGCGGCGTCGGCTGCAGACGAACGAGCAATTTCGGCAGCCATCTTTTCCGGGTCTGAAGAAAAATCGATTGTGGAACCATCCTGGAAATAGTTGCGGGTATGGGAGCGGAGCGGAAGAAGTTCGAAATAATCTTCTGCCCGTTCGCCGGTCTGCTCGATGATTCCTTTGAATACATGCGGCATCGTGATGGTATTCGGTCCAAAGTCGAACGTATAGCTGCCCAATGAAACCGGCATTAATTTACCTCCGAGATGAGCGTTTTGCTCATATAAATGCACCTGGAATCCGGCATGCGCCAACGTAACAGCTGACGCAAGACCGCCAAGGCCGCCGCCGATAATAATCACTTTTTTCATGAATACTGCCTGCCTTTCCAGGAATACGGTTTTTTGCGCCATGCTTTCCACATGGAATGGAGCAGCACAGCAATCATTGCAGCTGCCTGCGCCGGCATCAGAAATGCCAAATACCAATGCTGGCGGGTTCTGAGCATGACGTAAAGCTGCTGCAATACGGTTAATGCGTAAGGGATAGCATACAATGGATTGGCTGTCAGCATGCCATACATCAGCAGAAACAGCGGAGCTACGTAAAACGCGCTATAAAATAGGCTTAAGACAGCTGCCATCAAAGGCGAACGGCCGATGCCTGCATAACTGTTTTTCAAGAAGCCTTCCCATACGTCATGGTTTGTGTCATACATCCGGCAGCGCACCGACCGGGTGATATTGGCGAGTAGCATCTTCATGCCCGAAGCCTTCATCAAGCGCGCAATGTGGACGTCTTCCACGAGAGAATCCGACACGGCAGCATGGCCGCCGATCTTGTCGTATGCTCGGCGTTCGAACATCATCCACATGCCGTTGGCGGCAGTTGTAGATGGGATATTCGTCCAATTGGCGGCTGCCAGCGGGAGATGGAAAAAGACAACGAAATGCTGCATTGGCACCAATAGTTTGCTCAAGAAAGGCGGCACATCGAACGCAGGAAAACCAGACAATAATTTCGCGTTTTTTTGCTGCATCAACGACAACGCTTGTCCGAACGCCTCCGGAACAAAGCGGATATCGGCATCAATGAACAGCAGGTATTCTCCTTGGGCATGCTGCTGCAATTGGTGACAGGCATGGACTTTTCCGACCCAGCCTGCTGGCAGTTCCCGCCCCTGTAAAAGCGTGAAACGGCTGTCGCCAGCTGTCAGGCGGGAAAGAATCTCGCCGGTACGGTCTGTCGATTGGTCGTTTAAAATGATGAATTCCATACTCGGATAATCCGCGGCTTTCAGGCAAGCCACCAAAGTTTCGGCGTTATGTTCTTCATTGCGCATCGGAATCAGCACTGAAATGAGCGGGGCTGAAGACAAGTTCGCCTTGGATGGCAGCAAAGGAAGAAAAAAGCTGTTAAAGATCGTCCACAGCAAAAAAAATACAAGTGCACCGATGAACAAGAACATGCTATTTCCTCCTTTTTAATAAGTCTACGAATGCGGCCGTATCTTCCGCCACTGCAAAATGCTTTAACTCATCGAGCTGCTGGGTGGAAAGTTGTTCGATTTCAACAGTCTGATTTTTTCGGCTGGTGCTGGAAAGATCAGCCAAACGGAACGCAGGTCCCTGCAGCATCCACACTTCCGGCTTTTGGGCATGGCGGAACGAATAATAGAAACTGAGCGGGACAACCGGAATGTCCGGACAGCGTTCCATCAAATAGGTGATGCCGGCACTAAAGCCGAGCGGCCGCTTTTCTTGATGGAATTCATCGCCTTGCGGAAATAGCACAACTGTTTTTCCGCTATTCAGCAGCTTTTCTGCGTATTGCAGCGAAGCGAGTATATCTTTCGGTTTTGCACGATTAATGGAAAATGCGCCGAGAAAACGGAAAAAGCTGTACTGAACCAATCCTTTTTCGTCCATCATCATGTGGATGTCATGCTTCCATACAGTACGGTTCAGGAAAAAGAATAAGAGCCCATCCCACCAGGAGCTGTGGTTGGCGATGAAGATTACAGGATTTGACGGCGGCTTTTGTATGCCGCGGCCGAGAAGACCCGAAAAAGATCGGCGAAGCAGCGGATTCAAATACAATTCAAATCCCTTATCGAATAAATAAATTTTTTTCGCGGGAATCATACGCGTCTCCTTCTCCAGGCCAATGCTGTGAATCCGGCTGCAAGGGTGGTGGTCAGCAATGCCGCAAGCCACAAACCGCCCAATGCGCCAAGCAGCACGAACATAGCGGTAATTAATATGTATAAGAGAGCCATCCGTTTTTCAAGAATGGAAGAGCGGGTTTGGATGCCCTGCCGTTTCATCAGCCAGTCAATGAGCAAGTGGAGGACGAAAGCGACGGTAAACCAACCAGTGAAATTGGTCCACGGGATGCCGTAATAAATGCCGGTATCTTGCCAAATCCAATATTCCTTCAGCAGAAAAGCGACAGGGTCGATGATCAAATCGATGATGACAGCACCTATCGCACCGACAACAGCGTATAAAAGCCCCCCGGAAGGTATTATCCAGCTTGCAAGGACGTGGGTGGTCGCCATGACCATCAGCCAGGCGAAGCCGATAGCAATCGGCACCCCAAATAGATTGGGCGCGAAGCTTTTTGTATAGTCGTACGAGCCGAAAAGGAAATCTGTACCTGCGCCAGCCCCTTCAACGATAAACGTAAACAGGAAAATGAAAATGCCCAACGAAATGCCAGCTTTTTTTCCGAACAGATGATAAAAATAAAGGAAGCCGAGTGTTCCGGCAAGCATCAGGAAAAATGCATTTGCCCATTCCAGCCACCAAGGCAATAAATCAAAACTTAATAAAACAATTCCGATGCTGTACCACACGATAAACAGCCAGAAAATCCGGTCTTGCCATTTCACATTCAACCACTCCGATACTAATATTATACAATTATTATACAATACTTATGTTTTATTTCATGTCCTGGCGTTTTCCGCTCATTGCTTTCTCTTCCTAATTCGGGTCCTCTAAGAGAAATCCTTTAAAATCAATAAACGTGAAAAATTTAGGTTTACAATTTAGCCAGGCGTGGGATTTTCTCTAGGAAATAGTCGGCTGAAGTATTTCCTGCAAAAAAAATCCCCATTTTTAAAATGGATTTCATAACAACCCTTCTATAAAGCTGTATTTCCAGTCCGCTCCATACGGCGCCTGCTAAAAAAAATACATAATTAATGCATAAAAAACGCCATAAATTGAGTAAAATACGTAATTTTAGAATAAATATAAATGAAAGTCTTCCGCTAATATTCAGTAAAGTATTGCAGGGTTCCCTGCAAGGTAGTATACTTTTTATAGGTATTTGAGTAAGTTCTTGTGTTGGAGGCGATAGGCGTGCAGGAAATACTGCGTAAAGTTTCGGGGGCATATAAAGATTTCAGCTCTGGCCAAAAAAAAGTGGGGGATTTATTTGTGCAAGAACCCATTTTCCTGGCATTTTCATCTGCTCTTGAAGTAGGGCGACGGGTGAACGTCAGCGAGTCAACGGTGATTCGCTGGACGCAGAAGCTTGGCTACAAAGGATATGCTGAATTTCAGCAGGTGATTCAGCGGAAATTAGCGGAAGAAAGGCTGGTGCAGGCAGAGCAGGAAATGCTTGAACCTGAAGCGGATCAATCTTTTTTGGAGAATTTGCTGGATGCGGATATTTTAAGCATCGTCAAACTCAAACAATCCATTGATGAAGAAAAGCTGCTTCAAGTAGTCGACATGATCAGTTCCGCAAAACACATTTACGTCACCAGCAATTTTTTCGATTTCGGGCTGGCGCATTGGTTTTCGGGCTGGCTGGACATGACGCTGGGCCACACGGAAATGATTGTTTCTTCCGAAGGGCGGTATTACAGCCAGCTGGCGAAGATCGAAGAAGGCGACATTGTGATTGCATTTGCATTTCCTCGGTATACGCGGGCACTGATTGATACGCTAAGTACAGCGAAAAAGCGGAATGCACAAGTGATTGTGCTGACAGATTCCAGTGATTCGCCTGCAGGGGAATATGCGAATATCCTGCTGCCAGTCGCATTGAATTCCAATTTGAACATCGATTCCTACACGGCTGTCCACGCTTTGCTGACTTCCATCATGCGCTTCGTTTACGTAAAGGAGCATGCCAAGGTAAAAGGGAATTTGATAAAGGTCGAAGCAGTATACAAAGAGAAAGACATATTTTTATAAAAAGAACGCTCAACCTACTGGCAAGTCCCGAAACGCCCAGGCGCTTTGGTCAATCATAATAAACGAAAAGGGGAGAACAATATGAAAAAGAAATTATCATTTTTAGGTGTAATTCTATCAGCAGGGATGCTTATGGCAGCTTGTGGAGGTTCAGAAGACTCAGCCGGTTCGGGAGGATCAAGCACTGAAGGCGAAGGAAACGAGCTGGGCTTGCTGGAAGAGGGTAAGTTCACAACTGCAGCCAGCGGACTTTACAAACCGTTCAACTATGAAGAAGGCGGAAAACAAACAGGTTTTGATATTGAAATTGGTGCAGCTTTGGCCGAAGAGATGGGATTGGAACACAATCCGGTAACAAATCCGTTCGAAACCATCATCCAAGGCCTAATCGGCAAAAAGTATGATGCAGTACTAGGTTCGATGGCCATTACAGACGAACGCGCGAAAACAGTAGCGTTCTCAGATCCATACTATTTGTCAGGCGGGAAAATCTGGGTTGCTGAAGACAACACGGAAATCAAGGAACCAGCAGACTTGGAAGGCAAGAAAATCGGGATTGTAGCACAAACAACTTACGAGCCGGCTGCAAAAGAGTTTACTGATGATATCCAGTACTACAATAGTGACGTTGTCGCTTTGCAGGAATTGGTGCCAGGACGTGTTGACGCGGTCATCACTTCTGACGTTGTCGGATTTGAAGCACAGAAAGCCGGTCTTGAAATCAAGGACATTGGCGAAAACCTGTGGATTGAAGAAGCAGCGATCGCTGTGCGCCCGGAAGACGAAGCTCTTTTAGAAGAAATCAATAGAGCGTTGGCTGCTATTGTTGAAGACGGCACTTACGCGGAAATTTCGGACAAATGGTTCGGTACTAACCTCCTCGAAGTGGATACAGAAGGAATCGAAATTCTGCGCTAAACGGAGAGGAGAATTGCCATGGAGAGCATTCGAACAATATTTGATATCTTTATAACCACTTATCCGGGATTTTTGGATGCCGTCATCATTACGCTCCAATTGACAGCAATTTCCGTTGTTCTCGGAACAGTGCTGGGTATAGCCTTTGCATTGATGAAAATATCGAAATCCAAAATTTTGCAAGGCATCGCAAATCTATATATTACAGTTATCCGAGGGACGCCTTTACTGGTGCAGATCATGTTCCTGTATTTCGGGATTACGCAAATCGTAGTTTTGGATAATTTCTGGGCAGGAGCGCTGGCTCTTGGAGTCCATAACGGTGCATACATCGCTGAGATTTTCCGTGGAGCGATCCAAGGGATTGACCGCGGACAGACAGAAGCGAGCCGGGCACTCGGCATGACGAACAATCAGTTGATGCGGAGAATTGTTTTCCCGCAGGCGCTGCGCCGTTCTATTCCGCCGCTTGGCAATCAGTTTATCATCACTTTGAAGGATTCTTCCTTGGTATGGATGATCGGGGTAGCAGAGCTCTTCTCGGTAGCAAACCGGGCAGCAGCAAGTTCTTTCAAACAGTTTGAAACATTCATCGTTGTAGGTTTCTATTATTTAGTCCTGGTCATGATTTTCACGTACATCGTCAGATGGTATGAAAACAGGCTGGACGTCGACAAAGTGTGAGGGGGTTAAGATCATGATTATTGGCGAAAACATCCATAAATCCTTTGGTGATTTGGAAGTGCTGAAAGGCATCGATCTGCATGTAAAGCCCCAGGAAGTGGTAGTTCTTGTGGGGGTCAGCGGATCAGGTAAAAGTACGCTTCTGCGCTGCTTCAACTTTTTAGAAGAAATGAACAGCGGGACGATTACGATTGACGGGCACACCATCGATCCAAAAAAAGATAAATTGCCGGACATCCGGGCAGAAGTCGGAATGGTTTTCCAGCATTTCAATCTGTTTCCGCATAAGACGGTTTTGGAAAATGTGATTGAAGCACCCATTATCGTAAAGAAAATGGATAAGGCAAAAGCGAAGCAATTAGGCTTAGCGCTGCTTGAGAAAGTAGGCCTCGGCGACAAGGCGGATGTTTATCCGAGCAAGTTGTCCGGCGGCCAAAAACAGCGGGTAGCGATTGCACGTGCACTTGCGATGGAACCGAAAGTGCTGCTGTTTGATGAACCGACATCAGCACTTGACCCTGAACTGGTCGGCGAAGTTCTTCAAGTAATGAAGCAACTTGCTGAAGAAGGCATGACGATGGTTGTGGTCACGCATGAAATGAAGTTTGCCAAAGAAGTAGCAGATCGTGTCATCATGCTCGACAAAGGCGTCATTATCGAATCTGCAGATCCGAAAACGTTCTTTGAGAACCCTCAGAATGAACGGACAAAACAGTTTATCCAATTGGTTGAATAAGAAAGAACGCAAACCCGAATTCCTTTAGCAGAGGAATTCGGGTTTTTGTGTCGAACTAATTGGTGTAAAAGGAGGGTACCGGCATGGAATTGATAGATACACCTTATTATCTGAACGAGACACATAAGCATATCGAAAAAGTGCTGAGTTTTAATGACACCAATGTGGTGAATATGCAGCTGCAGATCGGTCAGACCGTTGCGGAGCATGAAGTGGATGCGGACGTTCTCATCATTGTGAAAAGAGGGAAAGTGATTTTTACGGTAGAAGGCAGGGAAGTCGAAGTATCGCAGCATAATCTGCTTCATATGGCTCCAGGGGAAAGGCATAGCTTGCGGGCGGAAGAAGTCAGCGATTTCATGGTGCTTCAAATTAAGCGTTGAGAAAAGCGGGGGCGCCAGTGTGAATTTACACTGGCGCTCCCGCTTTTCATGTTGTCCAGCTGCAACGGCCAGGTCCTCGGGTCGTAAGCTGGCTTAGCTGTGCGGCTGAAAATACGCCGCTTCGCCAATCCATCTTACGCCTTTCGGACCTAAACGGCCGTTTCCGCTTTTCTTGTTACCAATCAATTTTTTCGGGATAATCGGCTTTAAATTGAATTTCATGTATGGCTTTTTTGGATGGAGTTGCCGCTGCCAGCACTTGCTGGCGGAACGCGTTGTAATCACTGTCTTGAGTGGCGATTTTCATCGCGACAGAAGACAACGCATTTTCGCGCTGCTGTTTCGCCATGTCGATGTATTTTAAATTAAGGAAATCAATGTATTGGACGGCATAATCCCGGACGGGCGCAGTATCGCTGAACGTCTTCATGATGACCTGGTATTCCGCTTCCGGCACTTGGCCGTGGAGGCAATCCAATACAAGCGACTGGAAATGGGTGATGACGTGCACTTCCGGCTCCCAGTCCGGAAATGCGGCGTCTTCGCGGTGCAGGCGCACAAAGTCTTTTAAAGCGACGGCCGCGTATAAAATTTCTGGCCACAGCACTTCTGTCGAGAAATAGATATTTTTGTCAGGTGAGATGAAGCTCTTTTGTTTTTTTGCGTGGTCCGTCAAGCCGTTAAAAACGGTTTCCACATTGCGTTCGCCAAGCGCGGCTTGGCGAATGGCATGGCAAATCCCGAGGATCCGGGTGCGTGAGCCGGTGTAATGGAGGTATTTGTTTTCATCGCCAATCACATGGTAGATCGCTTTGTTCAATTCCTCAAGGTCGAAATAATCGCCGCTGATCTTAACGCCTGCGTGGTTAGGGGTGTTCTGTAATGTCAGCATGTATCTGTCTCCTATCGTTTCGGTTTATAGTCGAGGTCGCGGAACAGTTCATTGCGTTCTTCATCTGTCAGATTCCGCCATTCGCCTGTCGGCAAGCCGCCGAGGTGAATGTTCATGATGCGCACCCGTTTCAAATCACGGACTTCATAGCCGAGCGCTTGGCACATGCGCCGGATCTGGCGGTTCAGACCTTGCCGGATTGTCAGGCGGAATGTGAATTTCGAAATCTTCTCAGCTTTGGCCGGCAGCGTTTTTGTATCGAGAATTTCGACACCTTCCGCCATTTTCTTTAAGAAGGATTCTGTTACCGGCATATCCACTTTGACGATGTATTCTTTTTCGTGCTCATTCTCTGCGCGCAGAATCTCGTTGACGATGTCGCCGTCGTTCGTCAGCAGGATCAAACCTTCAGAATCTTTGTCGAGCCTTCCGACATGGAAGATGCGGGAAGGATGGTTGACGAAATCTACGATATTTCCCTCGATATGGCGCTCGGTCGTGCTCGTGATGCCCACGGGTTTGTTGAGGGCGATGTAGACGTATTCTTCTTCCGGTTGTTCAATGACTTTGCCGTCTACCTGGACTTCGTCGTGCGGCCCGACTTTGCTGCCAAGCTCCGCCGGCTGGCCGTTGATCGTGACGCGGCCAGCCTCGATGAATTTATCGGCGCCGCGGCGCGAGGTGATGCCCGTTTCACTTAAAAACTTATTGATTCGCATACATAAAATCCCTTCATTGCTTATTTCTTTTAATATAAATAGTATACCCTTCACGCCGAATAAACAAAACGATGTGAAATGTTGCCTATAATTTATCCATAAGGCTTGCAATTATCTAATTTTTTTGACAATATAGAAGGGAAGCTGTTTCTTGTTAGGCAGCATTCTTTTTCAGGAAGAATGTAAGCGTATACAAGTCAGGGCATAAAAGAGAAAAGGGAGGAAACAGAATGGTAATGGAATATGCGATGCCGAACACGCAAGGCGCGAAACACTCTTTCAAGGAAAGGTACGAAAACTATATAAATGGAGAGTGGCGCGCTCCGGCGAAAGGCCAATATTTTGATAATGTTTCTCCAGTAAACGGCAAAAAATTCACAGAAGTGGCGCGTTCGACAGCTGAAGACGTGGAAGCTGCACTTGACGCTGCTCATGCGGCTAAAGAAGCGTGGGGCAAAACGTCAACTACTGTCCGCTCGAATATGTTATTGAAAATTGCAGACCGCATGGAAGAAAACCTGGAATTATTGGCAGTCTCGGAAACATGGGATAACGGAAAAGCTGTCCGTGAAACCTTAAATGCCGACATTCCTTTAGCGATTGACCATTTCCGTTATTTCGCCGGCGTTATCCGTGCGCAAGAAGGTTCGATCAGCCAAATAGACGAAGATACAGTAGCTTATCATTTCCATGAGCCGCTGGGCGTCGTAGGCCAGATCATTCCGTGGAATTTCCCGTTGCTGATGGCTGTCTGGAAACTTGCTCCTGCACTAGCAGCTGGTAACTGCGTCGTCTTGAAACCTGCTGAACAGACTCCGGCAAGCATTCTTGTCTGGGCTGAATTGGTAGGCGATCTGATCCCGCCAGGCGTCTTGAATATTGTCAACGGCTTTGGATTAGAAGCAGGCAAACCGCTTGCGTCAAGCCCGCGCGTTGCAAAAGTGGCATTTACGGGTGAAACGACAACAGGCCGTATGATCATGCAATACGCATCACAAAACCTGATTCCGGTTACGTTGGAGCTTGGCGGGAAGTCGCCGAATATCTTCTTCAAAGACATCATGGATGAAGACGATGCATTCCTGGACAAAGCAATTGAAGGTTTTGTCATGTTCGCTTTGAACCAAGGTGAAGTATGTACATGTCCTTCACGCGTTCTGATTCAAGAAGATATTTATGATGAATTCATGGAGCGTGCATTGAAACGCGTTGCTGCAATCAAAATTGGCAATCCGCTTGACCCAGAAACAATGATGGGCGCACAAGCTTCACAGGAGCAAATGGAAAAAATCATGTCTTACCTGGATATCGGCAAGCAAGAAGGCGCTGAAGTATTGATTGGCGGAGACCGCAATGTGCTTGAAGGCGATTTGGCAGAAGGCTATTATATCAAGCCGACGGTCTTTAAAGGGCATAACAAGATGCGCGTGTTCCAAGAAGAGATTTTTGGGCCGGTTGTTTCGGTTACAACATTCAAAACAAAAGAAGAAGCGCTTGAAATCGCTAACGATACGTTATACGGGTTGGGAGCGGGCATTTGGACGCGCGACACGAATACAGCTTACCGTTTCGGACGCGGCATCCAGGCTGGGCGTGTTTGGACAAACTGCTATCACCAATACCCTGCACACGCAGCATTCGGCGGTTACAAAATGTCCGGCGTCGGGCGTGAAAACCACAAAATGATGCTTGACCATTACCAGCAGACGAAAAATATGCTGGTCAGCTACAGCGATGACAAACAAGGGTTCTTTTGATCAAGAAAGAAGGGATTAAGATGGTCCAACGTGTAATTGCAACAGAAGCGGCGCTTGAGCTGATTGAATTGCTGAAAAAGAAACACGGGCCGGTCATGTTCCACCAGTCGGGGGGCTGCTGTGACGGCAGCGCACCGATGTGTTATCCGGAAGGCGATTTGTTTTTGGGCGACCAGGACGTGCTGCTCGGCGAAATCGGCGGCAGCAAATTCTATATGCATAAAAGCCAATTCGACTACTGGAGCCACACGCAGCTGATCATTGATGTTGTGAATGGGCGCGGCGGCATGTTTTCATTGGAAGGCGTGGAAGGCAAACGGTTTTTAACGAGATCCCGGCCTTTTACAGCGGAAGAAACCAAAGAACTGCAGCAGCAGGCATAAAGAAAACCGGGTGCC
The DNA here is from genome assembly GCF_004761975.1 of Planococcus koreensis. Taxonomy (GTDB): domain Bacteria; phylum Bacillota; class Bacilli; order Bacillales_A; family Planococcaceae; genus Planococcus; species Planococcus koreensis. The sequence continues at coordinate 9,071 of NZ_RQII01000023.1, read as the reverse complement.
TTGGCATCCGGTTTTTGTGTGCGAAAAAAACGCTGAAAACCTTATGAAATAGGGGTTGGAGCTGGAAAAAAGGGCGGAAAAATGGTATGATTGGGAGACGAAAGGTGGTCATGAAATTGACGAAATTAGTTAACCGTGTTTCCCATGAACAAGCCAGCCATGCAATTTCTTATGCTTCCCATTCTCTAGTGACTGAAGGCTTTGATGTAACCCACGAGGATGAGAAGTTTGTGAGGTCGGTGTTGACTGGCGAACGGACGGAAGCTCAATTCCACCGGGCCATCAAATCGAAATTCAATGTCTAAATATCAGCATAGCTCCATGTATTGCTACCCGGAGTCGGAAGTGCTGGTCAACCTTTTCAATTTGATGGATGAAGAAAAGCTGAAAGAGCTGGAAAAAGTCTATACGCTGTTCCGGCTATCTGAATTGCGCATCAAACAACCAGCGGATCCTGTTGATATGGAAGCTTTTATCGACATCCACCGTTCCATTCTGCAGGATGTTTATCCGTTTGCCGGCGAATTGCGAAAAGAAATGATTTCAAAAGGGTCTTCGTCTTTCGCGCATCCGAAGTTCATCGATGCGGAATTGCGCAGGATCTTTGCGGAACTCAAACAGGATAACTACTTGAAAAACCTGCCGCGCAGCGAGTTTGTTCCGCGACTTGCGCATTATTTAGCAGAACTGAATGCCCTGCATCCTTTCCGTGAAGGCAATGGACGGACTGTTCGGGAATTTGCCCGCCAGCTAGCCTTGAACGCCGGCTATCAGCTGGATTGGGAGAATATAGCCGAACCTGCTGAAATCATCAATGCGTTCGTGGATTCGTTCAATTCCAGTAATGTCCGCCTCGAAAATCTTTTAGATGAAATCGTTTATACATAAAAGCCCGTCCTTGTATGGGGCTGCCTCGCCATTTTTAGATGGCCGGGCAACCCGCTCCAATGGACGGGCTTTTATGATGGCTCTTCTTCTTTTAGGGCAGGGTTGACCTTCAGCCATTCGATGCCGAATTCGACAAGGGGGCGCATAGCGGCGATCCGGACTTCCGCTTGGCCGAGCTGGCCGGTTTCGATCGGGCCCGGATACGCTTTGGCGATTTCGGGGAAACGCTCAGAATCCATATCGACACAATCGAAGGGCTGCCAGATCCGTTCGCCGTCTTTCATGATGGCTGCGCCTTGTGGCGATGTGGTCCGGTCTTCTTGGACGAACTCTGCGTAATGCAAAGCAGTGCACGAATCAAAGCCGGTGCCAATCAGCATGATTTTCACATCGGCTTCCATCATTTTGCCGAGCGGCGAACCGGGTCCGAAAGAATTTTCGATCGGCTGATCGTTCATCCAATGGGCGGCATTTTTTCCCCAAGCGATAAAGGAATGGGCTGGATGCGGGCTGCGGATGGTATCCGGGTGGCGATGCAGGCATTCTGCGATTTTGCCCATGCCGCGCATTGGCGTCAGGTGGGGATCGAATGCCGGCAGTTCATCTCGCAATGGCTGATGCCAATTTTCCGGGATGGGCGGTGCCATCCAATAAGAAGGGTCTGAGTTGTCCGCAGACTGCGCGGGCATCACTAAGGTGCCATTTGTGGTAATTGTCTCCATCAATGCCTCAACGACCGCCTGTGGGCCTCCTGCAATCCAGCCCATCGACTTCAGCGATGAATGGACGATAAGTGCGTCGCCGGCTTTTATTCCAAGTTCCCGCAATTGGTCTTTCAATGTGTGTTTGGATTGGAATTCAGGTGTGTTCAAGATTCTCAATAATTCTGTCATTGCTCTTCCCCCTTATTTGTAATATATCATAGAAGGGAAGCGTATTTAAAAACTGCAAGCAAAAGGAAGGGTTGTTGAAAATGGAAGCAAGGCCGATGAAGGAATCGCGGACCATCCAGACGAAACTGGTGTTGCCGCCGGATACGAATCATATGAACTCGATTTTCGGAGGCAAGGTGCTTGCCTATATTGATGAGATTGCTGGAATTTCCGCTATGAAACATTCCCGCAAACAAGTAGTGACGGCGTCGATTGACTCGGTTGACTTTCTGTCTTCTGCACACGTCGGGGATGTACTGGAGCTTGAAGCGAATGTGACATCTACTGGCAGAACGTCAATGGAAGTTTACGTGCGTGTGAAATCACATAATTTGCAGACTGGGGAAGAGCGGCTGACAACCGAATCGTTTTTGACGATGGTCGCAATGGGAGATGACGGCAAACCTGCGCAGGTCCCGGCAGTGATAGCCGAGTCGCCAGGGGAAAAGTTATTTTTTGAAAGTGCACCTGCCCGCCGGGAGCACCGTAAATTGCGTGTAAAAACGCCAAGGTCATAAAAAAGGTTCCGGGACTGCCCGGAACCTTTTTCTGTGGAAAACAATGAGCCGCAAAAACTTATCAACATGTTGATAAGTCACAAAGGGGAAGAAAAAAGCCGTTTTTATCCCCATAGCACACAGAAAAGCCTGGATTAATGTGCATAAAGCGAATAAAAGCCAGCAAAATTCTACAAAAAAAGCGCAGCCGCAGCCGCGCTTTTTTGCTGTTTAATTTTTCGCCAAAAGTTCTTCGAAATAAGAACCGAACTCTTTTGAACGTTTTAAGATGGTGCTTGATGAAACGCCGAATTTTTCGCTGAGGTCTTTAGGCGCTAACATCGGCCCTTTGATCAATTCGTGGTCCTGCAGGAATCTCCAATAGCCGGCAACAAGTGCTTCAGGCTTTTGGACAGTCGGCTGTTGGCTCACCAGGTAGCTGTTCAGGATGCTCGTCACATTATCGACTGTTTCGGCATCGAAGTCAGCCCCTTCTACGTGCTTATTAAGCTCGTCCATGACCGATTGGTGTTCAGGGGAGAGCTCAACGCTCTCGTCCACTGAGCCCGTCGAGTATTTGACGATCATCTCAACGACCGCCAAATAATTGTCGCGCAGATAAGCTGGGCCGTCCGTAGCGTTGTCAGAAGCCATTTGCGCTTTCAACTTCTCAAAGAACGGAGTGAATTCGCCGACAACCGTCAAATAGCCGTTCAAGAACAATGCGCCTTCTTCGCCGATGCGTGCATCTGGCAGCAAGATGGCCAATAATCCCTGGTTGTCTTGCATATCTGTCGGAGGCTGGTCAGTCATTTTAAAGACTTCGCCTGTAAAAGCATCTTTAAATTGTGCAGACGTTTCGTTTCCGGCAACAAATTGGCCCAGGAACACTTTTACATCTTTCCAGTTTTCAAGAACTTCCTTCGTCGTCGGGCGTTGAGCCGCTTCGATCTGTTTTGTTAAAAAGTCTGCCCAAAGTTCAGGCTTTTGCATGAACAGGAAATTTTCGATGACAAAAGCTTGTGCATCGTTTTCCGCCATTGACTGCATCAAACGAGGCTGCCATTGCTGCTGAAGTTCACGGAACGCCGGAAGCTGTTCCTGATTCGGGTTGTCCGAGAAAAATTGCTGACGTACTTTGAACAATTCGTCGTTTACCAAGTCATTGATGGAAACCGTTTGCTGTTTCCCGTGACATTTTTTATACTTCTTTCCGCTGCCGCAAGGACATGGGTCATTTCTTCCTACCATTCTTATCACCTACAAGTTTTTCTTGAGTGTAACATAAAAAGCCGTGCGGCTCAAAAGTCGGACGATTCTGACGCCGTCAAGCCTCTTAAAAGGCTAAATAAAACACATTAAGCGAATAATTTGATGTCCAGCGACTCAAGCACATAATGAGGCACGAAAAAGCGCACCGTTACGAGTGGATCGACGACTTGGCTGATTTGTGCCTGGCCGGCGGCGCTCATCAGCATAGTCATGTCGCTGACGCTCAAATCCGTATGAGGAAGCAACAGGTCGATCGTTTCTTCCACCGCAATTTTGACTGCCTCATCAAGTGTCATGGCGGACACAAGGAGGGTGAGGCCCTCATCGTTTTGGAGAATCGGGTATTTTGAATGCAGGCCTTTGATGACGTCAAATGTAACAGTAGCGCGTCCCGGCACTTCAACGCCGGAGACACTGACTTCACCATCACCCATGGCAGCGTGGAAATCTCCCAATGCGAACAGCGCGCCTTCAGCAAATACCGGGAAGTAGAGCGTTGCGCCTTTTGTGATCAATTTCGTATCCATATTGCCGCCGTGCGCTCCGGGAGTGCCGCAAGAAATCGGCGGACCGTCCGGTGCTACACCGATTACACCGATCATCGGATTCAAAGGGATGTGCAGCTGGTCGTTGAAAATCGCTTTGCCGTCTTTTATCGGAATGATTTTCGATTCCATTTTTTCAAAGCGATGGCCCATGACCCCTAAATCGGGACCCGTCACCATGACGCCCTGGCTGCCGATTTCAAGTTCATCGATGGTCACTTTCAGCAAATCTCCGATGGCTGCGCCTTCTATGAAAATCGGTCCGGTAGCAGGATTGATTTCATTCCAATCGATGGCTGCGACTTCCTGTTCGGCCGATTGCAGCTGGTTTTGGAAACAATCGTAGGTTTCGATGGCCACCGTATCGCCTGGCTGTACTTTCATGACCGGTTCGTTCAAATGGGAAAAGCTGTAGATGACGTGATTTGTCGACAAAGTTTTCATGCATTAGTCCTCCTATTTTTAATATTTACACAATTGTAGCAATCCGGATAATGAATAGCAAAACGAATGTGCAAGCGCTTTTGGCTGTAGTAAAATGGATGTACTATGCAGAACGGGGGGGAAGAGATGGCTGAAGGCGCAGTTCGAGAACTTATTGCCTGGATGAAAATCCTTTTGTTCACCGCCTTGATCGTGCTCTTGGCTCGCCAATTTCTTTTCGAGCCTGTAGAAGTGCACGGCACATCGATGATGCCTACTTTCCAGGAAGCCGATAAAGTCCTGATCGTGAAACTCAGCGATATCGAGAACTTTGACATCATCGTTTTTAAAACCCCCGGGGACAGGAACTTCATCAAGCGTGTAATCGGTATTCCGGGAGATAGAATCAGCATGGCCGACGACCGGCTGATCCTGAACGGCACGCCTGTAGAAGAAGTTTACCTGGAGGAAAACCGCAATCTGGCCCGCGAGCAGGGACTGGAAAAGCTGACGGAGAATTTTGGGGAATTCACGGTGCCTGGCGGGGCATATTTTGTGCTGGGCGACAATCGGCTGAACAGTGTAGATTCAAGAGAAATCGGATTCGTGCTCGACCATGCAATCATTGGAGAAGTGAAGTTGCGCCTTGAGCCTTTTGAGAATCTGGGTGCGATTGAATGAAATAAAATGATTTCTTATAGAATTTTTTTCGAGAAGCTTGGTAGGTTACCAGGCTTTTTCTTTTGGTTCCCATGCTGATGGATCAAATGATAAAACGGACGCTATTGTTAAGGTGTCGCCAAAGTTATTGGAAAGTTGACAAAACGGCGAACTTTTTACATGGAATACCGTCTAATAAGTACATATTTCCTATTCAAAGAGGTTTCTTTTTATCCATAAACAGTGTAGGATATAATAAAAGTCTGAAAAGTCAATTAATAAATGTTGAATTTTGGTTTTAAGAATTAAGATTACAATATATGGATTTTGTTAGGGTTTATATATCTTTATTTCAACAGATATTTGAGTATTTTTGCTCTCTTATATTTTAATATTATTCTCCTTAAGTCACGAGTATGCCAAATGCAATTCATCCAATTTTTAACAACTGGTGTCTTTCCGGAAGTTATCGGCATACCGGCAGTTCGCTGCGGAAGAGATGAAAGAAATCAATGAATTGGAGTGAAGACGATGCGGCTGATTCCCTTGAAATCCAAAGTAGTTGAATTTATTGGAGCGGCAGCCCTATTAAGCTTCATATGCTTGTCGGGGGCAGAAAGTGCAGCAGCAGATGGCGAATCCAAAACTGGGCTGGCATTGGCGGAAAGCGCTGAAATGGAAGGAAGAAACGTTCAATTGTCGAAAGAGCTGTTGAATTTCTCGGGCAGCTATAAAGAGCAATATGACCGTTTCTACCTGCTGCTCGACCGGAGCGGACCGACTGTCTTTCCCGATGCATCGCGCTACCTCGTCAGTTCGATTGCCTTCGCTCCAGGGCGCAATGAGCAAGAAATGAACTTCTCATGGTATTCTCCTGACACCCGCAACTCTGGCACTGTCGAGTATGCCAAAGCGGGAAGCCGTTTCGCTGCCGGCACTGAGGCTGCAGCTGTCCAAAAGAGCATGGCCCATTTGGATATCGCTTCCACCGGATACGCATCCAACGAAGCGATTATATCCGGTCTTGAGCCTTCTACTGAATACATCTACCGGGTGGGCGACGGCTACGGCAACTGGAGCGAGACATACAGCTTCCATACCCAGGAAACCGATTCCTATAATTTCCTGTTGATGGGGGATCCGCAAATCGGAGCTTCCGGAAATTTGAAAGCGGATATAGCAGGCTGGAACGAAACTTTGGAAAAGGCTTTGGACAAATATCCGATGACGAGTTTTATTCAATCCGCTGGAGATCAAGTTGAGAGCCGCAATTCTGAAGAAGAATACGAAGCATATTTTGCACCTGATGCGCTGAAGCGCTTGCCGACAGCCACAACGATCGGTAACCACGATAATACGATTTTCTACGAATACCATTTTAATGTGCCGAATCAGAATGCAGAGCTGGGAAATTACGACAGTTCGGGCGGCAATTATTATTTCACTTATGGAGATGCGTTATTCGTCAATCTGAATTCGAACCAAACAAACGGTGAAGAACATGTCCGGTTCATGGAAGAAACGATAGAAGCAACTTCAGGCCAGGACTTTAAATGGAAATTCCTCGTTTTCCACCATTCGATTTACAGTGCTGCCGTGCATTCAACGAGCGACCATGTCCTTGGCTTGCGAGAGCAGCTCGTACCGGCAATTGACCGGCTTGAATTCGACGCTGTATTGATGGGCCATGACCATTCGTATGTCAGGTCGCATCAAATGAAAGGATTTAAGCCGCTGAAAAACCATATGATTGAAGATGGGGCGGTCATCAATCCTGAAGGGACGATTTACCTGACTGGCAACTCGGCAAGCGGCAGTAAGTTCTACCCGATGAATGAAGATCCCGAGCCTTACTCAGCCGTCAGGGAACAGCTCGAAGTGCCGACATTCATGAATGTGGCAGTGACGCCGACGAGCCTGGAATTCACCACGTACCGGACGGATACGATGGAACTGGTTGACACGTACAAAATCGTCAAAGACAGTTCCATTGAAGTCGAAGTTCCAGGTCTGAGCGAAGCGGTTCTGACGGCGACAGGGACGATTTTGCCGACTGAACCGACCGATTTCTACCCGGAAGTTGTTCTTGATGTTGCCGGCACCAATACAGAAGGCGGACAATATGACCTTTTTGGAGAAAATATCACTTACCGTACAGACCCGGAAGGTGCCGTTTCGATTTCTCCGACAGGGAATGTCAACATAACGGAAAACGCCGAGCCTGGAGAAGTCGAAATATGGGCAGAAGTAGCGGCTGATGGCCAAAACCTGACAACCGAACCGGTCCTGCTGTCAATTGTGGAGCATGCTGAAACGGCCTTAGTGGAAGCAGAATCCGACTGGACTTATTTGGACGATGGCAGCGATCCTGGATCCGACTGGATGCAGCCTGGCTTCGATGATAGCGGCTGGGAATCGGGTCCTTCGCCGCTTGGTTATCCGGAAGGCGATGAACGCGAGCCCTTCGGTGAAATCCAGACCGTCATTGATTATGGGGAAGATGAATTCGATAAATACGCAACTTCCTATTTCCGGACATCGTTTGATATCGATGATGCAGAAGCAATCGGCAATTACGGCATCATTGACCTGGAAGCGGATGACGCAGCAATCATCTATCTGAACGGCGAAGAAATCGGACGCTATAATATGGCGGACGGGGAAGTTGGCTATGACGACCATTTGAACGATCTTGACAGGGAAAATATCCCGCCGGAGAATAAATCAACGCGCATTACGCTCGATGGAGCCGAATTGGCTAACCTCAAAGATGGTGAAAACATCATCGCGGTGGAAGTGCGCCAGGACAACCCGCAAAGTTCGGATGTCTATTGGGATATGAAATTCAGCGTCAATCTGAATACCGATTAAACAGCAAAAGGAGAGCCGAGGGGCTCTCCTTTTTTTGATTTTCTATCAGGTCATACAAACAATCTCAATTTTTCGATGCGCTGGATGGCTTCCACGATGCGGGCTTCGTCCACGAGCAGGCCGACCCGCACATAGCCTTCTCCACTTTCGCCGAAGCCGCTCCCTGCAGCTACGGCAATATCGGCTTTTTCCAGCAGGAGATCTGTGAATTCCATACTTGTGAAGCCTTCTGGCACGGGGAGCCAGGCAAAGAAAGATCCTTTTGGTGCTTCAATATGCCAGCCGATGCGCTCGCATTCCGCCTTCAATACATTGCGGCGGCTTTCGTATGTGTCGTTCAGTTCTACGACGCATTGCTGGCTAGCAGTCAGAGCTTCAGCAGCGGCAAGTTGCAGGGCAGGCGACAGCCCAGCGAATAAATGATCTTGGATGATGTTCAATGCTTCGATCATTTTGGCGTTGCCGACAGCAAAACCGATGCGCCAGCCAGCCATATTATAGGTTTTGGACAAGGTGTACATTTCGATGCCGATCTCTTTTGCGCCTGTTGCCTGCAAAAAGCTCGGAGGCTTTATGCCGTCAAAGCCAACCGCTCCATATGCAAAATCGTGGACGACGCCAATTCCATGATACTTGGCGAATTCGACGGTTTCATTGAAAAAATGATCGTCGGCGACAGCACCGGTCGGGTTATTCGGATAATTCAAGTACATCAATTTAGCTTGGTCTTTGGCCGACTGTGAAAGTTCTGCGTAATCCGGCAGGAAATTGTTTTCCGCTTTCAGCGGCATCGTTTCAAATCGGGCTTCGGCAAGCGGGGCACCCGACAGATAATCCGGGTAGCCCGGATCCGGCAGCAGCAGCAAATCGCCGGGGTTGAGCAAGGCGAGCGGCAGTTCCACAAGGCCGATCTTCGTGCCGCCAAGCACGGCGACTTCTGTGTCAGGGTCGATGTCTACGCCGTATTCGCGTTTATAGAACGC
>NZ_RQII01000022.1 GCF_004761975.1 Planococcus koreensis | reverse complement strand
AATAATGGCCTGTCGTTTCAATGCCGACGACCACCTCCTCAAACCCGTAACCATCCTTAGCTTGGGTAACCTCCTTGATTAGTCGGGTAAATCCGGTGGAGGAGGCGTTAAATTCAAATGGTTTGATCAGGATATCGCCGTATACATTACAAATCATCGCAGTGTTCACAAACTTGGCCGCATCAATGGCGACAATGCATATCTTTCCCGCATTTTCCGCCCGCATCAAGCGGTTCCAATGACTTCCGTTGCTCCCCTGAATATGGTTAAATGAAGATAGAACCATTGTTTTCAGCTCCTTTTGGGTGGGTGGGTATTTCGGAAGTTCTGTGATTGGTACTTCTTGTATACCCAGAAAACAATGGTTCTTTATGTTGTCATCTATCTATTTTACATAGTAGGGTCTTCGGCACGTGCTGATTCCGCAGGAGTCGCCACCTTTCGCTTCATTCAAAGATATCTCTTAATAGCAAATCAATTCTTAGTGGTTGTAAAGTTCGAAAGGTATAATTTCTGCATTTTCTTCTTGATTTACAGATATGTAGCAAAACAGCGGAGAAAACCGTACTGCTCCTGCAGTGCTGCGCACTTCGTCGCAAAGACTTGGCCTCGCTAGCTTCGGCCAATGTCTTGCCTGCGGGATATCGAGACAGCCGAGACCCCTCAGCACGCGGCAAGCGTAGCTGTTTTGCGGATTATCGACTTAACAGTTTAGTTTCTAATTAAAGAAAAGCGCCAACCCAATTGGGTCGGCGCTTTTCTTTTATGCCTTTAGAACATTTGATAGCCCATTTTACGCAGGACTTTCATGACGATGCCTGATGTGATTGCCCCCGCCATACCGGCAGAAAGAACCGCGATATCAGTTGCAGTCAACGACGTCAATGTGTTGCCGAGCATTGTGAACGATTCGCCTGGATTGGTGAAATAATCGAAAAAGCCGACATCGTCAATAATCAGCAGCACGACTATCGGGTAAACGATCGCCATTAGCCAAGTCATCCGCAATAGCATATTAAGCAAAAATCCGATGCCGAAAAACATAACAAAGAATAATAAAACCGAAATCATCAATTGTACAATACTAAATGAAGTGTCCATCTTTTCTAACCTCCGATATTCCTTCCATCAGTTTACCCGAAATGGAATCGGCTTTCAATGTTCGGAACCAGAGTTCATCGGTTTGTCACGAATGGCGATCCAAGGCGACGGCAAATAGAAAAAGCGTACACGAGGAATCCCCGCATACGCTTGCTTTGGCCTTATTTTTTACCCGATCCCGAACAGCAGGAGCACGTTTCTGAACCTCCCAATCGCAATTGGAAGTAGCCTTTGCCTCCGCAATATGGGCAATGGTTGCCGGGCTTAGATTTTTTAAACATCTTCATTCGAAACACCTCCTCCTGTTTTGTTTGTAATATTCTGATAATATAACATGGTCCAATTCATTATGCAAGTATAAAAAAAAGAATGTAAACGGATACATCCCCTTTTTTCTTTCATATTCACGTTTTATCCATCGTTTTTCTCTATTTCTTAAAAAATAATTTATAAGCCGAATAACCGAAAACCTCACCCGGATCAACGTCTTCAATGGCTTCAAAGCCTTCTTCCAGAACATAGTTCACCATTTCATACAGCATGACCGAAGCCTGCCCTTCTTCAGCGAGCGATGTGGGCGTCATCCAAGCCGCTTCATACAGTTCGGCTGCTTGGACTGTGAAGTTGTTTTTTTCATCTATCGGCTGCAGCAGAAAGATCGCCATGTTATCGCTTATTTCTTCGCGGATAACGCCGCTCCGAAAGCCGATCATCCCCATCAGGCGGCAACTGATGCCTGTTTCTTCTTTCACTTCTCTTAAAGCAGCCTGGTCGATGGTTTCCCCCGGTTCGACGAAACCTGCAGGGAGCGACCATTTGCCGTGCAGCCCACCGTATCTTTTCTTGACGACAAGCCATTCTTTATTCGAATTGATGACTAGCCCGGCAGCACCGAGCCAGACGTTGCCCCTTTTATGTTTTGACATGCCAATAAAACCCCTTTAATAAAAAAAGCTCCCATTAACGGGAGCTTCAGCTTATTTCAATACGTTGAATTTACCTTTTTTCATAACCAGTGACGGGCCGCCAACCATGTATAATGCACGGTTGTCGATCATTTTCTTCATGAATGAAGCACGTTTGCCAGTTACTTTTTTGCCGAAGACAACGCCGATTGCATCGTCATCGCCCAATGAACAAACTGTCCCTTTTAAATCAGGAACGAATTCTGTTGTTTCGCCGTCTTTGATCAATTCTGCAATGTTCTTCGCAGTTGCTTCCCCTTGCTGCATTGCAATCTGTGCAGTCGGCGGGTAAGGACGGTTTGTTTCTTCATTGATCATCAACGCGCAGTCACCGATAACGAATACATTATCAGAGCCTGGGACTGTAAGATCTTTGTCGACTTTAACGCGCGCGCGCATGTTTTCAATGCCTGACTCTTCAATCAGTCTGTTGCCGCGGATTCCAGCAGCCCATACAACAGTTCCGGCTTTGATGAATTCGAAATGATCTTCGCCTTTTTTGATGTTGACGCCTTCTGGAGTCGCTTCGACAACTGGTGTGCCGATCGAGAATTCAATGCCTTTCGACTCTAATTTGCCTACTGCATAGCTGACAAGCTCAGGATCAAATCCTGGCAATACCATCGGTGCTGCTTCTACGCAGACAATACGCACTTTTTCGCGCGGTACGTCGAACTCTTTGCAAAGCTCAGGTACACGGTTCGCAAGTTCGCCAAGGAATTCGATGCCCGTGAAGCCAGCTCCACCGACAACGATCGTCAAACGGCTGTCGTCTTTCACGCTATCAGTAGACCAGTTCGCGAACTGGAATTCGATGTGCTCGCGGATGTAACGGGCAGCTTTGACGTTGGCAATTGATAAAGCGTATTTATCAAGGCCAGGAATGCCGAAAGTTTCCCCTTCGAATCCTAATGCAATGACAAGGTAATCGTATGTAAATACGCCATTGTCAGTTGTTACTTTTTTGCCTGCAACGTCGATTGCTTCAACAGTCGCTTGCACGAATTTCGTTTTTACGCTATCGATTACATCTTTGATATCATAGCGGACTTGGTCAGAAAGCAAAGTTCCTGCTGCAGCTTCATGCAGCCATGTGCTTTCGTAATGGTATTCGTTTTTGTTGATCAATGTAATGTCCGCGGCATCTGTGCCTAGAACTTTTTGCAAGTTTACTACAGTCATCAAACCACCGTAACCTGCTCCCAATACTAATATTGACGGTCTTTTCAATGAAATCGCAACCACCTTCAAATCGAATTTTAAAACGGAATAACTTATTTGGATGAGTCCTATAAATTCATACAAACTCCTATACCTTATATTAGACCTTTTACATGCCTATTTCAACTGCAGATTGCCCGGCTGGCCCGGTTGCACCTTTTAAATGACAAGCTTCCGCCATCTTTTGAAAAACAACACGTTCGTCGGCACTTACTTTTTAAAAATGAAAAAAGGCTTTCCTGCGCAATGTGAATTGCGCAGGAAAGCCTTTCGCCATTTTGGCTCAGCAGTTTTCCGGTGTACCTGTTTTCGTAGCTGTACGGAAAGACGTCCCGCAGCCGCATGAAGCGATGGCGTTCGGATTTTCAATCGTAAAGCCGCCGCCCATCAATGATTGCTTATAGTCGACGACCGTTCCCTGCAGAATCGGCGCATCGTCTTTTGCGATCAAAATCGGGATGCCGTGCTGTTCATATTTATCGTCTTCAGGGCTCGCCTGTTTTTCAAAGCCCATGCCATACGTCAGTCCGCTGCATCCGCCGCCATTGACTGCTACGCGAAGGAACGAATCCTCTTCACCGTTATGGCGCATCATTTCTTTTACTTGGAAAGAAGCTGCTTCTGTTATCTCTACAACTTGTGTCATACGAATCCCCTCCTTGTCCTTATCATATCAATATTGGCCAAGCCGCTACAAGTGAAGGCGCTTATACCATATACAGAAAAAAGGACCCAAAAGGCCCTTTCTCCATTAAAATACCTGTTCTACTTCAACGATGCCTGGAACTTCTTCCACTAATGCACGTTCAATGCCTGCTTTTAATGTAATTGTCGAACTTGGGCAGCTTCCGCATGCGCCAAGCAGACGGAGTTTTACGATGCCATCTTCTATATCGACCAATTCACAGTCACCGCCGTCACGCAAAAGGAATGGACGCAATTTATCTAGGACTTCCATTACTTGGCTTTCCATCATTGCTTCAGTCATTTATATCGACTCCTTTCATTATAATCATTATAATGTGATTGAGAGGAAAAAGCCACTAATGAATTTACAGGAGGTTTGTCACCATGCCGAAAGAATTGTCCATTGAAGTATACGGAACCGATGTAATCTGCGCCAGCTGTGTGAACGCACCGTCATCCATCGACACCTATGAATGGCTGCAGGCTGCCATTGCCCGTAAATACGAAGGCCAGCCATTTTCAATTACCTATATCGATATTGAGAAACCGCAAACCGAAGAACACCGCAAAGAATACGTTCAGCGCATCCTTGATGATGAATTTTTCTACCCGCTTGTGCTCGTCGAGGGCGAAGTCGTCGGCGAAGGCTATGTCCAATTGAAGCCGGTCTACAAAGAACTTGAAAAACACGGATTCGCCGCAGCAGAATAAATGCACACACAAAAAGCGCCCGAAAAATCGGGCGCTTTTGTCAGCCATTATGCCATTTGTACATCCACAAGACGCCTGATTTCATCAATCGGGCGATGCGGCCAGTTACTGTGCGATCCGCCAAATATGCGAAGCCTTGTTTCTTGCCGAGTGAACCGAGGAAACCTTTCAGCTGGATTTCCGGCATTTTCTCCGGCAGCGCTTCGTTTCTCCAGACGGCTTTCAATACTTTTACGATTTGTTCTGCTTGTTCTTCTGCAAGCTGTGCAGAAGGCGCCATCGGCAATGCTGCACAATCTCCGACAACGTAGACGTGCTCGTCTTCCGGCAATTGGTGATATTGGTTGATCAGCACGCGGCCAGTCGTGTCACAGCCCAAATTCAAATCGCGCACCGGCTTGACCGGCTGGATGCCGGCAGTCCAAACGACAGCGTCGACAGGGATCGTTTCTTCATGGTTGTAAAGCATTTTCGGTTCGACTTTTGTGATGTTGGAATTGGAAACCACGTCAACATTATTGTTATCAAACCATTTTTTCACGAAATTGCTAAGGCGTTCCGGGAAATCGCGCAGGATGCGCGGGCTCCGGTCGAATAATTTGATTTTCAGATCCTGTCTGCTTTCACGTAATTCGCTAGCCAATTCGATTCCGCTGAGACCGGCTCCGACAACGCCGACAACCGCTCCAGCCGGCAAGCCAAGCAAGGTTTTATACGTTTCGCGTGATTTGCCGATCGTCTGGATGCTGTACGTGAATTCATCTGCTCCAGGTACACTGTGGTATTTATCTTCACAGCCCAACCCGATGACGAGGTCGTCATAAGTGATCCGTTCGCCATTATCCAGGCAGACGGTCTTCTCATCGAGAAGAATTTCCGTGATTTCGCCGTTGACGATCGTCAAGCGGTCGCTTTCCGGAAAATCAACGCGCACTTCATGATCGGATGCCGTGCCGGCAGCCAGTGCATAAAATTCGGTTTTCATGCTATGGAATGGGGTCCGGTCGATTAAAATGATTTCTGTATCGAGCGGCAGGTTATTCGGCAGTAAACGAAGCAAAATTCGCATATTGCCGTATCCGCCTCCAAGTAAGACTAATTTTCGCATAAGTATCTCCTTTGTAATTCAACTATCTGCATAATTTCTCAAATATGAGTATAGCTGATTGTGATGACTTTCACAATACATTCAAGCGAAATCAAATAATTGACTAGCGCTTAAAAAAAAGGTAGGATTTCGTTGTAGTGAGGTGACCTAAATGAAACCGATTGTAGAATTTTGCATCAGCAATATCGTCAATGGCGCACAACAGTCTTTCGAAAAACTGGACCGCGACCCGAATCTTGACGTTCTGGAATATGGCTGTTTAAGCTATTGCACAAAATGTTCTGAAGGCCTTTATGCCTTGGTAAACGGCGAAATCGTCGAAGCTGATACCCCTGAAGAATTGACGGACAAGGTCTATCAGTTTATAGAAGAAAATCCGTTGTTTTAAAGCCGCTGAAAAGCGGCTTTTTTATATGGGCCAAAAATCAAGGTTTTCAAGAACATGTGTCGGCTGATGCTCTTTTTCCAGCACTTCATCCATCGGTGTGACGCCGGTATTGACGTGGATAGTGTCAATGCCATAATTGATGCCCGCCAAAATATCGGTATCGTAATTGTCCCCGATCATCACCATTTCGTGCTTTTCAAAGCCGTGCTCGTGGAGAATGGTTTCCAGCATATGGCGTTCGGGTTTGCCGATATAGACCGGGTCAACATCAGTCGATACTGAAACAAGCGTTGTAAATGCTCCGTTGCCCGGCAAAAATCCTCTTTCCGACGGAAAAGCCAAGTCTTTATTCGTTGACAGGAAAACCGCACCTTTGCGGACTTCCAGACAGGCTTGGGCCAATTTCCCGTACGTAATTCCAGGATCGATGCCCATCAAGACGATGTCCGCCCCTTCTTCCACCCGCTCGATGCCTTCTTGGGCAAGGGCTTGATCAAGGCCGTCCGACCCGATCATGTACACCGTATGTCCCGGATACCAGCGTTTGATGTATTTAGCTGCGGCTATTGCCGATGATACGATTTGTGACTCCACCGTGTTTATACCGAAACGGTGTAATTTTGCGTTCAATTGTTTTTGAGTCATGGACGCATTGTTTGTTACAAAGAACGGTTCAATGCCTTTTTCCTGCAGCCGTTTGATGAATGACGCCGCTGCCGGCACCGCATCGGTCCCACGGTAGACGGTTCCATCGAGGTCCAGGCAATACGCTTTATAACTTTTCATCGTTGGCCTCCGGAAGAAATGCAGAGACCGGACCCAGTTCGTGCGTTAAATAATGTTCCACTTTCGGACCGAATTTTTTCAAAGCCGGCAAATTGCTGCTCAATACGGAATGGATTTTCTGATGGTCTGCTTTCATAAACTCACGCACGAGCATTTTACGCAATTCCACGACCTTCTTCAGCGGCTGATCCATTTCGGCATCGATGACTTTCTCATCCGTCAATATATCAATGATGTCATCGTAGCTGCCAGGATCACGCATGATGAAACCATCAATCATGGAATTCCCCACATCGATGATCGATTCGATGACATTATTGGCCAAACGCTCTAAAGCAAGCTGTTCGGTAAAAGATGGCCAGTCCTTTTTCTCTTCGTATAAAGCGAGCAACGAATTCATATAACCCACTGTTTCCGTTATCTTATTTCGATCGATAAAATACATAGTAAACCCTCC
This sequence comes from Planococcus koreensis, assembly GCF_004761975.1. Classification (GTDB taxonomy): domain Bacteria; phylum Bacillota; class Bacilli; order Bacillales_A; family Planococcaceae; genus Planococcus; species Planococcus koreensis. The sequence continues at coordinate 17,753 of NZ_RQII01000022.1, read as the reverse complement.
ATTGAAATTAGCTCTTTTCATGCTGCTGTCTCTTTCTATCATACCATAGGGACAGAAAAAACCTCCGGCGGATCAAGCTTCCGCTTCGGAGGTTTGTTGTATTTCTACTTGTTCTTGCGCTGGCGTTTCTGCCGGGGCTGGCGCCTTTCCGACTTTCTTAATGACGAAATGTGCACAGCCGAAATTACAGTATTCGTATAAATAATCCTGCAACGTGCTGATTTTGGTATCGTAAGTCGCTTTATGGTTGGTGTCTTCAAAAAATCCCTTTAGGCGGAGCTGTCCATATCCCCAGTCGCCGAGAATGTAATCGTACTTTGATAATATTTCACTGTAGCGGCCATTCAATGCCTCTTCCTGGAATCCATCCCGGTAATCAATCAGGACTTCATATTCCCATTGGTCCAATACGAACATCTTTGTCACCACCTATCAACTGTCTGCTGCTGCAGTCTGTATATCCCCTAGCCGCTGGCGCTCTTTGGCTGCGGCATTAACCTGCTCATCGGCATGGTAGCTGCTGCGCACAAGAGGGCCTGCCTGGCAATGCGAGAATCCTTTATCCATTGCAATTTGCCAAAGTTCCTTGAATTCCTTTGGCGAATAATATTTTTGTACCGGCAAATGCTTTTTCGAAGGCTGCAGGTACTGCCCGATTGTCATGATATCCACATCGTTTGCGCGCAAATCATCCATCACTTCAAGGATTTCTTCATGGGTTTCCCCCAATCCGAGCATCAAGGATGATTTCGTCGGTATTTCCGGACGGATTTCTTTGGCGCGCCGCAGCACTTCCAATGAACGGTCATAGGTCGCCCGAGCTCTGACCCTTGGCGTCAAGCGGCGAACCGTTTCGATATTATGGTTCAGGATATCCGGCTCCGCTTCCATCAGCCGCTGCAAGTTCTCGTATACACCGCCCATATCCGACGGCAGCACTTCGACTGTTGTAAACGGATTGGCACGTTTGATGGCCCGCACCGTCTCAGCAAATACTGCAGAACCTCCGTCTTTCAAATCATCCCTTGCTACCGCCGTAATGACCGTATGCTTCAGGTTCATCAACTCGACGGATTTGGCGACGCGTTCAGGCTCCTGCAAATCAAGTTCATTCGGCAACCCTGTTTTGACTGCGCAGAAACGGCAAGCGCGCGTGCAGATTGCTCCTAATATCATGAACGTGGCGGTGCGGCGCGTTCCCCAACATTCGTGGATATTCGGGCAGCGGGCTTCTTCACAAACCGTGTTCAAATTATTTTCACGCATCATTTTTTTCAGATCCGTGTAGTTTTCATTTGTATTCAGCTTAATCTTTAACCAATCGGGCTTTCTAAGATGCTCCTGCTTTGTCGACACGTTCATCGTCCCCATTCGTGTTGGTTTTGTAAACGATAGCATTTCTCTTCCAAATGTACCATAAAGACTACTTGCCCACAATATGCCTGTCTTCCCCCAGCGCTGTAGAACTAAATAAAAAACCGGAAGCGCTTGCGCTTCCGGTCCTTCTTATTATGCAGCTCTTTTGGCTTCTTTGCTTTTTTTGACAGCGTGCCCGATGCTTGCGCCGAGGCCGCCCCAAATGATGACCATACCAATGATCATTACAACAATAGCTTCAGTTGACATTGTGTAAGTCCCCCTTATTTATGCTCGTCGAACTGAGCATGGTCTTTATGCCATTTTCCGATTGAGAAGAGAATTCCCAGAACGATTGCGGCAATTGCCACGCCTGCTCCGCCGAACATGATGAACGTATCTGTATAGCCTTCGTAGTTTCCTGTTTCGTTATCGAACTCTTTCAGAAGGTTGGTTTTTAGCAAACCAAACATCATATAGCCCAAAACAATCGGAGTTACGACGCCTAAGCAGATTTTCCACCAGCCGCCAAGGTGAATATCCGAAATAGCATTAGCATGGTCTCTCAGCATATCCGCTTTGCGGAATATCCAGACAACCATGACCACTTCCACTAATCCAATAGCTGCTACACCAAACTGGTTGATGAAATAATCAGCAGCATCAAGGAAGAATAATCCGCCTTGTGTTGCGAATAGGATCGAAATCAATGCTGCAAGACCGCCGCCGAATGCGATGGCTTTGTTGCGCGACAAGCCGAATTTCTCGGAGAAGCCGGCTACATAAGTTTCGGTGATTGAAATCAGTGAAGTCAATCCGGCAAGCGTCAAGGACAAGAAGAACAAAGCCCCGAACAACCCATTAAAGCCAGGGAATTCATTGATGATTTGTGGGAAGACAACGAATGCCAACCCTACACCCGCTGCAGCGACATCCGCTACTGCAACGCCTTGCTGATTCGCCATGAAACCAAGTGCCGCGAAAACCCCGATACCTGCGAGCAATTCAAACGCCGAGTTCGCGAATCCGGTGATGAATGCATTGTTCGTGATATCCGATTTTTTCGGAAGGTAACTTGAATATGTTATCATGATCGCAAATGCGACAGACAAACTGAAGAAAATGTGTCCATATGCCGCTACCCAAACCTTCGGATCCATGATGGCATCAAAATTCGGCTTGAAGAATGCGTCAAGGCCAATCATCGCTCCGTCAAGAGTTAACGCACGGATTACAACGATCAAGAAAATGACGACCAATGTCGGAATGAAAATACGGTTCGCCAATTCAATACCTTTTTTAACACCTGCGAATAGAATTCCCAGCGTGATGACCCATACAAGCACCAAGGGAATGAATACACCCCAGACAATTCCGCCAGTTTGCCCTGGTGTCACTGTCAATTGAAGGAAATCGTTGAAAAGAAACGCCTCTGTATCAGTGCCCCATGCTTGATTGAATGAGAAAATCGTATAGCGCATCGACCAAGCGATGATGACAGCGTAATAGGTGGATATGACAAAGGAGACAAATACTGCCCACCAGCCCAGCCACTCCATTTTCTTGCCGCCCATTCTAAAGAATGACAACGGTGCGGATCCACGGTATTTATGCCCAATGGTGAATTCCAGAATTAGAATTGGTATCCCTGCGGTCAACAGAGCGAATAAGTACGGTATAAAGAATGCTCCTCCACCATTTTCATAGGCAACGTATGGAAAACGCCAGATGTTCCCCAAACCTACCGCCGAGCCGACTGCCGCCAAGATAAAACCGGCGCGTGTGCCCCATTGCGAACGTTCCATTTTTCTTCCCCCTTTTTTGTCTGCTCCCATTTTTCTTACAGAAAAATAGGAAGTTTGTTTATTTTCAGATTATTGACTAATCTAAAATCAGTATAACTATGGGACCCTTTAAAGTAAAGATAATTCCGGAAATTTTTTCTTAAAAACTATTGCGGCAATAATAAAAAAGCAGAGATTTAAAATCTCTGCTTTCAAATTCACTAGCTATTTGCTTGTTTCTCTAAAATTGTAGTCCGTTTTGACCAGACAATGAATAATACTGCTAAAATGACGATCACTGTCAGCAACGACCACAGGAGTGAGCCGGTAAAACCTATGACGATATACCCGACAGCCGCAATAGCAGCTGATACCAATGCATACGGCAATTGCGTCATGACGTGGTCCATGTGGTTGCTTCCTGCCCCAGTCGATGAAAGAATGGTCGTGTCGGAGATTGGCGAACAATGATCTCCAAACACAGCGCCTGCTAGAACTGCTGCAAGTGCTGGCAACAATAATTCCGGTGCGGCTTGTGCCATGATATTGCCGGCAATCGGAAGCAAAATCCCGAAAGAGCCCCATGATGTTCCTGTCGAGAAGGCCATGACTCCTGCTAATGCGAATAAAAGCACAGGAAGGATCTCAATCGGCATATTGCTTTCAGTTACAAAATCAGCCAAATACAGCCCTGTTTCCAGTGCGCCGATCAAATAACTCAACGACCAGGCGAAGATTAAAATCAGCACAGCCCCAAGCATTGAACGCACACCTTCAAAGATGCCTTTTCCAACCCATGACGCTTTTGCCGTTTTGTTGTGCTTGAATTGGCGAACGTATAAGAGGATGGAAGAAATTGCACCCAATAAGCCACCCGCCATCAATGAAGCCGGAACATCCGTGTTTTCAAAAATTGCCCAGATATCCAAGGTTTGCCCTGCATTCTGATAGCCGGTCCAAACCATTGCGCCAATCGTTCCTGCAACCAGCAAGATAATTGGCAAAAGCAGATCTGTCACACGGCCGTGGCCATGAACCGGGAAGTCTTCTTTCATCTCACCCGGAATTGTTTTCTTGGCATCGAATAATTCGCCCGTGGTAATAGCGCGTGTTTCGTGTTTTTTCATCGCACCGAAATCGACATCGCGCACTGCGACAAAAAAGACGATTGCCAATGCTGCAACCACATAGAAATTCATCGGAGCCATCCAGATGAACGCTTCAAGTGCGGACATCTGAACGAAAGTCTGTGCCGACAAGATGCTGGCGATGATTCCGATGATAGCCGCTCCCCAGCTGGAAACAGGCGAAACGACACAAACAGGTGCAGCTGTCGAATCGATGAAATAAGCCAGTTTGGCGCGTGAAATTTTGTAGCGGTCCGTAATCGGGCGCGCTACTTGGCCAACTGCCAGCGCATTGAAATAATCATCGATGAAAATGACCATTCCGAGAACGACTGTCAGCACTTTTGCGCCTCGGCGTGTTTTGATGCGTTCAGATGCCCAGTCGGCAAATGCCATGCTGCCGCCTGACAGGCTGACAAACGCGGTGATGATGCCAAGCAAGAACAAGAACAGCAAGATAAAGACGTTGTACGCATTAAATCCGCCGTCCCAGAATGTGATGGCAAACGAATTGAAGATTTCCGCAGCGGCCTCTACCGGCGCGAAAGAAGTCAAGATGAACGCCGCAGCGACAATTCCGGCACCAAGTGACAAGAGAACTCGTTTTGTCAGCAGAACCATGACGATTGCCACAATTGGGGGTAAAATCGAAAAAATAGTGTTTTCCATGTTAAATTCCTCCTTTTTTAATAGGATGGAAGAGAAAGTAAGAAAAAAAGGCTGATTGTTCCCTATGGATACAATCAGCCTTCTACAATTCGTCTGTGCGGTAAAACATCAAACAACCCTGTAGCCCTTCATCTATGCTAAAACACAGACGACAGTGACATTCTTCTTCAGAATGCCCCCAGCCTCTTTTTCAGTGACAGCTGAAAAAGAAACTTCGGCAAAACTCCCTTTCGGATGCGAGCAACCATGTCAACCTCCCGCACCTTACTGATAAGCCTTGCAGCCTCTACCCATCGATATTGAATTCATTAAAAGCATAGCGCACAATATTAATGAAATCAAATGAATGTCAACTCCGAATTTTCACTTATCTTACCGGTTTCGTACGGAAAAATTGGCTAAAGACATCCCGCAGAAATTCAGGCATGAAATAAGTTTTTGGAGCTCGCTTCAACTCCGGGAAGAAATAACCGAACGTGAACATATCAAGTGTGATTAAATTGAACATTTCATCATGCCGCGCGCGCGGCCGCCAATAAAGAGCTCATGTTCGACCAATGAAAAATTGACGCGGATCATGTTGCCGAAAACCGCTCCCCTGAACCCCATCCCTTTCAATTCAATTTTTGGCCATTCGGCATTCAAGGACTGCAGGTAGATTTCCTTCAGCTCCGCTCCGCTTAACTCAATCAGGCACAAATTGATCGGATGCGGCAGCATCTTATGGAAGTCATAGCGCGTCATCTCACCGAGCGGCATATCTTCCATAAATAGCCCGGCATTGAATAATGCACAATCAGCACCGGAATATTCGATCATCGCCTGCCCAAAAAGTTCAGCAAGCTCCGAGTCCTTAAACCACTCCGCTTTCAATGCCTTTTCATTATAAAAAACCGGTTCGTTCAATTGCATTTTGCCTTCCTCGATGAGCATGTCGTTGAACCCTTCATCTTTGCTGCGCAAATCGGCCGTTTCAATCAGCTCGGCTTCGCGCTCTCCAGTATCCGGGTCGATGGTGATATGGCCAATGAACATGCCGAACTTCCCTGCAGCGCCGAGCAGCGAGCCGTTGATCATTTTTCCTTCGTGGAAAATATGATGGGTGTGCGCGCCAAGAATAATATCCAAGTCGCTGCACATTTCAGCCAACAGCTCATCTTCCCTAATGCCGAGATGCGACAGGCAGACGATAAAATCGACGTTCCCTTTTAACTCTGAGGCCGCTTCGATGATGGATTGCTTTGCATCAGATACCGTCCAGCCAAGGCGTTTATAAAAAGGCGTGAATTCCGCAGTCGCCCCCACCAAACCGATTTTACGCCCTTCTGCAGTCCTTATGACCTTGGAGGGCTTTGCCCAAGTTGGACGCAGGCCATCCGCAGTGAAAAGATTTGAAACCACCACATTAAAATCCGCTTGAATATATAATTCGTCCAGCTCTTCTTTCGACAATGTAATGCCTTCGTTGTTTCCGATGGTCACTGCATCATAGCCAGCATCGTTCAGAAGATCCACATTGCCCTTTCCAGCAGTTCCTTCTGTAAAGGGGTGCGAGCGGTCAACATGGTCGCCAATGTCCAAAATCAGGCATGTATCGCCCGTTTCCTCATGCCAGCGCTTGCGTTCATGCAAAAAGGCACGGATCTCCGGCCAATGCGAAAAATGGCTATGCAGATCATTTGTATGATAAATATGAATAGTTTCCCCCATGTTCTGCACCTCTTTAAAAACTGAATAATCCTTCGTAAATCGAACGCAAGCCAAGAATCAGCAATGCAATCCGTAAAATGACGACAAGCGTCTCTGATTTCATCTTTTTGTTCAATGAAGCGCCTATTTTTGCGCCGATGTATGCCGAAGGCACAATCGCCAGTGTGTAAATCCAAGGCACATTGCCCAGCGAAATATGCGTGATGGAATTGATGATCGAAGATAAGAACACCATCAGCATCGATGTGCCAACCGCGACATGCGGCGGGAACAAAAATAGCAAAATCATCGCTGGCACCATGATTGAGCCTCCGCCGATGCCGAACAGCCCTGAAGCGAAGCCGACGCCGAATGTTAACAGCAACGCGAACCAGATGGGATAGCCGTAGATGTATTCCTTGTTCATCGAATCCGTGAAAGTATTCTTTTTGCCATTCTCGACGAACCAGTAAACGGCCTTTAATTTGTCGCGAACCAATAATAGCAGGGATAGGAAAACCAATAGAATTCCAAAGTATAAATTGAATGATGGCAAATCGAGCCCTTTATTAACAAAGGCGCCTACGACTGTACCCGGTGCGCTGCCCGCAAAAAAGATGAGCGCGCTTCGGTAGTCGACCGTCTTGACTTTCATATAAGATAAAGTTGACGACAAGCCGGTGAAAATCATCATGATGACAGATAGGCCGACGATTTGCTGAGGGCTTAAATCAGGGAAGAAAGCGACGGCGGTTCCGAGGAACAGCATCGCCGGCACCAGAATCACGCCGCCTCCGAGGCCTATCAGCGCTCCTACAATGCCCGAAAATAACCCAGCAATCGCCAGTAATACGAACTCCATTAAAATCCTCCTTCAAATAAATCCAGTTGCTTGGCAGACAAACCATTGAATTCCAAGCCATTCATGCTTTGAAACTGCTTTGCATCTCCAGCAGCATGGCCGCCGGAATTATTATTGAATATGACGTAAACCTTATCGGAAGATTTCTGAAGAGTTTCAGCCGCGTTGCTGATTTCACGCAGTTCTTCATCATTGTAATCATACAGATAACGGACTTCCCGCCATTTTTGGCCGCCCCCAGGATTTGTCCAACCATGAACATTGCGTCCGTGGATACGCAATAGCGCTTTGTCGCTGCGCGTAGAAGCTGCCACTAGCGGTACGGACCCATCTCCGGCCTGCGGTTCATCACACACCGTATGGATCAAATTGTTTTCCTTTAAAAATTCCAGCGTCTTTTCGCGGAATTCCGGTGCATACCAAGATTGGTGGCGGAATTCAATCGCCAAATCGAACTCTTGCAGATGGCCGGTGATTTCCCTGATTTGTTCCACATTGTCCTTCTGGCAATCAAACCAAGGCGGAAATTGCAGCAGCACCATCGCCAGTTTTCCCGCCTCTTTCATGGGACGGATCGATAAGCGAAACGCTTCAAACATTTCTTCTCTGCTGTCGAAAGGATTTTCCCCACGCAAATGCCCAGTCATGCCTTGATATGCTTTTACGACGAACTGAAAGCCTTCCGGCGTCTCGTTGATCCACTTGGTGATATTGCGCGCCGGCTGGACGGCATAGAATGAGGAATCCAGCTCGACAATCGGGAAATGAGCACTATAGTCAATGAGTTTTTCAGTCTTTTTAGAATCAGGGCTGTAGACGTCCGGATGGTCGCCCCAGCCTGTCAATCCCACGTATATCATCGTCCCGCCTCCATTTTCACTGTTATTTTATGATAGCATAGAAAAAAACGAACGTCTTTTATGAGGACGTCCTTTAATCGATTGTGCCGGCTTTCAGCTATTTGCAGAATAGAGGATGAAAGAATACTATTTAGCGAGTTCTTCTATATAATGCAGACAGCATCCAGCTTCATCAAAACTCTATATATAAGTTGAACCCCTCGATATTCCGCAAAACAGCTACGCTTGCCGCGGGCGAGCGCCAAGCCTCCTCAGTCGCTTCGCTCCCTCCGGGGTCTCGGCTGTCTCGCTTTCCCGCAGGCGTCTTCGCTGTTTCGCTCCATATCGAGAGATATCTTAACGACGGCGCGTCAAGAGGCTAGTCAAGGAGTGCCAGTTACTTTTGGCAACTCCTTTGCGACGAGCTTGCGCAGGAGCAACGCCCTTTCATATTTCGAAGCTAACGCAGCGATGCAGAAACAATCGTCTTTGCTCTGTTCAAAGCGACCGGAGCGGTATTTAAACCTTAGATTCTTTTGTTCAACCTATATAGTTTCATTTCCCACCTATTGAATATGCTACACTTTTTTTAAAAAGCTAATTGGAGATGGTAAAAGATGAAAACAGAGTGGGACCATAACAAGCTTATCGAAAAATTCGAAGCGCACCGCGATGAAAGCTTAGCCCTCCCCATGGCCGCCTACATGAGAAACCAGTTCCCTTTCCTGGGCATTAAAACGCCTTTGCGAAAAGCTTTGCTAAAAGAGCAGTTTTCTGAATGCCGCCTCCCAGAACCGGATTGCTTAGCGCAAGAAGTCTGGACGCTTTATAAGCTTCCGGAACGCGAATACCAATACGCTGCAATCGCTCTGCTTGATAAGATGAAAAGCCATTTATCGGTCCACGACCTCCCTTTTCTTCGCGAATTGGTGGAAAGCAAGTCCTGGTGGGACAGCGTCGATTCCATCGCGCCGCGGATTGTCGGCCACGTGGTTTTGCACGAACGAAATGCCGGTACTGCCGCCATCTTTGACTGGTCAAGTGCGGATAATATGTGGACCAACCGGGCAGCCATTCTCCATCAATTGAAGTTTAAGCAAGCTACAGATACCGAGGTGCTCAGCCGCATTGTTTTACAGCATGCCGCTTCACCCGAGTTCTTTCTCCAAAAATCCATCGGTTGGGCGCTGCGGGAATACGCCAAAACCGATCCGGAATGGGTGAGAGATTTTGTTGCTGCTTCTGCACTGCAGCCGCTCAGCAAACGGGAGGCATTGAAAAACATCAAAAAATAAAAGCTCGGGGCAGATGCACCGGGCTTTTATTTTGGTGTTCAACACCCATCTCCTTACCGATGATTGGAAGATTCTCCATCAGTTTGTACAGAAAAATAACCTTGGGCATACCGTTAGCATGCCCAAGGTTAGTCTCTCTTATCCAAATGAAATTTCATTTCAGCCTCTTAAAAAAGCCCACCGAGCCCTTTGCTTCCTATGACGGATTTTGCAGATTCCAAGAGTTCGTTTCTTTCATTTTCATCGATTTGTCCATCATCGTAAGCTTGTTTAGCTTGTATGATTACGTCTTTCGCTTGCGCCAGATCTGCGTTGCTAAGCTTTGCCTTTAATGCATCAAATGCTTGGCTCATGTGCAATAAACCTCCCCATATTTTATCTTCTTGGTTTATATACCCCATGAACAGCCTGTAAAACCGTACAATTTTTCCAGCAGAAACTCCCCGAGTTTACATTCGCCACCCTAAAACTTCACAAAAAAATAGCCCTTGGCATGGTCAAAACCATACCGAGGGCTATTCATTAATTCATTAACCGATCGAGCCTTCCATTTCAAACTTGATCAAACGGTTCATTTCTACCGCATATTCCATCGGCAATTCTTTCGTGAACGGTTCGATAAAGCCCATTACGATCATTTCTGTCGCTTCTTGCTCAGAAACACCACGGCTCATCAAGTAGAACAATTGCTCTTCAGATACTTTTGAAACTTTCGCTTCATGCTCCAAAGATACATTGTCATTCAAGATTTCGTTGTATGGAATTGTATCAGATGTAGATTGGTTGTCCATGATCAGCGTATCGCATTCGATGTTCGAACGCGCGCCGTCGGCTTTGCGGCCGAAGTGGACGATTCCGCGGTAGGAAACTTTCCCGCCTTGTTTCGAAATCGATTTTGAAACGATTGATGAAGATGTATTCGGAGCCAAATGGATCATTTTCGCTCCTGCATCCTGGTGCTGCCCTTTGCCAGCGATTGCGATCGACAATGTCATGCCGCGTGCGCCTTCGCCTTTCAAGTAAATAGCTGGGTATTTCATCGTCAATTTAGAACCGATGTTGCCGTCGATCCATTCCATTGTACCGTTCGCATCAACAAAAGCACGTTTCGTTACAAGGTTGAAGACGTTGTTCGCCCAGTTCTGGATAGTTGTGTAGCGGCAATAAGCGTCTTTTTTCACGATGATTTCAACTACAGCGGAGTGCAATGAATTCGTCGTGTAAACCGGTGCTGTACAGCCTTCTACATAATGAACGCTTGCGCCTTCATCAACGATGATCAACGTACGCTCGAATTGGCCCATGTTTTCCGAGTTGATGCGGAAATATGCTTGAAGCGGTGATTCCACTTTAACGCCTTTAGGGACATAGATGAACGATCCGCCTGACCATACTGCCGTATTCAAAGCTGCAAATTTATTGTCGGCAGCCGGAATAACTGATTGCCAGTATTCCTTGAACAAGTCTTCGTTTTCACGAAGTGCAGAACCGGTATCTTTAAAGACGATTCCCATGTCTTCCAATTCAACTTTCATGTTGTGGTAAACAACTTCGGATTCATACTGTGCTGAAACGCCTGCAAGGTATTTCTGCTCAGCTTCAGGAATTCCGAGTTTGTCAAACGTCGCTTTGATTTCTTCAGGCACTTCGTCCCAAGAAGTCTGGCTTTGTTCAGATGGTTTTACGTAATACGTAATTTCATCGAAGTTCAATGAACCCAAGTCGCCGCCCCATTGTGGCATTGGCATTGAGTAAAACAATTTAAGAGCTTTCAGGCGGGAATTGAGCATCCATTCCGGCTCTTCCTTGATTTTCGAGATTTCTCTGACGATTTCTTCCGTCAGACCGCGTTTGGATCTGAAGATCGATACATCTTTGTCATGAAACCCATATTTATAATCGCCGATTTCTGGCATTTTCTTAGCCATCGCCGTTCCTCCGTTCTGTGTTACGATTTTTCTTCGCTTTGTACACCCTTTTCCATGGCTTTCCATGCAAGCGTCGCGCATTTGATGCGTGCTGGGAATTGCGAAACTCCTTGAAGAGCTTCGATATCACCCAGGTCGATCGAGTCATCATACTCTTTGCCGAGCATCATGTCTGAAAAGATGTGCGAAAGTTTTAACGCATTTTCCACTGGTTGGCCTTTTACAGCCTGCGTCATCATTGAAGCGGATGCCATGGAAATTGAGCAGCCTTCGCCGTCGAATTTCGCATCTTTGACAATCCCATCCTCGACTTGGAGCGTCAGCAAGATGCGGTCGCCGCAAGTCGGGTTGTTCATCTCTATATTAACACTGTTCGTGTCTAGCGTGCCTTTGTTGCGCGGTGTTTTATAATGATCCATAATCACGCGTCGGTATAATTGGTCTAAATTATTAGAAGACATCGTTGAAATACTCCTTTGCTGAACGCAGTTCTTCTACAAGGCGGTCGATATCCGACTCGTCATTGTAAAGATAGAAGCTTGCGCGGGCTGTGGCTGAAACGTTCAGCCATTTCATAAGCGGCTGTGCACAATGGTGGCCAGCGCGTACAGCGATTCCGCTCATATCCAAGACTGTTGCAACATCATGCGGATGGACATCATTCAAATTGAATGTGACAATGCCTGCCCGTTTTGCCGGATCTGCGGGGCCGTAAATTTCTAGCCCTTCAATCCCGCTCATTTTGTCCATCGCGTAGGCAGCCATTTTATGCTCATGCTTTTCGATTTCGTTCAAACCGATATCATTGAGAAAATCAATGGCTGCACCTAAACCGACAGCGCCAGCAATGATCGGCGTTCCGCCTTCGAATTTCCACGGCAGCTCTTTCCATGTAGAGTCATAAAGGCCGACAAAATCAATCATTTCGCCGCCGAATTCAACTGGTTCCATGTCGTTCAAAAGAGCTTTTTTGCCGTATAACACACCAATGCCAGTCGGTCCGACCATTTTATGGCCTGAAAACGCGAAGAAATCGCAGTCCAGATCCTGGACATCAATTTTCAGGTGCGGAGCAGCTTGCGCTCCGTCCACGACCATGACCGCTCCGACTTCATGAGCGAGTTTCGCAACTTCTTTTACCGGATTCATCGTGCCCAGGACGTTGGAAACGTAAACCATGGAGACGATTTTTGTCCGGTCAGTGATTGCTGCGCGAACTTGTTCCAATGAAATCGTGCCATCTTCTTCAAGTTCGATATATTTCAGGACAGCTCCGCGTTCTTTTGCCAATTGCTGCCACGGAATGATGTTCGAATGGTGCTCCATATAAGTGATGACAATTTCATCGCCTTCTTCGACGTTCGCCCGGCCATAACTTTGCGCAACCAAATTGATCGCTGTCGTCGTACCGCGCAAGAAGATGATTTCTTCTGTCGATTTAGCATTGATGAATTTCCGCACTTTTTCACGGGCGCCTTCGTATTTTTCGGTAGCGCGGTTGCCAAGTGTATGGACGCCGCGATGGACGTTCGAGTTGTCGAATTCATAATAATTCTTCAACGCTTCGATCACTTGCACCGGCTTTTGTGAAGTAGCGGCGCTATCCAGGTAGACCAGTGGATGGCCGTTGATTTCTTGATTCAGGATCGGAAAATAGCTTTTAATCTCTTTAGATATCATTAGCGGACTTTCCTTTCGATAACCTCCGTCAATTGCTTTTTAACGCCTTCGATTGGCAATACGCGAACAACCGGTGCCAGGAAGCCGTGAATAACAAGACGTTCAGCTTCTTGTTTTGAAATGCCTCGGCTCATCAAGTAGAACAATTGCAGTGGATCCACGCGGCCAACTGAAGCAGCGTGGCCTGCTGTAACGTCATCTTCATCGATCAAAAGAATCGGGTTTGCATCTCCGCGCGCTTTCGGGCTAAGCATCAATACACGCGATTCCTGCTCTGCGTTCGCTTTGGTTGCGCCGTGCTCGATTTTGCCGATGCCGTTGAAAATGGCTGATGCCGAATCTTTCATAACGCCGTGTTTTAAAATCTGTCCGTCTGAGTTCTTGCCCCAGTGGATGACTTTCGTTGTGAAATTCTGTTTCTGCGAACCGCGTCCGACCACAACCGTTTTCGTATCGCCGACAGAATTGTCACCGATCAAGAACGTCGTGTTTTCTGAAATCGTGTCGCTGTCGTTCATCATGCCAAGTGCCCATTCGATGCGCGAGTCGCGCTTTGCAACGCCGCGTCGGTTGACGTAGGTTGTGAAACCTTCAGCCAATACATCCACTGCACCATAAGTGACTTGGGCATTGTCTTCTGCAATAACTTCAGAGACGATGTTCGCCAGTCCATTTGCATGCGGCACTGTCGAAATATATGTTTCTACATATGTTACTTGGCTGCTTGTGTCCGCTACGACCAATGCATGGTTGAACAACGACGCATTCTCATCGTCATGGATGAAGATAACCTGTACAGGCTCTTCCACAACAACGTTTTTAGGAACATAAAGGAAAACTCCACCGTTCAATAGAGCGGCGTGCAATGCAGTCAATTTATGCTCTTCAGCTTTAACTGCATCTTTCATGAAATACTTGCCCACCAAATCCGCATGGTCGCGGATTGCTGTGAAAATATCAGTCAAGATGACGCCTTTCGCTTTCAAGTCTTCCGACAAAGAAGCATATGCCGGCGTATTATTGTGTTGGATATATAGGTTTTTCTGTTCAAGATCAACCAATGATTTCACTTCTTCAGGAAGCTCAGTTAATGAAGAGTACGTTGAGCTTTCTGTTGAATGCACCGGAAACTCCGTGAAGTTCCAGCTTGTGATTTTCGTTTTATCCGGTTTTGGCAAAGGCAATACTTCTGCCGCTGCCAGCGCCTGGACGCGCAGGTTCGTAAACTCTTCTGGTTCTGATTTAGAAGCCGAGAAGGAGCGCACGTCCTGCTCGGTCACTTTCAAGTTTGTTTCAACCGTCACGTTAGTCTCCCCTTCCAATTAAGCTTCTTGTCCTACTGTCTCGTCTTCGATGCCAAGCTCAGTTTTGATCCAGTCGTAGCCTTCAGCTTCCAATTTAAGCGCAAGGTCTTTGCCGCCTGATTTAACAACGCGGCCTTGCATCATCACATGGACATGGTCCGGCGTGATGTAGTTCAGCAAACGCTGGTAATGAGTGATGATCAAGCAGCCAAAGCTTTCGCCTTTCATCTGGTTGATGCCCTCAGAAACAACTTTAAGTGCATCGATATCCAAACCGGAATCGATCTCATCCAAAATTGCGAATGTTGGTTTGATCATCATCAATTGAAGAATTTCGTTGCGTTTCTTTTCGCCGCCTGAGAAACCTTCATTCAAATAGCGCTGTGCCATTTCCTGGTCCATATCAAGCGTCTCCATTTTGCTGTCAAGCTCACGGATGAACTTCATCAATGAAATCTCTTCGCCTTCTTCGCGTCGAGCATTGATTGCTGAACGCATAAAGTCAGCATTCGTCACGCCTGAGATTTCGCTCGGGTATTGCATGCCAAGGAATAGGCCCGCA
This sequence comes from Planococcus koreensis, assembly GCF_004761975.1. GTDB lineage: Bacteria > Bacillota > Bacilli > Bacillales_A > Planococcaceae > Planococcus > Planococcus koreensis. Next base: position 2,658 of record NZ_RQII01000022.1, on the reverse strand, counting down.
CGTGCGCGCTCGTCCACTTCCATTTCTAGAACGTCTTCTCCGTCAAGAGTGACTGATCCTGATGTTACTTCATATTTCGGATGCCCCATGATAGCAGAAGCAAGTGTAGACTTCCCAGTTCCGTTAGGTCCCATGATGGCATGAATTTCACCTGTATTAATTGTTAAGTTTACACCTTTTAAAATCTCTTTATCTTCGATTTTAACGTGCAAATCTTTAATGACCAAAGTTGACATTTAAATACCTCCATAAAGTTAATATAGAATGGAATTCCATTCTTAATTAGTATCATTCTAATCTTACATGAAATAGCCCATTGTAGCAAATCTTTAAATCGGCTCTGAAAACCAACGGCAATCAATTTAAAAACCTGTATTTGCCCTAATTTCAAGAGGTTTTTTTCCCTATCAAACCCGTATCCGCATTTTCAATAACTAAATGCTAAATGAGAAATAAGCAAATAAAAAACCGGCACTTAAAGGCGCCGGCCGTGTCAATTTCGTCTATTATGAATTTCTGTGTACTTGACGTTCCAAACGAGCGGCAACTTGTTGGCCCTGCCGATAATCCTGTTCTCTCCGTTGTTCCACTTCAATAATCTTGTCAGTGTCGTTTTGGTATTCGTTGATACCAAATCCGTGAACATCCCTAAAGGCTTGCTCCATTTTTTCTGTGTGTTCAATTCCATTTGAATCGATGGCGTTTCATCCCTTTCCGGTTTGTTTTACTTGTTAAGTATACCCCGGTTATTCCAGTTAAAACCCATAAATATCGATTTTCTATAAAATGGCTCTTTTGCCTTATTAAATACCAGAAAATTCAAAACGAAATAATCTGTTATAAATAGCCGATATTCCGCAAAACAACTGCGCTATTGCCTCAACAAAAGATCAAAAAACGCAAGAAAGGCCCGGCATATGCTGGGCCTTTTCTTTATTGGCTTACTTCGTTGTAGATGCTTGAAGGGTTAAGCTCTTGCGCTTCCAATAGTGCGTTGAACTTCTCGTCTGCTTCTTGGAATTTTGCATTTGCCGCTTCGAAAGAAGCTTCTTTAGTCAGCTCTTCAGCTTTCATGTCGTAGGACTCTTTAATAGAAGCAAGTGCAGCTTCGATATCAGTTTTCTGTTCTTCGAGCGTTTCCGGAATTTCGATTCCTTCTACTGCTGCAGAAGTTTCTTCAGCTGAAGCTTTTGCCGCATCCTTCATTGTTTGAAGTTCTTCAGCTTCTGGCAAAGTGCCTTCAGTCTGCGCCATTTCAAAAGCGTTCAAGTCTGCATCTGTTGCATTGATCGTATTTGGAACTGACATGTAGAAACGCATCATTTCCTGTTTAGCATTGCCTGTCTCTTTTGCAGCGTCTTCTGTTGCTGGTGCCTTTTCAGCGGCTCCGCTAGTTGTATCTTCACCGCAAGCACTTAATAGAAGTGCAGCTGAGAAACCGATAACCAATAATTTCTTCATAAATATTTCCCCCTTTTTCTTACAATCCAAAATTATAGTAGCACAGCTTTTTCTGATTGTATATATTTGGGAGAAAAGTCGAAATAGATGAAATATTGTTTTTATTACACCGCTTTTTTTCCATTCGTGAAGCGATCGACGATCATCGATAAAGCACCGTCGCCCGTTACATTCGTTGCAGTTCCAAAGCTGTCTTGTGCTAGGTAAAGGGCAATCATCAACGCGATCATGGTTTGGTCAAAACCGAGCATGGACTCGAGCAATCCGATAGCTGCCATTACAGCACCGCCTGGCACACCTGGCGCAGCAATCATGGTGACGCCGAGCATCAAGATGAACGGCAAGATGCTGCCGAAAGCCGGCACTTCGCCAGTCAATAACATGACACCGACCGCACAAGACACGATTGTGATTGTGCTGCCGGAAAGGTGGATCGTTGCGAACAGCGGCACTGCGAAGTCAACAACACGTTCGTTGGCTCCGGTCTTGCGCGCTTGCTGGACGGTAACTGGAATCGTCGCCGCAGATGACTGGGTGCCAAGCGCTGTAAAGTAGGCCGGCATCATCGTTTTCAGCAAGAAGAATGGATTTTTCTTATTCAAAGTTCCTGCAGCCGTATATTGAAGCAAGAGCATGATCCAATGAAGGATGATGATCATTACGAATACAACTGCAAACAAGGACAGGATTTCAGCAACTGCCCCGCCGTATGCCATATTGCCGAAAATTCCGAAAATATGGAATGGCAGCAAGGGAATGATGACATACGAAATCGTCTTTTCAATAACCGCCTGGAATTCATCAAAGAACGAAACCATTGTTTTGCTGCCTGTTGAAGCCATGCCGATTCCAAGCAAAAATGCGAGGATCAACGCAGACATAACACCGAATACCGGCGGCATTTCCAAAGTAAGATAAGATGCAGCAAGTGCATGTTCCGGATCGTCGATGTTGCTCATCGTACCGGCTTTCATGAAATTCGGCAAAATTGTCGTTGACGCCATAAATGCGAGAATCCCTGCAATTATTGTCGAGAAATAAGCAAAAAAAGTAGCCAATCCGAGCAATTTCCCTGAGCCTTTGCCGAGTTTTGCAATACCGGGTGCGATAAACCCAAGAATAATCAAAGGAACGATGAAATTAAGAAAGCTTCCGAAAATAGCATTGAATGTTGCGAATACACGAGCGAGCCATTCC
>NZ_RQII01000021.1 GCF_004761975.1 Planococcus koreensis | reverse complement strand
TTCCGCAAAGCAGCTGCGCTTGCCGCGGGCGAGCGCCAAGCCTCCTCAGTCGCTTCGCTCCCTGCGGCGTCTCGGCTGTCTCGCTTTCCCGCAGGCGTCTCCGCTGTTTTGCTCCATATCTGGAGAACACGAAAGAAACTTCAGAAAGTGTATCTTTCGTGTTCTTGAGTAAGAGATATAACTCGCTATTAAGAAATATCTTGGAATGAAGCGGAAGGCGACGACTCCAGCAGGCAAAGCCTGAGCTGAAGACCCGCAGGAAGCGAGGTTTGAAGAACCTCATTTACGACGAAGCTATCGCAGCGATGCAGGAGCAGCTCTTTTTCCAGCGACGAGGAGACTGAAGCCATGCCCGCGGAAAGCGTCCGTCTGAAGCGAAATGCAAAACAACCATCTAAGTTTCCGGACAGTCTGAAAAAGGCCGATGCACGTCATCGGCCTTTTCTTATTCAATTTTTCCATTAACGATTTCAGGGAGTTCTGACAAACAGCGGATCTCATGTGTCGGCTGGACCGCAGTGCCGTTGTGCTTGCCTTGCGGATTGAACCAGCACGTCGCAATGCCATAATCCATGCCGCCTTTAATGTCCGACGTCAGCGAATCTCCCACAATCAGCACCGAATCTTTGCTTGTCAGGCCCAATTTACGGAAAGCGTAATCGAAGATGCCGCTATGCGGCTTCTGATAACCCGCTTCTTCCGAAATGATGACGTGTTCAAAAAGATGCTGCATCGGAGAATTCTTAAGGCGTGCTTTCTGCACAGAACCGAAGCCATTCGTAATGACGGCCAGGCGGCAATTGCTGAGTCCCTCAAGCATTGCTTCCGCTTCCGGAAATAAATGTGTTTCCTGCCCCAGATAATCCAAATACTGCGAGCCAAACGCTTCGGCGCTGAAATCCAATTCATGCTGATGGAACAGGCGCTTAAAACGCTCGATTCCCAGTTTAGCCAGCGGCATTGTCCCCTCTTCCAAATCCTGCCATAGCACTTTGCTGATTTCCCGGTAGGAGCCGTGGAAACGGGAAAAACCATCGGGCATTCCATAATCGACAAATGTATTGTGCAAAGCGGCGCGCTCGGAAAGCCTAAAATCCATCAAGGTATCATCAATATCAAACAAAATCGTGTTGTATCTTGCCATATTCCCATTCCTTTCTATAGGGTCAATCGCTGTCGAACCAGCCTTTTGATTTGAACCAAACGCTCATGCCGATCGCCATCACCAGCATGACTGCCAAAACGACAAAATAACCGTTCTCGGTACGCAATTCCGGCATGTTGACAAAATTCATGCCGTACAGCCCTGCAACAAATGTAAGCGGCATGAAGATGGTCGTAATGACCGTTAGCGTCTTCATGATATTGTTCATGCGATAAGAGTTCAATGATATGTAATTATCGCGGATATCCGTCGTCAATTCCCGATTTGAATCGATCATCTGGCTTAATTTGATGAGATGGTCATGGACATCCTGGAAATATGCGCGTTTCTGCTCTTGAATGATAAAACGCTTCGATTCAAGGATGCGGTAGACCATGTCCCTTGTCGGCACGACGATTTGACGGATTTTCAATAAATTCCGCCGCACTTCGAACGTATCTTCCATAATCGATTTGTCCGCTTTTTTCAATCGCTCTGAACCTTCTACAGAAGCGAGGCGGTCTTCAAGCTCCTCTACCAATGGAAAAAAACCATCTACAATTTCGTCCATGATTTTATAGGTAACTTCAAGCGGCTTGAAGCTTTCCACGTTTTTCATATGCCTGAAATATTCCCACGCGTAATTGACTTCATCCAAATCCTCAAAATGGAAGGTCACCAAGAAATCCTCACCCAGGAAAAAATCCACTTCATTGACATCCAGTTCCCCTGGCACAAAAGAATGCATCACTAAAAAAGTCACATTTTCGTAATACTCCATTTTCGGACGCTGCAAAGAATGGATGCAATCTTCGATAGCCAGCGGGTGGAACGCAAAATGGCTGCTGAGCAAATCAATTTCTTCGGGTGTTGGTTCATTGAAATCCACCCAATGCCATTTCATCAATTTCAGCTGGCTCAATTCCGGGTCGATAACGAGTTTATCTTGTTGATCAATGGCTAAAATTCGAATCATAACGTTCTCCTTGCTCTTATTTATTTGAATTAGTTTTGCTTTATTTCGTTTCTATACAATAAAATTCCGAACAGCATGACCAGTGCTGCAAAACTCAATAAGAGATATAAAGTAATGGAATGGTCACCCCAACGGTCATACAGCATGCCGATTAAAAATGGCATCCCGCTTGAAATGATATAGCCTCCAGATTGGATCATCGCCGTCCAGCTGTTGACATCATCCGCGTGTTCGTTCTCATCAAGCGGCATTAAAAGCGCTATCGGGAACAAACAGCCGAGCATGATGCCGAGGAAAACCGCGGCAGCCCAAGTCGCGACGCTCCGCCGAATAAAAGCAATAACAGTCCGGCAACGCCCGACAGCAGCGACAGGAAAATCCATAAAAGCCGGCTTGGGAATCTTGCCAACAAAACCGGCAGAGACAAGTTTCCAACGAGCTGGACCGCTGCCATGACCGTCAAAACCGCGCCAGCAGTCAACACGTTCATTCCTTTATCGATGGCGATAGGCGCAAGCCACGTAATCAGTGAGAAAAACATAGCCGACTGAAAGCCGAAAAACAGCAGCATCGTCCAGGCACGCTTGTTTTTCCATGGGGGCTTCGCCGGGCTGCCAGCATCCACAGCGTACGTTTTCGGAGGTTCCTTCACACGCAGCCAAAATGGCAACGCGATCAGCGCCAGCACTCCCCAGCTGGCCAGCGCAAGAGGCCATCCTGCCAGCGTATAAAATACGCCGGTCAAACCGGAGGCCAGCATCGCGCCAAGCCCCATGCCGAACGAATAAACGCCGATCAATGAAGCGGTTCTTCCCGGAAAATTCGTTTTAATCGCAGCCGACAATAGCGGACTGATCACCGCGATTGCAAGACCGATAAAAAAAGAACTCGCGAGCAGCACAGGGTATGTCGGAAACAAGCCCCGAACAAACGTCAGTGCGCCGAGCATCGCAATTAAAAACGTGATGCTTTTTTTGATGCCGAATTTGCGGTTAAAACCGATTGCCAGCGGCGCGAAAAGCCCCATGCAAAATACCGGAATTGATGTCAGCAAGCTGATCTCGCTGTTGGAAAGTGACAAATCACGGCGGATCGCTTCGAGCAGCGGCCCAATAGAGGAAATTGCCGGCCTCAAATTCAACGACACAAACAAAATGGCAATCACCATTAAGCCCAGTGCCGGCTTGTTTTTCAGTTGCGCCATTTTCTTTCATCCCCTTCTCCGAATCGCTTTTGTCCAAACTTGTGTTCGCCGCTGAAATTCATTAAAATGGATGTGAAAGGCGGGCTGGAAATGAGATTAGTAAATTGGAGCTACGCGAAACGCTATAATATCAAAGCTATTTTTGACGAGTTTCCGCATGTCGTCGTCTGGTTCCGCCAAATCGGCGGCTATTATTTCATTTATACGATGAAAGGCCTGACAAAAGACCACATCCCGGAAAGACGCGATTATGTACGCATGGAGTATTTACTGAATAAGGACCTGGGCATGCTGGAAGCTTATAAAGAGCGGAAATATAAAGTTTGATTCCTTCGAGCTGAAACTATTCATCAAAACAGGATAAACCATAGAGTTATTCCACTTACCGGCTCTGCTGAAACATAAGTTTCTGTTTATGCATAGCTGCGCGGAAAGCATCGGTTAGAAAAAAAATGAAAAGCTTCAAGAAATATTTTATGCCATTCCATTAAGTTTATCTCAGACTGTAGCCGATTGCTATCGATTTCAGCGGGTTTCATGGTATACTATTCTTATTGTGAAATTTGGGAGGTACGTAAAAAATGATAGCAGTAAATGACGTAAGTCTTCGCTTTGGCGACCGTAAACTTTTTGAAGATGTAAACATCCAATTCAACCCTGGTAATTGCTACGGCCTGATCGGCGCGAACGGCGCCGGCAAGTCTACATTCATCAAAATTCTGTCAGGTGAGCTTGATGCGCAATCCGGCAATGTCTACATGGGTTCAGGTGAACGCCTGGCCGTTTTGAAACAGGATCACTTTGAATACGAAGAATACCCGGTGCTTGAAACAGTCATCATGGGCCATAAGAAATTATACAAAATCATGGCAGAAAAAAATGCCATCTATATGAAAGAAGACTTTTCAGATGAAGACGGCATGCGTGCTGCAGAGCTAGAAGGCGAATTCGCGGAACTCAACGGTTGGGAAGCGGAATCAGAAGCTGCAATCCTGCTTCAAGGGCTTGGCATTTCTGAAGAGCTCCACGATAAGAAAATGGCTGAACTTTCCGGTTCGGATAAAGTCAAAGTGCTTCTAGCACAAGCTTTGTTCGGCAAGCCTGATGTTTTGCTGCTCGATGAGCCGACCAACCATTTGGACTTGAAAGCCATCCAATGGCTGGAAGAATTCCTGATCAACTTTGACAACACCGTCATCGTCGTCTCGCATGACCGCCACTTCCTGAACAAAGTGTGTACGCATATCGCAGACTTGGACTTCGGTAAAATCCAGCTATACGTCGGCAACTACGATTTCTGGTATGAATCCAGCCAGTTGGCAACACGTCTGGCATCTGACCAGAACTCGAAAAAAGAAGAAAAGATCAAAGAGCTTCAAGCCTTTATCGCCCGCTTCTCCGCCAATGCTTCTAAATCGAAGCAGGCAACGTCGCGGAAGAAAATGCTTGATAAGATCGAACTGGATGATATCCGTCCTTCTTCCCGTAAATATCCGTTCGTCAATTTCACTGTCGGCCGCGAAATCGGAAATGACGTGTTGACTGTAAAAGACCTAAGCCAGTCAGTAGATGGCAAACAGCTTTTAAATAACATTAGCTTCAATATGGGCAAAGACGATAAAATCGTACTGATCGGCGATCCGCTTGCTAAATCAGCGTTGCTTCGCATCCTTGCCGAAGAAGATCAGCCTGCTTCTGGCTCAATCCGCTGGGGTGTAACAACTTCACGCGCTTACTTGCCGATTGACAATGCCGCTTATTTCGAAGGCAGTGAGCAATCGCTGGTGGACTGGCTGCGCCAGTATTCTCCGGAAGATGAAAGCGAAACATTCCTGCGCGGTTTCCTGGGCAGAATGTTATTCTCCGGTGAAGAAGTGAAAAAGAAACCTTCCGTCCTATCCGGTGGCGAGAAAGTGCGCTGCATGCTGTCTAAAATGATGCTGTCGCATTCGAATGTCCTGTTGCTTGATGAGCCGACCAACCACTTGGATCTTGAATCGATTCAAGCATTGAATAATGGCATGATTGCATTTAAAGGCGCTATGGTCTTCACTTCACATGACCATCAGTTTATCCAGACAGTTGCAAACCGCGTCATTGAAATCCGTGAAGACGGTTCAATCTTGGACAAACAATTGACTTATGACGATTTCCTGGAATGGAAAGATTCACAAGGAATCTTAAGCTAATAAACAAAAAAAGCCCGCAGCTCTTAAATAGGAGCTGCGGGCTTTTCCGACTGCAAATAAAATCTAATCAACATGAATAACTGTGTATACCCCAACCGTTCTGGCCACTTCGCTTTCCGTGGGCTCAGCTTCAGCCTCCTCGTCACTGACGTTCCTGCGGGGTCTTCAGCTTTCGCTGTCCCACAGGAGTCTTCGCGGCTAGCCCGGTTGTCAGCATGTAGCTCCAATCAGAAAGTGTAACCATCTAATCCGCTTTTCATAAGCAACCTCTCAAGGGTTCGGAGCGCAATGCGGCGAAAAGCAAATATGTGCTCCTGTCCCTGCAACGCTTCGCTAGCTTCGGGACATGAAAGTACGTTGCATCGCTGCGCTAGCTTCGTCGCAAAGACCATGTCCGAACTTCTTTCGGACACGATCTTTCCTGCGGAAGAACGGAGTGATGAGACCCCGCAGGAGCTTGCGACGAGGAGGCTCAGCGCTTCGTCCGCGGAAAGCGTCCGCATGGAGCGCAGAATCCGGTATACCTAAGATGAAATGACTTTTTATTCTTTAAATAATATAAATATATATTTGTCTATTACCTAAAAAGCCCTCAGCTCTCAAATAGGAGCTGCGGGCTTTAGCTTGCCTTTTTTATTTCATGAAGCGCTTCACTAAACGGCCTGCTGGTATTTTGGAAACGACTTTGCTGCCTGAATTTGAAATGCCGCGTACGACGGATAACAGCTCTTTGTCCCCTGCCCAATGTTCTTCAATCACTTCAGTTGGGAATTTGTTGAGCAATGTATTGACGATGAACACTGCGACTACCACATCATCCAAGAAACCTCCCGGCCCTACTAACAGCTCTGGCAGGAAATCGATCGGTGCGAAAAAGTACAAAATACCGGCTCCGATTTTGCTTTTGCTGGAAGCATCAATGCGGCTGTCCAACATGAGTCTGCTTAACAAATGGAAGAAATCCGGTGCAAATAAGACATATTGCCCTAATTTCCCGACGCCACCCGAACGGTTATCGAGCCATTTTTGGATTCTGCTTCTTAGTTTTTGGTAGAAGTCATCTTGTTCTTGTGAGTTTGGAAGCGGTTTTTTCAAATAATCGTTAGTCATGTATGTTCCTCCTGCACCTCGTAGGTATTTTACAGCTCTTTTAGAATTTCAATGTGACGTTTGTGGCAATGCGTTCTTTTTCCGGATTTCCTTCAACTGGGATGAAGTCCACTTGTTGGCCTTCGTTCAGCACGGAGAAATCCCCGATGTTTGAATGCTCAGAATGCGTATAGAACATTTCACCGTTATCGCCTTTTATAAAACCGAATCCTTTTTCCTTGTCGAATGATACTACTGTGCCTTTCATCTAAAACCCTCCTAAAGGTAACTTAATTCACTACATGATTTATACCCTTAAAAGGCTGTTCCTTAAACTAAAGGGTTTCCGGGTTTTTTCGGCAATTAATACCTCCCAAAAAAGGGCCGCTCCACAGAGCGGCCCCACCTACCTTATTTGATTTGATTATTAGTTTACACCGACTGCTGAGAATGCGGCTTTGACGCTTGCCACTTCAGCGCTTGAAGCTCCATAAAGGTCCGTTGCCGCCTGGATTGTTGATGCGCGGTAATGGCTGTAGTTCGAGCTTGGCGTCAAGTATTGCGTCAACGTGCGATAGAAGATATCCGCTGTTTTGTCATTGCCGATGGCAGTGACTGAAACGCCATAATGCGTGCCGCCATTAGCCAATAGGTATGCAGCTTTATTGCTGATGCCTGAGTTGATGTGGACGCCGCCATTATCGCCTGTTCCTGTATAGCGTTTAGAATAATGGTCCGGATCGCCATTGAGTGTCGGATCTGCCATCGAACGCAGTGCGTCGCCTGCAGTTCCAGGTGTATAGATGTCTTCGCCGATCAACCAGTCCGGATTGTTGTTAGCGTGATATTCGACAATCGTTCCGAAAATATCGGACATCGATTCATTGATGGCACCTGATTCATTTTGGTAAATCAGATCAGCTGTTGTATCCGTAACAGCATGCGTCAATTCATGGGCAATGACATCAAGCCCGCCTGACAACGAAGTGAACTGGACGCCATCTCCATCGCCGTAAACCATTTGCGTTCCATTCCAGAACGCATTATTATAGCTGCGGCCGTAATGCACAGTCGATATCAATTGCGCGCCGTTGCCATCGTAGCTATTGCGGTTATGCTGTTCTTTGTAATAATCATAGGTTTCAGCTGCATAGGCGTGAGCATCAACCGCTGCTGCGTCATATGCAGCATTATAAGCATTGTCCGCGTCAAGCCACAATGTGCCTGGCAGGCGTGTACGGTTGCTGGCATCATATGTGAAAATTCCGCCGCCGCGTGTTTTGTCCACGAGGTATGATCCGTTGCTGTTAAGTGTCGTATTGAAAGATTTTGTATCGCCCAATACACCTTTGCCTGTTGCAGTTGCGTTGGTTCCAGTCGGTGCTGTTACGCCGTTTGTCGGCTTAGCTTCATGCATCTGGTTAAAGGAATCCAAGACTTTACCTGTTTTTGCATCGATGAAGTATTGGTAATTGCCCGGTGTCGGGTAAAGGAATTGGAATTCTGCACTATAAGCGTATTTTGGTACACCGCCATCAACATAAATCGTCAATTTAGGCCCTATCTGCTTATCAATTGCCACATCATCACCGATATTCGCTTTTAAATCTGCTAAAGCAGTTGCTGCAGCTGCAGCCGGTTTAACGGTAGCACCTTTTTTCAAAGAAGCTTTATTGAACAATTCAGGAACTAAAGTTCCTGATACAGCCGTCAAAACGCCTTCTTTGTTAACAGTTGCTGAAATGACAGAACCGAATACAGGCACACCTTTAAACATTTGTTGAACTTTCACGTTGGTCATGCCAAGCTCATCTTTTGTCTCACTCACTACTTTAAAGCCAGCTGCTGAGCCTTTGCCAGTTTTGTAAAGAGTTTCTTGTTTTTCTAAGTATGTAAAGACAATTTCTTTTGCAGCTTTGTTTGATGGAACCGTTAAGTGGCCCGTGATCAGATCAGCTGTTTTACTTTTTTGGTTTACATGGACTTTTTCAGATACGGCATTCGTTGGCGATGCATACACTGATGCAGAAGTTGCGGACAATGCCAGCGCAGCGGCCAGGCTTAACGTCAGTAATTTTTTCTTTGTCATGTAATGGTTCACTCCTTTTATATGCCACCGTTTCTTTCGGGGTACTTAGAAGCATAACCGTTTAAGTATTCTGAATAAATAGGAATCTATAACTGTTTTAAATTACCTATAAAAGTGTTTAAAGGATTATAATTAAATTTGTTTTCAAACTATTCTGGAATTAAACAGGTTTATTTTCCTATTTTACTTTTTCCTCCAGTTATTTTTCTGACAATTTACAAGAAACCTTATCAACGCGCGTATCAACCTATATTCGTTCCACTATTCCTGTTAGCGGAATCAAAAAAATTCTGCACCCAATTTCCTTTAAATCAGCTCCAAAACGGATAAATCCATAAAAAAGACCCGCTCACGTATGAGCGGGTCTTGGGAGATTAGATTTTAACTACGTTAGTAGCTTGAGGTCCGCGGTTGCCTTCCTCTACTTCAAACTCAACTTTTTGTCCTTCGTCAAGCGTTTTAAAGCCTTCGCCTTGGATCGCTGAGAAATGAACAAAAACGTCGTCTCCGCCTTCAACTTCGATAAAACCAAAACCTTTTTCTGAGTTAAACCATTTTACTGTACCTTGCATGCAAAAAACCTCCTGAGATTTAAAAATTTTCAATATGGAATTTTTCCATAAAAAAATTCACATATTCAAAAAAGTACCATAACGTGCTGATCACTTTTTTGAATAGGTGAATAGCTGTTTCTGGTGGTTTCTTTGGTTCTTAAGTCTATTATAGCAATTATAACTGAGAAGTCAAATAAATCTAAAAACTTTTTTATTGGACTTTGCACCTACTACATGATGTACCAATATACACATTAGACCACTATTATCATTGAAATCAGACTTTTCTAATAACATCAACGATTGGTTTCTGTGTGCAAATGGATGATTCCGTGGTATACCTGGAGATCCTCTTCACAGTCCGGACAGTATTTCAATTCACCTTTTTCCCAATAAACGTCGAAATCTTCCCCTTTTTTCTTATGCTCCGGATATGCATTGCGCAGCGTGTCGGCCAATTTGCTTTTAAAGCTAATCGCTTCTTCTATAGTAGAAAAAGAGTTTCGCTGTACGATATCCTGCTCCCATCCTTCGAGCATCCACCATGGTTCATAAAAACTTTTCACGTAAATGATTTCATGCATGCCATCAACTCCCAGTTTTCTTCCTATTAATCATTGTGCCAAATAATCGCATTTCTGTCCAGAGTTTGCTGGTATCCGATGCAGTCCTGAAGTTTGTATTGCTTTCTCCTAAGCTGTAAAATATGAGGTATATGGAGTGAACTTGAAACTTTTCACCCGCTGAAACGTATAAATGAGCAGGAGTACTAGGAGGTCATATTTATGAAGCCTGTTGAAAAATTCATCCAACGGCAATCAATCAGCCTGCCTTTGATGACCGTCATGTTTCCCATCTTTTACTTAGGGGCTGAAATCGGGCTTATTGCCTCCGGGGCAGTTGCGGCTGGAACTTATTTGGCCAGCAACACGACGATCAAACAAGTTCAGATAAGTTCCGATTCGAAAAAACTGGGTATGACACGCAGCGAATACAAACATGTCCGGATCCAGATCAAAGAAGCCCAGAAAAAAATAAAGCTATTGCAAAGCCAGTATTACCGGGTCCGCTCGATTTCATCGTTCAAGCAATTGATGAATATGGTGAAAGTATCCAACAAAATCATTACTCAAGTGCAGCAAAACCCACGGAAATTCTATTTGGCCGAACCCTTTTTTTATTCCCATTTGGATTCCGCTTTGGAATTGACCGAAAAATATACGATGTTGGTCGGATTGCCGGTTAAAGATCGTGAATTAAAAGCGACTTTGCAGGACACGCGGGAAATGCTGACGTCTTTAAACAGTGTGATAGAACGCGATTTAAAGCTTACGCTGTCTTCTGACGTAGAAAAATTGCGGATGGAGCTCGATTACGCCCGCTTGACTGTCGATCAGCATCATAACCAGAAATTGCTTCATCAATTACCTGACGCCAATGAAGGAGACGTGGATCATGACACAGAATCGATCAAACCAAAGTGAACTCGATGATTTACTCGGCAACCCGTTCGGAATGGAAGCCGTTAAAGAAGAATCCAATTTGCCAGCCAGTGAAGCCGGCAAACCTCAAGCATTAATGGAGCGACTGACGAAAGACGAGCAGGCAAAAGCCCGGGAACTGGCAAAACAGATTCCTGCGGGCAATTATGAAGCCATCCTGACATACGGGGCGAACGCACAAAACCAGCTTAGCCAGTTTTCCCATAAGATGCTTGACCATGTCCAATCGAAAGAAATCGGCCCAGTCGGCGATGTGCTGAATGACTTGATGAAAAAATTGCAGGAACTGAACCCTGAAGAACTGTCCCAAAAGAAGCGCGGCGGTATCCGAAAAATATTCGCTAAGGCAAAATACTCGGTTCAGGAAATGATGACGAAATACCAGAAACTCAGCACACAAGTTGATCGCATCAGCATACAGCTCGACCATTCGAAACGCGGCTTGCTGGATGACGTCCAGATGCTCGAACAGCTATACGACCAGAACAAGACTTATTTTCAAGCTTTGAATGTCTATATCGCTGCTGCTGAGCTGAAGCGTGATGAAATCCTGACTGAAACCATTCCCGCTTTGCGCAAAAAAGCCGAGGCGTCGAATGACCAAATGGCTTATCAGGAAGTCAATGACATGGCACAATTCCTTGATCGGCTGGAAAAACGCTTGTACGATCTGCAATTATCGAGACAAATTACGATTCAAAGCGCACCGCAGATCCGCATGATCCAGCAGACCAACCAAACTTTGGCGGAGAAAATCCAGTCTTCCATCATGACATCTATTCCCCTTTGGAAAAACCAGATTGCCATCGCCTTGACGTTGAATCGCCAGATGAAAGCTGTCGAAGCACAAAAACAAGTGACAGCAACCACAAACGAGTTGCTGTTGAAGAATTCCGAAATGCTGAAAGTGAACTCGATTGAAACAGCGAAAGAAAACGAGCGCGGCATCGTGGAAATCGAAACCTTGAAGCAGACCCAGGAAAACTTGCTTAATACAATTGAAGAAACCCTCCGCATCCAAGCTGAAGGGCGCAAAAACCGAAAAGCCGCAGAGATCGAAATCGGCCGCATGGAAGAAGATTTGAAACAGCGCCTTCTTGCGATACAAGACGACCGTGAAGGCAAACAATACTAATGCATATTAAAAACGGCTGCAAAACCTGCAGCCGTTTTTTCATAGACTTTTTTCAGTCAGACGGATTGGATGATCAAATGCAGCGTCCGCTTAAGCAGACGCAGAGTCTGATCGACAAAATGCTCGAGCGAATCGGCACTTACGGATTTATTGCCATACATCATGCGGTAAAAAGCGGCTTGTTCATCTGAAATCGTTCCGTTGCTCAAGAACAGATGGAGCACTTCTATGTTCTGCTTTTTTGCTTCCGCCACGGCATCCGCTGTATCGACAACGCCATTTTCCGCGTAATTATAGGCTGATGGTTCCCCGTCCGAGAAGACTAAGAGAAACCGATGCTTTTCCTGGCGGCTGCGCAGGCGGTCCGACATCCAGCGGATGGCAAAGCCATCCCGGTTATCTTCGTGGGCCTCCATCGACGCGATGGCATCCGCATGGTCAAGCGTACCATCTTCCATTTTATGCATCCACTCAAAATAATTTGGCTGCCGGTCATCACTCGCTTCATAGGCATCCTCGTAGAACAGCACAATTTCATGCGGCACGCCAAGTCCGCGCAAAACATCATGGAACAGCAAGACAGCCTGTTTCGTTTCATCCAGTTTATCGATCATCGATGCAGAGCCATCGATCAACAGGCAAAATACAGCATCCAATTCTTTTGACGGCGCTGATTTGCGGTAGAAAGGCTTGGGCCGGTCTTCTATTACTAGCGGCAGCAAGTCTTTTGACAACCGTCCTGCATTCAAATTGGTTCTGAGGGATTGCTGTTTTTGCATCATGCGTTTTTTCAATTCGCGCAGCAGCGATTTTACATAAGGCGCTTGTTTGCGCCGCCATTCTTCAATCTGCCCCCGCTGACCTGCCGCGATTCGGATGCGGGATTCTGTATAAGCGACACGATTATTGGCGTTGCCGAATTTCGTGCCGGCTTTTTTTGAGGAACTCGCCATCTGCCGGTCATCCGTTTCGTTGTCTTCTTTATGTTCTCCGCGCGAATCGCCTTTTGCGGTATGCTCCACTTCCCCGCTGCCGTATTCTTCGCGGCCGCCTTCGGCATAGCCTGAACCGCCTTGTTCAAGTTCAAATTCCATCGCCGCCGATTCGGAAGCTTCCGATTCCCTGTGCCATGACTGGAACCATTCTTCAATCGTATCAATTTTTTCTTCATCGTCGCTTTGTTCAGGCTCAATTCCTTCGTGATAGCGGAATGGTTGATTTTTCTCGACTGCTTCCCCGAACGTATAATAGCCATGGACCAAATCCGCTTCAAACAGGTATTCCAGCCTGTCCATCATCGCTCCAACAACTTCAGCGGAATCGGCTGTCGACTGTGCATCGAACATTCTGCTCCACATGAAAAACAGCGGTTCCCATTCTTCCGTATCCACAACGTCGATGCTGCGCAAGCGCAGATATGCGGCATTCAGGAAGGCGTCCACCGCAAAGCCTTTCTGCCGATTCCCTTTGTAGCGGTCTTTGTGGTAGCCAGCATATGTCTCCTCCCGGACTTTAAACGCTTCTGCAGTACCGGGACGTGCTTTCTTGATTTTTTCACTTAGCCTGAACTCTTCCGCGCATAGGAGCAATTGTTGTTTCAATTCTGGCAGCGGAGAATTGCTGCTGATGAATGTGCGCCATGCAGGTACATCAAAATCCCGCCAGAATCCGGCGGCCATCAAATAGATATCCGATTTGTAGCCCAGGCGTTCAATATGCGGTGCCCTGTGACGCCAGAATACACTGATGGATAACGTCGATTCCGAAGGGCGGAATTCCACCAATTTGCGCGTCGTCACTTTCAAATACGGCGCATCAGCCAATGCCCCAGCCAGCATTTCCATCCCATGCAGCAGCTTCGTATCGATGGTTTCATTATTAAATTGGATAAATCGGTTGACCGAAGCCATTCGCTTCACCTACTTCTTCCAAGTATGGGCCAGATCCATGAACAATTCCCGTTCACTTGCATCTTCCAATTTTTCTGCTATGGCATAACGGATTGCTCGCATCGGGTCCATATGCTGAGAAAGTGCGGTTGCATCAAGCAAGCTTCTGATCGATGCAGCTTCTTCTGACAGCAACCCATTTTCTACTTGCTTCATCAAATCCGCAGCTAAATTAAGGATGAATTTTTTCAATTCGGGATCGGCGCCTGGAAATTCACGGTCCCAAAGCTGCCGCAATTGGTCCCCTGCCAAATATGGGATCGGATAGGCGATAAAACGGTTTTTCAACGCCTCGTTCATCGGTGCCGTTCCAATATAGCCCTCGTTGATTGCTGCAATAACCCCAAAATCAGGATGGGCTTCGATCACTTCCCCCGTGAAAGGATTTGTCATCATCCGGCGGTGATCGAGTGCGCTGTGAAGAATCGGCAGCGTTTCAGGCTTAGCCATATTAATCTCATCGATATACAAAAATTGGCCTTTTTTCATTGCCGTAACGACCGGGCCTTCGATAAACTCGATCCTGCTTTCTCCTTTATGCTGCACCAGGTTTTAAAACCGAGAAGCGCTTCCGCATCCAAATCCACCGAACAATTAATGCTTTGCATGGGCTGGCCATAGGCAGCGGAAATGCTTTCTGCAAGTTTGGTTTTTCCCGCCCCAGTCGGCCCTTTCAATAAAACTGGTTTGCGAAGCACCACAGCTGACAGGATGTCGTGCCATAAATCAGCATCGGGAGATATATAGCCGCCTTCTGCAATCAGTTTTTCATAGTCTGCATGATCGCGGCTTTTTCTGCTTTGAAAATCTTTTTCAATAAAATCCATATGAACCCTTCTTTCCACGAAAAAAACCGATGACGCATCATCGGCTTTTTTGTTTTCAATCAAAATATGTTTTGTAGAACCCGCCAACTTTTCCAGTATTATCGACAACGAAAATGAATTCATCCGTTTCGTTTTTCACTTCATAGGTTTTGCCAACAGTTAATACATTGGAAACCAGAAATTTAGCTGCGTCGGTATGCTTGCAGGTTACTGTGCGGATTGTTTCTTTCGTAAGCCATTCGTTGTGAATCACATAAATCATCCTTTTCTATGGGTCTATAAACTTCAGTATAAGGAAACTCCGCGCAAATTTCAAACCCACTCAGCTGCGCTGCTTTTTTGATAGCCAGATCATCCGGATGACAGAGCCGGAAACGACCAGGAAAGACAAGCCCAGTAGGAAGCCTTGAAGATGGCTGATTATCGATTCGTAGGCATACGGGAATGTGCGACCGATGTTGAAGTAAATAAACATCCATACGAATCCTGCAGTGTACGCATACAGCGCATAATGGCCAAATGGGTACCGGTTTGCTCCAACGACGTAAGGCATCGCCCAGCGGATGCCAGGCAAGAAAAAGCTGAACGATATCGCCATCTTGCCATGCTTGGCCAGAAAAGCGGAAAAGCGCTCGATGGTTTTATTTAGCCATGTCTTTTCCAATCGATGCAGCAGGCGCTGACCGAATATGCGGCCCAGCATATAAGCAAATGTATTGCTGCTAATCAGCCCTAGGTAGGCGGCTAGAAAAGCGTAGATCGGCGTAAAATAGCTGATTTCCGTCAACATGCCTGAAAAAGCGGCGGCGGCTTCGTTCGGAATTGGCAAGCCGAACAACAGCAGCCAATTAAATGCGAACATACTGATATAGCCGTATTCTATAACTAAATTCATTAATCGGGATAAATCCATCGGCATCTGCCGCCTTTCGGCAATTCTCTCCTACTATCATCCCAAAAAAAAGAGGCCCCTGCAATTCAGGGGCCTTTCTTTCCTAAAAATATTAACCTTCAAGCAATAAATCTTCAGGGTTTTCTAACAAGTCTTTGACCATTTTCAAGAATCCGACAGAGTCGCTGCCATCGATGACGCGGTGGTCATATGAAAGCGCAACGTACATCATCGGGCGGATTTCAACTGCATCGCCAACAGCAATCGGGCGTTTTTGGATTGTGTGCATGCCAAGGATCCCGACTTGCGTGCCGTTCAAGATCGGCGTTGATAATAATGAGCCGAATACGCCGCCATTAGTGATTGTGAAAGAACCGCCTGTCATGTCAGCAATCGAAAGTTTTTTGTCGCGTGCTTTCGTCGCCAATTCGCCGATTGATCTTTCGATTTCAGCAAAGTTTTTCTTGTCCGTATCACGGACAATCGGAACCACAAGGCCTTCTTCAGTTGAAACGGCAATGCCAACATCAAAGTACTGCTTCAAGAGGACATCCGTACCGTCCAATTCAGCGTTTACGTATGGATATTTTTTCAATGCTGCTGTAACAGCTTTTGTGAAGAATGACATGAAACCAAGTTTAACGTCGTTGTTTTGCTGGAACTGATCTTTTTTGCGGCTGCGCAGCGCCATGACATTTGTCATGTCGATTTCGTTGAACGTTGTCAGCATCGCAGTCGATTGCTTGACTTCCAACAATCTCTTCGCGATTGTCTGGCGGCGGCGGGACATTTTTTCCCGTACTACACGTCCGCTTTCTTCATCAGAAGAAGGTGCAGCAGCTTTTGGAGCTTCCGTTTTAGCAGCAGGTGCAGATGCGCTTGCTGCTGGTTTAGCGGCATGTGCTTCAACATCCTGGACACGCACGCGGCCCATCGGATCTACAGGAGAAATCGCAGCAAGGTCGATGCCTTTTTCACGTGCCAATTTGCGGGCAGCCGGGCTGGCGATTGTACGGTCAGAGGAAGATTGTTCTTCAGCCGCCGGCGCTTGTTCAACTGCTTCTTGCGTTGCAGGCGCTTCAGCTTTAGGAGCTCCTTCTGTTTTCGCAGGTTCTTCCGATTTTGGTTCAGCAGCTGCGCCTGAGCCAGCTCCAACGATTGCGATGACTTGGCCGACTTCAACCGTGTCGCCTTCTTGTGCTAATAGTTCCTGCACCGTTCCGGCTTCTTCAGAGATGACTTCAACATTGACTTTATCCGTTTCCAGTTCAACGATGAATTCTCCTTTTTCAACTGTATCGCCCGGCTGTTTAAGCCATTGTGCGATAGTTCCTTCTGTAATCGATTCTGCTAATTCAGGTACTTTGATCTCTGCCACAAAAAATTCCTCCTTATAATGTCTCGCTTAAATGACCCGCAAGAAATCCGCTGCAAAGCGGGTTCTTGCGGCCATCCAAGTCCGATTCGGTGCTGGTCACATCAACAGGGCTTGCCTGCTGTAAACTTTTTTAATTTGACAATGCAGCGTCAAGGATTCGGCCTTGTTCCGCTTTATGCGCTTCGCCGTCGCCTTCTGCAGGGCTTGAGCGTTTGATGCGGCCGTAATAAGCAACGTCTTTGCCGTTTGCAATATCGCGCAAATACGGTTCTGCGAAAGTCCATGAACCCATATTTTTCGGCTCTTCCTGTACCCAAGCCAATTCTTTGGCATTCGGGTAACGGTCAACAATCGCTTGGATTTTCTCAGCTGGGAACGGATACAATTGCTCAACTCGGACAATATGCGCCCAGTCGAATCCTTTGCCGTCTTTCACCCGCTCAGCCAAATCGATTGCCATTTTGCCGCTTGCAAAAAGAATGCGTTCCACTTTTTTCTCTTTCGTGCCCATTCCAGGCTGTTCGATAATTGTCTGGAATTGGCCTTCAGCCAAATCTTCGACTTCTGCACCGACTAGTGGATGGCGCAAAAGGGATTTTGGCGTCACGATGATCATCGGGCGGATCGATTCTTCCCCAAGCATTTTCGCTTGGCGGCGCAAGATATGGAAATAATTTGCGGCGCTTGAAAGATTCGCTACTGTCCAGTTGTTTTCACCAGCATTTTGAAGATATCTTTCAAGGCGTGCACTTGAATGCTCCGGGCCCTGTCCTTCGTAACCATGCGGCAATAGCATGACAAGACCGGATTTTTGTCCCCATTTCGAGCGGCTTGCCGAGATGAATTGATCGAACATCATTTGAGCCATATTGGCGAAATCGCCATATTGCGCTTCCCAAAGGACCAACGCTTTGTCATTCTCGACATTATAGCCATATTCATAGCCCACTACCGAAGCTTCACTCAAAGGGCTATTGTGCACGACAAACGACGCTTTCGCGTCAGAAATGTGGTGCAGCGGCACAAGCTCTTCGCCGGTTTTATCGTCGTGGAGCACGAGATGGCGGTGTGCAAAAGTTCCGCGCTGCGCATCTTGCCCCGTCAAACGGACAGGCGTGCCTTCCTGGATAATCGAACCGAATGCCAAGGTTTCTGCATGCGCCCAATCGATTTTTCCTTTGCCATTGAAAGGCTCTTCTCGGCGTTTGAGGATGCGTGCCAATTTGCCGAAAGCAGAAAACTCGCTTGGCCAAGTCAGCAATTCATGGTTCATCTTCTCCAAAGCTTCACGGCCTACGCCCGTTTGGACTTCAGGGAAACCATTCAATACAGCTTCCGGAATTTTAATTTCGTGTGTTTCTTCCGACTTGCTTTCTTTCACTTTATCGTAAGCCGCCTGCATCAACTTTTGAGTATCTGCATCAAGCGCTTTGACTTCCGCTTCAGTCAGTACGTTTTCAGAAGATAATTGCTGTCCGTAAAGTTCGCGGACCGTTGCATGCTCATGGACGCCGTGGTACATCATCGGATTCGTCACAAGTGGCTCATCCATTTCATTATGGCCATAGCGGCGGTAGCCGATCAAGTCGATTAAGATGTCTTTGCCGAATTTTTCACGGTATTCAAAAGCAAGTTTTGCAACAGCTGCCACTTCTTCCGGATGGTCAGCGTTGACGTGGATAACAGGCACTTCAAAGCCTTTAGCAGGATCGGATGAATAATGCGTTGATCTTGAATCGAATTGCTCGGTCGTGAAGCCGATCAGGTTATTGGCGATGATATGTACAGAACCGCCAGTCTGGTAACCGCGGATGCGGCTGAAATTCAATGTTTCTGTTACTACGCCTTGCCCAGGGAAAGCGGCATCGCCATGCACGAGAATCGCGTAAGCTTTTTTCGAATCAACGATCGGTGCTCCTGCCTGGTTGGTCAATTCCTGTGCTGCACGCGTATAGCCTGCGACGACCGGGCTGACAATTTCCAAGTGGGACGGGTTGTATGCAAGTTTAATGTTCGTCCCTTTTGGAGACGTATAAGATGCGCCCATATGGTATTTCACATCGCCGAACCAGCCTTTAGTAATTTCGACAGAGCCGTCTTCCGGCAAGAAGGTTTCATCAGGCACATGCGCAAAACCAGCAAACATCATTTCATATGGTTTGTTCAAAACATGTGTAAGCACATTTAAACGACCGCGATGAGCCATCCCGATCATTATTTTCTCTGTGCCTTTTGCTTCCGACAAGCGGACAAGTTCATCAATCAACACGACTAAAGAGTCGACTCCTTCGATTGAAAAACGCTTTTGGCCGACAAATGTCCGGTGTACGAACTTCTCAAAGCCTTCTACGCGTGTCAGAAGATCAAGGATTTGTTTCTTTTTATCAGCCGCAAAAGAAGGTTTTAGTTCTCCTGCTTCGATTTTCGACTGAATCCAGCTGCGTTCCTGCAATTGGACAATGTGCGAGAATTCAAAAGCCACTTTATCCGTATAAAGTGATTTCAAATATTCGATTGCCTGCAAGCCATTGGCAACTTCAGCCGGTGCGTTTTCCAGAAGAAGTGATACCGGTACTTCTTTCAAGTCCTGGTCAGTCAGGCCATACGCAGAAGCTTCCAGCCGCGAAGAATCTTTGGGCTGGTCCTTTAATGGATAGATATCCGACGCAAGGTGGCCATGCGCACGGATTGCTTCCGCCAGCTGAACCGCTGCCAGAACTTTGCCGAACTTGCTGGAATCAACGCTGGCCGCAGCCGTTTCAGCAGATGATGAAGACGCCGGAGCAGCTTCTGCTGGCGGTCCATATTGCTTGAACATCTCAGCAAATTCCGGATCGAGCAATTCTGGAGATTCCTGGTACAAATCGTACATTTCCATCACATAGCCAAGGTTTGGCCCGGCAATGGAACTCCAGGGTGATTTTTCTTCTGAATAATTGGTAGACATTTAAATAACCTCCAACTTTTTGCCTCTAGGCAGTCACTTTTAGTATATGTGTATCTTCCATATTTTATCACGCATCCCGCTATACATAAAGCGGAAGGCGTTTCAACAATTGAAGAACAAATTTCCATATCAATCTTACTACTTCCAGTGAAAAAAACAATGCTTTTGCCCGAAAAGATTCACATAACTCAAATGAAAGCGATTTCATCCCGTAATCGCTGCTTCAAGTGCGCGGTTCCGGGTTTCTCATATGCTCTTCGGTATAAAACAGCACTGAATTTTTGCCTTGCCGTTTGGCGATGTAAAGCGAATGATCGGCTTTATTTACAAGTTCGTCCATCGTTTTTCCTTGGCTTGGATAAAGGGATACCCCTAAAGTTGCAGTAGGTGAAAAATGCACATCGCCTATTTTCCAGCCGCGCTCCAGCGACGCCTTGATCTGTCCGATTATGTGTTGGGTCTGTTTCTCTGCATGCAGCGGATCCAAGCCGGACAATGCAATTAAAAATTCATCTCCGCCGATTCGTGCCGCCATGTCCTGTTTGCGGATGCTGCTTTGGATTGCTTGGCCGAATCGGTAGATAAACTCATCTCCTACTTCGTGGCCATTCTGGTCGTTGACCGACTTGAAGTCATCGCCGTCCATGTAGATTATCGCTAGTTGTTCGTTGTTCAAATCTGCCTCCGCTTTCATCTCGGCAAACTTGCGGACAATCGCCAAGCGATTCGGCAATTTCGTCAAACTGTCATGGTAGGCCATAAAATGCAATTGCTCTTCGAGCTTTTTCCTGTCCGTGATATCGAACATGATGGCCAGCATTTGTCCCGTGTTTCCTTTTTCACCGGATAACGGGATGATCGTCGTGTCTATCCAGAAAGATTCCCCAGTCTTTTTCAAGCTTTTCAATTCACCTCGCCAAATGCTGCCGGACAATACGACTTTCCGGATGTCATTGTATTGGTCAGAGCTTATGACCGCTTTGCCGATTTTGGAAATATGCATGCCGAGCATTTCTTCCCTTTCATAGCCGGTAGTGCCTTTGAAATTATCGTTGATAAACTTGATGATTCCCGATGATTCCCAGATTGCCACCAAAGCTGCGTAATTGAGCGCATTTTTGTAACTTTCCAGAATTTTTTCGGTTTTCCTCAGCTCGTGTTTCAACTGGTATTCCGTTGTCAACTCACGCAATACGATATGGAATGCCCGAATCTCGCCGCCTTCCATAATAGGGGAATAATTTGCCGAATAAAGCACTTCTTCGCCGTCATGCTTCTTTCTTTTGATGAACAGCGGTTTTGCATCCCGATGCGTCTTATAGCTATTCAGCTCCGACAGCACATAATTGTACGTGTCGTCGTCCACAAAAGGCAATTCGCCATATGGCTTTCCTACCCAATCGCGGTTCTCCACGCCAAACGTTTTTGAATAAGCCAGGTTCATATCAAAGATGATGAATTCCGAGGTGATCATCAGCATCGGATCAACTGAGTTGCGCACGAGTGATTGATAAAACAGATACTCTTCTTCCACCTTTTTCTGCTTGGCGACATTCTTCGAAACAGCCAGCACAAAAACATCGCCTTCATGTTCCATCGGAGTGATTGTAGTTTCATTCGTCGCGTTTTCTTTACTGAACAAATTATAGTCCCTGTATGTGTGGACCGCGTCTTGCTGCATCGCTATCCTGTATTGGTTTTTAATATCCTCTGCTAAATGCGGAGGCATGACTTCATCTAAACTCAAGCCTGACAAATCTTTCCGGAATACTTTCCGCACGGCAGCGTTCACGTATTCATACTCGTACGTGTCCCCTGTCTGCCGCATGAAATAAATCAGGCTGTCGGTTTTACCATACAACAGTTCCAATTGCTTTTTTGTAAAAGGCCCCCGCATGAACATCTCTCTTTTCTTTTACACGAATTGTCCGCTTATCGTTGATGTTTTTAAGATGAAATCTTCATAATCACGCTGTTCCCCAAGTAATTCTGAAGATATAAACTCGCTGTTTGTGCCGCTCTCTTGCCATAAAAACAGATGATTGGAAAGGTACGTAGCATTCCCTGCCAATTGCAGTGAATAGCCGCTATCTCCCTTTATAACTGAACACTTGACCATTCCCCCCGGATTGAAGACGGAAACGTCTCCGTATGGCACAAGCCCAGCTAAACAGCCCACTAAAGCAGAAGCAGTCATAGCTGTTCCACAGGCATTTGTAAATCCGACGCCCCGTTCAAAAGTTTTCACGAAAATGCCGTCTTCTGCCTTGGTGACGTAGCTGACATTGACGCCGTCTGAAAAATAATCGTTCGGCCCATTGAAAAACTCAGCCCATTTTTGTTGATGTGCTCCGCCTTTTTGCAGCTCTGCCGGAACAATGCCAATCAAGTGTGGATTGGGTACAGCCACGGCCGTAAAAAGGATTGTCTCAGAGATAAACGGCAGCGGTTTTAATATCCATTCTTCATTGCCTTCATAGGCCATGGGCAGATCCGCCAATTTAAATGAAACGGGGGAGATTTCCACCGCATACATGGCGATACTGCCGTCAGATGCCTGTTTTTCCACTTTCAAATTTGCTTTCATCGTTTCAATGACCGCATTTTCCAGCCCATCACGCTCGCACACATAGCGCGCTACACAGCGCAGCCCGTTGCCGCACATCGAGGCTTCCGAACCGTCTTTGTTAAACACACGCATGCGCGCATTCGCAGACGATGACGATGACGGCAAAACTGCCAGCAATCCATCAACTTCCGGATCCAGCCTGCATAATTCTTCAGCAAGCACGCCGTAATCAGATCGGTCTGCACCTTCGTAAAGATAAAATGTATTCATGGAGCCATGTACTTTCATCAACTTAAGTTCCATTGCTATCACCTCTATTAATTCTTTGTGTGGGCAGCGACAAGCTTCGCCATTTCATAAGCGGTTTTTGGCGATTCCGCATTTGTCATCGCATCAACCAGCAGGTCTTCATCCATTTGCAATTTCTGCATCTCAGCCAGGAAACGTTCCGGCGTCAATTCCTCTTCTTCCACGACATGCGCAAAGCCTTGCTGTTGAAATAAACGCGCATTTAAAATCTGGTCGCCGCGGCTTTTCAGCTTCGATAACGGAATCAGCAGCATCGGTTTTTTCAACGCCAGAAATTCAAAAATCGAATTTGATCCAGCGCGTGAAACGACAAAATCAGTCATATGCAGCAAATGCGGCAACTCGTGAGTGACATATTCGAATTGTTTGTAGTTCGCAAGATCCATCAATGAGCTGTCTGCATTTCCTTTTCCGCAAAGATGGATCACATTATACTGCTTCAGCAGTGCCGTCAGGTTCGAGCGGATCGCTTCATTGATGACAGCCGAACCTTGGCTCCCGCCCATCACCATCAGCACAGGCAAGTCGTTGTTGAAATTGCAGATTTCTTTGCCTTTAGCGGCAGAACCGTCCATCAATTCACTGCGGATGACCGATCCCGTGCATGTCGATTTCTCTTTGGGCACATGCTTAAGCGTTTCTTTGAATACGGTGAAGATATGGTTGGCAAATGGCATTGCAATTTTATTGGCTAATCCCGGCGTGACATCCGACTCATGGATAATCACAGGAACTGACATCAATTTGCCTGCCATCGCAACGGGTACAGATACGAATCCACCTTTAGAGAAAATTGCCACAGGTTTTGTTTTTCGGATGACATTAAGCGCCTGCACAAGCCCTGCTCCGACCCGAACCGGATCGGTAAAATTTTTGACAGAAAAATAGCGGCGCAGCTTCCCGCTGGCAATTGCATGGTAAGGGACATCGGGGAACGAATCAGGGATCAGTCCGCTTTCAATGCCGTCTTTGGATCCGATATATTCTACGTTAAAGCCTAAGTTCTTCAATTCGGGAATCAATGCCTGGTTCAAGGAAACATGGCCGGCTGTTCCGCCGCCCGTTAATAATATGGTTCTATTTTTCATTTTTGGAGTCCTACTTTCTCATATTGAAATTGCTCATCCGGCTTTCTGGATGCCCGCCTCTAAGGGTCGGCTTTATATGCTATACTTAAATTTATTTATCGATTTCACTTAGGAATATTGGAGGAAAAGCATGTTCGAAACCACTAACACTTCAGAGAAACTTCAGATGCTTTGGAAAATCGTCGTCCCTATTCTAGTGACGCAAGTTGCCATGTACTTGGTGACATTCTTCGACATCTACATGACTTCAAGGTATGGGACTGAAGATTTGGCCGGCGTTTCAATCGGCTCCTCGTTCTGGTTTCCCGTTTACATCGGATTAGCTGGAATATTGATGTCCATAACCCCAATTGTAGCACAATTGATGGGTGCCAAAAGAAAAAAAGAAGTAAAAGAAGCGGTCCAGCAAGGCATATACCTGTCGATCATCTTGGCAGTATTGGTCTTTATCTTCTTTTTCACCTCCATTGACAATCTTCTCGGATTCATGGATCTCGAGCCTGCTGTTGAAAAGGTGGCTTCTGAATACATTTTCGCCTTAAGCTTCGGGGTTGTCCCTTTGTTCGTCTACAACACGCTTCGCTCGTATATTGATGCGCTAGGCTCAACGCGTGTGTCGATGATCATTTCACTGCTGTCGGCACCGATCAACGTCTTTTTCAATTACCTCCTTATCTTCGGCAATTGGGGCTTTCCGGAACTCGGTGGAGCAGGCGCGGGTCTGGCTTCCGCCATTACCTACTGGCTAGTGCTGCTGATCGCGATGTGGATTGTCCATACGCAAAAACCGTTTAAAGATTTCTTCATCTTTACAAATTGGCCAAGAATTTCATTGGCCCGCTTCAAGGAAATTTCCTTGATCGGCATTCCGATTGGCATTTCCTTGTTTGCGGAAACAAGTATCTTCTCCGCTGTGACGCTGATGATGAGCACTTATGGCACCATTACAATTGCCGCTCATCAAATCGCAATCAATTTCACGTCTTTGCTGTACATGCTGCCGCTTAGCATATCTATGGGGGCGACCATCCTTGTGGGCTTTGAAGTCGGCGCCAAGCGTTTCGGTGATGCGAAAAAATACAGCTGGTTAAGCGTAGGTTCTGCAATCTCTTTCAGCTTCATCTCCTCCGCAATCTTGTTTTTCATGCGCGAACCCATTGCGGAGCTGTATTCAAGCGACCCGGCTGTAATCGAATTGGCTGTCCAATTTTTAATTTTCGCTGCCTTATTCCAATTGTCTGATGCCATCCAAGCACCTGTTCAGGGAGCGTTGAGAGGCTATAAAGACGTGAACATTACATTCATCATGGCTTTAATTTCTTACTGGGTCATCGGCTTGCCGGTCGGTTATTTGCTGGCCAGCTATACGGGCTTCGGCCCTTTCGGCTATTGGATTGGTTTGATCGCCGGACTAACTGCCGGAGCAGCCACATTGTCCATCCGTTTAGCCGCCATACAAAAAAAGATTGCCGCTCATTCCTGAGCGGCAATCTTTTTGTATAGCTGGGCTAATTCGGTTTGTTCGGCTGTCGAGAGATCAGACTCGGCAATTCGCTGAAGCGCCATGTCCAGTTTTTCCTGGCGCGATTTGCGGACGCGCGGATGGGTCAGTTCATCGTTCAGCTCAATTTGGATTTTCTGTTCCAGCTCTTCAATGCTCCCAATCGAACCAGTGCCGCTCCGGCTTGGCCATAATTTCCGGTAAGCTTCAATCACGGAAGCTTCACCTCTTCCAGGTTTTCACCGATAACCACGATCTGCGGCCGCATTTTCATGTATTCTGGGAGCCATTGCGCCATCCCATATGCATATTGGAACGCATGCGGATACTTGTCGCCTTCCAATGGCACATAGCCTTTAATGCGGAACACAGATTCCGGCAGCGCACGCAACCATTGTTCAAAGACGTCGCGCTTGACTGGCGCGTCAAAATGCAGCACTTGTGCATTGAGATTCAATTTTGATACCGGCGCTTTTTGGACTTCTCCTTTGACAGAAGGTGCAATTTTTTCAAGGGCAGCCATCGGCACTTTCGCCTGCACGGTCTGGATAATTTGCGCGGAAGAGTTCAAGGACTGTATTTCATAAGTCACTTTGGCTTGTTCTTCCTCCGACAGCAAATCCATCTTGTTTGCAAGAATCAAATCAGCATGGCGGATTTGTTCAAGGTACAGCGATCGGATTTGAGGGGAAAGCTTGCTGCGGTCTAGCCAACGTTTGCTGTCTGCAACCGTAACGATGCCTTTGAAGTTCAACCGTTCTGCAAAAAGCGGCGAGAAAACCGCGTCTAACGCTTCGACAGGATGTGCCGCGCCAGTTGTTTCGATAAGCAATACATCAAACTCTTCTTCAGCTAAAAGCGTCTGGATCTGGGCCTCAGACTTTTCGGAGCCGGTGCAGCAGATGCAGCCATCCAGCAATTCTTTTTGAGGCACGCCGTCCACGATTTCATCTGAATCGAAATTCATCTCACCCAGCTCATTCATAAAGACTGCGGGCACCAGCCCTTGGTCTTTCACTTGTTGGATAATGTGTTTTAGCAGTGTGGTTTTTCCGCTTCCTAAAAACCCACTGAACAAATATACATCTTTCATCGAATCCCCCTCGAGATATTATTGCGTAAGAAAAGGCCCGCTTCCGCGGGCCTCCCTGTTATTCTTTCGCGTCTTCTTCTTTCTTTTCTTCAGCAGGTTTTGCTTTAATGCCCGCTTCTTCCATAATAATCTTTTTGGCCTCTAGAAGCTGAGGATCATCTTTTTCTATTTTCAGGCGGAGTTCATCCATCACAGCGAATGCCGTGTCGCCTGTCAATACGCCTGTCGTTTCCAGTTCTTTGTCCTCCTGGAAAGTTTCAACCGCTTTTTCCATCTCGGCTTCGAATACGCCATCTACTTTGCCCACTTCATAGCCAAGGGCCTCCAGCATTTGTTCCGCTGTTTTCACTTGTTCAGAAATGGTGCCATCTTTCAGTTCAACAGATGGATCCAAAACAGATAGTGAAGCATAAGCTGGCAATGGAACTTCCACATCCGGCTCAATACCTTTTTCGTGGATCCAATTGCCGTCCGGCGTCAGCCATTTAGCGGTAGTGAATTTCAAATTCGAGCCATCTGTCATATCATTGGCAGTCTGAACCGTACCTTTGCCGAACGTCTTCTCGCCGACAAGCTTAACGTCTGCCGATTCGCTCATTGCTCCAGCAAGAATTTCAGAAGCTGAGGCACTTCCACCGTCGATCAAAAGCGTCACCGGGACTTTCACTTTATCGACCGATGAAGACATATAGATTTCAGGTTCTTCGCCTTTAGACTGCACTTCGAACATTTCTTTACCATCTTCAATAAAGAGGTCCGATATTTCAAGTGCAGTCGTCAGCAAACCGCCTGGGTTTTGCCGGACGTCCATGACCATTGCTTCCATGCCTTGTTCTTCCATATCAGCTATCGCTTTTTGCAATTCGTCGTACGTATTTTCAGAGAAGCTGGTCACTTGGATATGAGCGACATTGTCGCCGATCATTTCTGCATAAACCGTTTCAATTGGAATCTCATCGCGGACAATCTTGATTTGAATCGGATCCGCCAATTCGCCTCGTTGAACCGTCAATGTCACTTCCGTGCCTTTTTCACCACGAATCAACATGACCGCTTCGGATGCACTGAAACCTTGGATGCTTTCTCCATCGACTTCTGTGATTTTATCGCCCGGTTTGAGCCCGGCTTTTTCCGCAGGAGAATTCTTGATCGGAGCAACGATATTGATAAAGCCGTTGCGTTCCTGCACTTCTGCTCCTATTCCTTGGAAACTTGATGAAATTCCTTCCAAGAACTGCGAAGCTTCTTCTTCGTTCATATAATCCGAATATGGATCATCCAGCGACTCGATCATGCCATTGATAGCACCGTTGATGAGCTTATTGCTGTCGACATCTTCGTAATATTCGTTTTGAAGCTGATCATATGCTGTATACAGCTTTTGGAATTCTCTCCGCTCAGGGGAATTGACTTCTACCGCTTTGTCATCTCCGAAGGTCAAGGCAAAGACGGTCAGCCCTGCCGTAAATAGAATCAAAGTGAACACAAGCATTATAAAATAGAACGTCTTCATCCGAATAAAATGGGAGGGTTTTTCTTCAACTGGCTCGACCTGTTCGTGATCTTCGCCGGGACGCTTTTCATCCATTACTTTCACCACTTTCATTAATGCCATTCATGCTGTATCGATTTTATCAAGCTTTGGTGAATATTAAAAGAAAAAGACTGCCGAAACAGTCTTTTCCGCTATAAGCCCTACAAACGGCGAATCGCTTTCAACCTTTATTCCTGAATTGCTGCTTCAAGTGCAACGATGATCATATCGTTGAATGTTGTTTGGCGTTCTTCAGAAGTTGTCACTTCACCTGTCAGCAAGTGGTCGCTTACTGTCAAGATCGACAAAGCTTGGCGCCCGTATTTAGCCGCAAGGGTATAAAGTGCTGACGATTCCATTTCCAGTGCAAGAATGCCATATTCCGCCCATTTTTCATGCTCTGCATGGTCGTTGTAAAAAACGTCTTCCGTGAAGACATTCCCAACGCGCAAGCTCAAGCCTTTTTCCAATCCAGCATTATATGCTTTTAGCAATAAATCAAAATCAGCTGTTGGGGCATAAGAAATGCCTTTGAAAATGATTTCGTTCATTTTTGAGTCTGTTGAAGCGCTTTGTGCGATGATCACGTCACGCACTTTTACATCTTTGTGGATTGAACCGCAAGTGCCTACGCGGATCAGTTTTTTCACATCGTATTCGTTCATCAATTCAGTCACATAGATGGAAATTGAAGGTACGCCCATGCCAGTCCCTTGGACAGAAATGCGCTTCCCTTTGTATGTGCCTGTAAAACCGAACATATTGCGGACATCGTTATATTGCACAACATCTTCTAAAAATGTTTCAGCAATATACTTTGCGCGGAGTGGGTCTCCCGGCAATAAGATCGTATCGGCGATATCGCCTTTTTTTGCATTAATATGAACACTCATGTTAAAACCTCACTTTATTTTAGTCGTACTAATCATACTGTTTTTTTCTATGTTGTGCAACGCATTGCATTATAGCCCTTCATATTCCTCCCACATCGCATCGAAGGCTGACGCCTTTAGAACAGGATGTGCTTTTTCTTCAATATAACGCGACAGTAATTCGAAGTTATCAGAACTTCTTGGAAAGCTGTGATCCAAGAACATCGCATCCGCGAATCTGGAAAAGTCGTCTTCGACCAGCTTGCCGCGGTATTTTAACGCAAATTGATAAAACGAACGTTCCATCAAACAGCCTCCTTTTGAGAAAAATTAACAATTATATAAGTTGACCTGAAGAAGTTAATGTTCATACACCGCTTCGGTCGCTTTGGGCATGGCTCCCGCTATGAACCGAGAAGAACACTCGTCTCATAGCTTCGCCTAGCCCCTTGACGCGCCTCCGCTAAAAGATATCTCGATATGGAACAAAACAGCGGAGAAAACCATACTGCTCCTTTCCCTGTCCCTGCAACGCTGCGCTAGCTTCGGGACATGAAAATGCGTTGCATCGCTACGCTAGCTTCGGGACAAAAAGTACGTTGCAGTGCTGTGCACATCGTCGCAAAGGTATCTCCCAAATTCTTGGATCGATACCTTTGCAGCTGTTTTGCGGAATATCGACAACTAAAAAATCATTAGTTCAACTTATATAGCTTAATGTTTGAGCATATAAAAAGCCCGGACAGTTGCCCGGGCATCTCGTCATTCGAACAATTGCTTGTATTCGGATAAGCCTTCTGCGTCCAGCTGGTCTTTCGGTATGAACCGCAAAGATGCCGAATTGATGCAATAGCGCAAGCCGCCTAAAGACGACGGGCCATCCGGGAACAAATGCCCGAGATGCGAATCGGCTGTAGCGCTGCGCACTTCCGTCCGGCGCATGCCATGGCTGGTGTCGAAGCTTTCCTTGACTTCGGCACTTTCCAGCGGCTTCGCAAAGCTCGGCCAGCCGCAATGTGAATCGAATTTGTCTTTCGAGCTGAACAATGGTTTACCGGAAACGATATCCACATAAATGCCATCTTCAAAGAACTGGTCGTATTCGCCTTGGAAAGGCGGCTCCGTGCCGTTTTCCTGTGTCACGTGGTATTGCATCGGCGTCAATTTCGCTTTCAAATCTTCTTTCATGAATGTCCACCCCAATTTTTTTCAATAAATCCTGCACGTCCTGAACCGACAGAATAGCGGTTATAATGTGCAGGGTTTTTCTTATAATAATCCTGATGGTATTCTTCAGCCAAGTAAAACGGTTTGGCCGGCAGAATTTTGGTAGCAACCGGCTTTGCATATTTCCCTGAGTTATCTAATTCCTGTTTGGATTTTTCAGCTGCCAGCTTTTGTTCTTCAGAGTGATAAAAAATTGCCGTCTGATAGGATTGCCCCCGGTCAAAAAATTGGCCGCCTGCATCAGTCGGATCAATTTGAGTCCAAAAAATGTCGAGTAATTTTTCGTAAGGAAACACATCTGGCTGGAAAGTGATTTGCACGGCTTCGTAATGGCCTGTCGTCTCTGAACACACTTGCTCGTAGGTCGGATTTGGCAGATCGCCGCCTGTATAGCCGCTCACCACCGACTCGATGCCATCATATGAATCGAACGGCTTGACCATGCACCAAAAACAGCCGCCTGCGAATGTCGCTTTTTCAGTTTTCATCCTATCACTCCATTCTTATTGATTGATCGTCACTTTAAGCCGAATATCATCTTCTTCCAAATTAAAGGACGTTGCGCGGATTGATACACCATTGTCTATCGGAATCTCTGAAAGTTTCAGTAAAACTGTTTCGTCGCCCGGTGAAACGGACATGAAATCCGGCAATTCCACTGAATCCCGCAGAAGTTTAAGCGCTGATTCGGGTGGAATATCCAATAACCCGACCTCCACGGATTTTTGGACCAGCAGCAAATTGCCATCAGGCTGGACAACAGGATCAAACCTCAGCAAAATCGGCAAAGGCACTGAAAAAATCTCCAATTCCGACGATAAACTGACGTCTCCATTCACTGCCAAAGCCAAAGGAACCGGAGAATTATCCATTTCCCGCTGGATGTAGGTATTGGCAAGCCCTTCGAAATCCGCTTTGGTGACATTGATGATCAGTGAATTGCCGCTGCTGGCGGTAATTGGCGCCGTTTCAGAAACAGCCAGGTTATGGCCTTTAGCAGGGATGGTGATAATCATGAAGAACGCGATAATCGCCAAAAGATTTAAGCTAAGGGATATAAAAAACGCGAGGCGCCATAATTTCATCTATCGTCACTTCCTTAATCTTGGGAACTGAACCCACATTCGGCCATCCGCTCCAGTACCCGTTCGCTCATCAAATCATAGCCTTTGCTGTTCGGATGAAAAAAATCCGAATGGTACACCAGGTTATCATTTCCTTCGAACAAATCACTGACAGGCACAAAACAGGCCAGCGGGTCTTCTTCCACTATTTCTTCCATTGTATCGTTATATGCCTGAATAATCTCTTCAAACTCCTCGACCTCGTCTGTGACCAGCGAAAACGGATTATAAATTCCAACCGCTATTATAGGCACAGTCGGGTTGATTGAGCGTATGGAAGCAAATATCGTGCGGTAGCGATTTTCGTATAACACCAACTCATCCATGAAAGCTTCGAGGTTCAAAGAGAAAAGATCACGTTTGACGATTTTCATGACATCATTGCCGCCAATTGTCATCAATACGTAATCCGCTTCAGTCAACGGCCCGGTCAACGTCTCTTTCTGGAACATCGCCAGCAGCTGGTCACTCCGCCGCCCACGCTTCGCAGTATTGTCGACTATTGCATTTCGCACACCCGGCCAGCTGCTTATTTCAGTTGCAACCCGGCCGACATAGCCACCGCGGTTTTCTACATCTCCAACACCCTGTGACAGAGAATCGCCGACAGCCGTAATAACCAGTGCATCCGGCACGAAATTGGGCGGCACATAATAATTTGTGAATGCGGCAGGTTCACGGGGTGTCGCTTCTTCTTTTCCAAAAATGAAAGATGAGCTGCATCCGGTTAACATTACCGCAGTCAAAAGGACAATAAACAGGATGCGTTTCAAATGCTTTCTCCCCTTTTCTGGAATGTCTTTCTTTTATTCTGTGTAAAACATAAAGCCGATTGCGCCAATGCCGGTATGAGTTGAAATGACCGGTGTGGTGTAATCAAACTTGATGTCCGCAAAACCGCTTTCAATAATTCTTTCGCGAAGCGGTTCCGCCATCGCCAAACCTTCCGCATGAACGAGGCCGACCCCTTTGATGATTTTCTCCGCCGTCCGCTCTTTAAAATCGTTCATCAAATACTGGACGACTTGTTTATAGCTCCGTGCTTTTGCAACTGGCGTGTATTCTCCGCCGTCCAATGAAGCGATCGGCTTGATCTTCAAAAAAGAGCCGATCATGGCACGGCCTTTGCCGATTCTGCCGCCTTTGACGAGATTATCCAGCGTATCGACGACCACAAAAAGTTTCGTGTTTTCGCGGACATGATCCAATCGTGCAATAATTTCTTGCATCGTCTTGCCTTGTGCCGCCATTTCAGCAGCTTCAATCACTTGAAAAGCTAGTGCATAAGAAATGTATCTTGAATCGATGACCGTTACGTCAGCATCCGACAATTCCGCAGCAGTGCGTGCTGATTCAACCGTGCCGCTCATGCCCCCTGTCATATGAATCGACAAAACTTGGTCGCCGTCTTTTCCTAAGCGGTCATATAATTCTTTAAACACGCCAGGAGCAGGCTGTGAACTTTTTGGCAGCTGAGCTGATTTCCCCATCAGTTCAAGGAATTCTTTCGGCTGCAGATCCACCCGGTCCAAATAGGTTTTTCCATCAATGAGAATATTCAACGGCACGACATGCAAATTGTATTTTTCAATTACATCGGGCCTTAAATCTGAAGTTGAATCCGTAACAATATGAATTTTCGACATGAAATCACTCCTCTTGAACAAAGATATATAGACAATTCCTTATATGGGCTTGCCCGAAACAATTTCTTTTCCAGGCAACATCCATTGAGGCTTCTGGCATCAGCGAGAACTTGCCGCTAACGCCTTTTCAATGCGGGAGCGGACATCTGCCACCAGTTCTTTCGCCGTTTCCTGCGAAATGGCTGCGGCTGAAATCGGCTCCAAAACTTGTACAGCCACGTTCCCGGCCTTCACCTTATTATTATTTTTCTCCATAATTTCTGAGGTTCCGCTGATGGCAATCGGCACGATGGGAACGACTGAATCCTTTGCGATGCGCATAAATCCTGCTTTGAATTCTCCGAGCCCGCCGCCTTTGCTGCGGGTACCTTCAGGAAAAATCAGGATTGAATGGCCTTGCTGAAGCTTCTCGACTGTATCCCCAATCGACTTCAGCGCACTTCTTCGGTCGCTGCGGTCCAGAAACACACAATTCATTTCTTCCATATAAACCGGAATAACCGGAAATTTCTTGACTTCTTTTTTCGAAATAAACCCAAAAGGCTTCGGTATGGAAGACAACAGCACAGGAATGTCAAAATTGCCTTCATGATTGCTCACAAATAGCACTGCTCCTTGCGGCAAGTGTTCCAATCCAGTTACCGTAATTTTGCTTTTGGTCCTTTTCATGATGCCCGTTGCCCATTTTTGAGGTTCGGAATGAATCAGCGCATCGTATTCGGAAAGAGCCATCTCTTTTTTCTTAGCTTTGAATTTTTTTAAGTTGGCCGCCGCAAGCGGCAAATAGCCGAATAAATACGAAAAGGTCCTTAACGAGTTATACATCGGGCAATGACCGTTCCTTTCGTTCAAAAACCAGATAGGAAAAAGGGATATCTCCCGATAAGTGCTGTGCCGATTCCGACACTATCTGCCAGTCATCACCATATTCCGGGAAATACGTATCTCCTTCAAAATCTTTATGAATCAGCGTGATGTACAGACGGTCCGCAATTGGCAGCACCGACCGGAATATTTGCTCTCCGCCGATCACCATCACTTCTTCATGTACATTTTCTGCCAAGCGGATCGCGTCTTCAATCGTATGCACAACATCCGCGCCTTCTGCTTGATACTCTTCATTGCGGGTGACGATGATATTACGTCGTTTTGGCAGCGGACGCCCGATTGATTCGAACGTATTGCGCCCCATGACCATGCCTTTGCCGACTGTATGTTTTTTGAAATAGGCGAGATCTTCCGGTATGTGCCAGGGCAATTTATTGTCTTTGCCAATCACATAATTCGGATCGTGTGCCACCATCAATGAAATCATTTTGGCTCCCCCTTGTTCTCGTAAATTGCTTAGTCTTAAACCGCTACCGGCGCTTTAATGCGTGGATGCGGATCATAGCCTTCGATTGCAATGTCTTCCACTTCAAGCTCAAAGATGGATTTTTCATCCTCTGTAATTACCAGCGTCGGCAAAGCTTTTGGCGAACGCGTCAATTGTTCGTTAACTTGCTCCAGGTGATTGGAGTACAAGTGTGTGTCACCCGTTGTATAAACGAAGTCTCCTACAGCAAGCGAGCATTCCCGGGCAATAAGATGCGTCAGCAAAGCGTACGAAGCGATATTGAAGGGCATACCTAAAAACACATCCGCACTTCGCTGATATAGTTGGCAAGACAGCTTGCCATCTGCCACATAAAATTGGAACATGATGTGGCATGGCGGCAGCGCCATGTCCTCGATAAACTCCGGGTTCCAAGCAGTCACAATGTGCCGGCGGGAATCCGGATTTTTTTTAATGGAGTCAATGACATTTTTTAATTGGTCAATCGTGTCGCCATCTGTCTTAGCCCATGAGCGCCATTGCTTGCCATAAACCGGGCCAAGGTCTCCGTAGGTTTCCGCAAAACCGGTTTCGTTCAAGATCTTATCCTGAAAAATAAGCATCTGTTCTTTATAAAGCGCTGCGAATTCCTCGTCTGTATTCGCCTTTCGCCCGAAGTCCGCCATATCCGGCCCGCTATATTCCGCACTTTCCACCCATTGCGCAAATGCCCATTCGTCCCAAATATGATTATTTTCTTTTATCAGTGACTTTACGTTCGTATCGCCTTTGATGAACCATAGCAATTCGGAAGCAATCAACCGGAATGCCGTTTTTTTCGTTGTCATCAATGGAAATCCTTCAGCCAGATCAAAACGCATCTGATGGCCGAAGACACTTAATGTCCCCGTGCCCGTTCGGTCTTCTTTCGAAGCTCCATTATGTAAGATATGCTTGCATAAATCCAAATATTGTTCCATTTCAAGTCGCCTCCATTATTATATTAATCATAACAAAAATGTTCTTGAAAAAATATGAAAAAGGCGGCGCTGGACCCACAATCGGGTCAGCGCCGCCTCTTAACAGTGATTCATTATTAGAATTGCCTTACGAAAGCCATTTAGGTGGTGTATTTTTAGACCAGTAAATGTCTCCTAATGTGATATGCTGCTGAAAATTGTCGTCTGCCACATGGTAATGGAAGTTGAAAAAGTATCCTTGCTGCGGTTTTTTCTCCGTTCTCACATGAAAGCGGATAGCATCTTTATTTGTTTCCATATCGTAGATATGAAAAATCTTTTCTGCATGGTCGCCGGAAGGTTTTTCGGAAATGGCCAGTTTTCTCAATTCGGCGCTGCCCATTTTCGCCAAGTGCATATCGATGGCCTGTTGCATATTCGGCAAGATGGCCCTTTGAAATTCTTCGCCGATAATCGGGCCGATGCGGCTGCCGAATTTCAAATAGGCCTGCTCTTCGGCAGATTTATGTACAGTATGAAGAATGGAAGGATCTGCGAAATAAAATTCGCCGGGATCAATCCAGTCATAAAGAACTTGTTTATCCTTTTCCTGTGCAGGCTGTGAATCATTATGTGCTTTGTCATCCAAAAGTGATTCCCATAGCATATGGCTCGGGGGAATTGCACCCAATGTCAACACGGCAACTGCAATCATCAATGACTTCTGCCACCATTTATTCATCTGCATCACCTTCAATTTTGAACATTTTATAAAACTTTGACAAATGCTTATGCTTTATTATACGTTTTTCATGGGTAAAGGTTTCATCTTCTTGAAAATCATTGTACAATAAAGTTAATCATTTAGCTCTGTTTTTTCGAAATAAAGGAGGAAAATTCCATGGATGCATCATTACTTATCGGTTTAGGACTATTATTTATGCTTGGATATTTGACATCTTTAAGCTTCACTGACTAATTTCTCTCCCTCGGCACTGCCGGGAAGTGCAAACAAGCGAAGAATTGAAAAGGCCGACGGAAGATTCTTTTATCTTCCGTCGGCCTTTTTATTTATTTCGGCAATCGATGACGCCGTAATGGAATTTCGTATTCGGGCGAACGCGCCTGTTGAAACCGAATGCCTCAAAATCGACAGAGCGGAAATGCGCTTTTAAGACGACGCTTTTCTTTGCCGAACGCACAGCTTCGTCGACCCAGCGCTTTGTAAGCTGGCCTGTATCAGCCGCAGTGCGTACGGGCCGGAAATTGGAAGATTCACTGATCTCATTGGTGAACATCGGATCCATGTATATGACATCGACCGCGTTGTCAGGCAGAGAGGCGAGATAGTCTACAGAATCTCCGGACACCACTTCAATCCGTCTCATTGCCTCAACTAAATGCGGCATGGCTGTGTATTCCTTCAGCCCTTTGCCGATGATATAGGCGAATGCGGGATTGCTTTCACATCCTGTGACACTGCCTCCAGCTCCGACAAATTGCGACACAACAATTGCATCAGATGCCATGCCCAATGTGCAATCGACAAATGAATCTCCTGCCGCGATGCCGGAAACCTCTATTAGCGGGTCCTGATGGATGGGGCGTTTTGTGCGGAAGGCGGATGAACTCGGATGAAAAAAGAACGGCTCCGTTTCGCCCAATGGGTAAAACTCAAGCCGTTCCCTTGCAGCCACAAGCACATCCGCCTTTTCTTCGGCATGGAGCTTTTCGATGGAACGCTTATTGCGGACAACAAACGGAATACCGAGATCTTGAGCGGCCTGCGCGGCATTCTGATCCGTTATCCCGTTCGGCCGGTAAGCTGTTGTGGCAATCATTTTCACTGAGCAGCTACCTGCTCCAGCACCTGCGTCAAATGGCTGGAAATATGCTCAACAGAATGGTCCTCAATCTGTTCACGCGGAATGAAATATGCCAACTCGCCATCTTTTATCACAGCAATAGATGGTGATGAAGGCGGAACTTCATCAAAAAAGCTGCGCATCTGCTCGGTCGCTTCTTTATCTTGCCCGGCAAAAACCGTCACCAAATGGTCTGGCTTTGCAGCAGTTCCTTTTAGCGCTTCAATTACTCCTGGACGTGCAAGTCCAGCGGCACAGCCGCAAATTGAATTGATGACAACCAGGCTGGTGCCTGACGCTTCAGCCATGAAATTATTGACCTCTTCAGCTGTCAGCAATTCTTTGAACCCTTCTTTAGCTAACTCTTGGCGCATCGGAACTACGATGCCTTTCATATATTCATCATATGCATTCATTAATAACATCCCCCTGTAACTTCGGATTTCTCTCTTTCATTCTACCCCAAATAAACTTTGGTTTCATCAATAGCCGCTCCAACCCAGTTTTAGTCTTCCAAAAACGAACTTTTCACATGAAAATAACCTTTAGTTCGAATATTCTAAAACTAGTATTACATTTTCATGTTTTTTGAAAAATAGAGCAGATTTTTGACATTCTATGTGGTATGTTAGAGAAAATAATATGCATCACAATCTTCATACCAGCTTTCCAGTTCCGGAAAGGAGAATGTAAAATGTCACTAGATAGCATAAAAGAAATGCTCAAGACTGTACATTATTACAACACGGTTAATATCACCCAAACGTTCAGTAAAGGTGAAGATGCTGTCATTACAGCGAGATGCATTAAAAACACCAACATCCTTGAGATCACTTTTTACGAAGAGCAGAAAGTGGAGCAATTCACCTGCATTGAAAAAGCAGCCGCGGCAATCGACCGGGCAATCAACTCGAACCAGTATTCTACAAACTCCTGAACCTTTCAGGAGTTTTTTTTATTCTATCTGCGTTGCCTTCCCTGTATTTCTACACAGCTTCAAGGCCACAAAAAAGAAAAGCCACCGGAAAGCCACCGGCAGCTTGCAACTCATTTCCCATTTTCCTTTTCGGCATAGTGCCCATTGATGAAACCGAGCATTTCCTCGAAAAGATCCCCTTCATACCATACATATGGAATCTTCTGTTCCACACCAGCTTTATCCATTTCAAGGCTCGTTGCCGATAATTGGACAATCTGCGCATCATCGGTTGCGGACTCTTCGTTGAGTTCTTTCCCTGCGAAATGCTTTTTTACCCTTTCGTAAAATTGATCTCGTTCGCTGTCGCTGCTGAATTCCCAAGAATCGTATTTTCCCTGGTGCAATAATTCAATGGAATAAATATTTCCGCTCATTTGAATTTCCCCCTCTTTTGCGTTTACCAAGTTTATCAATATACAAAGCAGTTCCCTGTTTCAACTGTTTTGAAAACCTTTATGCAAAATAAAAAACCAGCGGCTAATGGAAAGCCGCTGGCTGAATGGGTCACTTTTCTTCTTTCATCGCTTGGCGGGCTTCGGTCATTTGCTTCCACACCGAGCCTTTTGCGTCTTCCCCTTGGGCAATCCGCGCGATTGCCATCTTCACTTGCAGCTTCACTTCAAACTCCGGATCGTCGGCCGCTTGTTCCAAAGCAGGCAGCGAAGCTTCTGTTCCGCTTTCATACAGGAACATCGCTGCACGCCAGCGCACCAATTTGTTTTTATCCGATAATGCTTCCGCCATGACCGGCTCAAATTCTGTGAAACCCAGATCGCTGATCGTGTCGCCTGCAGTTCTGCGCACGGCCCAGCTCTTGTCTTTCATCGCCTGCCCAATATAAGGGACGACCGTTTTGTCTTTAATATCGCCGAGGAAAATGACGGCTTGGCGGCGGATGGACATCTTTTCATCTGCCAATGCTTTCGCAAGCAATGGCACGTCGTCAAGTTCTCCTTCGGCCATCTGGTCGAGCAGCTGGAACCGCGTTTCCCAGTCCGGCACATCAAATTCTTCAAGGCTGACTTTGCGGCCTCTAGCTAATGCAGGAGCCGCCTCTGATGTTTTAGCGCCTGCCATTTCAAGAAGGCGCTCTTCCGGGTATGCAGCGTCAAGTTCTTCTGCGACATGCTGACCAATTTCTTCTTTTTCACCGTAGCGCACGCCATAATCGGCCCATTTGCGCTGCAGCAAGTAATTTTCTTCCGTCGGGTCCATCACCGCATTCATCGCTTGGATAAAACGTTCAGGCATCGCGAATCGTTTTTCGGATTCATTGTCAAAAACCTTTACTTGAAGCGGTATGCCTTTAAACTGCTGCACATGGACATATACTTCGCCAAAATGCTCGTCGATGCTGATTTCTTCGTCCACATTGCTGCTTTGCTCACCGAATGCACGGCGGACTTCCGCTAAAATATTTTCCCACTCAAATTTCGGATTCCGCTCGACTGCCAAAAAATCCGCTACATGATAAACGCCTTTGACGCCTTCGATTTCAAGGATCTTGGCAATTTCAGCGGGAGCAGTTTGCACATTCGCCAAAGTATAATTATGGCTTTTGCCGAACGGCAGCTCCTGATCTATGATCACTTTCATCGTATTCGGGCTAGGGGTCGGTTCGATCATTTTGATTTTCATGAAAAAAATTCCTCCTGGTTTTAGGATTTATGCCTCCGCAAGTTCCTGAAGGTATGTCCAGCGTTCGATCAACTGATCGTATTGCTCGGTCAATGCATCAATTTCCTGAGTCAGTTTGTCCAGTTTTTCAAAATCAGAGCCGGCTGCAGCCATCTTGCCTTCCTGCTCTTCAATTTTCGCTTCAACACCTGAAATATCCTCAAGAATCGTCTTATACTCCAATTGCTCTTTATATGTCATTTTCTTTTTATCTGCTGCCGCCTTAGCCGTTTCAAACTGCACCGGTTCTGGCTGTGCAGCCGCTTTTTCGACAGGGGCTGCTTTTTCTTTAATAAAATCAGAATACAAGACTTGGTATTCCAGGATTTCACCTGTGCCAGTCGTCCATAATTTGCGCGCAATCCGGTCAAGGAAAAAGCGGTCATGGGAAATCGTGAGGACGACGCCAGGGAAGTTTTCAAGGAAATCTTCCAATACCGAAAGCGTCTGGATATCCAAATCATTGGTCGGCTCATCGAGCAGCAAAATGTTCGGCTGCTCCATCAATAGTTTAAGCAGGTAAAGCCGCTTGCGCTCTCCGCCAGACAATTTGCCGATTTGCGTGCCGTGGCCGTTTGAAGGGAACAAGAAACGCTCAAGCATTTGCGTGGCGGACAGGCGCACGCCTTTTGCCGCTTCGTAGTCACTTGAGATTTCCTGGATGTATTCAATCATCCGCTGGGATTCGTCCATCTCCGGCAGATGCTGCGTGAAATGCGCAATCTTCACAGTGCTGCCGTATTCCAGCTTGCCTTCAGTGGGTTGGTACTCGCCCGCAAGAATTTTCATCAATGTCGATTTTCCTGCGCCATTCGGCCCGACAATGCCGATCCGGTCTCCGCCCTGCATCAGGAAATTGAAATTCCGGAAGATTTGCTTGTCGCCGAATGACATGCCGACATTTTCGCCTTCGATGATTTTTTTGCCGAGGCGCTGGCTTTGCATGGATAATTCAAGCGATGTGTTGTCGTTTTCTTTTTGGACACTGTCCTGGATTTCCTCGAAACGCTGGATGCGCGCTTTTTGCTTCGTTGAACGGGCTTTCGCACCGCGGCGGATCCATTTCAATTCAGAGCGGAAACGGTTTTCCAATTTTTGCTGAGAAGAAGCGGCCATTTCGTCTCTGATGGCTTTATTTTCAAGGTAATCGCCGTAATTTCCTTTGTGGCTATAAAGTGTCTGGTCTGCCAATTCGAAAATATGCGTTGAAACGGCGTCCAGGAAATAACGGTCATGCGTGACAAACAGCATAGCGCTGTTCATGCGCAGCAAGGTTTCCTGCAGCCATTCTGTTGAAACAGCGTCCAGATGGTTGGTCGGCTCATCCAATAAGATCAAGTCAGCCGGTTCGATCAGCGCTTTCGCCAAAGCCACGCGTTTGCGCTGGCCGCCTGACAATTCGCTGATTTGCTGGTCGTACATGTCGATTCCCAGTTTGGACAAAGCCGTTTTCGCCAAGGCGTTGATGTCCCACGCATTGTCCTGCTCCATGCCTTCCTGGATTTTCATCAATTCATCCTGCAATTGCGTCGAACTGGAATCTGCCATCATGTTTTTCAATGCCTGCTCATAGGAACGGTTCAACGCCAAGATCGGCGAATCGCCTGAGAACACGGTTTCAAGAACAGTCAACGATTCGTCAAATTCCGGTTCTTGCATCAAATACGTGATGCGGTATTTTTTCGGGTGGTCCATGACGATAGAGTCTGCTTCCATGTCGCCTGAGAGAATCGACATCAATGTTGATTTCCCCGTGCCGTTGACGCCGATCAGGCCTGCGCGTTCTCCTGGATACA
This sequence comes from Planococcus koreensis, assembly GCF_004761975.1. Taxonomy (GTDB): domain Bacteria; phylum Bacillota; class Bacilli; order Bacillales_A; family Planococcaceae; genus Planococcus; species Planococcus koreensis. Next base: position 3,302 of record NZ_RQII01000021.1, on the reverse strand, counting down.
AAGAAAATTCAACATTTTTGAAAAGCGTTTTCGCTCCAACTGTCTTCGTTAAGTTCGTAATATTTAAGTGGCTCATTTATTCCCATCCGTTTCTTTTTTTAGTTGCTCTAAAAAGGATAGCATAAATTGATGGCGTTCTTCAGCAATCTGCTTTCCTGCGGCGGTGTTCATCGTGTTTTTCAATAACAGGAGCTTTTCGTAAAAATGCGTTGCGCTGCTTGTCGGAGCTGACCGGTACTCTTCTTCGGTCATTTCGCCGCGCGGTTTTTCTTGCCAATCATATAACTTGCGGCCTTTTGCGCCGCCGTATGCGAATGTGCGTGCGATGCCGACTGCTCCAATTGCATCTAGTCGGTCTGCGTCCTGGACAATTTCCGCTTCAATGGAGGCCGGTGCGATACCGTTGCCGCCTTTGAATGAAACGGAACCGATAATTTCTTTAATGCGCCGCTTCTGCATTCCCGTTAGTTCCAGGCTGTCCAAAATCGCCGATTCCGGGTCTTCCCCGCCCTGCGCATATTTCGGATCCGAAACGTCGTGCAAAATCACTGCGATGTCAATCAGGAAACCGTCCGCCGTTTCCTGCGCCAAAATGGCGTTTGCATTTTGTCTGACCCGTTCGATATGCTGCCAATCGTGGCTGGCGTCGAACCGATCGTATATTTTCCGTGCCGCTCTTTCACACTCGTTGATTACGTTCTGCATGTAATTTTTAGCTCCTTTACTTCTATTATAAACGGTATTCCATGCTGCCCGCTTTTCTTTTCCCGTTAGATTGACGATTTGGCACGCTTAATGTATAGTATAGCCATCCATTAAAAGGTTTTTTAATGGTGCCACGGCAAGACTCAATAATAGGGGGAACGCGCATGCACCAAGGCACAGTTAAATGGTTCAACTCAGAAAAAGGTTATGGGTTTATTGAACATAATAATGGTGATGACGTCTTCGTCCACTTTACCGGCATCCAAGGTGACGGCTTCAGGACACTCGAAGAAGGCAAACCCGTGTCTTTTGAAATTATTGACGGCAATCGTGGTCCGCAGGCAGCAAATGTGGTCGAGATCACCAATTAAAACAGTATAGCTTTTTTGCTTTAGAGACCTGCGGAATTCTACCTGGTCTCTTTTTTTATGCGATGGCGCATTTGCCGTCTTTTTTGTAAGACCCACCGCTCGATCCGCATAAAAGCCGGCGGCGGATAGTTCCGCCGCCGGCTTTGCCGGTCGATCATTTATGGCTAGTGCCAACTTTATTTAATTCATTTCCCAAAAATTGCAGTTGAGCGCCGACGGAACAATTGCTGATGCAAAAACGGTGAGCGGCGGTTTTGCCTTGCTCTTTTCGAATTTGCTTGCGTACGAAACACCCTTCGCAATAGGTTTCCATCATGCCGTCAATCTCGTTGATAATTGAAAGCTTGTCCAAGCTGTCACCCCTCTAAATTGCCGTTCGTTTATTTTACTACTGATTTGTCATTTAATGCAACAATAGTTATACTAGCAAAGGATAATTTCACTTTTTGCGGCGGTTCGTAAACTCCCGCCTCACCAAAACTAAGGAGGACCATCATTGTTTAACGAATTTTTAGGATTGGGCTTCGCCCTGATCAATTTCATCCTTATGCTCATCATGTATAAGGTTTTCGGCAAGACCGGCTTGTTCGCTTGGGTAGCCATTTCGACAGTCCTGGCAAATATCCAAGTGACCAAAACCATCGAGATCTTGGCGCTGACTGCCACGCTCGGCAATAGCCTTTATGCTTCGACTTTTCTGGCAACCGACATATTAAATGAAAAATACGGCAAAAAAGACGCACGCAAAGCCGTGTGGCTCGGCTTTGCCTCACTGCTTATCATGGTTGTTGTCATGCAATTCGGGTTGAAATTCATACCAGCGGAAAGCGACATTGCGGACGATTCTCTGCACACGATCTTCGGTTTGGTGCCCCAAATCGCCCTTGGCAGCATGATCGCCTATCTTGCCAGCCAGCACATCGATGTCATCATCTTTTCAGCAATCCGCAAAGTGTTTCCGAAAGACAGCCAATTTTGGATCCGCAATAACGGTTCCACGCTGATCAGCCAATTGATTGATACGCTCATTTTCACAAGCATCGCGTTTTATGGCGTATTCCCATTCGATATTTGGCTTGAAATATTCATTTCGACATACATCCTTAAATTCATCGTGACTGTACTCGCAACACCGTTCGGCTATATGGCGAAAGCGATAAAACCAATCGACGAAAAGCAGGTGTGACCATGCTGGAAGTTTTTGTAGATGCTGCGACAGCCGGCGACCCGAAAGTCAGTGCCGCCGGCATTTTCATCAAAGGTGAAGGGCACCTCCTCAAGAAAAGCCGATACCTTGGCGAAATGGACAATCACACAGCGGAATTTGCTGCTCTGGTCATCGGGCTCGAGATGGCGAAAGAATTGACCAGCGGAATGGTGTCCATCAAATCCGATTCCCAGGTCACGGTAGATGCATTTGAACGTGAGTTTACGAAAAACGCGAAGTTCAAGCCGCTGCTCGCACAAGCGCTTGACCTGGCGGCACATTTTGACTATTGCTTTATCAAATGGATCCCCGATTCCCAGAACCGTGCCGCCGATGACCTCGCCCGTACGGAGCTGCGGTCCCATAGAAGATAACACGCTCCCGCTAGTTCAGCGGGAGTTTTTTCTTTTTGCTCTTTTCACTGCGCTTAAACGTACTTATCTATCCGAAAACAAGCGCAGCGTTGAAGGGACTTGGACTAGAGCATTATTTTCGATGGAATTGTTCGGGAATTGCGCCTTTCCTCTCTTTATCAAGTTAACTTAATGGAGAACTAGTTTTTGGCAGACGCTTTATGGAAAGTCTGGTAAACTTGAAGCAGTTGAATTAAATGGGGGAAAATTATGAGATCAAAAATTGGAATTGTACTCGATATTTTCATTTTAGTAATCGGACCTTGGATTCTTTACACCCGCATCATTGAAATCATGGAGCGCGGCGTTTCGGTGTACCCGGTAATTTCCATCATCATAATCTCACTTGCAATCGCATTTTCTATTTATAATCTGTACTTGGCGCTTTCATCGCGCCAGCAGCGCAACCCGAAAAAATAGTTTGAAAAGGTGATTCCATTGCATTCGGTTTTATTTTACATTATCCCTATCGTGATTTACTTGGTGGTCAATAATTTGGTTGACCATCTATACTGGCCGCATTTCCTGGCTCTGCTGTTATCGTTTTTGGTGTTTCAGCTCGTCAGGGTGCGTTATCCGAAAGACAGCATACCGCTATATGCAAAA
>NZ_RQII01000020.1 GCF_004761975.1 Planococcus koreensis | reverse complement strand
TTTTTCATGTTATTGGGATCACACGTATCAATGAGCGGGAAAAAAATGCTGCTTGGTGCAAGCGAAGAAGCCCTTTCATACGGAGCAACGACTTTCATGGTCTACACCGGCGCACCGCAAAACACGCGCCGCAAGCCTATTGAAGAGTTGAATATTGAAGCGGGGCAGGCGCATATGGCACAGCATAATTTGTCGAACATCGTCGTCCACGCACCGTACATCATCAATATCGCCAATACCGTGAAACCGGAAACTTTTGAGCTGGGCGTGGAATTTCTCCAAAAAGAAATCGAACGCACGGCAGCTCTCGGCGCCAAGCAAATCGTGCTTCATCCCGGTGCCCATGTCGGCGCTGGCGTTGAAGCGGGCACTGCGAAAATCATCGAAGGCTTGAACGAAGTCCTGTCACAGGATTTTCCGGTGAACATCGCACTTGAAACAATGGCTGGAAAAGGTACGGAAATCGGCCGCAGCTTTGAAGAGCTGGCAGCGATCATCAATGGCGTGACCCATAACGAACGCTTGTCGGTTTGCTTTGACACATGCCACACGCATGATGCAGGCTACGCCATCAATGAAAACTTTGACAGCGTGCTTGCGGAATTCGACCGCATTGTTGGCATCGACCGTTTGCAAGTGCTGCACATCAACGACAGCAAAAACGTCCGCGGAGCAGCCAAAGACCGCCATGAAAACATCGGCTTCGGCGAAATCGGCTTCCAGGCGCTGCACGGCATCGTCCATCATAAGCAATTGATGCACGTGCCGAAGATCCTGGAAACGCCGTACGTCGGCATCGATGCGAAAAACAAGAAAGCGCCTTATGCGTTTGAAATCGAAATGTTCAAAAACGGCGTTTTCACGCCGGGCGTCATCGAAGAACTGAAAGCCCCTCTGTAAAGAGTGGGCTTTTTTTTATGAGTTTTATTGGTTTACAAGTGTCTGTGCTTGTTTTATACTTTTCTAATGATGTAAATCGTAATCATTATGAATTGGAAAAGAGGCAGTGTTATGAACGCGCCATTAATCAACATTCAAGACATCAGTTTTGAATACGAACAAACAAAAGCGTTGGAGAATATTTCATTGAAAGTGGAAGAAGGGGATTTTCTGGCGATTCTCGGCCCGAACGGTTCCGGAAAATCGACTTTATTGAAAATCATGCTGGGCTTGATCAAACCGACAAAAGGGAAAATCGAATTGTTCGGGACAGACTCGAAAAACTTCAAGCACCGTGAATGGATCGGCTACGTGTCGCAAAAATCCAATTCGTTCAACTCCGGATTCCCGGCAACCGTTGAAGAAGTGGTAGCTGGCGGATTGGCGAAAAAGTCCGGCTTGTTCCACCGGATGCCGAAAAATTACAAGGTACAAGTGAAAGAAGCGCTGGAAGCGGTCGGCATGGACGCCTTCATCCACCGCAGCATCAGCGAACTTTCAGGCGGACAGCAGCAGCGGATTTTTATTGCGCGTGCGCTCGTCGCCAAACCGAAAGTGCTGATTCTCGATGAACCGACAGTGGGCATCGACCATCAGAACGTCCAGTCGTTCTACAATATGCTTGCATCGCTGAACCGCGATAAAAACATCACGCTCGTGTTGGTGACGCATGACGTCGACACCGTGACCGATAAGATCACCCATGTCGCGTGCTTGAACCAGACCATCCATTTCCATGGCTATAAAGATCAGCTGGATACGATGAGCGATGAAAAGCGCAAAGCGTGGTACGGCCATTCCGTGCGGAAAATCCATCACGCCGGAGGTGCCCATTGACCATGATCGACGCTATATTTTCCTATGAATTCCTGCAGAACGCCTTTGCCGCCGGTTTGATCATCGGCGTCATTGCGCCGCTGCTCGGCGTCTTTATCGTCGTGCGCCGGCTGTCGCTCATTGCCGATGCCCTCAGCCATGTGACGCTTGCCGGCATCGCTGGCAGCTTGTACTTGAGCCAGAGCGTTGCAGCGTTTGCGCTGTTGAATCCTTTATTCCTCGGAATTGCGGCTTCCGTATTCGGTTCGGTGCTGATCGAACGCTTGCGGAGCCTCTACAAGCATTACGAAGAATTGGCGATTCCGATCATCCTATCAGCGGGCATCGGCTTCGGCGCGATTTTCATCTCGCTCGCTGAAGGCTTCTCCAGCGATTTGTTCGGCTACCTATTCGGTTCCGTCTCGGCTGTCAGCCGTGAAGACCTCGGCATTGTCGCAGGGATCGCCGTCATCGTCTTTTTGTTTATCAGCATTTTCTTCAAGGAATTATTCGTTTTGTCATTTGACGATGAATACGCGAAAGCTTCGGGACTGCCAGCGAAGTGGATCCATTTCCTCTTCATGATCGTCACGGCGCTCGTCATTGCGGGCTCCATGCGCATCGTCGGCATCCTCTTGGTGTCGTCGCTGATGACAATCCCGGTTGCAACGGCAATGCGCTTGTCGAAAAGCTTTAAAGGGACGATCATCCTGTCGATCGTCTTCGGTGAAATTTCGGTCATCGCCGGCCTTGTCACGGCATTTTACTTCGACCTGGCACCCGGCGGTACAATCGTCGTTACATCCATCATGTTGCTGCTGTTTGTCATCGGTTTCAAAAAGCTTTCAGTGTCAATGAAAAAGGGGGCAGTCGCATGAACATCGATAAAGCATGGGACATCTTAAAACAGAACGGCTACAAGGAAACATCTAAACGCACGCAGATATTGGAACTCTTCTCGCAGGACGACCGCTACTTGACGGCGCGCGACCTGCTCGACGTCATGCAGAAAGATTACCCGAGCATGAGCTTCGACACCGTCTACCGCAATTTGGCGACATTCGTCGGCTTAGGGATTCTCGAGGAAACGGAATTGTCCGGCGAACGCCATTTCCGCATGCAATGCGAAAGCGACCATCATCACCACCATTTTATCTGCATGGACTGCGGCAAGATCAAAGAAATTCCCGTCTGTCCGATGGAAATGGTCGGCGCGGCATTGCCGGCATACGAAATCGCCAACCATAAATTCGAAATCTACGGCAAATGTCCAGCGTGCAAATAATTATTTCAATAAAACATGGGGAAAGCCGGCTCAACGGATGAGCCGGCTTTTGTGTGCTGTGATGTGATTGAGAATTTTCACTGAAGGCGCGTAAAAAGTTCTGAACGTGCGTAAATCTCGCTGAACGCGCGTAAAACTTTTTGAACGCGCATAAATCTCGCTGAACGCACGTAAAAATTTCTGAACGTGCGTAAATCTCGCTGAACGCTCATAAAAATTTCTGAACGCGCATAAATCGCGCTGAGCGCGCATAGAACATTCTGAACGCACATAAACCTATCATATCGATCAATATAGACGCAAAAATGCCATCAGCGCTCAAACTGATGGCATTTAATCTTTATTTCGTCTGCAAACTACCTTCGATGGCGAATTCTTTCTCCACCCATTGCTGAGCTTCCAGCCAGTTATAGACACGGATGACGTTTTTCGGAATCGGCTCCCGGTTATAGGGAGTGTCGAATAAAATCACCGGGATGTCGAGCTCTTCGGAGATCTCGACAGCATTGTCGTGCTTGTCTTCAAAGAATAAGTCGACAGCATGCTTTTTCGCCGTTGCGATTTTATTGTGCGAACCGATCAATTCGATGTGGTCGTAATGGATCGCATGCTGTGCGAACCAGTCGACTGTGATGTCTTTGACGTTCTCGCCGCGCGCTGAGATGTAATACAACTCGTAGCGGTCTTTCCAGCTGTCCAAAATCGACTTTGCGTTTTCCGACACTGGAGAGGCAGCGTAGATCGTCGATTCGGCTCCGCGGAACCAATCGTAGAATTCGCCTCTCGGGAGGTGGGGAAGTGCTGCAGTCAAATCGTATTGCTTGATGTCGTCGAGCGTCAACTCGCTGTTGAACGCTTCATTGATGTGCGGGATCAGCGATGTCGGGCACGTTACAGTGCCGTCGATATCAATGCCGAAACGGTATCTCATTGCTTCACAACCTTATACTTCCAATTTTCCAGCGGCTTCTTTTTCAGCAGCCTGCTTGTCGAAATATTCCTGTGCGATTTTGTCGATCTCCACTTTCAATTCCTCGACCATTGTTTCCTCCGGCACTTTGCGGACGGTTTTGCCTTTCATGAACAGCAAGCCTTCGCCGCGTGCACCGGCAATGCCGATATCCGCTTCGCGTGCTTCACCCGGTCCGTTGACCGCGCAGCCGAGAACAGCCACTTTGATCGGCGCTTTGATGTGAGAGATGTATTCTTCGACTTCGTTGGCGATCGTGATCAAATCGATTTCGATGCGGCCGCAAGTCGGGCATGAAATCAATGTTGCAGCGTTTGATGACAAGCCGAACACTTTCAGCAATTCGCGCGCCACTTTCACTTCTTCAACCGGATCGGCGCTCAAAGAAATGCGGAGCGTGTTGCCGATGCCTTTTGCCAGCAAGGCGCCAAGGCCAGCAGCACTTTTGATTGTTCCTGAGTACAATGTGCCGGATTCCGTGATTCCGAGGTGAAGGGGATAATCGAACGCTTTTGATGCTTTTTCGTAAGCTTCGATTGCCAGACTGACATCTGAAGCTTTCATTGACACGATGATGTCATGGAAGTCCAGGTCTTCAAGGATTTTGATATGGTGCAACGCACTTTCGACCATGCCGTCAGCCGTTGGGTAGCCATATTTTTCAAGGATTTTACGCTCCAATGAACCGGCATTGACGCCGATTCGGATCGGGATGCCTTTTGCTTTACATGCATTGACGACCGCTTCCACTTTTTCACGGCGGCCGATGTTGCCCGGGTTGATGCGGATTTTGTCGGCGCCTTGTTCGATTGCGATCAACGCCAATTTATAGTCAAAATGGATGTCAACAACAAGCGGGATGTTGATGCGTGCTTTGATTGCACCGATTGAATAAGCTGCACGCTCATCCGGGCAAGCGACGCGGACAACCTGGCATCCCGCTTCTTCCAAACGCAGGATTTCAGCGACTGTCGCTTCGACGTCGTGGGTTTTGGTTGTTGCCATACTTTGAATGAATAATTCATTGCTGCCACCGATTGTCAGGTCTCCGACTTTAACGGGGCGTGTTTTTGTACGGTGAATAATTTCACTCATCTAAAATTCTCTCCTTTTTTGGGAGGCCGGTAAATTAGCGCCAGCCCGCATTTCTGCTACTCGAAGCGTCCCTAATTTGTTCCATTACCTATAGCCATTTTAGCAGTCTATTCCTATAAAAGACAAGAAAGACGGTTACACACCTGTGTTTTTAGCAGGAGGGAGCTTCGGATAATAGCCCACCGCCAAGTAAAGATAAGCGATCGTCAACAAGCTTGTCAGCCCGGAAATCCAGAAGCCGGCATCCAAGAAGCTTAAACCGAATGAAATAAATGTCGGAACCGTGACAGCCAAAGCTGCCGTCCGCCACAAATGGCGGTATTCGCCGCGGCGCTTTCTTATAGAAAGAAACGACAAGCCTACGAAGGCGAAAAGGCTGATTTTCACAAAATGATAAATGGTCGTTGACACAAACAAGAAGATGAAAGCGAACGGGTAAAGAAGCCATTCGATTTCTTCCACAAACTCCAGCAATCCTTCTACATTGCTCGCTGTATCGCTCAAGCCGGATGCCAATCCGATAAACGAAATGAGTGTCATGACGGCAATGACGGTAAATACAAAGCGGAGAATGCGGCCGATTGTCATAATACGGACGGCTGCCTGTTTTTTAGGTTCCATTAAACTAGCCTTGAATAATTGAAAAATATTCACGAACATCGCCCTTTCTATATATACCTTTATCGTACCACGGCAGAACGAGAATATTTTTCCGCTTTGTTACGGGAATGTAAATTTTAAATAAAGGTGTTTACAATTCAATAGTGAACTCCTCATAATAGACTAGGTGTGAAATCGCAAATACAGGAGTTGAATGTTTAAGTGGAAACAAATTGGCAGGAAATGCTCTTTATCTTCTTCGGAGGGCTAGGGATCTTTCTATTCTCCATTAAATACATGGGGGATGCATTGCAGAAAGCTGCGGGCGATAAGCTTCGTGGAATTCTAGACCGATTTACAACCAATCCTTTCATGGGCGTTTTGGTCGGGATTGTCGTTACAGTTCTGATTCAATCGAGTTCAGGAACTACCGTCATCGTCGTCGGTCTTGTAAGCGCCGGATTTATGACGCTAAGACAAGCAATAGGCGTTATTATGGGGGCGAATATCGGGACGACCGTTACAGCGTTCATTATCGGCCTTGATGTTGGTGCCTACGCGTTGCCGATTATGGCAATTGGTGCTGCAATGATTTTCTTCTTTAAAAAGAATCAAATCCAAAATATCGGCCAAGTTATTTTCGGTTTCGGAGGCCTATTCTATGGTCTAGAGCTGATGAGTGATGGCATGAAACCTTTGCGCGAGTCCCAAGCGTTTATTGATATGACCATTAATCTCAGTGAAATGCCAATACTAGGCGTTCTAGTTGGTACTATTTTTACCGTTATTGTTCAAAGTTCAAGTGCGACTGTAGCCATTCTGCAGGGTCTATACGCCGAAGACATCTTGAACTTGCAGGCATCATTGCCGGTCTTGTTCGGAGACAATATTGGAACGACCATTACAGCTGTTTTGGCTGCTCTAGGGACGTCTATCGCTGCGCGCCGTGCAGCCGCAGTCCACGTTTTATTTAATATAGTGGGCACGATCATTTTCATGATTCTCATCATTCCTTTCACTGCTTATGTCCAATGGATTTCGGGCGTGTTAGCGCTTGAACCGAAGATGCAGATCGCATTCGCCCACGGTTCATTCAACGTTGCAAACACGATTATCCAGTTCCCATTGATCGGTGCATGGGCATACTTGGTCACAAAAGTGATTCCGGGTGAAGAAGTGCTGATCGAGTTCAAACCGAAACATTTAGATCCGAACTTTATCGAAGCTTCTCCTTCAATCGCACTTGGCCAAGCTAAAGAGGAAATCCTCCGCATGGGCCAATACGCAGTCCAAGGCTTGGAAGAATCGTATGCTTATTTGAAAACAAAGAGCAAGAAAAATGCTGAAATGGGTTATCAATTGGAAGATGCAATCAATAACCTGGACAGCAAAATCACAGATTACCTTGTGTTGATTTCTGCAGAATCATTGTCAGCTGGCGATTCAACCCGCCACACAGTGTTGATGGAAACAGTGCGCGACATTGAACGGATCGGCGATCATTTCGAGAACATCATCGAATTGATCGACTACCAGGAAAACAACCGTGTCATCCTTTCAGAAGATGCTTTGGAAGACCTGACGGAAATGTTCACGTTGACGATTGCTACTGTGCAAAAATCACTTGATGCATTAGACACAACGAATCATGAATTGGCACGCGAAGTAGCAGAGCAAGAAGACTTAATCGACAAAATGGAACGCAAATTCCGTAAAAAGCACATTTTGCGTTTGACTGAAGGACAATGTTCAGCGCAAGCCGGAATCGTCTTTGTCGACATCGTCAGCAACCTTGAGCGCATCGGCGACCATTCAGTGAATATCGCAGAAGCCATCTTAGGCAACCGCGCATAATGAAACACTCCCTTTCATCGCTTTACATTTTTTAAAATGTGGGGCACGATGAAAGGGAGTTTTCTATTTAATAGGAGGAGTGACATGGAAATAATCGGGTGGGTGCTTGTGCTGCTGTTTTTCGCCATCGGATTTATCGGGCTAGTTTATCCGATCATCCCGGCAGTTTTATTCATATTCGGAGGTTTTCTTATTTATGGGCTGTTTTTCGATTTCAGCGAACTGCCTTGGTGGTTCTGGCTGATCCAGTCGCTATTCGTCATCTTGCTGTTCGGCGCTGATATGCTCGCCAATGCTTTCGGCGTCAAAAAGTTCGGCGGTTCAAAAGCAGGGTTATGGGGCAGTACGCTGGGGCTCCTCATCGGTCCGTTCGTCATCCCGATCGCAGGCATTTTAATTGGCCCTTTCCTCGGCGCCATTCTTGCGGAACTGGCTGTAAACCGTTCAACGCCTAAGCAGGCGGTCAAATCGGGTGTCGGTTCGGTAGTAGGGTTCATCACTTCGGTATTCACGAAAGGCATCATCCAGATGGTCATGGTTGCGTTGTTCTTCTTCGTCATCTGAAGTCGGCCAAAAGTCTGATTAAACGGACAGCTCATGCATTTTGATTGTAACGGTCCGGAAACTTTGATAACCTGTAAAGGTAGACAATTAGACTCAAGGAGGAATTTAATCATGGCTTATGAATTACCGGAATTACCTTACGCGTATGACGCACTTGAACCACATATCGACAAAGAGACGATGAACATTCACCACACGAAACACCACAATACTTATATCACAAACGTAAACGCTGCATTGGAAGGGCACGATGACTTGGCTTCTAAATCAGTTGAGGAATTGATCGCTGATCTGGATGCAGTACCTGAGTCAATCCGCACAGCAGTACGCAATAACGGCGGCGGACATGCGAACCACTCACTTTTCTGGCAGTTATTGTCTCCTAACGGCGGCGGAACTCCAACAGGTGCACTTGCTGAAGCAATCGACGCTAAATTCGGCAGCTTTGATGCATTCAAAGAAAAATTCGAAGCTGCTGGCAAAACACGTTTCGGTTCAGGCTGGGCTTGGCTGATCGTTTCTAACGGCGAATTGGAAGTTGTATCGACTCCAAACCAGGATTCACCGGTAATGGAAGGCAAAACACCGGTTCTTGGAGTAGACGTGTGGGAACACGCTTACTACTTGAAATACCAAAACCGCCGTCCTGATTACTTGGCGGCTTTCTGGAACGTAGTAAACTGGGATGAAGTTTCTAAACGTTTCGAAGCAGCAAAATAATTGTAAATAATTGAAACTTTACACACACTTTTTCGTCAGAAAAAGTGTGTGTTTTTCTATGTTCGATGATATACTAACAAGTGCATATTTTGGCGGAAGGAGTGCGCAAAAAATGAATACCCCCCAGAAAAGACGTGTTTCGCTTGCGAAAGCAAAACTGAAATCACATACCGTCTTTCGGATGAATGTCCTCTTTTTCTCCATATTCCTGCTATTTTCTGTGTTGATTTTAAGATTGGGTTACTTGCAGATCGTCAAAGGCGAGGATTACACTCGGGCGTTGGCGCGGACAGAAGAAGTCCCGGTCAATACCAGTGTTCCGCGCGGCCGTATTTTTGATAGTGAAGGCCGAGTCCAAGTGGATAACAATCCCGTGAACGCAATCACGTATACAGCGATGCAGACAACGAAGAGGGAAGAAATGCTTGAAGTGGCCACGGAACTTGCGAAGCTGATTGAAAAAGATCCTAAACGGGTCACGTTGCGTGATAAACAGGATTTTTACATAATGCTGAACGGTGAAAAAGCAGCAGCAAAAGTGACCGATGAAGAAAGAGCGGCAATTGCAGCTGAAGACATTATAGAAAAAGAGAAAAACCAGAAAATCGATGCGCTCGTGCGAGAAAAAATCACTGATAAAGAACTGGATAGCCTAACAGCGGAGCAATTGGAAACCTTGGCGATTTTCCGTGAAATGACGTCAGGTTATGCGTTGGCTCCACAAATCATCAAAAATGAAGACGTGACTGACGCTGAATTTGCACGCGTTTCCGAGCGGTTGACAGACCCGAAATTAAAAGGCGTCAATACGGTTACTGACTGGAAGCGTGTCAAAACAAGCGACTTGACGATTCTTGGCAGTACCACTACACCGGAACAAGGGATTCCAGCAAACCGGCTGGATTATTACTTGGCGCGTGATTACTCGCGCAATGACCGCGTCGGCGTGAGTTTCCTCGAACAATTCTATGAAGAAGAATTGCAAGGGCAGAAATCCATCGTCAAAAACATTACCGATGGCAAAGGGCGCGTTGTTGAGACCGTTCCTGTTGATGAGGGCAAGCCAGGCAAAGACCTTGTCTTGACGATCGATTCCGAAATGCAAAGCGCTGTGGAAGATATTGTCGAAAAGTATCTGCTCGAACTGAAGGCTGGACCGAACTCGCAGCTGGTGAAAGACGCTTATGTTGTTATGATGGACCCGAGGACTGGCGAAGTCATTTCGATGGTCGGCAAGCAGCTCGGAAAAGATGATAATGGTAAACAAATTGTCCAGGATTATTCATTCGGTGCCATTACGGCAGCTTATCCAAGCGGATCTGTCGTTAAAGGTGCTACCCTGCTGACGGGCTACCACGAAGATGCCGTGGAGTTGAACCAAGTGATGATTGATGAACCCTTGCAATTCCCTGGTGCAACGATGAAAGGTTCCATCTTTAACCGGACGATGTTCAATCGGATTCCCCTGAGCGATTTGCAGGCAATCGAGCGTTCCTCAAACGTTTATATGTTTAAAATCGCCCTAGCTTTATCCGGCAATACGTATGAATACAATCGCGGATTCAGCGTCAAACCGGAATATTGGGAAACAATGCGCAATTCATTTGCGCAATTCGGGCTCGGCGTCCAAACCGGCATCGATTTGCCGAACGAAGGCACTGGATTTGCTGGTGATTATACGAAAGTGCAGCCGGGTACGTTCCTGGATTTGGCAATCGGCCAATACGATACGTATACGCCGATGCAGCTGGCACAATATATTTCCACGATTGCCAATGACGGTTACCGCATGAAACCGCATGTCGTCAAGGAAATCCGCCAGCCTTCGGATGATGGCCAATCGCTCGGCCCAATTGAAACGGTCATCGAGCCGACGGTGCTGAACCGCATCAATAATACTCAGGAAGAAATCGACCAAGTGAAAAAAGGGATGCGCCTCGTGTATTCCGGCAACTCCGGTTCGGCTCGTTCGTTCTTCAACGATGCTCCGTATGAAGGTGCAGGGAAGACTGGTACCGCTCAGATTAAGTATTACGATGATAAGGAAAGCCCTTTCTATACAAAGGATTCCGTCAATACGGCACACGTTGGTTTTGCACCTTACGACAATCCGGAAATCGCTTATGCTGTGATGATCCCTTATATCACCACCAATCCGAGCCAAGTGCCAACGGTAACGCATAAGATTGCACGCGAAGCGGTTGACAAATATTTCGAAATGAAAAACAAAGAATCCTCAGAATCGACTTCAGTTATTAAAGAACCTTATTCAAAGAAAGTGGTTGAAGAAGGCGAAGAAGACGAAGCGATAGCCGAATAAGAAAAGCGCAGGCGCATGGAAATCCCATGCTGCCTGCGCTTTTTTGCGTTTACAATTTCTTAACATTGCCTTTATATCTACTCAACATTAAGGGTTTATAGTAAGCATTGTAAAGCAAACATAAACTTTAGGGGGAAACGTCAAATGAGAATTTGGAAATACGCAATGGCATCAACAATCCTTGGATCTGCACTTGTACTGGGAGCATGCGGTGGCGGCAACGCTACTGAACCTGGTGAAGAGCCAAGCGGCGAAGCTGGACAGGCGACAGGGTCGGTAACTGGAGACGGTTCTTCGACTGTAGCACCTATCTTGGAAGCTCTTGTTGAAGAATATGCTGGAGTTGAGCCAGACGTGCAAGTGACTGTTGGAACATCCGGCACAGGCGGCGGCTTCGAAAAATTCGTCCAAGGCGAAACTGATTTCTCAAATGCATCACGCCCGATCAAAGAAGAAGAAATTGCAAGCCTTGAAGAAGCAGGCATCGATTACACTGAGTTTTTGCTGGCGTATGACGGATTGACTGTAGTTGTCAGCCAAGAAAATGACTGGGTCGAAGATTTGTCAGTAGAAGATCTGAAAAAACTGTGGATTGAAGACGGTACGACTAAAAAATGGTCAGACATCAATCCGGAATGGCCAGATGAAGAAGTTGTCTTTTATTCTCCTGGGACAGATTCTGGCACATACGATTATTTCAATGAAGTAATTCTTGAAGAAGAAGATTTGGTCAGCTCAGCGACATTGTCAGAAGACGATAACACGCTCGTGCAAGGCGTCCAAGGCGATAAAAACGCAATCGGCTTCTTCGGCTATGCTTATTACGTTGCAAACAAAGACACGTTGAAAGCTGTAACAATCGGTGGAGTTGAGCCGAACAACGAAACAATCGAGTCAGGTGAATATGCTCCCCTGTCACGCCCGTTGTTTACTTACGCTAAAAATGAGTCGATGACTGACAACGAAGCAGCTTACAACTTCATGCAATACACGATTGAAAATGCAGGCGAAATGGCTGACGCTGTCGGCTACGTAGCAGCACCAGAAGAAGAGTATGAAAAAGACATGGAAGAATTGGAAGCTTTGAAAAAATAAATACGATAAAGTTCTAGTAAAAGGGTGAGCAGCCACTGCTCGCCTTTTGCGGTTGAAAGGGGATTCGTTATGCGTACATCTGTGCAGGAAATGATCGCGCAGTCGAAAGGCAAGAAAAACAAGAAGTTCATTGAAAAAATCATTCCGTGGATTTTATTGCTGATTGCTTCAGTATCTGTATTGACAACAATCGGCATCGTTCTGACATTGATCATCGAAACCATTACGTTCTTCAGACGCGTTTCGGTATTCGACTTTGTCTTCGGCACGACATGGCTGCCGTTTTCGAATAAAGAAGAGTTGTATGGTATCTTGCCGCTGATCGTGGGGACGTTGAAAGTGACGTTGATAGCGGTAATCGTAGCTGTGCCTATTGGCATCTCGGCTGCCATCTACTTGAGTGAATATGCCAGTGAAACGGTGCGCCGCATCGTCAAACCGGTGCTTGAAGTATTAGCGGGTATTCCGACAATCGTCTACGGCTTTTTCGCCTTGACTTTCGTGACGCCGCTTTTACAAACCTTTTTCCCGGAAATCAAAATCTTCAATGCGATTTCCCCGGGGATTGTCGTTGGCATCATGATCATTCCGATGATCGCTTCACTTTCGGAAGACGCAATGTCAGCAGTGCCAAGATCGATTCGCGACGGCGCATTGGCAATGGGTTCCACTAAATTTGAAGTCGCTTGGAAAATCATCGTGCCGGCCGCCTTGTCAGGCATCATCGCATCCGTTGTGCTTGCGGTATCGCGCGCAATCGGAGAAACGATGATCGTATCGCTTGCCGGTGGTTCAACACCGAAATTTGACGGCGATTTTGCAGGGTCGATCCAAACGATGACAGCCTATATCGTCCAAGTTTCAAAAGGGGACGCAGGATACGGAACAACAATCTACTATTCCATCTATGCAGTAGGATTTACATTATTCCTATTCACCATGCTGATGAACATCCTCGCCCAATACGTTTCAAAACGTTTCAGGGAGGAGTATTAATATGAGATACGTCGAACAGGAAAAAGTCATAAAACGCATGAACGGCCGATTGGTCGTTAACACAATATTCAAAGGGCTTTTCATGGCAGCGACACTCTTGGCGCTCCTGGCTCTGGTTGTCCTGCTGTATCGCATCATAACTCAAGGAGCCAGCCATTTATCACTGGATTTCCTAATGAATTTCGCTTCACGTTTTCCAGAAAAGGCTGGCATTAAGGCCGCGTTGATCGGTTCGCTTTGGCTAATGGCAGTTGTCGCGCCGACATCAATCATTCTCGGCGTCGGTTCTGCCATTTACCTCGAGGAATACGCAAAGCAAAACAAGTTGACGACATTCATCCGCTTGAACATCTCGAACTTGGCGGGCGTGCCGTCGGTCGTGTTTGGTTTGCTGGGCTTGACGATCTTCGTCCGTGCCTTTTCACTCGGCAACAGCATCCTGGCTGCCGGATTCACAATGAGCCTCTTGATTTTGCCGGTCATCATTGTTGCTTCACAAGAAGCGATCCGTTCAGTGCCAAAAGAATTGCGGGACGCATCACTTGGCATGGGAGCAACTAAATGGCAAACTGTTGTCAACATCATTTTGCCAGCAGCCATTCCAGGCATACTGACAGGAAGCATCTTGGCGTTATCGCGCGCCATCGGGGAAACGGCGCCGCTTATTGTCATCGGCATCCCGGTTATCATTCAGTTTCTGCCTAGGGGCGTATTCGATACATTTACAGCATTGCCGATCCAGATTTTCGACTGGGCAAGCCGCCCGCAGCAAGAATTCCAAGTGGTGGCTGCAGCCGGTATCATCATCCTGATGATTTTCCTGCTGATCATGAATTCAATTGCGGTCATCATCCGCAATAAATTCCAAAAACGCTATTAAAGCACTTTATGCGGAAGGGGTTTCAACATGACAACGATTAAAACAGCTTTAACCAAAAAAGAGCCTGTCCAGAAAACGGACAAAAAGTCTGTTTACTTAACGAAACAGCTGAACCTTTGGTACGGAGATAACCACGCACTCAAGAACATCGATTTGGACATCAAAGAAAACGAAGTAACGGCCATCATCGGGCCATCCGGCTGCGGCAAGTCGACTTATATCAAAACCTTGAACCGCATGGTTGAATTGGTGCCATCGGTTAAGACTTCCGGCCAGATTTTGTATCGCGACCGCAATATTTTCGATAAGGATTATGGCGTGGAAGAATTGCGCACTCGGGTGGGCATGGTATTCCAGAAGCCGAACCCGTTTCCGAAATCGATTTATGACAACATCGCTTACGGGCCGCGCATCCATGGCATCAAAAACAAGAAAATCCTGAACGAAATCGTGGAGAAGAGTCTTCGCGGCGCAGCAATTTGGGAAGAAGTAAAAGACCGGCTTGACGAGAATGCCTATAGCCTGTCAGGCGGCCAGCAGCAGCGGATCTGTATCGCGCGTGCATTGGCGATCGAGCCGGACGTCATCTTGATGGATGAGCCGACTTCAGCATTGGACCCGATTTCAACATTGAAAATCGAAGAACTGGTGCAGGAATTGAAAAAGGACTATAGCATTATCATCGTCACGCATAATATGCAGCAAGCAGCACGGATTTCTGATAAAACAGCGTTCTTTTTAAACGGGGAAGTAATCGAATACGACGACACTGATACGATTTTCTCCAATCCGTCCGATAAACGGACCGAAGACTATATTTCAGGCCGATTCGGCTAAGAGAGCGAGGAATAGAAAAATGTCAGTACGCGAAAAATTCGATTATGAATTAAACTCTGCCCAAGAGCAGCTGATTTTATTGAGCAATATGGCGGTGAACGCATTGACGAAAGCAGTCAATGCACTTGCATCGCACGATATCGACGCTGCGCTTGAAGTGATTGAAGATGATTCGGACATCAACCAGCTCGAAGAAGAAATCAATGACCGGGTGATTTTGCTGATTGCTAAACAATCGCCGGTCGCAACGGATTTGCGCCGCCTGATCGTTATCATCAAAGTGGCAACGGACATGGAGCGCGTCGGTGATTACGCGGTCAATATCGCGAAAGAAACGATCCGCATCGGCAAAGAGGAATTGCTTTCGCCGATCCATGAAATCCAGCAAATGCACGCTTTGGCGACAGCGATGCTGACGCAAGTCATCGAAGCGTTCGTCGAAGAAGACGTCATCAAGGCAAAAGAAATCGCTGAACTTGACGACCAAGTCGACGCGCTATACGGCGAAGTCATCAATAAATTGATGCTGGCAGGAGCGCAAAATCCTGAAAAGATCAGCCAGATCACCCAGCTCGCTTTCGTTTGCCGCTATATGGAACGATCAGCGGACCATGCAACGAATATCGCAGAGCAGCTGTTCTACCTTGTGCGCGGACGCCATTACGATTTAAATAAATAAGATCTTTCCCCGGACAGTTGTGCCGGGGAATTTTATTTTTGCAGGAGCCGGTAAAAGTTGAGGAATATCGGTAGACTTTCCGGCTGGATGTGCTATAATTATTAAGTCGTATAGATCATGCTTATTTACAACCGATCTTTGAAAGAATTAGGAGGGATACCGATGCGTGTTAACATCACTTTAGCTTGTACAGAATGTAGCGAACGTAACTACAGCACTGTTAAAAATAAGCGCAACAACCCTGAGCGTCTTGAAATGAAAAAATATTGCTCACGTGAAAAGAAAATGACTCTACACCGTGAAACGAAGTAATTGTTTGACTGCCAAAACCTCAAGGGGTTTTGGCTTTTTTCTTTATATAGGGCTGAGTTTAGGCAATAGGTGAGCCCGGCCTTATATAAAGAAAGAATATACATAGGAAAGGAAGATTGGGTTATGGAGAAATCCGCGCAACGGAATTTGGTATTGGCGAAACTGAAAGAAATTGATGCAGAAAAACATACGGCGATGTCGGCGGCAATTATTGAGGGCTTGGCTGCGGATCCTGTTTTTAAATCCGCGAATATTATCGGCCTGACCATTTCGGCTCATCCTGAAGTTGACACGAAAAAGCTCATCGAGCGGATCTGGCAGCAAGGGAAGCAAGCGGCTGTGCCGAAATGCATTCCAAAAAGCAGAGGCATGGATTTTTACATCATCGATGATTTCAGCCAACTTGAAGTAGTTTACATGAATTTACAAGAACCGAAGACGTCTATTACGCGCTACGCCGCACCCGATAAAATCGATTTGATGATCGTGCCAGGCGTCGTTTATTGCCGGGAGGGCTACCGCATCGGTTTTGGTGGCGGCTATTACGACCGCTATCTTGCAGGATACGGTGGGCACACGAGGTCGCTTGCATTCGGTGTCCAATTGGCAGAAGCAATCGAAACCGAAGCTCATGATATTCCTGTGGAAGGCATTTATACGGAAAAGGGTTATATTGAAACGGGGAAGGTGCCGCGTTGAAGACATTATATGATGTGATGCAATTGTTGAAGCGCTACGGTACGTTCATATATACCGGCGATTACCAGGCAGACCTGGAAATGATGGAAGATGAGATCAAGGAGTTGTACCGCTTGCAATTTATTACGCCGAAAGAATATTCAACGGCTTTGTTGATTTTAAGGCAAAAAAGTTCAAGCCGAAAAAAATAAAATTCAAAAAAAGTGAAACGTTTCGAGGTTTGAAACGTCTTATAACGGGGAGTCCTATTATAGAAGCATCTCACCAGTATAACGCAGGTTTGTAGAGTGGACATAAAGGGCGCAATAAGATATTGTAAAGTATGATTTTCATCAATAAAACATGATTTTTAATAAAAGGAGGATATGCCGGATGTTTAAAAAGGAATGGCCTAAACATTCTATCCTGGCAATCGCCATCATAGCTACTTGGCTCAAAACTTATATTGTTTATAAAACGAGTTTTTCCATTACCATTGATAATGCATTGCAGGAATTTATATTATTTCTCAACCCACTGAGCCTTTTGTTGTTCGTTTACGGGATTTCGTTGTTCTTCAAGAGCGATAAGCTGAAAAACCGATACATTATGTCGGTCGCGATTGTCACGTCGATCATCTTGTACGGCAATGTGGCTTTTTATCGGTTCTTCAGCGATTTTATCACGCTTCCAGTCCTGTTCCAGACCAATAACTTCGGTGACTTGGGGTCAAGTGCTTCAGAAAGCATCTTTTGGACAGACATCGTATTCTTTGCAGATGTCATCATCATTTTTGCTGCCATCAAGTTGCTGAACATCAAACCTTCAGCGAAAGACCTGACAGCTGCCCAGCGTAAATCGTACCTGATTTTATCTGCAGCCGTGCTGTTCTTTAACCTTGGCTTGGCAGAAACGGAGCGCCCTCAATTATTGACGCGCAGCTTCGACCGCGAAATGCTGGTAAAAAATATCGGAATGTACAATTACCATCTTTACGATATTTACATCCAATCCAAATCTCAGGCGCAGCGTGCACTCGCTGACGGCTCTGAGCTTGTCGAAGTGAACAGCTACGTTCAATCGAACCAGCCGGATCCATCCGAAGAAATGTTCGGAGCGGCAGAAGGCAAGAACTTGATTGTCGTAACGCTCGAATCGCTTCAGTCGTTCGTCATCAATGAAGAAATGAATGGCCAGACGGTCACGCCTTTCCTCAACGAATTGACGAAAGATGACGACACGATTTATTTCCCGAATTTCTATCACCAAACCGGACTCGGTAAAACGTCCGATTCGGAATTCCTATTGGAGAACTCACTGTATCCGTTAAGCGGAGGCGCGGTGTTCTTCACGCATAGCGGCAATACGTATAATTCCATGGCTGAAAGCCTAGGAGAAAACGGCTACCACACGGCTGTGCAGCATGCCAACACGAAGAGTTTCTGGAACCGCGATATGATGTACCAATCGCTGAATATCGAAGAATTCCAGGACGTTGAAAGCTATACAGTTGGCGAAGGCGACGCCGTAAACTGGGGCATGAAGGATATTCCCTTCATGGAACAGTCGGTTGACCTGATGGCTGAAATGCCGGAACCGTTCTACAGCCGTATGCTGACGCTGACCAACCACCATCCGTTCTACTTGGATGAAGAAGACATGCTGATTGATGAATATGATTCGAATTCGGGTACACTGAACCGTTACTTCCAGACAGCACGCTACCTGGATGAAGCAGTGAAAACGCTATTTGCTGAATTGAAAGCGAAAGGCCTTTACGAAAACTCCGTAATCGTCATGTACGGCGACCATTACGGCATTTCAGAAAACCACAACGAAGCGATGGAGCAATACCTGGGCAAAGAAATTACGCCTTATGAGTCTGCACAGCTGCAAAAAGTGCCATTCTTCGTTCATATCCCGGGATCGGATAAAGGCTATGTCGAAGAAGAAGTTGGCGGGCAAATCGATATGCGCCCGACAATCATGCACTTGCTTGGCATGGAAACTGAAAAAGACATGCAGTTCGGCGGCGACCTGTTTTCTAAAGAGCATGAAGAATTCGTCGTGTTCCGTGATGGACGATTCGTCACTGACAAAAATGTCTATGCAGGCAATGTCTGCTACGACAGCGAAACCGGGGAAGAAACGGACATGGCGCAATGCCAGCCTTTCATCGAGCCGGCTCTGCAGGAACTCGATTATTCCGAATCGATCATCAATGGCGATTTGCTCAGATTCTATGACGAGAAAAACGGCCAATTGATTTTGACAGAGGAAGAAGAAGCCAAGCTTGAACAAGAACAGCTCCAAAAAGAAGCTGAACTGAAAGAATAAAACAAATTTCAACGAAAACCGTCCCCGCACAATATGTGCAGGGACGGTTTTTTCATTTGATCATTCACTGCCTGTTTTTAGCAAAAATAAAAAGCCGATGCATTCGCATCAGCTTTCAGGGATTAGTGCAGGCTTGGTGGATATCCTTGTGTAATGATGGTCGCTACTGTGAAAGCACCGAAAATCACAAACGTACCGAAGTTAAAAAGGAATCCTAAAATTTCTTTGTTTTTTAAGGTTTGTACAGAGCCAATTGCCGCTAATACAGCAATTAGACCAAAAATAACCATAAGCAAGTTCATCTATGACACTCCCTTCAACTTTAACAGCCAGTGCCGTCTTCTTCTCTTTTATTGTAAAGAAATTCCGGATGTTTGTCGAGAGATAATATTGTCAGACCGATGAACTCTGAAATGCTATAATTTAAACCGAGGTGAAGAAAATGCTGAAAATTAACCAAATGGAATTAGGACCGGTCCAAACCAATTGCTACATCATTTCGAATGATGCCAAAGAATGCCTGATTTTCGACCCGGGCGAAGAAGCGGATAAAATCATCGGGTTTCTTCAGAAAAAACAATTGACGCCAGTGGCGATTTTATTGACGCACGCGCATTTCGATCATATTGGAGCGGTGGACACGCTAAGGGAGAAATACGAAATTCCCGCCTATCTGCATAAACTGGAGAAAGAATGGCTGGGCAAGCCCAATCTGAACGGCTCAGGCAAATATTCAATGGTGCCTGATTACCGGTTGAAAGATGCGGATATTCTGCTCGACGGAGAAAAGCAGCTGGAAATCAACGGCTTCAAGATGGATGTTTTCCATACACCCGGCCATTCGCCAGGAAGCGTGTCTTATTCGTTCGGACAAGAAGGCTTTGCGATAGTCGGCGATACATTGTTCCGCGGCAGCATCGGGCGGACGGATCTTGTAGACGGTTCTGAGAAGAAGCTCCTGCAGTCGATCAATGACTCGCTATTGACCTTGCCGGAGCACATGATCCTTTACCCAGGCCACGGGCCGGAAACAACACCAGAGCAAGAGAAGCGATCAAATCCATTCTTGCGCGGTTAAAAATGCATAATAAAAAAGCGGCCAAGCTTGGCCGCTTTTTGCTTTTGATTTCGTTAATTAATGTCCAGCTCCGGGAATATGGATGAACGTTGTGTAATACGTGAATCCTACGAAGAATACAGTTAAGTAAGCTGCGAAAATGTACATGTACATGCGTTCAGAAATATTTAAGAATCCAAGAAGTACAAAAAATCCAGTGTTAGCGACCATTAATAATGATACTTCCACCATATCGCCTACATAAAACAGAACTGCAAAAATGCCAGTCCACCATCCCATTAATTTGAACATCTTATCCATGGGTAATCCCTCCTTTGCCACAACACAATAATCTCTTATTTATTATATAGGAAACGGAGTGAATGTGTAAACAGCGAGATGACGATTCTTTGTGACAAACAAGTGTATGAATTTTCCAAGGTGTTTAATTTGAAAAAAATTTCAAGTATATATACCGCTTCGGACGCTTTGGGCAGTTCAAAGATTATTGCTCCTGCGCAAGCTCGTCGCAAAGGAGTTGCCAAAAGTAACTGGCACTCCTTGGCTCTCGCAATGAGCCGAGAAGAACACTCGTCTCATTGCTAAGAACTTTCTGCTTCTGCATCGCTTCGCTAGCTTCGAAGCAAAGGAAATGGTCCAAATTCCATTTGGCCATCTCCTTGCCTAGCCCTTGGCCGCGCCTCCGCTCAGATATCTCTATATATGGGGTAAAAAGCGGAGAAAAATTTACTGTTCCTAACGGGCCGTGCACTTCGTTGCAAAGTCATCTCCCCAATTCTTGAGTCAATACCTTTTCAGCTGTTTTGCAGAATATTGACTATGGTAAATTATTTGTTCAATTTTTGTGTTTAAGAAAGGTTAAAAATATTGTGGAAAATGAGATTTGGCACGGATACGGCGATCAAAAATTTATTTTGGCACATTCTATTTCCTTCTGAAAAAACGCCGGTTATACTATGGGGGAACAGGGCGGCGGCTCTTGTTCAAAACTCAGGACAGGAGGCGGCTATGCAGGAAATCGTTGAACGCAGATGCATCCAGCTGCTCGCCCAAGCGGCAGAGAGCGGCACCACAGACATCCACATCAAACCCGGCCCGACCGGCTACGACGTCTCTTTCCGCACGTTCCATTCGTTGCGGCAAGTGATGAAAATCCCCCTTGACCTTGGTGATCGCATGATTGCCTATTTCAAATACCTTTCCCTTTTAGATATGAGCGAAAAAAGAAAACCCCAAACCGGCTCTTTCCATCTCCCGATTCAAGAACTTCCATATTATTTTAGAATATCAACGCTGCCTTCTGTCTTGACGAAAGAAAGTATTGTCATCCGTGTGATGGCAGAAGAAGTGGCGCGCAGCATCCATGAATTGGCCGCTTTCCGGGATTCCGCACGCCTTTTGGAAAAATTGTCGGAAGCGGACCAAGGGTTGATACTGCTCACTGGCCCGACCGGCTGCGGAAAATCCACGACTTTGTATTCGCTATTGAAGCATTGCGCAGAAAAACTCAACCGCAATATCATCACACTGGAAGACCCGGTCGAGCGCAAGAACCAGTCGATTCTGCAGATCCAAGTAAATGAAAAAGCTGGGCTCAGCTACGCGGCCGGCCTGAAAGCCATTTTGCGCCACGATCCGGATATCATCATGATCGGTGAAATCCGCGACGCTGACACCGCCCAGATTGCCGTGCGGGCTGCGTTAACCGGCCACTTGGTCTTTTCGACGATCCATGCGCGCCATTCAGTTGGCTGCCTGCACCGCCTGCACGATCTTGGCGTGTCTTTTGAAGACATGGCCCAAACGCTTATTGCCATTTCCGCACAGCGCATAGTGCCCGTCTACGCGGATATCGAACAGTCCAGTGCCGCTTACCGGGCACTGTATGAAATACTTCATGGAGAACGGCTCGATGAAGCGCTGCAGTCCGCAAAAAATCAGCAGCTGTACGTATTGCCCGAGCATTTATCATTTGGAGGCCAGATCCGTGAGGGGGTGAAAATCGGTGCCCTTGAAGCTTCTGCAGAGAAATAAGCGAATCGTCTTTCGTGACCGCGAAAATTTTCTGTCCCGGCTAGCCGTCCTCTTACGGGAAGGCTATCTGCTGCCGACAGCGCTGACGCTTTTGCTGCCGATGCACACGCCAAAACTGGATGAAGCATTGAACGGCGTGACATCGATTCTAAAGGGCGGCGGAAACGCGGCAGAGATCTTGAAATTCCTGGGCTTTAAAGACAATGTACTATTCCCGGTTGAAATAGCCGAACACCACGGGCGGCTTCCGGAATCGATTGACAGCATTTCGAAAAGCTTTTCCCGGACCGAACAAGTTCAGAAAAAGCTGCGCAATATTTTGGTTTATCCCGTCTCGCTGCTGTTTTTCACTTCCGGTTTGTTCCTGTTTTTCCGCACAAGCTATGTGCCGAACCTTGAAAAGCTGATGGCCTCGCTGAATGCAGACGGTGAAGGTTCGGGCGTGCCGGCCTATCTGCTGAACCTTCCGGATTTCTTCATCGGCTGTTTTGCTATTGCCGGCATCGGCGCGTCTGCTTTTGCGGCGATGTTGAAGAAAATGGGGCCGGTGCAAAAAATCGCTTGGCTGACGCGTCTTCCAGTATTGCGCAAGATCATGATTTTCTATTGGTCGCATCTGCTGTCGCGGGAACTGGGAACGCTGCTCCACAGCGGCATCTCGCTGCAGGAATCGCTGCAGCTGCTGCAAAAACAGAATCACCATTCGATTATCCAATTCATGGCGGAAGTATGCCACAGCGAAGTCGTGACAGGCGTGCCGCTGTCCGATGCATTGCGGCGGCATCCGTTTTTCGCGCCAGACATGGCGGCGTTTGTCCAGCACGGAGAGATGGCCGGATTTTTAGGCAAGGAATTGATCCTTTACAGCGAAGTGATGATGGAGAGGATTGAAGCCCAGACACAGCGTCTCTTGAAAATTATCCAGCCTGCTTTTTTCATCATGATTGCGGCGTGCATTATCGGTGCTTATTTAGCGATTCTGCTACCGATGTACAATTTGGTCCACACTATCTAAGGGGGAAAAACCATGCGTTTTATTAAAAATCAAAAAGGATTTACACTAATCGAAATGCTTATCGTCATGTTGATCATCACTGTCTTGATTGCCATCGCCATTCCCAATGTCACCAAACAATCAGCATCGGTCGATGAAAAAGGCTGCAAAGCTTTTGTCCACATGGTTCAAGGGCAAGTTGAATCTTACCGCATGGATGAGAAGGCGGTGCCGACGCTGGAAAGCCTTGTGTCAAACGGCTATTTGAAAGATGGCGAGACAAGCTGCCCGAACGGCGACACCATTAATATCTCAATTGACGGTGTCGTGTCATCGACAGCTTCTTAAAGCAAAACGGCTTTACGCTGCTGGAAATGCTGCTGGTGCTCAGTTTACTGATGACGGTATCGCTGATAGCAGTGCCGTCATATCAAGCAATGGCGACGGACAGGGAAGAACAGCGCTTTTTCGACAGTCTGATGCGCGACATCTATTATGCCCAGAGCGAATCGTATCGGACGAATGCACCGGTTATGGTGGTGTTTCGGGAAACAGAAGGGCGATATGAAGTCGTCCAGTCATTCAAAGCGATATTGCCCCCGCGCAAGCTCCCGGCAACTGTCAAACTGAAAGCTACAAGCAATCTGAAGGCGGTGTCTTTTTCTGCCAACGGTTCTGTTACGGCTGCGGGCACCTTATTATTCGATACGAGCGATGGCGAGAAATCGCTGATCGTCCATATCGGCAAAGGGAGGCTGGTGTTTTCTGGATGAAAACGGTTTTTCATGGCCGGAAACAATGCTGAGCCTGGCCATGCTTTTCATGATGTTCGGCACGCTGCTTCCTGTGATGCAAGAGCTGCAGCAATCGCTCCACGCGAAAAAAGAGCGGCTCGCCGCATATGAAACCTTGCATGAAGCCGCAATCGAGATTGCGGGATATGGCGTAGCAAGGGGTGAACGGAGATCAGGAGGCATACTTTACCGATGGGAAATGGCAGAACAGCTTTGTGTGTATTACGATGATTCCCGGAATCAAGAACATAAGGA
Source organism: Planococcus koreensis (assembly GCF_004761975.1). Classification (GTDB taxonomy): domain Bacteria; phylum Bacillota; class Bacilli; order Bacillales_A; family Planococcaceae; genus Planococcus; species Planococcus koreensis. Next base: position 25,281 of record NZ_RQII01000020.1, on the reverse strand, counting down.
GTGCATCGAATGAACCGAGTGGCGGACGAAAAAGGCTTTACGTTTCTCAACTCGCTTTTTGAGCTGCTGCTGCTGATGATATTTCTGCCGCTCATTGTCTTGTTCTTTGTTTTTATACGCGGCTTTTTCGAAGAAGCCGATCCCCGGACAGCGGAATGGTTTTTGTTCGCAGGGGAATTGCAAAGCTATTTATCGGGTGCAGAATCGCTTGTGATCATCAATAATGGCGCAGGCGTAAGAATTGTCCAAGGGGGAGATGAATACGATATTGAAAGCTATGACAAGTTCATCCGCAAGCAGAAGTTTCGGCTAGGGCATGAAGTCATGCTGACGGGCATCAAAAAGACCAGTTTTTCTTTGCGCGGCCACAGCCTGCTGCTGCAGGCGGAATTCACCGATGGCATAATTTTGGAGGAGGAATATGTTTTCACGCAGCCTTAGATGCGAAAAAGGTTCGATTTATCCAGTGTCCGCAGTCTTTTTCCTTTCCGCCCTTATCCTCATGTCGCACGCAGTAACTGTTTATATTATTCAATATAAGACGTATGACAGTTTGGAAAATTTGCACAGACATGCTACGATACAACTACTAAAAGAAATCGCGCAACATAAAATACCTGAGTAGCAGGATGCAATGGGTGGTAAGATGAAAAGAATATATTTGGTCGGATTTATGGGCTGCGGCAAAAGTGCAGTCGGCAGAAGGCTCAGTTTTTTATTGAAAATCCCTTTCTATGATATGGACAAGGAAATCGTCCGGCAGACTGGAATGGCGATCCCGGAAATCTTTGCGCAGTTTGGCGAAGAACATTTCAGGGATCTCGAAACAGAGTTTTTGAAGAATTTCAGTCACGACAATTGCATCGTTTCCACAGGCGGTGGTGTATCGATGCGTGAAGAAAATCGCAAGATCATGCGGGCTACAGGGCTGGTGCTTTTCCTCGACGCCCCATTCAGGGAGATTTGGAGGCGGATCCATAAAGATCCGAACCGGCCGATTGTCCGCAACTCATCACGGGAAGAGATTGAAGCGATGTTTAAAAAACGGTACCGTTTCTATAAAGAAGCGGCGCATATTACAATCCGCACCGAGTTTCGCACGCTGCGGCAGATTACGCAATACGCTGCTTTTCAAGTGAACCGCCTAAAAGGCGAATGATTTAATTATCAAATTAATAATCGTTCGTGTTTGATTAGTTCTATTAAAAAAGATTGCGCTTCTGCTTATACAATGTTAGGATATAGACAAAGTTATACTATTCTGTATAACGGTTTGGACCAAACATTTGATTTGGGCGGATGAGTGCACGGGGAGAGAACGCGAAAGCGTCGCCGAAGGAGCAAATGACAATATGTCATGAATCTCTCAGGCAAAAAGACTCGTGCAGGACGCATCTCTGGAGAACGCTGCTCAGCAGCTACCAAAGAGGAAAGCCGTAAAGGTAAACTTTCAGGTTCCAGGACAGAGATTTCCCTATTGTAGGGGGAATCTCTGTCCTTTTTTTGTGGAATTTGACATCCAAGGAGGAAGACGAATGGGAGAATTGCAGCGCACACCTCTTTTTGAGGCGTATTCAAAGTATGGCGGTAAGACGATCGATTTTGGCGGTTGGGAACTTCCGGTCCAATTTTCGAGCATCAAAGAAGAACATGAAGCAGTAAGAACGAAAGCTGGATTATTTGATGTATCCCATATGGGCGAAATTTTTGTGTCAGGCGAAGGCAGCCTCGAGTTTCTTCAGAACCTGGTGACAAACGACGTTTCCAAGATCAAAGACGGACAAGCCCAATACACGGCAATGTGCTATGAAGACGGCGGAACAGTGGATGATTTGCTGGTCTACAAACTGGCCGACAATGATTACCTGCTGGTCGTCAACGCTTCGAACATCGAAAAAGATTTTGAATGGATGCAAAAAAACGCCGGAGATGGTGTCGTTCTCAAAAACGAATCTGAAAATTATGGTTTATTGGCTTTCCAAGGACCCCATGCAGCGGGGATTCTTCAGCGGTTGACGGAAGAAGATTTGTCTTCGATCCGGCCATTCCGTTTCAAAGCCGACGTTGAAGTTGGCGGCTATCCGGTTTTATTGTCCCGCACGGGCTATACCGGCGAAGATGGCTTTGAAATTTATGCAAGCCCGGAAGCCGTTGTGGCGTTATGGGATAAGATTTTAGAAGAAGGCAAAGAAGAAGGAGCATTGCCAGCGGGCTTAGGCGCGCGCGATACATTGCGCTTTGAAGCATGCCTGGCGCTTTATGGCCAGGAATTGACAAAAGACATTTCGCCGCTGGAAGCTGGTATCAATTTTGTTGTCAAATTGGACAAAGAGCAGGATTTCAACGGCAAAGCAGCGCTTGCAGCCCAGAAAGCTGATGGGATCCCGCGCAAACTTGTCGGCATTGAAATGATCGACAAAGGTATCCCGCGCCACGGTTATAAAGTATTCGCGAATGGCGAAGAAATCGGTGAAGTGACAACAGGGACACAGTCGCCTACTTTGAAAAAGAACATTGGCTTAGCGATTGTCGCCCGTGAATTTGCTGAACTTGGCACGGAACTTGAAGTGGAAATCCGCAATAAACGCCTGAAAGCGAAAACAGTCGAAACGCCATTTTACAAACGATCAAAATAATCTCATTTGAAAAGGGGACTGCTCTTTATGAAACATCGCTACTTACCCATGACGGCTCAAGATGAAAAAGAAATGCTGGATGTCATCGGCATCCAGTCGATTGATGAGCTTTTTGCAGACATTCCGGAAAAAGTTCGCTTTAAAGGCGAATACAAGATCAAAGCCGCAAAATCGGAATCTTCTTTGACGAAAGAACTGGCGCAATTGGCAGCGAAAAATGCGGATACCAACCGTTATGCTTCATTCCTTGGAGCGGGTGTCTACGATCATTACAAACCGATCATCGTTGACCACGTCATTTCACGTTCTGAATTTTATACGGCTTATACACCGTACCAGCCAGAAATCTCCCAAGGCGAGTTGCAGGCGATTTTCGAATTCCAAACGATGATCAGTGAATTGACGGGGATGGACCTTGCGAACTCTTCGATGTATGACGGCGGCACAGCTTTAGCGGAAGCGGGAATGCTTGCCGCTGGACACACGCGCCGCAAAAAAATCCTCGTGTCGCGCGCGGTCCATCCCGAAACACGCGATGTCGTTCGCACGTACGCGTTGGGCCAATCAATTGCTGTTGAAGAAATCCCGTTGAAAGATGGGCATACCGATCTTGAAGCGTTGAAAGAAATGATCGACGGCGATACAGCTGCGGTCATGGTGCAATACCCGAACTTCTTCGGGCAAGTGGAAGACTTGAAGGCGCTGGAGCCGATCATCCATGAAGCGGGCGCGTTGTTCGCAGTTTCGGCAAACCCATTGGCGCTTGGCGCATTGACGCCTCCAGGCAAATTGGGCGCTGACATCACGGTCGGCGATGCACAGCCGTTCGGCATCTCAGAAGCGTTCGGCGGACCGCATTGCGGCTATTTCGCAGTAACGAAACAATTGATGCGCAAAGTTCCAGGGCGTTTAGTCGGGGAAACGGTCGATGAAGACGGCCGCCGCGGATTCGTTTTGACGCTGCAAGCGCGTGAGCAGCACATCCGCCGCGATAAAGCGACTTCAAATATCTGTTCGAATCAGGCATTGAATGCGTTGGCTGCTTCTGTGGCAATGACCGCACTTGGCAAGGCAGGCGCGCGAGAAATCGCTGTCCAGAACATTACCAAAACGCATTATATGAAGCAGCAATTAAAAGGAGCCGGCTTTGACGTGATTTTTGACGGGGCTCATTTCAATGAGTTGACTGTGAAAACGAAAACGCCTTCGAAAAAATTGAATGCGCGTTTGCTCGAAAAAGGCATGATCGGCGGCTACGATCTCGGACGCAGCTATCCGGAACTTGAAGGCCATACGCTGATCGCGGTAACCGAACAGCGCACAAAAGAAGAGATTGATGCATTCGTGCAGGAACTTGCTGCAGCAGTGCAGGAAATGGGGGCTACTCATGCATAAAGATAACCAACCACTCATCTTTGAAATGACGAAAGAAGGCCGCGTAGGCTACAGCCTGCCAGAATTGGATGTGCCCGAAATCGACTTGAACGATATCTTGCCTGCGGGGTTGATCCGCGAAGAAGCAGCCGACTTGCCGGAAGTATCCGAACTGGACATCATGCGCCATTACACGGCGTTGTCGAAACGCAACCACGGAGTCGATTCAGGCTTTTATCCTTTGGGTTCCTGCACAATGAAATACAACCCGAAAATCAACGAATCCGTCGCGCGCTACCCTGGATTCGCGAATATCCATCCGTTGCAGGACGAGTCTACTGTCCAAGGCGCGATGGAATTGATGTTCGACCTGCAAGAGCATTTGAAGGAAATCACGGGTATGGACGAAGTGACGCTTCAGCCTGCAGCGGGTGCACACGGTGAATGGACAGGATTGATGATGATCCGTGCATACCACGAATCACGCGGCGACATGAACCGCACGAAAGTCATCGTGCCCGATTCGGCACACGGTACAAACCCTGCTTCGGCTACAGTTGCCGGTTTTGAAACGGTGACGGTCAAGTCGAATGAACACGGGCTTGTGGATCTTGATGATTTGAAACGCGTAGTCGGAGACGATACAGCGGCATTGATGCTGACGAACCCGAATACATTGGGCCTTTTCGAAGAACAGATTCTTGAAATGGCGGCAATCATCCATGAAGTCGGCGGGAAACTGTATTATGACGGCGCGAACTTGAACGCCGTTATGTCAAAAGCTCGCCCTGGCGACATGGGCTTTGATGTGGTCCATTTGAATTTGCATAAAACATTCACAGGACCGCATGGCGGCGGTGGACCAGGTTCTGGGCCAGTCGGCGTCCATAAAGATTTGATTCCTTATTTGCCAAGCCCTGTGCTGGTGAAAACAGATGATGCTTACACGTTCGACTACAACCGCCCGGAAACCATCGGACGCGTCAAACCGTTCTACGGCAACTTCGGCATCAACGTCCGTGCATACACGTACATCCGCTCGATGGGGCCGGATGGCTTGAAAGCCGTGACGGAGTACGCGGTATTGAATGCCAACTACATGATGCGCAAACTGCAGCCATTCTTTGATCTGCCTTACGACCGCCATTGCAAGCATGAATTTGTCTTGAGCGGCCGCCGCCAGAAAAAATTGGGCGTGCGCACATTGGATATGGCGAAACGTCTGCTTGACTTCGGCTACCATCCGCCGACAATCTATTTCCCATTGAACGTTGAGGAAGGCATGATGATCGAGCCGACTGAGACTGAGTCCAAAGAGACCTTGGACGCGTTCATCGATGCGATGATCCAGATTGCCAAGGAAGTCGAAGACAATCCGGAAATCGTGCAGAATGCACCGCACACGACGGTGATCAAGCGCCTGGACGAAACACAGGCTGCCCGCAAACCGGTTCTGCGCTACACGAAAACTGAATAATATATTTTAGCCCCTCTGAACTTTCAGAGGGGCATTTTTGGGTTTGTCGGGATGGATGCCAGAGGGCATTGCATATTTATCCACTTCTCAAGCTCTGGCGCAGTTTAATGGGCAGATATTTTTCTGTTATCTCGAAATACGCTCCATTAGCAATAAAATACGCTCTGCAACCGGCGAAATACGCTCTATAAACCTTGAAATACGCCCCGTTACAGGCAAAATACGCTTCTCACCCGAATTTATTCCAATAAAAAAAGCCTTTCCGCAATCGGGAAAGGCTTTAGCTCATTATTTGATTTTGACCTTGCCGCTCCATTGTTTGAAGCCGCCTTGCAATTGGTATAATTGGTCGTAGCCTTTTTTCTTCAGAAATAACGCAACGCGGCCGCTGCGAACACCGTTCTGGTCATAAATGTAAACGGGTTTGTCGGCGCGGATTTCTTTGTAGCGCTGGTTCAATTGTGTTTGCGGAATATTGCGCGCACCTAGGATATGGCCGTTTGCAAAATCTTTCGCTTCACGCACATCGATCAGCTGCGCTTTGCGGTAGCCTTCGATGAATTGTTCCTGTGTCAATGTGGTTACGGATTTTTTGATGCGGAAGTATGAGATTGCAGCAAAGATGAGCACTGCAACTACGACGCCTAAAGTGATGTAAAGAAAATCCAATGATCTTGCCCCTTTCTATTCTCTCTTTATTATAAAAGATGGAGTGACTCTTATTCAATGGCAATGTTACACTAATTAAAGAATTTAGGGGGCGATCTTGTGAATTTTCAAGAATGGTTGTTCATCGATACCGGCAAAGCGCCGGCATCTTTTAATATGGCGCTCGATGAAGCGCTGCTGAATTGGCATAGTGAAGGGCTGATTCCACCGGTTATCCGTTTTTACGGCTGGGAGCCGGCGGCGCTGTCGATCGGCTATTTCCAGAAAGTCAAACAGGAAATCGATATGGAGGCCGTTAAAAAACTCGGCCTTGGCTTTGTTCGCCGTCCGACCGGCGGCAGAGGCGTGCTGCACGAGCATGAGCTGACGTACAGCATTATTGTCAGTGAAAGGTATCCAGATATGCCAGAGACGGTTACGAAGGCGTACCGGGTGCTGAGTGAAGGTTTGTTGGAAGGCTTTCGGAATTTGGGGCTCGACGCATATTTTTCGATTCCCGAAAGTGAAACTGAAAAAGCGGATTTGAAAAAACCGAAAAGTGCAGTGTGCTTTGACGCGCCGAGCTGGTATGAAATGGTCGTTGCCGGCAAAAAGGTGGCGGGCAGTGCACAGACGCGCCAAAAAGGGGTGATCCTGCAGCATGGGGCCATCTTGATCGACTTGGACGCTGAAAAATTATTATCGGTGTTCAAATTCAAAGACGAGGCTTCGAAAGATCGGATGCGCAAAAAAATTCCGGAAAAAGCCGTCTCGATCAATTCGCTGCTCGAGGAAGGCGTCACCGCGGAGCAATGTGTTCCCGCATTCAGAACCGGATTCGAAAAGGCTTTAGCAATCCGATTGACGCCGTACGAATTATCGGAAAGCCAGCTCGCTGAAGTGAAAAAAATCGAAGAAGAACGCTATGGAAATGATGATTGGAATTTTCGCACATAAGGCGACTAAAGACTCATTTTATCGCGTGGGTTTTGGCAGAAACCGTTGCACATTCAGCTTTGAGACGTCTCACGGAAAAACCAGCAAAATTTTGTTATTGCAGGGACGTTTCAATATATAGTAGGATGGGAAATGTAATAATACTATATATAGTGTTCACTCCATATAATATGAAGGAGGAAATGTCAAATGGTTTCTGCCACTCAAAAAAAATATTCGTTAAATCCGGTGTCGTTGAACAGCGATATCCAGTCATTCCCTCAAGTCCACGCGATTACGCCGGACATGAAAACGACGCATAAAGGGGTATCCCGCCTCGTGATGATCGACCGCTATTCGTTTAAGGATACGGAGAAAAAGACGCTCAAAGCAGGCGATTTTGTCGTGTTGACCGTCAAGCAAGATCCGAAATTCCCGGCACGCGGCCTCGGTTTCATCGTTTCCGTCGACAAAGCGGCGAACACCGCACAAGTTTGGATCGAGGAAGATTACCGCAGCGCGATCGACAAACCGGAAGAAATGGAAGCCGGCATCGTCAACCGCAGCCTTGATGTCATCGAAAAGCCGTTGGAAGTCTATTACGAACAAATCGCGAAACGCAATGCTTTTGGATTGGCGTCTGTTGAAACGACTCCTGAAAAGCGTGAGCATTGGTTCAATAAATTCTACGAGCAGCTGGTCGGGCTGAAATTCATTCCTGCAGGGCGCGTTCTTTACGGAGCGGGCGCGGGCACAGATGTGACATATTTCAATTGCTACGTCATGCCTTTCGTCGCTGATTCGCGCGAAGGGATCTCCGACCACCGCAAGCAAGTGATGGAAATCATGAGCCGCGGAGGAGGCGTCGGCACAAACGGCTCGACGCTCCGCCCGCGCAATACATTGGCAAGAGGCGTAAACGGCAAATCTTCCGGTTCGGTTTCTTGGCTGGACGATATCGCGAAATTGACGCATCTCGTCGAACAAGGTGGATCGCGCCGTGGTGCGCAGATGATCATGCTTGCTGACTGGCATCCGGATATCGCGGAATTCATCATTTCAAAAATGCAGAACCCGCGCATCCTCCGTTATTTGATCGAAAACACGGAAGACGAAACGATCAAAAAACTGGCCCATGAAAAATTGAAATTCAAACCGTTGACTGAACAGGAAGAAGCGATGTACCAAGGGATCTTGAATTACCGTGCGATTCCTGGAATGGGCGGCTTCAACGAAAAAATCATGCGCGACGCGGAAACGAAACTTCGTGACGGCGGCACCTACACGGTCCACAACGAAGAATTCCTGACAGGCGCCAACATTTCGGTCACGTTGACGGACGATTTCATGAAAGCTGTCGAAGAAGACGCAGATTTCGATTTGCGCTTCCCAGCGGTTGAATCGTATTCGAAAGAAGAAATGGCCGTCTACAATGAAAAATGGCAGGAAGTCGGAGACGTTCGCGAGTGGGAGCGTTTGGGCCATAAAGTGCGCGTCTACCGCACGATGAAAGCGCGCGAACTATGGAACCTGATCAACGTCTGTGCGACGTATTCTGCAGAGCCAGGCATTTTCTTCATCGACAACGCCAACGCGAAAACGAACGCAACAGCATACGGCCAAAAAGTCGTAGCAACGAACCCTTGCGGTGAACAGCCGCTGGCACCTTATTCAGTGTGCAACTTGGCAGCAGTCAATTTGGCACAATTCGCAGATGCGAAAACAAAGCAAGTCGATTTTGAAGCGTTGAAAGAAACGGTCAAAGTCGGCGTCCGTATGCAGGACAATGTCATCGATGCTACGCCTTACTTCCTTGAAGAAAACCGTGTGCAGGCGCTCGGCGAACGCCGTGTTGGACTTGGCGTCATGGGGCTTGCGGATCTATTGATTTATTGCGATAAAGAGTACGGCTCGCCTGAAGGAAACGAATTGGTCGATGAAATCTTCAAGACCATTGCAGCAGCGGCGTACGAAGAATCGGTTGAATTGGCGTCAGAACGCGGAAGCTTCCCATTCTTGATCGGCAACACCGATGAAGAGACGGCAGCGCTGCGCAAAGCGTTTACGGAAACCGGCTTTATGCAGGGCATGCCGGAAGAGATTCGTGCCGGCATCCTGGAAAACGGTATCCGCAACTCGCATTTGCTGACAGTGGCACCTACGGGTTCAACGGGTACGATGGTCGGCGTTTCGACTGGCTTGGAGCCATATTATTCATTCACTTACTACCGCAGCGGACGCCTCGGCAAATTTATCGAGGTCAAAGCGGATATCGTCAGTGAATACTTGAAAAACAATCCGGAAGCGGACGAGGAAAATCTTCCGAAAGCGTTTGTGACATCGATGGACTTGGCTCCTGAAGCACACGCGGATGTTCAGTGCATCATCCAGCGCTGGATTGATTCGTCCATCTCCAAAACAGTCAATGCACCGCGCGGCTATACAGTCGAGCAAGTGGAAGGCGTTTACGAGCGTCTTTACAAAGGCGGGGCGAAAGGCGGAACGGTTTATGTCGACGGCAGCCGCGACTCGCAAGTGTTGACGCTGAAAGCGGAAGACAATACGTTCGAGGAACCACATCAAGAAGAAGTGAAAGGCAAGCGCCCGATCGTCCTTATTGATACCATCCAAGATTTGCGTTCAACCAACGTCACCATCGGCTCTGAGATCGGCGATACGTGCCCGGTCTGCCGCAAAGGGACTGTTGAAGAAATGGGCGGCTGCAATACCTGCACCAACTGCAACGCCCAATTGAAATGCGGACTTTAATCGAATAGAAATTTCGAAAACGCGACGGCTCCGGCCGCCGCGTTTTTTTTATGCCTGAAAATCGCGGCATATGTCTTTCAAGAAAATAAATGTAGATTATTACATAAGGTTTTATTGATAAAAAATCAAGAACGTAACAAGAGCTGCGCAAAAATGAGTTCCTGTAACAGCAGAAGCCCACTAAACGAAAGGTACAGGCTGCTTGAACTGAAGAGCGCTTGGCACGGGCAGTTTAAAATCCGCTGGCATTGACACTGCCTTAGCAAATAGCGGAAAGATTTGCTCTCTTAGGCTGCTGTGATAAAATAATGAAGAATGTGACAGGATAGGAGTGGGGTCAATGAAAGTATTGTGTTTGAACGGGCCGAACCTGAACCGTCTCGGCAAGCGTGAAAAGGAAGCCTACGGCACGTTTACGCTGGAGGAGCTGGAAACCGAGCTGATGGATTTTTCAGCGGGCAACGGGATAGAACTTTCTTGCCTGCAGTCGAACCATGAAGGCGAACTTATCGACTGGATCCATCAGGCAGCGGACGATGGCACGGACGCCATTGTGCTGAATGCAGGGGCATATACCCATACAAGTGTTGCGATACGCGACGCGATTGCGTCCATCCAGATTCCTGTTATCGAAGTACATATCTCAAACGTCTACAAGCGGGAGGAATTCCGCCGACATTCCCATATCGCGCCGGTTGCCGCCGGACAGATTACCGGATTTGGCAAAGATGTCTATAAGCTTGCGCTGCATGCGCTGCTATTAACCCAATCGAAAGGATGAAAAAAGTGAAACTTCAAAAATTGCGCAACGAAATGAAAGAGCAGAACATCGAGGCTTTATTGATCACGAGCCAATTTAATTTACGGTACATAACGGAATTTACGGGTTCCGCCGGCCTTGCGCTTGTCACACAGGAAAAAGCGTATTTCGTCACTGATTTCCGCTACACGGAACAAGCGACGGCCCAAGTGAAAGAATTCGAAGTCGTGCAAGCGAAGACGAATTTATTGGAAGAGGTTGCCGAAATTTCGAAATCACTTGGCCTTGAATCGGTGTCATTCGAACAGGATTACGTGACGTTCGCTTCTTATACGCAATACGCAGAAAAGCTTGAAGCCGAGTTGAAGCCAGCCAGCGGATTGATCGAGAAAATTCGCATGATCAAAACACCGGAAGAAGTGGAAGTGTTGAAAGCGGCTGCGAAAATCGCCGATGATGCATTTGAACACATTTGCACGTTCATCAAGCCAGGGATGGCTGAAGTTGAAGTATCGAACGAGCTGGAATTCTTCATGCGCAAGCAAGGGGCGACGTCATCATCTTTCGATATCATCGTCGCATCCGGCAGCCGTTCCGCATTGCCGCACGGCGTCGCATCGGATAAGAAAATCGAAGAAGGCGATATGGTCACATTGGATTTCGGCGCACTTTACAATGGCTACATCTCCGACATCACGCGCACAGTCGCTGTCGGTGAGCCGTCTGACAAGATGAAAGAAGTTTACCAGATCGTTCTGGATTCCCAAGTGCTCGCGCTCGAGAACATCAAACCCGGCATGACCGGCATCGAAGCGGACGCGATTGCCCGCGACCACATCAAGTCGAAAGGCTACGGGGAAGCATTTGGCCATTCGACCGGCCACGGCATCGGGCTGGAAGTCCATGAAGCGCCAGGCTTATCGTTCAAGTCGCAGACTGTCCTTGAGCCAGGCATGGCCGTGACAGTCGAACCTGGAATTTATCTGCCGGGTATTGGCGGAGTCCGCATAGAAGATGATATACTTATAACCGAGTCCGGCAATGAACGATTGACCCACTCCACAAAAGAATTGCGTATTTTACAAGTAACGGAGGAAATTAAATGATCTCAGTAAACGATTTTAAAACAGGCGTCACAATAGAAGTGGATAATGCTATTTGGCGCGTGATGGAATTCCAACACGTAAAACCAGGTAAAGGTGCCGCATTCGTGCGCACGAAATTGCGCAACTTGCGTACAGGCAGTGTGACAGAGAAAACATTCCGTGCTGGCGAGAAAGTCGCTAAAGCGCAAATCGATAACAACAAAATGCAATACCTTTACGCAAACGGCGACGTCCATGCATTCATGGATACAGAAACTTATGATCAAATCGAATTGCCAGAAAAGAACATTGAATACGAATTGAAATTCCTGCAAGAAAACATGGAAGTTCAAGTGATTCAATTCCAAGGCGAAGTGCTTGGCGTAGAATTGCCGAACACAGTAATACTTGAAGTAGCTGAAACAGACCCAGGCATCAAAGGGGATACAGCAAGCGGCGGTACGAAACCTGCTAAATTGACGACTGGCCTTGTCGTTCAAGTGCCATTTTTCATCAACGAAGGCGATAAGCTGATCATCAATACAACGGATGCTTCGTACGTTTCACGCGCTCAGTAATCCATGCAATCGGCCTCTATCTGATAGGGGCCTTTTTTTAAATATTCAGCTGGCTATTTCAAAATAGATTGAAAAAGTCTAAAATGGGATAGTGGCAACAAATATACATAAAAGGGGAGTAGGATCATTTGAAAATCCAAGAAATTCGCGAAATTATCAAGTTGGTGGATGGATCGTCAATCGACGAATTCACATATGAATCTGAAGGCGTCAAAGTGAAATTGAAGAAAAATGGCGGAGCTGTACAAGCCCCAGCAACACAATCTGCACCTGCAGCACCTAAAGCAGAAGCGAGTGCACCGGCACCGGCTGCAAACCCGGCACCTGCAGCAAAAGCGGAAGAATTGATTTCTGAAGAAACACCTGAATTGGCAGCAGAAAACAATGGCGACTTCCATAAAATCCTGTCTCCGATGGTCGGGACATTCTATAAGTCTCCATCGCCGGAAGATGAAGCTTATGTTCAAGTGGGCTCAAAAGTATCCGCTGACCAAGTGGTCTGCATCGTAGAAGCGATGAAGCTGTTCAATGAAATCGAAGCGGAAGTGGATGGGGAAATTACGGAAATCCTGGTTCAAGACGGCCAGTTGGTTGAATACGGCCAACCTCTATTCCTCGTAAAAGCGAACTGAGGAGGGGAACCCTATGAAAAAAGTATTAATTGCCAACCGCGGTGAAATTGCTGTGCGCATTATCCGTGCCTGCAAAGAAATGGATATTGCGACAGTTGCAGTCTATTCGGAAGCCGATAAGGAAGCGCTTCACGTCGAGCTTGCAGACGAAGCGTATTGCATCGGACCGAAAGCGTCGAAAGACAGTTACTTGAACTTTTCTAACATCATTTCCGTAGCGAAACTGACGAATTGCGACGGCATCCACCCAGGATATGGTTTCCTTGCAGAAAATGCCAGTTTTGCAGAACTTTGCGAAGCATGCGATATCATGTTCATCGGACCGACTTCTGAAGCCATTTCAAAAATGGGCACAAAAGATGTCGCGCGTGAAACAATGAGGCTGGCAGGCGTCCCTGTCGTCCCAGGTTCCACAGGCATTGTCGGCAGTGAAAAAGAAGGCTTGGAAATCGCGGAAGAACTCGGATTTCCGGTCATCATCAAAGCGACTGCAGGAGGCGGGGGCAAAGGAATCCGCGTCGCCCGCAACCGTGAAGATTTTATCACTGGCCTTCGCATGACCCAAAAAGAAGCAGCCGCTGCGTTTGGCAATCCCGGTGTATATATCGAGAAATTCATCGAAGATTTCCGCCACGTGGAAATCCAGGTGATGGCGGATTCGCACGGCAACGCCATCCATTTGGGAGAACGCGATTGTTCCATCCAACGCCGCATGCAAAAATTGGTCGAGGAAGCGCCGTCTCCTGCACTCAGCCCGGAATTGCGTGCTGAAATGGGCGAAGCCGCGGTGAAAGCGGCTCTAGCCGTCAATTACCGCGGTGCCGGTACAGTCGAATTCATTTTCGACGCCGTCAACCAGAAATTCTATTTCATGGAAATGAATACGCGCATCCAGGTGGAGCATCCGGTCACAGAAATGATTACCGGCATCGACTTGATCCAGCAGCAGCTGAAAGTCGCTTCAGGCGAAACTTTGGCGTATACGCAAGAAGATGTGACGTTTAAAGGATGGGCAATCGAATGCCGCATCAACGCAGAAAACCCGGCGAAGAACTTTATGCCGTCTGCAGGAAAAGTGTCGATGTACTTAGCTCCAGGCGGCCTTGGCGTACGCGTCGACTCGGCAATGTACCCTGGCTATACGATACCTCCGTATTACGATTCGATGGTTGCGAAGCTGATCACATTCGCTGATACGCGCGAAGAAGCAATCGCCAAGATGAAACGCGCATTGAGCGAGTTTGCAATCGAAGGCGTCCATACGACGATTCCGTTCCATTTGAAATTGATGGATCACGAAGTATTCAAATCCGGGGATTTCAACACGAAATTCCTCGAAAAATATGATGTTTTAGAGTCCTAAAAGGAGAGTTGCCATATGGCTGAAAAAGCAGCACCGTATTTGCGCATGAAATCACATGGCGCACAAGATTTAGGCAGCATCGAAGTGGCACCAGAAGTATTGGAGATCATCGCCAGCATTGCGGTATCCGATATCGAAGGAATCGCCAGCATGCGCGGCAATTTTGCTTCAGGCGTCGTTGAGCGCTTGGGCAAAAAAGTCCATGGCAAAGGCGTCAAATCCGAGTTGTCAGAAGGCGGATTGATGATTGATGTGTATTGCGTCGTGAATTATGGCGTGTCTATTCCGAAAACGGCGCAGAAAGTCCAGGAACATGTACGTTCGACGCTTGAGAATATGACCAGCTTGCAGACGCAGGAAGTCAACGTCCACATTACCGGCGTGCAATTTGAAACGCCGCATACAGACGAGCAGCATTAAGGAGCTGCCCGATAAGTCCGGAACCCGGGCTTATTGGGCGGCTTTTGTTTTTGAAAATCAATATAGGGGTCAATACTTCGCAAAACTGCCTCGCTTGCCGCGGGCGAGCGCCAAGCCTCCTCAGCCTGCTAACGCGTGCTTCCGGGGTCTCGGCTGTCTCGCTATCCCGCAGGCAAGAATTACCCGAGTCTTACGAGGGTAATTCTTTGCGACGAAGCGCACAGCGCTGCAGGAGCAGTACGGTTTTCTCGGCAGTTTTGCTCCGTATCTACAAAATAGCAGAACCCAGTAAGCTCTTTATTTTTCAAAGAGCTATTTAGCGAAGGTGCGTTAAAGGGCTCGGCGAAGCTATGAGACGAGTGCTTTTCTCGGCTCATGGCGAGAGCCATGCCCAAAGCAGCCGAAGCGGCGTTCAAAAGATTACTTCTTTAGTTAGACTTATCTATGATATAACTATTGCTTATCTCCCTGTCTCTGCATCGCTGCGCTAGCTTCGAAGCAAACCCATGTCCCGTCTGCCAGACGGGACATGGGTTGTCAGAACATTTCAAACTTGGAACTTCAAAAGGATTAGCTGTATAATGAGGGGTAATTAGTGTGAAAAGGGGACCGGAAATTATATGAAACGACATGAGGCACGAGAAAAGGCGCTCCAGACTTTATTCCAAATCGATGGCACGGAGCTGACAATCAGTGAAGCTAGTGAGCATGTGATGGGTGAGGCCGTGGAGAAAGATAATTTTTACGAGCTATTGGTCGAAGGTACGCATGCGAATATGGCAGCGATCGATGAAAAGCTGAAAGGGCATCTTGAAAACTGGTCGCTTGAACGCCTTCCGAAAGTGGAGCGGACGATTCTGCGCATGGCAGTGTTCGAGCTTGCTTTCATGGAAGATGCACCGGCAAGCGTCGTGATGAACGAAGCGATCGAGCTGAGCAAAACTTTCGGAGACGATAAATCCAGCCGCTTTGTAAATGGCGTGCTGTCGAAATTTACTGACGAACTAGCAAACTAAATTGGAGGGGTTTTTGTGACGGCGATTACTATCGACGGAAAAGCAGTAAGCCAGAAAATTAAAGAGCAAGTGGAAGAGCGTGTGAAATCTTTGAAGGAACAAGGGGTTGCGCCTGGACTGGCCGTTGTGCTGGTCGGGGAAAACTCCGCTTCGCTTACATATGTCAAAAACAAGAAAAAAACGTGTGAAGCGCTCGGTATGCGTTCGGATCTCCATCAATACCCCGAGGATTTGAGCGAAGAAGAGTTGCTGGCGAAAATAGAGGAATTGAACAATGATCCTGAAATCCACGGCATCCTCGTGCAATTGCCGCTGCCGGAACATATCGACGAATTCAAAGTGATTTTGGCGATCGACCCGTCCAAAGATGTCGATGGCTTCCATCCGATTTCTGTCGGCAATATGGTGATCGGCAAAGAAGCGTTCCTGCCGTGCACGCCGCATGGCATCATGAAACTTCTTGAACATTACGGCATCGATCCTGCCGGCAAGCACGCCGTCGTCGTCGGCCGCAGCAATATCGTCGGGAAACCGGTGGGCCAGCTGCTGCTGCAAAAAGATGCGACCGTGACGTTTTGCCATTCAAAAACCCAAGATTTAGCGTCATATACGAGACAAGCGGACATTTTGATCGCCGCAATCGGACGCGCCAAATTCATCGGCGCCGACCACGTCAAACCGGGTGCTGCCGTTATCGATGTCGGCATGAACCGCGATGAAAACGGCAAACTTTGTGGCGATGTCGATTTTGCTGCAGTGCAGGAAACTGCGGGCTATCTTACGCCAGTGCCAGGCGGCGTGGGGCCGATGACCATCGCGATGCTGATGGAAAATACGCTCCACTCTGCTGAAAATGGGCTGCAGAAAGACAAAAACGCCTAAACCATGTAAAATGAATAAAAATGAGCTGTTTTTCGAAAGAAAGACAGCTTTTTAATTTCTAAGATTGGGGTTGAAATTTTGGCGGCCGACCCGTATTTATCCGTAAAAGCATTAACCAAATACATAAAAAAGAAATTTGATGTGGATCCTCATTTGCGTGACGTCTACGTAAAAGGGGAATTATCCAACGTTAAAATCCATACCAGCGGCCACATCTACTTTACGTTGAAAGATGATGCGTCGCGGCTGCCGGCAGTCATGTTCTCCGCAAACGCCAAAGCGGTGAAGTTCAAGCCGGAAAGCGGCATGACCGTGCTGATCCGAGGTGACGTCAATGTATACGAGGCATCCGGCCAGTACCAGCTGTATACACAATCGATGCAGTCTGACGGCATCGGCGATTATTACCTGGCATTTGAACAGCTGAAAGAAAAGCTTGCCAAAGAAGGGCTGTTCAATGCTGCACATAAAAAGGCATTTCCACGTTTTCCAAAACGCATCGCAGTGGTCACCGCGCCGACCGGGGCAGCTGTCCGCGATATTTGCATCACGCTGAACCGGCGCTATCCCCTCGCACACGTTGTCATTTATCCCACATTGGTACAAGGCGCACAGGCGACCCAGTCGATTGTGCAATCCATCCAAGCGGCGAATCAAAAGGACTATGACGTGCTAATCGTCGGTCGCGGCGGCGGGTCAATTGAAGACTTATGGTCTTTCAATGAAGAAGCCGTTGCGCGTGCCATTTATCAATCGCGCATTCCGATTATCAGTGCCATCGGACATGAAACGGACACGACAATTGCCGATTTCGTATCGGACTTGCGGGCACCGACACCGACGGCCGCAGCTGAGCTCGCAGTGCCGAGCAAGGCAGAGCTTCTGGACCGGCTGCTTAATTACCGCAGCGGCATGTACCGAACGACCGCAAACGCCATAGCGCGTGAAAAGGCATCATTGGAGCGTCTCACGACATCGTTTCCACTCGCTTATCCGGACCGCTTGTACCGTCCGTTTATTGAACGGGTGGAACGGGCGACCGAGTCGTTGCGCCGGGAAACGTTCCAGCAATTCAATTATGCGCGTGAACGCTACAAGAATTTGGACAAACAACTGGCAACGCGAACTCCGGAAAGCCGAATCCGCCAATCTGCATTGGAGCTGGATGCACTGAAAAAGAGGATTGACCAGCTGGCCGCGCTGGCTGTGCGGGACAATACCCAGCAATTAACTTCAGCCATGCGGACATTGGATGCACTCAGCCCATTGAAAATCATGGACCGCGGCTATTCCATCACCTATAAAGACGACAAAGTCATAAAAAGCGTCGAGCAAGTAGAAGCCGGCGATCGCTTAAGCATTTCCATGAAAGACGGCGTTTTGAAAACGACTGTAAGCGAACGAATCTTAACAAGTGAAGGAGAGCGACAAGATGGCTGAAAAAGAAATCATGTTCAATCAGGCAATGGAACAATTGGAAGAAATTGTTCGTCAATTAGAGCAAGGTGATGTGCCGCTCGAGGAAGCGCTCACTTTATACCAAAAAGGCATGGAATTATCGAAAGTCTGCCACGACAAACTGCAGAATGCCGAGAAGCAATTGGTGACGATGATGCAAGAAGGCAAAGAAGTGCCAGTAAATCTTGAGGACGGTTCTGCCAAATGAACTTAAGCGAATTCAGAGCCCATTACGAACCGTTGATCCAACAGGAACTTGCCGAACAAATCCAGATGCTGTCCATTCCGGCGTCATTGAAGGAATCGATGCATTATTCGCTGCAGGCGGGAGGCAAACGCATCCGCCCAATCCTGCTGCTGGCCGTATTGCACGAATTGGGTCAAGACCATCCGGATGCATTGAAAGTGGCGGCATCGATTGAAATGATCCATACCTATTCGTTGATCCATGACGATCTGCCAAGCATGGACAACGATGATTTGCGCCGCGGTATGCCGACGAACCATAAAGTGTTCGGTGAAGCTGTGGCGATTCTTGCCGGCGACGCGTTGCTCACTTATAGCTTCGGCGTGTTGGCCCGCTTGAACCATGTATCGAGCGATGACAAAGTGCGCCTCATCGATTTGCTGAGTGTCGCGGCTGGCGCAGAAGGCATGGTTGGCGGCCAAGTACTCGACATTGAAGGCGAAGAGAAAAAACTGTCGCTTGAAGAACTCGAACAAGTGCATCGTTTGAAAACAGGCGCTTTGCTGACCTACAGCATTCTTGCCGGTGCGATACTCGGCAACGCCCAGCCGGAAGAAATGGTGGCGCTTGTCAAATTCGGCGAACACATCGGCCTGGCGTTCCAAATCCAAGATGATATTTTGGATGTCACAGGAACGTCACAAGAGCTTGGCAAGACAGCAGGCAAGGATGAATCGAGTGCAAAAAGCACGTATCCAGGCTTGTTAACGCTGCCAAAAGCGAAAGAAAAACTGGATTTTCACGCCAACGAAGCTTTGCAAGCCGTCTCGGTTTTGGGTGGAAAAACGTCGCTTCTCGAAGAACTCACAGCATTGATCGTAAAAAGAAAAAGCTGAACTCATACACTCTGATTTGTACTATGGCTTCACATTGTTATAATAAAGACAGATTACTCTAAGGTAAAATTATATAGAAGGTGTGTGATGGCAATGGATCTGCATACGATTACCAGTCCATCTTTCTTAAAAGGGCTGAACAATGATCAGCTCGTTGAATTAAGTGAAGATATCCGGAAATTCCTAATTGAAAACTTATCAAGAACCGGAGGCCATATCGGCCCCAATTTGGGCGTCGTCGAATTGACGCTCGCGCTGCATAAAGTGTTTGACAGCCCTTCCGATAAATTGATTTGGGACGTTGGACATCAGTCATACGTCCACAAAATCCTGACGGGTCGTGCCAGCCAGTTTGATACGCTGCGCCAATTCAAAGGCCTATGCGGATTCCCGAAACGCATCGAAAGCGAACACGATGTCTGGGAAACGGGCCATAGCTCGACTTCATTGTCTGCGGCAATGGGCATGGCGGCAGCACGCGATATCCAGAAAACCGGCAACCACGTAATCCCGATCATCGGAGACGGCGCATTGACCGGCGGAATGGCGTTTGAGGCATTGAACCACATCGGGCACGAAAAAACCGATATGATCGTCATCCTCAATGACAACGAAATGTCGATTGCACCGAACGTCGGCGCCATGCACAGCGTGCTTGGCAGAATG
Organism: Planococcus koreensis; assembly: GCF_004761975.1. Taxonomy (GTDB): domain Bacteria; phylum Bacillota; class Bacilli; order Bacillales_A; family Planococcaceae; genus Planococcus; species Planococcus koreensis. The sequence continues at coordinate 5,498 of NZ_RQII01000020.1, read as the reverse complement.
CGGACAGCGGGCAAATACAATAAAGTCAAAGATGATTTGGAATACTTGATGAAAAAAATTCCTGCGGTTGGCGGAAAACTCGCTTCTACAGCAGAGCGCGTCAAAGACAGCTTGAAATATTTGGTTGTTTCCGGCATGTTCTTTGAAGAGCTAGGCTTTACGTACCTGGGGCCTATCGACGGGCATGACCTTGAAGAACTTGAAGAAAACCTGAAATACGCCAAGAAAACCAAGGGACCTGTCTTGCTTCATGTCATCACGAAAAAAGGCAAAGGCTTCCTGCCCGCTGAAAACGATGTTGTCGGGACGTGGCACGGAACTGGCCCTTATAAAATGGAAACTGGCGACTTGGTTGCATCTTCATCCAAAGCGCCTTCATGGAGCGGCTTGATTGCGGAAACTGTGCGCAAACTGGCGCGTGAAGATGAGCGCATCGTCGCCATTACGCCGGCAATGCCGGTTGGCTCGAAGCTTGTCGGTTTCGCTTCTGAATTTCCAGACCGCTTCTATGACGTCGGCATTGCTGAACAGCATGCGATGACGATGGCGGCTGGTCTGGCTGCAGTAGACATGAAACCGTTCTTGGCGATTTATTCGACCTTCCTGCAGCGCGCTTACGACCAAGTGGTGCACGATGTTTGCCGCCAGAACTTGAACGTTTTTATCGGCATTGACCGGGCAGGCCTTGTCGGAGCAGACGGCGAAACACATCAAGGTGTATTCGATGTCGCATTCCTGCGGAATCTGCCGAACATGGTCGTCATGATGCCGAAAGACGAAAACGAAGGCCAGCACATGGTCCAAACCGCGATCGAATACAACGGCGGACCGATTGCTTTGCGCTATCCGCGCGGCAATGGACTGGGCGTACCGATGGACAGCGAACTGAAAAGCTTGCCAATCGGCTCATGGGAAGTATTGGAAAAGGGCGTCGATGCGGTCATCCTGACATTCGGTACAACAATACCCATGGCGCTTCATGCGGCTGAACAATTGCGCGAGCAAGGAATCCAGCTGGAAGTCGTCAATGCACGCTTCATCAAACCGATGGACGAAGCGATTCTGCATTCGATTTTCGGACGCAAGATTCCGATCATCACGCTGGAAGAAGCAGTGCTGCAAGGCGGCTTCGGCAGTGGGGTTCTTGAATTTGCGGAAGAAAACGAATATTACGGCGCGGTAATCCACCGCCTCGGCATTCCGGATCAATTTATTGAGCACGGCGATGTCGCCGAGTTGATGGACGAAATCCATTTGAACAGCGACGAAGTGGTGCGCATTGCGAAAAAATTGACAGCTGTGCAAAAGGCGGAATCGAACGTCCTATGAACAAACCGAAAAAAGAGCGTGTAGACGTCCTGCTCGTTGAGCGGGGCATCTGTGAAACGCGTGAAAAAGCGAAAAGAGCCATTATGGCCGGCATTATATTTTCCAATGAAGAACGCATGGAAAAACCGGGCGAGAAAATCGCTGAAGACGCACCATTGCGCATGAAAGGCAATGACTTGAAATACGTCAGCCGCGGTGGGCTGAAGCTTGAAAAAGCGCTCGCCGAATTCGATTTATCGGTCGAAGGCAAATTGATGCTCGACATCGGTTCATCGACCGGCGGATTTACGGATTGCGCCCTTCAAAACGGCGCGAAGCATTGCTACGCCTTGGACGTCGGCTCGAACCAGCTGGCCTGGAAGATCAGGCAGGATGAACGGGTTACCGTTATGGAAAAAACCAATTTCCGGCATTCAAAGCCGGAAGATTTTACAGAAGGTTTGCCGGAGTTTGCGACAATCGACGTCAGCTTCATCTCATTGCGCATCATTTTGCCGGTACTGAAACAAATTCTTGTGCCAGGCGGCGATGTGATTGCTCTCGTCAAGCCGCAATTTGAGGCAGGGCGCGAAGCTGTCGGCAAAAAAGGTATCGTGCGGGAACCGAAAACGCATCGCGACGTGCTGGCGAAAGTCGGCAATTTCGCGATCCAATCGGGATTCCATGTGAAGAATATGTCTTTCTCACCGATTACCGGAGGCGAAGGGAATATTGAATTCTTGTTCCACCTGCAATCGGCGGCAGAGGGCAGTGAAATCGCTCCGATGTCCGATGACGCAATAGCGAACCTTGTCAAATTGGCCCATGAAACACTGTAAGTACATTCCAAAAGGGCTGTCGAGAAATTCTCGGCAGTCCTTTTTTACTTCTCTTCAGTTCTTTTGTTAAAGAAATAAAGAATGCAATATCTACTGTTATATAGATCCGGGATATGGAGCAAAAAAGAGCGGCTCCCGCGGAATATCGGCTCTCATAATTATTCTTTTTAACTTTCTCAACTACCGGAAATGACCTGAAAACCCTTGTTTTCTTGTTCACTTGTTTTTCAGGCTGAATAAAGGTACGATATAAGGTATATGGAATAATTATTCATCCTTAGGAGGACTTCAATTGAACAAAGGGCAAAGACATATTAAAATCCGTGATCTCATTTCAAACCGTGAAATCGAAACACAGGATGAACTGGTGGACCTGTTGAAGTCAGCGGGCTACGAAGTAACGCAAGCGACTGTTTCAAGAGACATCAAGGAATTGCATTTAGTAAAAGTGCCGCTTCAGGACGGCCGTTATAAATACAGCCTGCCGGCTGACCAGCGCTTCAATCCTATGCAGAAATTGCACCGTGCTTTAACGGATGCGTTCGTCAGCATTGACGGCGCCAGCCATTTCTTGATCATGAAGACCTTGCCGGGCAACGCCCATGCAATCGGTTCATTGATCGACCATTTGGACTGGGAGGAAATTCTTGGCACGATCTGTGGAGATGATACTTGTCTCATCATCTGCCGCGATACAGACCAGCGTGAAGTATTGAGACAACGTTTGATTGAGATGCTTTAAAAAAGAGGTGGACATATGCTGCGTGAATTGGATATACGCAATTTTGCAATCATCGAAGCGCTGACAGTTAGTTTTACAGAAGGGCTGACCGTGTTGACTGGGGAAACGGCGCCGGAAAGTCGATTATCATAGATGCCGTGCATTTGCTTGCAGGTGGCCGCGGAAGCCAGGAATTTATCCGCCATGGCGCGAAGAAAGCTGAAATTGAAGGCCTTTTCTCGATAGAAGATGCCAAGCATCCGGTATTCGCTAAATTAGCGGATTTCGGCATGGAGCCGACAGATGGCGAGATTTTGCTGCGCCGCGAACTGAACGATAAAGGCAAAAACGTCTGCCGCGTCAACGGGAAATTGGTGACGATTTCGATTCTGCGGGAAATTGGCGGAGCGCTGATCGACATCCACGGCCAGCATGAAACACAAGAGTTGATGGATGAGAAACAGCATCTGCATCTCTTGGATCAGTTCGCCGGGAATTCTTTGGGCAAGGCGAAAGAAAGCTATTCGCACACCTACGACAAATACATGAAGCTGAAAAGGGAATTTGCGTCTTATAATGAAAACGAACAGCAAATTGCCCAGCGCATCGACTTGCTGACGTTCCAATTGCGGGAGATCGAAGCGGCGGAATTGATCGCGGGAGAAGAAGAGGATTTATTGCAGGAACGGAAAAAGCTGCAGAATTTCACCAAGATCTACGAATCGGTGTCTGCAGCCCATGAAGCCATCCAAGGTGAATCAAAAGGGCTTGACTGGGTCGGTTCCGCGATGTCGGAACTCGAACACGCCGCGTCTGTCGATGAACAATTCGGCAGCCATTCCGAACTGGTGTCAAGTGCGTTTTATCAGCTGCAGGACGTCTCTTCTGAAATCAAGCGGTTGATTGACGATATGGAATTCGACCCGAGCCGATTGAACGAAATCGAACAACGCCTGGCGTTGATCCAATCGCTGAAGCGCAAATACGGCGCTTCTGTTGAAGATATTCTCATTTACCACGAACAGCAAGCGGATGAATTGGACAAACTCGTCAACCGTGACCAGCGTTATCAGCTCGATCAAGCGAAGTTGAAGGAATTGACCGAAGACTTGCGCGTCGACGCAGAAGAATTGACCATTCTGCGGAAAAAAGCAGCAAGCAAACTGGGCAAGGCAATCATGGAGCAATTGCGTGAACTGCACATGGGCAAAGCTTCTTTTGAAGTCAATTTCAGTGCATTGCCGAACGGCCGATTTGACCGCAACGGCGGAGATGTCATTTCGTTCTATATTTCCACCAATCTTGGCGAGCCGCTGAAGCCGCTGACGAAAGTTGCTTCAGGCGGCGAATTGTCACGGATGATGCTGGCATTGAAGACGATTTTCTCGAAACACCAAGGCATCACTTCGATTATATTCGATGAAGTGGATACGGGCGTCAGCGGCCGTGTCGCCCAAGCGATAGCCGAGAAGATTGCGGCGATTTCCGTCCATTCGCAAGTTCTGTGCATTTCCCATTTGCCGCAGGTTGCAGCGATGGCGGATCAGCACCTCTTTATAGAAAAGAAAGTTGGGAAGCAGCGTACGACAACGGCAGTCCACGAATTGGACGGCCAGGAACGTACCGAAGAAATGAGCCGGATGCTGTCTGGTGCGGAAATCACTGATTTGACGCTGCAGCATGCCGAGGAATTGCTGACCCTTGCAAAAGATAGAAAACTTTCGTTGCGATAGAAGTGCAGAAGCACCTAGCAGGAGGAGTTAGTTGATGGAAACGATAAAAATTGCAATCGCGGATGATAATAGCGACTTAGTCAAACTAATGAGCGATTATTTGAGCAGCCAACCAAATATGGAAGTAGTCGCTGTCGCCTATAACGGCAAGACGTGCATTGAAATGCTGGGCCAGCATGAAATCGATGTTCTGGTGCTGGACATCATCATGCCCTATTTGGATGGCATCGCGGTTCTCGACGCCATCAAAGAAGATGAAGGTTTGCGCAATATTGAAGTCATCATGTTGTCAGCTTTCGGCCAGGAATCGATCATGTCGCAGGCAGCCCAAAACGGAGCTTCCTATTTCATCATGAAGCCTTTCGAAGCCGAACGGCTGGCAATCCAGATCAACCACATTATGCAAAGCCGGCCGCTGCCGGAAAATCCGAAAAAAACGGCGGCGTTGAAGAACGAAGAAATTATTGCTTTGATGAAAGATATCGGGATTCCGCCCCATATCCAAGGCTACCATTATTTGAAAGAAGCGATTTCCCAAGTGATGGATAATCCCGCATTGCTCAATAAAGTGACAAAGGAACTTTATCCAAATGTCGCAGAACGGATGGACTCAACGCCGACGCGTGTTGAAAGATCCATTCGACACGCCATCGAACTGGTATGGAACAGAGACGATACGCGGCACATATCTGCTATATTCGGATACAGCGAAGAGTTGCTGAAAGAAAAGCCGACCAATTCGAAATTTATCGCGATGATTGTCAACAGTACTAAAAATGGGCAAGGGAAGTAATCCCGCACTGCCGACCACGCCGCTTTGCATGCCCATCCCGGTGCTGCAAGCGGCTTTTTTTCTGGTTCTACACTAAATGTTGGGGTGTTCAAACAATTCAACCC
>NZ_RQII01000002.1 GCF_004761975.1 Planococcus koreensis | reverse complement strand
CAGGCCATACTTGTGCAAACTTGGTCAAAAAGAACACCAGAGTAACCAAATAAGCTGATCAGTGCCCCCGGTGGTGTTTGATCACTAATTTCACTTGTCCAGCCCTTCGGCTTTTCACGCAGCCATTTCACGATCATTCCGGATTGCGATAAAGTAAATGGAATAAAAACAACCGAACCGCATAAAGCGGTATCAATTGTTCTGTATGTCCGCCAAACGCAATGATTAAAAGGAGAATTTAGAGTTTATACATCGCTTCGGACGCTTAGGGCATGGCTCTCGCTATGAGCCGAGAAGACCACTCGTCTCCTAGCTTCGTCTAGCCCCTTGACGCGCCTTCGCTAAGATATCTCTCGATATGAAGCAAAACAGCGGAGACGCCTGCGGGGCAGTGAAGCGACGAGACAGCCGAGACCCCGCAAGGCGCGAAGCAACTGAGGAGACTTGGCGCTCGCCCGCGGCAAGCGCAGCTGTTTTGCGGAATATCGGCTTCTAATTCTGTAATCGTTCTTATTGGAGAAATTTTTTCCTTTTTCCGCTATTATCGGTCGAGCAATTGGAACGTCAGCAACGCTTTGCCGACGATTTTGTTGTCGAATGTCACTTCTACATCCACTTTTGCTGATTTGCGGCTGATGTCTAAAATCACAGGTTTAATGGAAACGGTCGAATCGAGCTGGACCGGATTCAAGTAATAGACGGTCATGTTCTCCAATGCGCTGTCTTTCCGGTTTTTCGTTTTCAAAGCGGCCGTTGCCGCTTCGATTAAAATCATGGAATATGCTCCGTATGAAATGGAGCCGTATGCGTTTGTCATTTGCGGCGTCACTTTAAAATCGAGTGCCAGTTTGTCGGCTGACTGCTGAGTCATCTGGCTTTTGATGATGTCGTCGATTGTTTCACCTTGCTGCGGTTGGCGCTGCGCGGTCTGGATCGCTTTCAGCACATCTTGCCTGCTGATGACGCCTTTCAGCTTGCCTTGTTCATTCGCCACTGGCAGCAAATCGATTCCTTCCCAAATCATGCGGTGCCCGGCAGCGGCTACACTTGTCTGCATAGAAACGGTGATGGGATCTTTTGTCATGACTTTTTCGACCATTTCAGATGGCCCGTGCCCCATTACGTCCCGTGAAGTGATGATGCCGACAAGCTTGCCGTTGTCATCCACTACTGGAAAGCCGCCATGTGAAGTTTCTTCATTTTTTTCATGGTAGCGGCTGATTGTGTCTTTTTCATTCAAAAGATGGGTTTCTTCAAGAGGGATTAATATGTCTTCGATCAACAGAATTTCTTTTTTGATCAATTGATCGTAAATCGCCCGGTTGATCATCGTTGCCACTGTAAACGTGTCATAACTGGTTGAAATGACCGGCAATTCGTATTCATCTGCCAGTTTCTTAACTGTATCTGAAGCTTCGAAACCTCCCGTAACGAGGACTGCGGCTCCAGCTTGCAAAGCATATTCATGAGCTTTGTAACGATTACCCACAATCAGCAGATTTCCTGCTTCGGTATAGCGCATCATATCATCAAGCTGCATCGCTCCGATGACGAATTTCGTCAATGATTTATGCAGGCCTGCCCGGCCGCCTAGCACTTGGCCGTCAACGATATTGACGATTTCTGCATATGTCAGCCTTTCGATATTCTCCTTGTTTTTCCGCTCAATGCGGATTGTGCCGACCCGCTCAATCGTTGAAACGAGGCGCTGGACTTCCGCTTCTTTGATTGCGCGGTAAGCGGTTCCTTCACTGACCTGCAGCTCTTTGGCGATTCGGCGCACAGATATTTTTTCGCCGACCGGAAGTTTTTCGATATATTGCAGGATTTGTTCGTGTTTTGTAGCCATCTTCTCACCTTTTCCTTCTGCATGCTGTTCTTTTCAGTGTACCATATTCCCTAATAAAACAATGATACAGCTGAGGCTTCCAAAAGAAAGGCCTCGCAATGGTTTCCATATAAAAATCCGGAGAGCAACGCTCTCCGGATTAGCTATCAAATTTCATGAGTGGTTCCGATTTCCATTACTATTACTTCTGCGCCTTTTACCATTTTCTTAAATTCTTCAGGATCTTGCTTGATTGGTGGGAATGTATCGTAATGGATTGGGACAGCGACTTTCGGTTTGATCAGGTCGACTGCGTATGCGGCGTCTTCAGGCCCCATTGTGAAAAAGTCTCCGATTGGCACGAATGCCACGTCAATGTCATTGCGCTTGCCGATCAATTCCATATCGCCGAACAATTCCGTATCCCCAGCGTGGTAAATTGTCTTGCCTTCTGCTGTGAACAAGATACCGGCTGGCATACCGCCGTAAATTACATCGCCGCTTTCTGTCGTATAAGAAGAACTATGGAAGGCTTTCGTGTATTTCACTGTTCCGAAGTCAAATTCATGCGAGCCGCCGAGATTCATGCCGACTGCATCGACTCCCTGTGAGCCGAGATAATTCGCCAGTTCCACTGGTGCAACCACCTTGGCGTTTTTCTTCTTCGCAAGTTCTACTGTATCCCCTACATGATCGTTATGGGCATGCGTCAACAGAATCGCATCCGGCTGTTCGGTGTCGACATCCAGATCAGTCAGGCTGTTGCCATTGATAAATGGATCGATTAAAATCGTCTTGCCATTCGTTTGGATCTTCACTACTGAGTGCCCGTGGTATGAAAGCTGCATGAAATCCCTCCTGAGTTTATTGACAATAGTTTCAAGCAGTAATATACCCTTATTTTTGTTATGCTACACCTATAATAATTTAGAGGAGGACTACATATGAACAAAGTCAACCAATTGGAAAGCTACTTGAACGAACTCGGCATCGATGCTGCATTCATCACTAACCCGGATAATGTATTTTACTTCAGTGGCTTTAAAAGCAACCCGCATGAGCGTTTGCTCGGCGTCATGGTGTTCAAGGATGCGGAGCCATTCTTGATCTGTCCGCAAATGGAAATTCCGGATGCAAAAAATGCTGGATGGGAAAGCGACATTATCGGCCATGCTGATACAGACAATTCCATGGCGATTCTTGCAGCTGCAGTAGCGAAACGGACTGGCAGACTCAACAAAATCGCGATTGAAAAATCGCATATGACAGTCGAGCGCCATGACGCGCTCACTGAAGCTTTGGGAGATTTGGAAATTCTTGCGCTGGACAACCGGATCAATGCAATGCGGGTCATCAAAGACGAGCACGAACTCCAAATTCTTCGTGAAGCGGCAGAATTGGCCGATTATGCCATTGAAGTCGGCGCTAAAACCTTAAAAGAAGGCATCACGGAGATTGAAGTCATGACGCAAATCGAATTGGCGCTGAAAAAACGAGGCGTCACGCATATGTCATTTGATACCACTGTATTAAGCGGACCGAAAGCGGCGTCCCCGCACGGCAAGACTGGCGACCGCAAAATCCAAAAAGGCGACTTTGTTCTTTTCGACCTTGGCGTCGTGCACAAAGGCTATTGCTCAGATATTACCCGGACGCTTGCGTTCGGCGAGCCGAACGATGAGCAGATCGAAGTTTATAACTTGGTGCTGCAAGCTGAACTCGCTTCATTAGAAGCCGTCAAACCCGGCGTCACTGCTGCTGAGCTTGATCAAGCCGCGCGCAACGTCATCGAAGACGCTGGATATGGTGAATTTTTCACACACCGCCTCGGCCACGGACTCGGCATCTCAGTCCACGAATTCCCATCCCTTCACGGTTCCAATAATTTGATCATCGAAAGCGGCATGGTGTTCACGCTGGAACCTGGCGTTTACGTGCCTGGCAAAGTCGGAGTGCGCATCGAAGACGATGTTGCCGTCACGGATACAGGCGTAGAAGTGTTGACGAAATACCCGAAAGAGCTGCAGATCATTCAACCTTGATCAGCGGCATGAAAAAAAGGCTGTCCTCCAAAGTCATCATTCGTGACTTCGGGGACAGCCTTTGTTATTTATCGGGACAATAATTCGTCAACCGATTTGTATTCCAATCCTTGGTCATCTGCAACCGCTTTGTACGTTACAAAGCCTTGGAACGTGTTGACGCCTTTTTTCAGCGCTTCGTTATCAAGCACTGCTTTTTCAAAGCCTTTATTGGCAATTTGGACCGCAAATGGCACCGTTACGTTCGTCAGCCCCATCGTCGATGTGCGTGGAACCGCTCCCGGCATATTTGCTACTGCATAGTGGACAACATCGTGTTTGATGTAAGTCGGGTTGTCATGCGTCGTGATGCGGTCGCTCGTCTCGAAAATCCCGCCTTGGTCAATTGCGATATCAACAACCACAGAACCCGGTTTCATCGACTTGATCATGTCTTCAGTAACAAGTTTTGGAGCTTTCGCACCTGGGATCAAGACTGCACCGACAACAAGGTCAGCATCTTTTACAGATTCCGCGATGTGAAGCGGATTTGAAATCAAAGTTTGAACATCAGAACCGAACAAATCGTCCAATTGGCGCAGGCGATCCGGATTCAAATCGAGGATCGTCACACTTGCACCCATTCCTACTGCCACTTTCGCAGCGTTCGTGCCGGCAACACCGCCGCCGATAACTGCTACTTTGCCGCGCGACACTCCAGGAATTCCGCCCAGCAAGATCCCGCCGCCGCCATAGATTTTCTCCAGGAATTGCGCGCCGATTTGCGTGGACATTTTCCCAGCCACTTCACTCATTGGCGTTAATAACGGCAATGTGTTGTTCGGAAGCTGAACCGTTTCATAAGCGATGCCGATCACTTTCGATTCAAGCAATGCTTTTGTCAATTCAGGTTCCGGAGCTAAATGAAGGTAAGTGAACAGAATCTGTCCTTCGCGGAAGAAGCCGTATTCCGAAGCAACTGGTTCTTTGACTTTCATGACCATATCGTATGACCATGCTTCTTGGGCCGTCCTTACGATTTGTGCGCCTGCAGCGACATAATCCTCGTCCGTAAAACCTGAACCGAGTCCAGCTCCTGCCTGGATGAAAACTTCATGGCCGAATACTGCTAAATTGACAACGCCCGCAGGTGTCATCGCGACACGGTTTTCATTGTTCTTCACTTCTGTTGGTACTCCAATACGCATTTCAAAACCCTCCAATGTCTGTTCTACAATAATTATTGAGAAACCGGTTAAATGTTCAAAGCAAGTCCATTTTATCAGATATCCCCAGTTTCCGCTCTTCTTTTTTAAAATATGTTAATACACGAAGATATATAAATCTTGGTTTCCGATATTCCGCAAACCAGCTCCGAAACGCGAAGTGCTGCAACGGTCTTCTATGTCTCGAAGCTGGCTCAGCGATTAGAGATAGAGAAAATCTTCTTTTCACTGCCCGAAGCGATTGGAGCGGTATTTAATACGATGTTTACTTTTACTTAACTATATAAGTTGTTCTAATAAATTTTTACTTGCAGCTACTCAGCATCTACAAATAGCAGAAGCACATAAGCTATTTATTTTTCATCGTGCTTATCCAGCGAAGGCGCGGTTAGGTGCTAGGCGAAGCAGAAAGACAGGCGTTCTTTACTTGTCTTTTTGCGGGAGCCAAGGTGGTGCCGGGCACTTCCGGCGACGCCTTTGCGACGAGCTTGCGCAGGAGCAATAATCTTTGCCCTGCCCAAAGCGACCCAAGCGATATTCAGAAGCTTTCTTCTTTAGCTCAACTTATATAGTTCAATTTATATATCCAAGCTTATATACGCAATTGCAAACGTTCCGTGGCAACGATAAATAATTTCCTAAATCTTTTACATTAAAAGAAGGAATTCTTCCTAGATTAAGAGAAGTTTATACTTATCAATTAAGGAGGAATGCATAATGACATTAAAATATTCACAGATTCTTGTAGCGGTTGATGGTTCAAAAGAAGCGGAATGGGCTTTCAAGAAATCAGTTGGAATTGCAAAACGGAATCATGCTACTCTTAATTTGGTAAACATTATTGATACCCGCTCGTTTGCGGCAATTGAAGCATATGACCGCTCGATCGCTGACCGGGCTCAGAAATTCGCAGAAGATCTGTTGAATGGCTACAAACGTGAAGCGGAAGCCGGCGGTGTTGAAAAAGTGAACATCGTTGTGGATTACGGTTCTCCGAAAACGATGATTTCACGCGAGTTGGCTGAACGTGTTTCTGCAGATTTGATCATCTGTGGTGCAACCGGCTTAAATGCTGTGGAACGCTTCCTGATTGGCAGTGTTTCGGAACACATCGTCCGTTCTGCGAAATGCGACGTACTTGTCGTGCGCACGGATGACCAAGGCGGAGAAATCGAGTCAGGTGAATTCGCGGCAAGCGACGAAGCATCTTCTGGCAGTTCTGAACCGATTGTTGGAGACAAGACACCTTTGCAAAAGTCGTCCGAACCAATAGTGGGCGAAAATATCGATCGACGTTAAGCATCTCAATCTTAAAATTTCAACTAAATATTCAAAGCGGCCAGTCATCAGACTGGCCGCTTTCTTCTGCCTGTTTAAAATGCTCCAGGGTATTCTGCTTCCATTTTTTTCAACAATTGCTTACGGATGGTTTCATTGTAAACAATGTATTCTTCGATGAGTATTTTAAACCCTTTCAAAGGGTCTGCTGAATTCACTTTTTCAAAAGCAGGCACTGAAAGCCCGAAATCGTAATAGTCGGTTTCACCGCTCGCTTTCGCCTCTTTTTCTGCTTCCAAGTGATATTTGAGTGCTTTTTCCGGATCCGTCAACAGGTAAATTTCAGACAAAAGCAGCAAATCATCAATCGGGAAAAGACTGATCTTGTCTTTAAGCTTTTGTTCGGTATAGGCTGCCGCTTTTTCATACAGCCCTTGCTGAAGGTACATATCCGTCATCAGCCACATCGCTTCATCGGCGTCGTATTCGTCGCCTGTTTTAAGAATGTCAGCCGCATATTCCTCCGCTTCTGCGAACCGCTCCATCTCAATCGCCGTTAGCAGCCTATTGTATTTTTCATCAGCCGCTTGCTGGTCGCTGATCATTTCATCGAGGAACGTATCCTGGAACTCCGCAAGGTCCTGCTGCGTAATTTCTTCCAAAGTGCTGTAAAATTCCGCTGTACTTTTGGTCCCTAATAATTCGATTATCCGCTGTTCGCCATAGGCTTCGGCAATTGATGCCACCGCCAATGAACTTTGTGCATACGGATCAAACTCATCGGAAAAAGCGGCGTCGAAATTCTCTGGGTCATCCAAGCTATGGAAATCCACTATTTCCATCGTTTCCAAATCGACCCAGTCTGCAACGTCTTCTGCAAGATAATCTGCCATGCCTTCTTCGAACCATTGCGGCGTCCTCGTGAAATTTAAACCATTCTTTTCAGCGAATAGATGGCTTTGGTAATGGGCGTATTCATGAATTAAGATCACTTCCCAAAACGGATCATCCGGAACCAAGTGAATCGTGCGGTTTGCGCCGTTGTAGAAACCGGATATCTCTTCCATCCCACCGCTTTCTTCAAGCGAACTGTACTCTTGGTGAAACTCGATGGCGAGCCCGCCTTTATCTTGCGTGCCAAAAAAGGCATTGAATTCTTCTCTTTTTCCGGCCAGTACTCCATCGAACTTTTCGATTTCATCGGCGTTTTCTGTCGTATGGTAATAAGCAACTCCATTTTTCGATTCTTTCTGAAGCTCCTGCTGGGTCGGAATCTGGAGGACGGTACTGGTGAACAACCGCGTCTTTTCAGTGTGAGACAATCCCCTCTCACCCACGGTGTATTCAACATACGAGTTGATGACCCCTACGAATGTGACAACGGAAAAAAGCAACACCGAAAAGACCATCAAACCGGCCGCTTCGCCTGAATTTGCTATTCGTAAAAATACGAAACCGCCTTTGATCATGGCGTAAAAGCCGGCAACGAAAAGCACGGCGCATACCAATAACAATAACGCCGCAGCCCCCAGCCCACCGGCTAGGCCTGAACTTAATATCAAGTGATAGCTGCCAATTGATAGAGAGACCAAGGCAAATACATAGACGAAGAATTTCAATAAGCTTTTCATAGGGCCTCCCGGCAAGACGAATATGATTTTAAATTAGCATTTAAAAAGGCATATAAGCTAAATGTTTTCTATATATTAACAGTAATATAAATCTAAATACACTATTTTTTTTAGTAAATTGAAAAAAGTCTCCCAGAGAGGCAATGCATTTATGCCTTTTTGGAAGCTCTTTTCATGCCACTTGAATCTTTTTCCCCGATTTGCGGCCGGATTTACCTGTTTTTTTAGATCATTTTCGGATTTCGATTACTGTGTTTGGCGGATGTCCGCTGCAGCCGGCCAAGGTATAGCTTGTCGATTCTTGATTTTCCTTTTTTTCAATCGAACCGCAACTGCGTTCCCATTTCTCTCCTGATCCATAAGCATCTTCGGTAGCATCATATTCAAGCAAAATGCTGCCGCTGGAATTACGCAGCGTTTCATAGATCGGATCGCCTTCAGTTGTGAAGTGTTCGATGCGCACTGCGTCTTCTTTTTTCTGTTCGACATTTTCCACGAATAGATCCAGCCTTTCGATATTTTCAAGTTCCCCATGCGTGTCCCGTATAAGGTCTTCTTCCGGCCAGCCTCCGGATGTTCCACAGCCGGCCAATAATGTCAGTGTAAGTATGGATAATAACCATAAACGCAGCATGCCTTTGACCCCTTTCTTCATTAGACGCATCAGCAGCGTACGAATTACATCTGGCAAGCCTTTATTTTAGCCAACTGTCCAGAAACTCACTTTGGTCCCCTTCAAAATAATCTTCAAAAAACATTTTAAAGTCTTCCGTGTTCAAGAACCTGAATTGAAATTCAGTGTAGTAGGCAGACAAAAATGCCAATGCCTCTTCTTGGCCACCCCGTTCCGTAAAAAAGTTCCGCAATATGAGCGGTGCTTCTCCGTAGACTGTGGAGACATAGCGGGGATCGCTGTACTCGTCAAGAGGCAGGTTCGTGTATCTCTCTGGTTTCTCAGACAGCATCGCCATTTCCGCCGAATTATAGCCGTAAGATTCGTCGCCGTAATAATCCGCCAAAAACAGCGCCGAAGCAAATTCCGTTATGCTTTCATCCAGCCAGGCATCTTCAAAAGGATCGTTGCCGACGATGTAATAAAACCATTGATGCGCGATTTCGTGCACCAGCACGGTGTCAATGGAAGCTTCGTCTGCTCCTACTTCAACGATGTTCGGGTATTCCATGTAGCCGTCATTGCCGATGATATCGAGTTCCGGAAACGGATTGTCCCCGATCGATTCCTCAAAAAAAGCGAATGCTGCCTGTGCGACTTCCGTAGAGCTTTCCAGCAATTCCTGATCGAGCGGCATGAACAGCCGGATCTCCGTCCCTTCGACTTGCACAGTTTCATGTAGCCATTGGGCTGGATTCAGCAGCGCCATATAGAAATCTTTAATCCGTTCGCCTCGCACCATTCCGGAAGAAGACGCTTGTACAATTCCGTCGTCAGCCGATGAAGCCACAAAAAATTCCTGCGGCAAGCTGTATGATACTGTGAACTCACCAAAACCTGTATGGTACGACTCCCCTGTCAAATCGAAATCCTGGATATCCCAGCCCTCATCGTATTGAGCGAGCATCGGATACCACTGGGCCAAATAGAAATTGCGATCTTCCTGTGATAAGCGCAAACCGCCTTCCGGCAGCTGTAAAGAGTAGCTGATCTCAATCATTTCACTTTCTCCAGGCTGAAGCGGGTTTTGGAGTTCAACGAGAAGCTCGTTGTTTTCAAGGCTGTATGGTGTATCAGCGCCACTGCTTGAAACTGCTTCAATCTCAGATTCTGCTGACTCCTGATAAAAATCGTCCGTTTCTTTCGGATTCAAGGCGTTTGGCACAAAATAAAATCCGATGTCCTCGAATGCCACATCCGAATCGTTTGCCACTTCAATTTTTGCCGAAATATGAAAAACATCTTCGTTGTCCAGCTCGAGTTCGATATCATAGACCGCGCTTGCCCCCATTTCAGTGGCACCGGCTTTCTTTTCCTGCGCAGCAATAGCGATCCAAATGGCGATTGCTGCTAGGAAGATTAACGCCAAAGCCAAAACTGTCCATATTCTGCGGGTCATTTTCATTTCTTCCCCTGCCCTTCCGCCGTACATTCCAACACCCAATCGGCAAGCGTTTCGGGCTGGACGGTTTCTTCGTAATAGCTTTCAGCTTTCCAATAGCGCCTCTCCATTTTTCCCAGGTTCTCACGGACCTCTTTTGCTTCGCGCAAGAACCGGTTTTCTCTCGGGCATGCAAGGTACAACACTTTATCAAAATAGCAGCGCCACTCGCCGCGCTGCAGAAAAACTCCTTCTATTAAGATAAGTCCCTGCTGGGGAAGCTGTATTATTGCCGTTCGGCAAATGTCCAATTTGGCCTCATAAAAGGCCAGTTCCACTTGCTGCGCTGTTTTCAACTTGCTGAAAAATGTTTCTGCAAGGATGTCCACCGGCCATTGCAGCTCGTAATATTCCCGCCATTCTGCAGAACCAGTGCCGTAGCGTTTTTTCCGTTCGACGATGAAATCATCGATATGGAAGAGGCTAACTGCCATGCCCATTGCTTTTGCCTGATTAGCAACGGCATTGGCCAATGTCGTTTTGCCCGAACGGCTCAAGCCATCAATTCCCAAGACAAAACGTTCTTGTTTATCACTTTGTTGTATGGCATCGAATGCCATCTTCAATCGCTGTTCCATCCTTACCGACCCTTTCCATTTCACTGCTTTTATGTTTTGATTCGACAATCCTGTGCAATTCCCTTTATCTGAATGAAACCTTGCCGCTATCTATGTTATTATTAACGATGTTGAAAAAAGAGGTTCGCAAACTCCCTCTCTAAAAAACTAAGGAGATGTTTTCATTGAAAAAGGAAAAAGCGGTCGTCGTTTTCAGCGGCGGCCAAGACAGCACCACTTGCCTGTTCTGGGCACTCCAAAACTTCAGCGAAGTCGCAACTGTGACGTTCGACTACGGGCAGCGCCATTCAGCCGAAATTGAATGCGCCCGGAAAATCGCGGAAGAATTGAATGTATCATTTAAAGTGCTCGATATGACTTTGATCAACCAGCTTTCAGCAAATGCGTTGACGCGGAATGATATTGAAGTGTCTGCACAAGAAGGCGAATTGCCTTCAACGTTCGTACCCGGCCGGAACCTGCTGTTCCTGTCATTTGCGGCAGTTTACGCGGATGCAATCGGCGCGCGCCAGTTGATCACCGGCGTCAGCCAGACAGATTTCAGCGGCTACCCGGATTGCCGCGACACGTTCATCAAATCATTGAACGTCACGTTGAATTTGGCGATGGACAAGCAATTTGTCATCCACACGCCGTTGATGTGGCTCGATAAAGCGGATGTCTGGCAATTATCCGACGAGCTTGGTGCATTGGACTTCGTGCAGGAAAAAACCTTGACGTGCTATAACGGCATCCCAAGCACCGGCTGTGGCGAATGCCCGGCCTGCCAATTGCGCAATGCCGGCCTCGCAGCCTACAAAGAGCGGAAATCAGCAGGTGAACTGGTATGATGCAGCAATTCTATCCTTCAGTGCCACATGGCTTCCGTTTTGAACTGAACAAAGACATGAACTTTTCGGCCGCTCATTTCATACCGAGCAAAGACGCGGGCCAATGCCAGGAAATGCATGGCCACACGTATTTCGTCAATGTCACGATCGGCGGCGACACGGTTGATGCCAGCGGTTTCCTGATCGATTTCAAACAAATCAAACAAGCGATCCATAAAAAATACGATCATTCGGTTTTGAACAATCATCCCGAATTTAAAGACAAGTTTCCGACGACGGAATTATTGGCCGAACAAATCTGGCAGACAATCCAGGATTTGCTGATGGCAACGGAAAACAAACCGTTTTGCCTGCAAGTCATCGTCCGGGAAACTCCGACGAGCTATGTCATCTACCGTCCGCGCAAGGAGGATTTCCGATGAAGATTCCTGTCATGGAAGTGTTCGGACCGACAATCCAAGGCGAGGGCATGGTCATGGGCCAGAAAACGATGTTCGTCCGCACCGCCGGCTGTGATTATTCGTGCTCCTGGTGTGATTCCAAATTCACCTGGGATGGCACAGGCACCAGCGTCTCCAAAAAGCCGGACGCAATTATCGCGGAATTAAAAGAAATCGGCGGCGCTTCTTTTTCGCACGTCACCATTTCGGGCGGCAATCCTGCCTTGCATAAAGGCATTGGGGAGCTGGTCGATCTATGCCATGCAAACGGCTGGAAAGTCGGTGTTGAAACGCAAGGCTCATTCTGGCAGGACTGGATGCGCGATATCGATGATATTACGATATCGCCGAAACCGCCGAGTTCCGGCATGCAAACGGATTTCAGCAAACTGGATTTTTTCATTGAAAATTTGGCGGATGCCAATGCAACGTTGAAAGTCGTCATTTTCGATGAAGAAGATTTCAAGTATGCGGAAGATCTTCATGTCCGCTATCCAGCGGTGCCGTTTTTCCTGCAGGTCGGCAATAGCGATACTACAACGATTGATGGTGCGAAACTTGTAGCCGATCTGCTCGGCCGCTATGAATGGCTCATCGACCTCTCCGTGCGTTCGCAGATCATGAACGACGCGAAAGTTTTGCCGCAGCTCCACACACTCTTATGGGGAAACAAACGCGGCGTCTAAGAAATAGGAAAAGCACGCAATCGATTTTGATTGCGTGCTTTTTGCGTTTAAGAGATGCTTTGCAATGCTTGTTTCACTGTCGCATACGAATCGATGCCGGACATATCAATGTTGCTGTTGACAATGGTCTGTGCCAAATCCGGACGCAGGCCCGCGGACACAACATGAATGCCCATGAGGCGCAATGTGCCGCCGATTTGGAGCAGCGCATGGACAACATGCTCATTGATTGTAGCGATACCTGAGAAGTCGGCGATGACGTGGTGGACATCCTTTTCCGCAATTTCAGGTATGACATTGTCCATGATGTGTTTTACGCGCATATCATCAATAAAGCCGATCAAAGGCAAGACCACAATTTCATCTGTTATCGGTACGACCGGAGCGGATAGCTTCACCAGCTCTTTTTGCACGCCTTCCTGCTTCGTTTCCGACAATCTTTCATAAGCCGAAAACGTTTCGCTTAGGCTGGCATCCAGCAAATTATTGATCCGCTTGATGATGAACGCGTTTTGCCTAACAGATAATCCGAACTCTTCACTTAAATCCGTGAAGACATCCGTGAAGACGTCCCGAGTCGGCGGATAGCGAACGACAATCAGGGACAGCTTTCCGCTTTTGGCGACAACCATTTCCGCATTTTTCCTGCTCCATTCGATCAAAGCCGGCGGGATGCGATGTTCGCTGTCTTGGTCAAGCACTTCGGCCAAGTAATTTAAAAACTGCACATACATGTCAATCGCCTGTTCTTTTTCACCTGGCTGAAGACTGATCGCCAGCCGGCTAATGACTTCTTCCACAATACGCGTCGATAAAGAAAGCAAGTTTCCATTTATATGGTCGGAAAAATTTTTCATTGAACTCATCGGTCTCAATCCTTTGCTATGGCTATACCTCTAATTATAACGCAAACAAATAGCAAAGCGACAAGAACTTTCAACGATAGAAAAAATTACCATTTTTATTTTATAATGTGTAAGCGGCAAAGAAACTCGTCTATCGATTGATGGCCGTCAATGTTTTGCCGGCATAGCCGAATGCAATGGTCAGTAATGGAGACAGCAGGCAGAAGAACGCAAACGGCAGATATTCCATCGTCGAAACGCCGAGCACTGAAGCGATAAAGATGCCACAGACACTCCACGGTACCAGCGGGTTAACGACTGTACCCGCATCTTCCATCACCCGGCTCAAGTTTTTATTGCTGAGGCCGACTTTTTCGTATTGCTGTTGGAACGCTTGGCCCGTCAATAAAATAGACAGGTACTGTTCACCGATCAGCACGTTGATCCCTATGGCCGTCAATGCCGAAGCCGTAATGACCGATGAAGCTTTTTTCAATGAGCTTTCAATTTTCGAAAGCAGTGTCTGGATAACTCCCAGTGTAAAGAGCAGACCGCCCATACTCAATGCCAGCAGCACCAGGCTGACTGTGAAAAGCATGCTTTCCATGCCGCCGCGCGTCAATAACGAATCGATTTCCGCGACGCCTGTCGCCGATACGTAGCCGCCGTACAAAATGTTCAAAATGTCTGAAGGGCTTGATGCCGAATGCAGGTACGAGACCGCAATCGCGCTGATTGATGTCGCTGCCAGCGCCAGCAGCGCCGGCACTTTGGCGAGCGTCATAGCTATTAAAACCACCAGCGGCAGCAGCGAGTACCAATGGACGCTGCCGGTCGCAAGCAGCCCTTCCTGGAATGTATTGATGCTGGCGTTGTCGATTTCCATACGGCTAGGCGACAATACAGCAAAAATGATAAAAGAAATGATGAATGCCGGGACCGTCGTCCATCCCATATTGCGGATATGCTCGAAAAGATTGACGCCAACGATCGATGAAGCGAGATTGGTTGTATCCGATAACGGCGACATTTTGTCCCCGAAAAACGCACCGGAAACGATTGCTCCCGCTGTAATCGCCAAGGATAGATCCATTGCAGACGCCATGCCGATAAACGCAACGCCGACAGTAGCAACCGTCGTCAATGAACTGCCGATCGACAACCCGATGATCGACACCACTGTGAAAACGATGGCAAAGAAAAAAGCAGGAGTGATGATACTGAAGCCGATGTAGATCATCGTCGGTATCGTACCACTCAGCATCCAACTGCCGATCAGCATACCGATGAAGAAAAACAGGAACACTGCACCCATCCCTGCACCCGCACCCGCCACTAAGCCACTTTCAATTTTCTGGTACGATATTTTTTTAAGCAAACCGTAGCAGATTAATAACAGGATCGAAAAGACAATCGGCAAATGCGGCACCGCTCCCCATTTAATAATGCTTACGCTGATGCTCGCCACGATGAGCAAGACCAGAATAACCGCTTCTGTTGTTGAGGGTTCGTTCACTTTTTTGATTTCAAACATGCTTGCTCCTCCTTAGATTGGCCGGATTGTTGCCTCCATGCCTTATACTGCAAAAATAAAAAAAAGAGAAAACCATCCATCCCTAAAAAATAAGGGACGAAGGTTTTCTCCGCGCTACCACCCAAATTGACAGTTCTCCAAGGAAAACTGACCACTTCATTGACTAAGCTGACTACTGATAAATGGTGTAATTCATGTACATCAACGCCTGAACTTCCACCTACCGTTCAGTCTCTGCTTTCTGCGTTCAATGCCATTACTGGACCATTCGACAACTGCTATTTACATTATATAAAAATAAATATTACCACGCCTTTTTAAGAAGTCAAGCTTGTTTTATTCCTGAAATCGATGCTTGGCATTTGCATTGTCCGCTTTCATGGCCCGGCTGCCGATTATTTTCACGAACGGCACGATGAAAATCGACAGGAACAGAATGCGGAACAATTGGAATGACGTGACGACGGTGACATCAGCATGGACCGACGCCGCAATGATGCCCATCTGGTCCAAGCCCCCTGGCACAACGCTTAAGAAGCTTGTTGAGAAACTGAGTCCGTACAAATCAGCCAGGATGAAACTGGTGCCATACGCCGCTGCGATAAAAATGGCGCTTGAGAAAAATGCATAGAAAATCAGCTTGTTCGTCAGTTTGATGTTTTCTTTTTTCAGCAGCAGGCCAATATAAATGCCGATCATCACTTGGGCTGCGTGAAGGAAAGAGCCGGGCATAACAGGCACTTCGATGCCCGCAAGATTAAAGCCCATAATGAGAAAAACAGGGCCCAGCAAATACGCCGTCGGAACTTTAATCTTCTGGCTGGCCATGCCGGCAAGATAGCCAAGCACCAGCAATGCGATCAAATACAGGGAAATCTCTCCGTGGACCGCTTGCTGCGGTGGACCATTGCTGCCGCTTGCGACGATGAATGGCACGATTGCCACGATCAGCAGCACCCGCAGTACGTGATAAAACGTCACTGCCGCTAAGTCGATGCCTTTATGCTCTTCGGCAAATGAAATGATTTGTGAAAGGCCGCCCGGGACGCAGCATGTCATGGCAGTCGCTTTATCCGCTTTTGTACGGTTCGCCATCAATGAGCTGATCAACAGGAATAAGAAGAAAAAAGCGATATTGACCACCAGCATGGCCAAGAAATATTGTTTCATGCCCTGAATAGCATCTAACGTGAAGGCAAAACCGATTACATAACCTGCAATGACAAGGCCGCCATTCCGGATTGACGCATGCCATTTTAATTTTACGGTTGAAAATAATTGAACGGCGAGCACTGTAAACAATGGCCCAAGCAGCCAAGGCATCGGCGCGCCGATCCAAACGAAAACGCCGGCTCCCGCAAGGCCAATTACCAATGCCTTGCCCATAGAAAATAAATGCATCCCTTCCATCTTCTTTCCTCGCAACGCGAATCTATTAAAGTTGAAGCCAACTATCCGGCCATTGCATGCCCACGCTTCACTCCATCAATTAACATTATAACTTTTTTCATGCCGGCTAAATAATTTTTTCCGCTTTCCTCCAAGTTTTTGAACAAAATATAAAAAACCTGCCAACACTGGCAGGTTGCGAATCAGTTCTTTATGAAATTTCCTTCTCTTCACGGTAGGGCATAATATCTTCCGCCATGTGGCGGATTTTTCCGAGGTAGAGGGCAGCATCCCGGGACAAAATCATTTCTTTGCCGCGCATCAAAAGACGCAGCTCTTCCACAATCTTCATCCCTGTTTCCTCTACTGGGTAAGAAGGGTTCACGGACAAATGAAGAATGGAAAAATCATGATCCCCAATTTCAACACCTGCAAGGCCGGTGATGTTTTCTCCCTCTTTCCAAAAATATAATTGCTTTTGTGTATTTTTTTCGTATACTTCAATCGTTTCCGATAAATGGCTTACGCTTTTATTTTTTGTCGTCAAAGACAAGAGCCCCATGGCAACTTTTTTAAATGATTTCTTGTATCTATAAAGCATCTGTCGTCCCTCGTTCTCTCTGTCAATCTAAGCCGCAGAACATCCACTGCTGATATAGCGGAAACTCCGCCTCTACCTATATTCACGAATCCCGAATAAGATAAACATAATTTAACATATTTTTTATTTTAAAACAGATTCCACAGACTTCGTGGATTCTCCTGTTTTTTCTGGCCAATTCACCAGGAAAATTCCTGCGAATATCAGAACGCCTCCTGCAAGCAAGGTTAATCCTATTTTCTCATCCAAAATCAGCCATCCGGAAAGGATGCCGAAAAACGGCGCCAGAAATAAGAAAGCACTGACTTTTCCCGGATTGCCGTTTTGCAGCAAATAAAACCACACAGCAAATTGGACAATTGATGCCGGAATTGCGAGCCAGATCAGCACGAATATGGACACCGGATTGAAAACCAATTGCAGGTCTTCCAGCAATAAGCTTAACACCAGCAGCAGAATTCCGCCGAACAGCATTTGGTAAGCGGTCAGTACCCAGACATCGAAATCCTGCCCCCATTTTTTGATGAGCAAGGTTGCAGTTGCCCAGAAGATGGCACTTGAAATACCGAATAGCGTACCGATTTCCAGCTGCAATTGCCCGCCCATCGTGATAAATACGCCGAATAATCCCAATAGCACGCCAGCCCATTGAATAAACCGGTAATTGATTTTTAGCGCAATCGTCCCAAGGATTACTACCAATAGTGGATTCGTAAAGGTTAAGATCGCCGATTCGCCTGCCGTAATGGTTCTCAAGCTTAAAAATATACAGCCCATTACGCCAGCTGTCTGGCAAGCGCCGATCACCGTGATTTTCACCCAGTCCGAACCTTTTTTTGGATGCGGCCGTTTAAATAAGCGTACAATTCCAATCATCAGCAAGCCCGCGAGTATAAAGCGTATGCCGACCAAAAGCAGCGGAGATATGTATTGCAGTCCGATTTTTGCGACTGCAAATGATGACCCCATCAAGCTGGTTGTAAGGATCACCAATAAGGCAAACGTTATTTTGCTTTTCAATGGAACAGCTCCTTCACTGGATTGCTTGCGCAGCCAGTTTGTTTTCGGGTTTTCTGAATCTCTTTTCCCAGATGGATCTTTTATAATATTGGAGCAATCAGTTTAGCAATTCGCTGTTTGACGCGCCCCGAGATTGGCACAGCGCCAAAAAAATCTGTGTTCAGTTCTTCTGCTGCTTGGATGTCCAGTTCAAAAATCCGCACCATTTCCAAGGCCATTTCTTTATCGTAGACAAATGCATTCGCTTCGAAATTCAAGGAGAAACTGCGTTCGTCCATATTGGCGGAACCGACCGTGAAGGCCATTTCGTCGACCAGCAGCATTTTGGCATGCAAAAATCCGTTTTGATAAGCGTATACCCGAACTCCTGACGCCAGCAGGCTTCCGGCGAATGCCAGGCTGGCGTCATGCACAAAGAAATGGTCCGCTTTCGCTGGAATCATCAGACGCACCCGAACCCCACCCATGGCGGCAACTTGCAAAGCGGACATGATTGCCTCATCCGGAATAAAATACGGCGTTTGGATATCGATCGTGCGTTCTGCCCGGCTGATCAACTTCAGCATGCCGTCCCTGATTTGCCTCAGTCCGTTGTCGGGACCGCTTTCGACAATTTGCACAGCCGCTTTTCCTGGCCCTTTACTGCCAGGAAAAAATCGCGCTTCGTATTCAAGTGGATGGTGGGGTGAAGCTCCATTCCAGTCGATCAAAAACTTATGCTGCATCGATGCCGCTGCCCCGCCTGTGATGCGCAAATGCGTATCCCGCCAATAGCCAAGCCGGCCGTCATAGCCCAGATACTCATCTCCCACATTAAAGCCTCCAATATAGCCGATTTCCCCGTCAATGACCGCAATTTTGCGGTGGTTGCGATAATTAAGCCGCAGATTAATGGGCAGTTTAGAAGCAATCGATGGTTTGGCCTTGCCTCCCGCATACAGAAATTCCTGAAAATAGCTCGCCGGCAGCGCAAGTGACCCAATGTCATCATAAAGAAAATGGATGTTGATTCCTTGCTGTACTTTGCGAGTCAACAGCTTGATCAATTGTTCCCCGATGCCGTCATCGCGGATGATGTAATATTGCAGATTGATATGATCTTTAGCGGCTTCAATGTCCTGGAATAATGCTTCGAATTTCATTTTACCATCCGTATAAGCAATTACCTCATTATCATGCGTCAAAGGCGAATCTCCTGTTGCCAGATGCATCCGGACTATATCTCTGAAACTGCCGCCAAGTGGCGGATCATAACGGAAATCGCCGTTCTCCATCGCTAGTGATTGTTTTTTTGTACACCCTTCAAACGCTGGGTTTTGATAAGCTGTCTGCTGTTTGGCATCTTTTTTGGTAATCGGCTTCCCGATGAAAACGTAGAGGATGAAACCAATCAACGGCAGGAAGAAAAGGATGAGGATCCATACCCATGCAGAAGCTGCATTTTTCCGCTCATAGAAAAGGATTGCTGCAGCGAACAAGACATTTATAATCACTATCCCCAAAGTGAAATCTAACCATCCTGGCATGAGCTTCTTCCTCCGTTTCGGTTTGGAAAATTATCTTGTATATGAATTTATATTCCATTAACATTGGATTCACAGCAACAGCTATACATGTTCTGAATCAAGTTCTAAGGAGAAAATCCATGTACCCATCCATTGCCTGTCCAAATTGCCAGCAAGCTATTACTGAAGCGCACGCAAAAGACTTCAATATTCCTTTCGTTATGAAGTGCCCGCATTGCGGCGCAAAATTAAAAGAAACGAAAATTACACCTTGGCTGGTCCTATCATTGCTGTTTGCATTGCCGATATTCATATTTTCAGCTGTGAACGTACAAAATTTTCTAGCCGATTACTTTCCAGTAATCGCTAAGATACCAACTATTTTTGTTTTTCTGGCTTTCTTTTATCCTCTTTACCGTTTTTACGAAAGCTGGCATGCGCAAACTTTATTGCGCAAAGGAGAAATCCGATTGAGATGACCGACTTGCGCAGGGGCTGATCAGACTGTAGACAAAATCTAATCAAAATGAATAACTGTATATACACCAACCGGTCTGGCCACTTCGCTTTCCGTGGGCTCAGCTTCAGCCTCCTCGTCACTGACGTGCCTGCGGGGTCTTCAGCCTTCGCTGTCCCACAGGAGTCTTCGTGGCCAGAC
>NZ_RQII01000019.1 GCF_004761975.1 Planococcus koreensis | reverse complement strand
TTTTGCTTGTTCTTCTGTTGATAATTCACGCGGAACAATATCCAGCAATAAAACCGGAATTCCGATATTTGCAAGGTGTGCCGCTATGCCCGATCCCATGACGCCGGAACCGATGACGGCTGCTCTTTTAATTTGGTATGCCACTCGAAAACCCTCCCAGTATTTTTTGAATGAATCCTCATTCATTTTTTAAGTAAAAAAAATAGAACGTTCTCTATGTCCTTAGTTTAAATTATATTTCTTATTTTCGCAATATTTAATCGTTAAAAATTTCCTGCCACGGAGATTAATTTCTTTTCGAAAGCCATTCTGCAAGGTACACTGATTAAAGATTAATTAGGAGGAGATTTTATGAAACCCATTACTACGAACGAGCAATTCAACGAAGTCATCGGCGGCACGGAGCCGGTCATCGTCAAATTCCAAGCTGGCTGGTGCCCCGACTGCACGCGCATGGATATGTTTATCGACCCGATCATCGAGGAATTCAATCAATATAAATGGTTCGACGTTAACCGCGACGTGCTTCCTGAACTTGCTGACAAATACGACGTCATGGGAATCCCGAGCTTGCTGATTTTCAAAAACGGCGAAAAAACAGCTCACCTTCACAGCGCAAACGCCAAATCCCCTGAATCCGTGACAGACTTCTTGTCCAGCCAGGAAAAATAATGCCAGTAATAGCCCAAACCAGGTTTATGGTTTGGGCTATTTTTTTGTAGGAGTGCACTAGTTATGACAAGGCATCTGAGAATCTGAAATTGAAAATCAGCCTACATCATAACCTTATCAGAATAAGATTCAGTTATATTGGGTCCTAGAGAGCGTATCAACTATCGGGATGCACAGGCAGAAAACTGATATCTGTGATTCCTATGAATTATACAATCACAATTCCGTAACACACGGAGATTGGGTGGTAAGATATGCGATGTCCATATATATCGAATTTCACGACAAGTCTCCTGAAGTGTGCACGCAGAAAAAAGAGAGCATCCAACTACTGGTTGCTCTCTCGAAAGAAAAAGTAGAGTTTCAGGTGCTTAAGTCTTTTCCTGGAACCGCCGACATGACCACCGTTCAATTCAGCGGTTAATTACGAGCTATCCAGCGTTTCGGAAATGTTAAGCAAATCAACTTCTAAACCGGCATTGATATTCGTCCCCCCTCAATTGGGTAAAATCCAATACAAGGATAGGAGGAATAAGAGGCTGCGAAAAATTCATTATAATATGGTGTGGATAACTTCTTCTTCCCTCCCCTTTTTTGGGCTAATAGAAGTTCTGACACTTGGCTCCTATGGAACCAACGACCCGATTCATAGACTCCGAAGAGTACGCAATGAGTGAAACAGCGAAGTCTGATTCCGCAGAAAGCAAGTATCTAAACAGGTAGAAGTCAGTTTGAGAATTTTACTTAATCGACTTTCTCAGTCTGTTAATTAAGAAAGATATTTAACTAATGATAAGAAAACGTCTGTCTTCAGCGTTTTATTAATATTTTTGAGGTTAGATATTCGTTTATCGCTTTATCTCAGCAAGTACCTTCTCATACATACTTTCAATACCTATACCAGTCAATAGGGGCACACCATTAATCACTTTATCTTTAATTTTGTCCGGTACCAATGTAGTTGATAAAACCACATCATACTCATCAATTCTATTTATCTCATCACTTACTTTTGATTGATAGATCTTAACTTCCTGGTTTAGATTGTTTTCCTTCAACCATTCTTCCACTTTCCCTTTAACTACGGTTGATGTTGCTATGCCAGTACCACACATAATCAATAATTTTTTCATTTTATGCATTCTCCCCTTCTAATCTTTCTTTTTTACTGTTACGCCTTTTCTTTTTTCTTTCGACTCCTGCCGCTTTGGTTTAATTTTGTTCTGATAAACCAAACCAAAAAGTACTAGCAGGCCTAAGATAATCATTCCATACCAGCTCAATATTTTAGTAATCCCGACAAATATGAATGTGGTCCATACCGCTCCATCAATCAGTGATGAAATACTTGTGTTGGTACCCATATCGAAATTTGAAGCAATAGCGGCACCTGTAAATAATGGAGCAACCCAAGTTGCTATATATAAACCTACTCCGATATAAATGGATCCGCCAATTACGGTACGGACGATATTACCTCTGAATACAGGCACCATCAAGCAAATCAAGAATGGTATAGATGCCAAGTCTGCGAATGGAAGAACCGAATTCCCTGGAAGCAAAACAGCTAAGAAAATTGTAATTGGTATAAGCAGCAATGCCGAAGATAAAACCGCTGGGTGTCCGATAGCGATGGCACTATCCATGCCAATATACAAATCTCTTCCGGGAAAACGCTTTTTGACAAATGCGCCTGCCGCTTCTGATATCGGTATTAATCCTTCCATTAAAAGAGCGACCATTCTAGGAAGGAGCACCATTACGGCTCCTGTTTGGATAGCTAACTGCAAAATACCTGGTATGTCATAGCCGGCCAAAATACCGATCAAAATACCGATTAATACCCCAATGATAGTGGAATCACCCAAAATTCCGAGCCTTTTCTGGATAGACTCAGGATCGGCTTCCAACTTATTGAAACCAGGGATCCGGTCAAAAACCCAGTTCATCGGCATTGCAACGAATGCGGAAGGTGTTGATGTCCCATGCGGGAAAGTGATGTTCTGGAAACCATAAAAATTTTCCACATATTTTGCAAGGACATCCGCCATCAAATAAAGAAGCATTATGTGGACGATAATGGTCAATATTCCTAGCCAGAAATCTTGTGTCAGTGCATAGACCAAGGAACCTGTAAAGGCAACATGCCAGAAATTCCAAATATCCACATTTAACGTTTTTGTTAAACCGAAAGTCAATAAAAGAATGTTTACTCCTACTCCGAGCGGGATGGCTAAACTCCCTAGAGACGTTCCGTATGAAATTGCAGCTGCCGCTGGCCATCCTACATCAATGGTATTCAGCTCGAACCCAAAATTGTCGACCATGGCTTGAGCCGCTGGCCCTAAACTACTCACTAGCAAGCCGATCACCAAATTGATTGCAACAAAACCGATGCCGACGGTGATTGCTGCACGAAGTGCTTTTCCGGGCTTAGTTCCTAAAATTAATGCAAAAATAAAAATTAATATTGGCAGCAAGACACTAGCACCCAGATCGACAAACCATTGAAGAACTCCCATCTTATCCTCTCCCATTCTTATTTCCTCTATAAAATTTCCTCATTAATATTTTTACATCTGTCATTCTTCAGCCTTGAATAATTTATTCAAGTCATTTATATCTTTGGTTCTGGCTAACTTTGCTACCATTTCAGGCTCTTGAAATAACCCAACTAATTTCTGAAGCATTTCCAGCTGATCTGCCGGGTTTTTTAAAGCGAGCATAAATACTACCTTTACTTCTATAGTTACATCACTGCTCCCCATCGCAAAGAATTTTACAGGATTTTTAAGCGACGCAAATGCGATTTTCGAAACGTGGACCATGTCTCCATCCGTATGAGGTATAGCCACTCCGAAAGGTTCAGTAGGTAATCCAGTTGGATAAGATTGTTCTCTTTTAAGAACACTTTCGATAAATCCCTCTTTCACAAATCCTTTCTCTTGTAGCTGATTCCCCAATATGCTTAGCACTTCTTCTTTTGAATTTACCTCCAAATCAATTGCAACCAATTCTTCATCTATTTTCATTGACCAATCCCCCTTGCATCTTATAAAAAAGGCATCTGCAAAAGTGTCTTTTTCTCCTCAATGAATTGGCGAGAACAAAAAAATCTTAACCAATCATATAAAACTCCTTTCATCTTTTACATATGTTCCACCTTCGCACATTTGATGTTATATTTATTATAAAAGCGCTTACAAAGGAAATCAATAAAATTTAAAGAATATTTAAAAAACTACAAATTATTAATACCGTTATTTGCTTTTCTAAATCCCATAAAATCTAGAAAGAAAATTAGGTGTCTGTAAAAAGCGGAGTTTAGATTATTTTCATCATTTACCTCGGCATACCGGTTTCTGCAGAATAACTCATGTTGTAACATTTAAGCACATGAAACAACCAACAGACCTGGACCAAACGCAAAACGAGTGAAGTCCTTTAGGCCATTCCCTCTTACTCGTCCGCCTGTCTCTACATCGCTTCGTTAGTTTAAGACACGAAAGTGCGGTGGAGAGAAATGAAAAGAGCTGTCGAGGAATATGACAATTACCTAGGTTTTTCGTATACTGTAGCAGTTGGCTGTATTTAGGATATAATAGAAGTAATCATAATAATTGAGGTGTCCCATGGAACAAGCTAAAGAAATTCAAGAATTAAAAGAATTGGTCGCGCATTACGAGAAAGTCATCCACAATATGTCTGCGCCGATCATCCCTTCGATCGTGCCGAATACGATATTGGTGCCGATCGCCGGATTCATTTTCAGGGACCGCTTTGAAACGATCCGCTCGAAAGTGTTGGAATATGCCGAGAAACACCGCGAGACCGAGCGTGTGATTTTTGACTTCACCGGCGTCCGCATGGAAGACGTGGAGACGTTCGATTACAACGAACTGGCAACTGAATTGTCGCAACTGAACAGTGCATTGAAATTGATGGGCCTGCGCCCGATTTACGTTGGCTTCAATCCGCGTTTTGTACGGGAAATTGTCCACGCGGGCATTCAAGTAGAACTTGAAGTGTATACGACATTCCGTGCCGCTTTGAAAAACTTGCTGACTGAAACGGAACGAAGCCTCTCTTCCTTATAAAGAGAGCATCTATTATTACCGGCTGGAGGCTGCGCTGATGAAAATCCTCATCCCTTTTAACGGCATGTCGCAATATGACCCGGAAATTGATGCGAAATGGCAAGGCTCCGCCTGCGGACCTGTCACGGCCGCAGCCATACTCCGCCACCATGAGAAAAAAGAGTGGGACGCCGGGGAGCTTTACGGCGCGCTCGGCACGACGCGCATCGGATTGTTCACTTGGCGCCTCGTCCGAAAGTTCAAGAAATTGACCGCCGGCCGTTACCGCATTGAAAAAATCCGTTCGGTCGATGAAGCGAAAAAAGAATTGGCAGCTGGTCGGCCGCTTGCGATGAAGTTTGACCGCTGGTTTTCGTTCAATTGGTTTTCAAAACCGCTTTTCAATTATCATTGGGTTCCGCTAATCGGCTTCGAGGAGCGGGAAGATGATTTGATCCTCTATTTCCACGACAACGGCAAAAGAAACCGCCCCAGCAGAATGCAGGCAGTTTCTTATGAAAAAAATAAAAAGTTTTTGACGTTCGTCAAGATCGTTCCTACTCAAACGGATTAACCGGCAGCAGGCTTTTCTCCAATTGCCGAGCCAGCAATTTCAGTTCCTGACCGTCAAAGAGCTCAACGTGGTCGTTCGTGTAATTCGGTACGGTAATTTCATCCAGCGACACATCAAGCGGGATATCGCATTTGATGACCGCCAATTCTTTAGATAGAAGCAGCATATCCTTATGCTCTTCTATCTTTTTCTTTTGGGCCGGTTTTAATTCATCAATGGCGTCCAGCACACCGCTCACCGATTCGTATTTCTGAATCAGCTGCAGCGCCGTTTTTGGACCGATTCCTTTTACGCCCGGATAGCCGTCGCTGGCGTCTCCCATAAACGCTTTGACGTCAGCGAATTGGCCTGGCTCGATGCCATATTCTTCTTGGAAACGGCTTTCCGTGTAGACATCATACACATGGAACCCTTTTTTCATGAACGCGATCTCGACAGACGGATTCAGCAATTGCAGCATGTCCTTGTCCCCCGTGATGACAGTGAAGCGGGCCTGCCCTTCCCATTGCTTCGTGAACGAGCCGATAAAATCATCCGCTTCGATTCCCTTCTCGCCGTAATTCATCCAGCCGAGCTGCTCGGAGACTTTCTTCGCCAAATCGAATTGGTGCAGCATATCGTCCGGCGGCGCCGGGCGGTTCGATTTATAGCCCTCGAACATATCTGTGCGGAATGTATGCGCGCCCATGTCCCAGCATACGGCCATATGGGTCGGCTTCATCATCGTTTTAGCGGCCAGCACGTGGCGGGCAAAGCCTTGTACTGCATTCGTTGCAAGGCCATCTGAAGTCCGGAAATACTGCCCGACTGCCGATGTTGCAAAAAAGGAGCGGAACAGCAGCGCCATGCCGTCGACTAATAAAACATGCGGTTTTTCATTCACAAAATTTCCTCCATTCGTTAAAAACACTTTCTCTATTATACACGCTTAAAAAGCAAAAAACCGCCGAAGCGGCGGTTTTCATTTTAGCGTTTTCGTTTTGTTGCTTTGTAATCCAATGTAACAGCTTTGTAGAATGATGCCATCATCATCAGCATAATGAACGAGAATGGGAATGCGGCGATAATCAACGCAGTCTGCAAGGCATCCAAACCGCCTGCAGAAAGAAGGATCACTGCGATCAGCGACTGGGCGATTCCCCAAGTCAATTTAATCGAATTGGCCGGATTCAACGAGCCGTTCGTTGACTGCATGCCCAAGACGAATGTCGCCGAGTCTGCAGATGTGATGAAGAATGTTGTAATCAGCATAACAGCAATGATCGACAAGATAATGCCCATCGGCAGTTCATTGAAGACCCCGAAGAGCACTTCCGACGTCAGCAGACCCGTCAGATCGACACCGCTATTTTGCACGTCCATCGCAGTCGAACCGAAAGCCGCGAACCAGATAAAACTGATTACCGTAGGGATCAATAATACACCAACAAGGAATTGGCGGATTGTGCGCCCTCTTGAAATGCGGGCGATGAAAATCCCGACGAATGGTGACCATGAAATCCACCAAGCCCAGTAGAAGATGGTCCAGCCATCAATCCATGCCCGGTTCTCTCCATCAATCGGTGCTGCGCGGAAACTCATGCCCATTAGATTTTGGAAATATGCCCCCAAGGAATCCGTAAACGTATTTAAAATCAGTAAAGTTGGTCCGAGAATGAGAACCAAAGCAAGCAGCGCAATCGCCAGTACCATATTGGCGTTTGACAAATACTTGATTCCTTTGCTCAAACCGCTCCATGCCGAAATCATGAACAATACGGTAATAACAGCAATGATGATCAGCTGAACAGTAAAGTTGTCACTTGGAACACTTGGGATCAAGAAAGATAAGCCTTCATTGATCTGCACAGTCCCGAAGCCAAGCGTAGTCGCTACGCCGACCGCTGTTGCGAATACCGCAATAACATCGACTGCTACACCAAGCGGTCCGTTCATCTTATTGCCGAAAATCGGTTTCAATGTGGCGGAGATTAATCCCGGTTCGCCTTTTCGGAACTGGAAATACGCTAGCGACAACGCGACAACCGCGTAAATTGCCCAAGCATGGATACCCCAGTGGAAAAAGGTGAAACGCATTGATTCTTTGAACGCTTCTGCCGACCCTGGTTCAGCGGTGGCTGGGTCAATTGCAAAATGGGACAGCGGTTCAGCCGCTCCCCAGAAAACGAGTCCGATCCCCATACCTGCTGAAAACAGCATCGCAATCCATGAGCCGAACGAAAACTCCGGTTTGTCCGTGTCTTTCCCCAAACGGATCTGCCCCATTGGACTGATCAAGAAGAACAGGCAGAACAAGACCATAAGCGAAACGATCAATAAATAATACCAGCCGAACGAAGTTGTCAGGAATCCTTCTATATTCCCGGTAACTTCTGCAAAACTTCCTGGAGCAATCGCGCCGTAGGCTACAGCCAAAATGACAAGGCCCAATGCAATCCAGAATACATTTGTTACTTTCTTCATATAGTACACCTCCTGATTTTTATCACAATTGTTCATGTTACGGAACATCAAAGCGCTTGTCAAACCGCCCAAAGCCATTTCCGGCGGATGATGCCGCTTACATGCACTGCTATCCGCATAAGCAGGCGGCTTAAAAAAATCGCCCCATATTTGTAAATGGACGCTTTGGCAGCACCATAACAAAAGGGCGATTTAATATGCGGCTAAAAGACAGGCTGGAAAGCTGGTCGTTCAGTCTTCGATTCCCAGTGTTTGTTTAAAGCTTTTCAAATAAGGCATTTCAGACGGGCTCCCCATTTCATATGAACTCATCGCACGGTGCCAATGTGGATAGAGCGGTGCAGGCCGCGCCGTTTTTTCGATGAGGTCATGCTCTTCCTGGCTGAGTTTAATATCGAATGATGCGATATTTTCCTTCAGCTGCTCTTCGTTGCGGGCTGCGATGACAATCGGCCCGACGTTCGGACGGTCACGCACCCATGCGTAAGCAATCTGCGGGACCGATGCATTGTGGCTTGCTGCCACTTCTTCAAGCGCATCAATCACATCAAAAAGGCGTTCCTGCTCCTGAACCCAAGGCTCTGGCCAACCGGCACCTTGGCGCGTATTGTCAGGCGCTTTTTTCCCGCGCCCGATCTTGCCGTTCAGCAAACCTTCGCCGAGCGGACTCCAGATCATCGAGCCTACACCGAGCTCAGTTCCTGCCGGCAGCAATTCATATTCCGCTTCACGCGCTTCCGGCGTGTAATAAATCTGCTGGGTGATCGGCGGAATAAAACCGTCACGTTCTGCGATGGAAAAAGTTCTTGCCATTGCCCATGCGCTATAATTCGAAACGCCCCAATGGCGTATTTTCCCTGACTTCACCAAGCTTGTCATCGTTTCCACGGTTTCTTCGATTGGCGTGCGGCCATCCCATAAATGCACAAAATACACATCGAGATAATCCGTCCCAAGCCGCTCCAGCGATTGGTCGATGGATGTCAGGATGTTATTGCGTGAAGCTCCGCGTGCGTTCGGATTGTCGCCAAGATGGAATCCAGTTTTCGACGTCAACAGCACGTCGTCCCTGCGTCCCTTTATCGCTGATCCCAATACACGTTCGGCATCCCCTTTTGAATAGAGGTTTGCGGTATCGAACATATTAATGCCTGCTTCAAGAGCGAGATCGACCATCCGGCGTGCTTGGTCTTCTTTGATGTCGCCGGCTGCTTCAAAGCCATTTGTCCCGCTGAATGGGACCGTTCCAAGTATATACTTTGGCACACGCAAGCCTGATTTCCCTAAATTGATATATTCCATGATAGCCTCCCTATAATAGAAACGTGCTTATTTATATTGTCTGTACATTTAGTAAAATACCCGACAATCCAGCACCTAAAACGGCTTAAAAGAAATATCATCATAGCTCAGATTTTTTTATCTATCCCCTGTGTTCTTCACAAATTCCCTGTATGAAAACGGCATGTGCGGATATGGTCATCCACCATGCCGATCGCCTGCAAGAAAGAATAGGCAGTGACCGGTCCAATGAATTTAAAGCCCCGCTTTTTCAATGCTTTGCTGATCTCCACAGATAAAGGTGATTGCGCCGGAATCTGATCGTCCCTTTCCCAGCTGTTGATGATCGGTTTGGATTCTGTAAACTGCCATAGGAAATTGGACAAGCTCCCAAACTCTTGTTGGATTTTCAAGGCGGCGTTTGCATTGCTGCGAACGGATTGCAGCTTCGCTAAATGTTTGATGACGTCAAAATTGTCTTTGATATAAATCAGGTCCTCATCCGTCAAATTGGCGCAGTATTCCAGATCAAAATCACGGAAAGCTCGCTTATACCCTTCGCGTTTTGCGAGAACGATGCTCCATGACAATCCCGCTTGCGCCCCTTCCAGCGACAGCAATTCAAAGATATAGCGGTCGTCCCGGCTTGGCCTGCACCATTCTTCATCATGGTAAGCCTGCATCATGTCACTGCCTTGCGGCCATTTGCATTGATTTTCCATTTTCTGCACCTCTTTCAACTTAATGCGTTAACTGTAACATTCCAAATAAGAGAACTGCTTGTCATATTAAAGCAAGCAAATAATTTAATTCTAAAATCGTTCTTCATTAGGAGATGGGTCCAAATCTTTTGTGAAAATCCCTATTGCGATCCATACAAGGCCATTTAAGAAAAAGAGAATTCCGTAAAAAAATGAAACGATAACGGTACCGAATCCTCCCGGGTCGAATGGTGCAACTGCAGCAAAAGTCAGATAGTAAATTACCGGCGCCAGGAGTATAACAGTGATTCCAGACAAGATTCTCCGTTTTTTATTGTTTCCAGCGAATTTAAAGACTAAATGATTCGTCAGCCACAGCGCCGTGCCGATGATAAGAAAAAACAAGACTTCCATTTACATCACCTCTTCTTGAAGAATACGCCATACTATATAAACAAGTTCTGTTTAAATGCGTTTTGAGCCGCCAGCAATTCAAGCATTGGTTTTGTGACAAGATAGAATTTTTCATCGTCGTTAATGGCTACCCAGGCAGCATCGATAATATCTTTGTTCACTTCGCTTGCCCTATCAACCGTCAGTTCCCCGCCGATAATCTCTGTTAGAAACGTATATTTTTGAGGGGTTTGCACCAGCAGGCTTGTAATCTTGACCACATAGCCTGTTTCTTCTTCTACTTCCCTGATGCATGCCTGCTCAGGCGTTTCGCCTTCTTCGATGCCGCCGCCAGGATAATTCCAGACGATGTCCCCTCTTTCAACATGCTGTTTGACCATAAGAATCTCTTGCCCTCTTATCAAAAAACCCTGTGCAATCATTTTGCTGCCTCCGTTTCTTTCTCTGTTAGAAGATAGACGCCGCTTGCCGGCTGTTTGATGCATACGATAAATAAAAGAATCGCAATTGCGAGCATAACGAATACCGCTGCGATGACAACAGGCTGTATGGAAATCACTTGCGCCGCCACACCTACAATTCCAGTAGCGATAATGATTAAAAAAGCCTCAGCTAAACTATACATGCCAACAATCCTGCCCATTTTTTCAACTGGTATATTGTTCTGGGTAAACGTATGGAACCCTGTATTGGCAAAAGCCAAAGCAAATGCCAGGAAGAAGAAACCGACGGCTGCAACCGCATAGGAATTCGAAAAGGCATAAATCAGATAGCCCGCGGCAACCATCAAAGAACCGAAACCGATCAATGAATGAGTCTTAAATTTTTTTGCGAACAATGCATTGATCACCGAACCCGCAATAATGCCACCACCCGCTATACTGACCAAAAATCCATATTCGCTGTCTGTTAGGAAAAGCACCGCTTTTGCAAACGAAGCTTCTTGCGAGTCGATGGCCGTCGCCATGACGACCATACAGCTGAAAAGCATGAAGACAAGCATGGTTCGGCTTGATGCGCGGCTGAACTCCAGCACAATGCGCCAGTCTTCCCTGATTATGGACCAAGACACCTTGCCGCCCGCGCTAGCAAGCGTTGCTCCCTTCTCCAAATCCGGCATCATTGCCAAAACGAGCGCCGACAACAGCAAAGCAACTGCATTGATGTAGATTGCTGCAGTCGGCGTGCCGATCATGAACAGGATTCCTGCAATAGCCGGTCCGATCAGAAATGCGCCGGAATCTATCAAACTCCGCAGCGAATTGAAGCGCTGCCGTTTCTCGGCTGGAATCAGTTTTGTAATATAGGCCATCGAGGCAGGCTCAAACATTGCTCCTGCCATATTGATGACTAGAACGAGCGCATAAATCGTCCACATTGAAGAAGCGAACGGCAAAACTGCAATCAGGACAGACCTGAACACATCCAGCGAGATCAATAGGCGCCGCTTGTTGATTCGGTCAATGACACTGCCAGCCCATGTATTTGTTAACAGCGCTGCCATCGGTCTGGCAATATACAATCCGGCAACCGCGAGCGGCGACTGCGTCAAATCTAGCACGATCAAGTTCAATGCAATGAGGTATACCCAAGCCCCAAAGTTCGACGTGCCAATCCCGAACAAAAGAATCGCCGGGTATTTCCACGCCTCTACTCTTCTTCTAAACGTCATCGCCAATTCCTCCCACCACAGATAATAAAAAAAGACCCCGTCCCCAAGGCTGTTTGCCTTGGGGACGAGATCTAATCGTGGTGCCACCCCTATTTGCGGATATGTCGCCATATCCGCCTCATTCGGTACTCCGTCAAACTGCGAATACCTAAGCTCAGTAACGGGAGCTCCCGCCACAGTATCCCCGCTGTTCGGTTCCACCATGGTGCTCAGAGTTTTGTTTCGGCTTCACGCTTCTGCCCCTTCCCACCAAACAGGGCTCTCTAAAAGAAGTTCAAGTCACCTACTCTTCTCTTCAACGCTTTTCGCTAAGTTAATTTAAATAAGATTATCAGTTATTTCCGAGATTGTAAATACTGGAAATTAATAAATCACTGCTTTTTCATCAGTTTTTATTGGCAGGTTTTCGTCTTTTCCCACTCTTCTCTTAGCATCCCCATCTTAATCGAATCAAAATATTTCCCTTCCACCATGCGAGCTTTTCTGATGCGTGCTTCTACGCTCATCCCGAGCCGTTCGGCAACTTTCATCATCCTGTCGTTGCCCGACCACGTCGACATGCCTAGCCGGTGCAAATCGGTAGAAGAAAAAAGGAAATCAATCCACAGCTTGTAGGCTTCCGTGCCATATCCGCCGTTCCAATATTCTTTGTCGTAAATGACAATGCCGATTTCGAGCCAGTTTGTATTCTTGTCGACCCAATAGGCGCCCACATAGCCAATCACGCTGCCTTCAGCTTTTATGACCAGGGATGCGGGCACACCTGTTGAAATCTCCTCTTCATTTATCCAGAATGCACGATGCTCTTCCTTTGTCATGCGCTTTTCGGGAATATAGGGGCCATTCCATTTTTTCGCTTCCTGTCCTTTTTCTTCAAACCGCCAGAAATACAAGTCATCCAGATGTTCCGGCGTGTTTTCTGTCAGCTCGATTTTTCTGCCAATAATTCTATGCATGCAATGGATCAGCCTTTCTGGAGTAAAGTTCTGGAATTAACGAGCTTTTAAGTTCTATTTTACAATCAATACATTAGAATAATTTGGATACCATTTCATACAAGTTACTGTCAGTATACTTATAGCTTCTAGAAGAGTTGATGTCGTTATTGGGTGAAGCGAAGCTGATAATACGGTCATTTTCATATAAATGAACTTGATAAACGCCATTTGAATTGGTATCCAGAAAAATCACATATTCGCCATTCGTTGGGCGAGTAACAGAAAAAAGCCTGGTTCTCTTTACTTTCATTTTTTTCAACTCATCAATAATCGCTTTTCGATTGGTATTCTCAAATTCATTTAAAACGCCAACTGGAAAATTCGATTTGACAATGGAGATTTTCTCCACTGCATCCAATTCTATTTCACTGAGAATTTCCCGGTCCACGGACGATGTGTTTAAGTAAAGATAAGACGGTATGCCGATTCCTACGAGCAGAAGTAAAACAAGAAGCCATTTTTTCTTCATCCAATCCCCCTTTTTGAAGTTCTTATTTCTATAACTCTACAAGTTACAATTGGAATTTTCAAACATTTAAGGGAGCGATAATAAATTATATGGAAATTTACTGTTCCACTGTTCAGCTTGATGGATAAATGATTGTACCGTTTAAGGAATTCTGGAACAATGAATGACAAAGGGGTGGTTGGCTATGAGAAGCGAAGAAGAGATGCTGTCTTTGATTTTAAGGAAAGCAGCCGACAGTGAAAATATCCGGATGGTGGAACTGAATGGCTCACGTGTTCATCTTCAAAATGCCAAAGATCCATTCCAGGATTATGACATCATTTATTATGTAGAAGACATGCTTCCTTTTTTAGAGGATCATTCGTGGGTGGATTCTTTTGGAGAAAGAATCATGATGCAGATGCCGGATGCAATGGCAATGCCGCCTGCCGGGAGAAAACGGGAAAGCTTTTCTTATTTGATGCTTTTTACAGATGGCAACCGGATCGACTTGACCTTGACGCCGGTCTCGCTTATTGAAGAGTCTTTAGCGAAGAAAGAGCCCCGCAAGATTTTATTGGACAAAGACGACCGGCTCAGCACATTGTTGATGAACACGGAAAATCCGTTCCGAATTGGTGAACCCGGACAGCAAGATTTCAGCGACTGCGCAAATGAGTTTTGGTGGGTCAGCACCTATATTGCCAAAGCCTTATGGCGGCAGGAGCTTCCCCTCGCCAAGGATATGATGGATGGCCCGGTGCGGGATATGCTGATGGCGATGCTGAACTGGCACATCGGCGTTGAAACGGCCTTTACTGCAATTCCAGGGAAAAGCGGAAAAAACATTGAAAAGTATGTGGATAAGGAATTGTGGCAAAAACTGCTGCTCACTTATCCCGACGGAAGCTACGCAAATATGTGGTCGGGATTGTTTGCGATGTGCGAAATTTTCGAAGAACTGACAATTGCGGTTGCCGGAAAACTGAAATTGGCGCTGCCGGAATACGGGAAGGATGTCCTTCCGTATTTAAGGCATATCGAAAAACTGCCTCAGGACAGTGAAACGATTTATCCTTAAACAAGAAGAAGCTGGTGTGCTGGAATTAGTTGCTATTGTATTTTCCTTCTCTGATCGCTTTTCGATATTTGCCGTCTTCTTCTTTAACAGCAATCGCCTCGTCCGTGCTAATTCCCGTTATTGAATAATACGCTGTGCCTTTTTCATATTCATTGGAAAAGTTTCCGGAATAAGTTCCTTCCCTATCGGAATAAACCGTCACTTCTCCAATCTCTTGATCTACTTCTTGAACATATTCATCGCTTATTTGATAAATAAATCCATCCCAAACGACAAACGAATAGGCCCAGGAAGCTTGTGAATTTCCGAACGAACAAGCAGACAAAACGAATACGATACAGAAAAAGGAAATAAGTGCTGCTAACCGTTTTCTTTTCACTGGATTTCCTCCTTGATTGCCAAGTTTAAAATCGGAAAGCTCTCAAAAGCATAATTGCATTAATAAAATAAACTAGGGCCTTTGTCTAAAAATGCATGAGAACATTTTCTACTCTACCTGTACTAACAATTCTTCTACCTTCTTTTTCAAATGATTTCTTAATCTTTTCAAATCGTATTCAGCAAACACCCTATCCAAGCTATTATTGCCATAAGCTTCGGCTGCTTGTTGAACGACCGGATGAAACTCCATGGGCAGGCTTGTTGTTCCCCACACGCCTGCTTCTTTCTTCGACATGATCACGCCTTCTTTTAAATAGCCATACACCCGGATCAAATTTAAAACACTATAAACAGGCTGGTCCTGAATGTTCGCTAGGCATTCTTCATAATCGACAAGGATGGAAGAAACATAATCGTTTGTTGGAATTTCCGGAAAGGTTTCGTGGATTGGGCTGCCGCTTAAACAGATGCCACGCGTGTTCACAATGGTCAGATGCGCAGCCAAATCGCTGTCCAATTTCAGTTCATCATTAAAGTAAATCGATGTCCCTTTTTCCAGTTCTTCCTCATAGCGCTCCCGCCAATATTCACTGAAATGAAAATCATACGGCGTCGGATGCTCCCAATTCCGCAATTGGGAACGGTTCAAAAAACTGATTTCAATCGGAAATGGCTTTTTTGAATGGGCTAAAAAGAGCTTGGCCAACTGACGTTGTGTTTTAAGCGCAAGCCGCTGCTCCGTGATGATGAGCAAGTCGATATCGCTCCTGCCCGGATTGAATCCCCCCATTGCCAGAGACCCATGCACATATACTCCGACGATTCCTTCTTCCACAATGTTTGTGGTCTTGCCAATAACTTCCGATAGGAACCCGTCCAACTTTGATGAATTGTCCATCTCTGTGAAATTCAACCCGAAACTCCTCTCCCGACTTGCTTTTTTGCTGCGCCATTTTCAGACTTGTTTTGTATTGGCAGAATTATTTGAAACCTCATATCCGTTTCAACGTATAAACATATAGAAGGATATTAACATTTATTTCAAAAAATACAAAATGGAGGTATGTATGAAAAAACTATTGATTGTTTTAAGTACAATTACCGTTATTGCCCTCATCAATTGGGCGGCTGCCAGCGTGCTGCAATTGGCTTTCCTGGATCTTGCCATCCCGATTGCCGGCTTGGCTTTGGTGCTTATCTATTTTTTCAAATCGAAAGGCGGCATGGCGAGCCGCCACTTGGACATGTCGATCCAAGGACAAACGGGCATTCGAATGGAGCAGCAAGCCCACGTGTCCGAAAGATCCTATATTTTCATCGGCTCGATCGTGTATCTGCTTTTTGCGGTAGGCTTTACTTTCTTTATTTATAGGGAGTATTTTTTGAATTAAGGAAGCGGCTTCATGGAAGCTTTTTGAAAAGGACCTGTAGAACCGCTCAAATATGAGCTTCTATCTGTTCTTTTTTTTCGCCGCATTTCTATTCAGAACTCCGCAGCAAAGTGATTCTTATTTAAAAAGAAAGCAGCAACTCACGGTCTTCCGGATAATCGTGGATCAAACCGTACAACTCCCTGCTGGTTTTCCAAGCTATCTCTTCGATCGCATCGTCCGGATCGTGATAAGAAATTTGCCCTTCGGTGACTTCGCATAAAAAATAATGGAGCGCCACATCATGGTTTTTGATGATTGTCCGTTTAACATGAAGCGGCTTCAGGATGTTGACGCGAAATCCCGTTTCTTCCCACACTTCTCTTAGGCACGCCTGTTCTGGAGTTTCACCGGCTTCAATGCCGCCTGAAGGTATGCTCCATCCCCCGGACTCTTTTTCTTTGACCATTAACACCTGATTCTCAGCCATTACAATAGCGGCAGCGCCGTTCCAACTCTTCCTCTCTCCGTGCATCTGCGTTTCCCCTCTCCCAAAGCATATGGTCAGTCAGGTCGTTATGTAATCCAGAATTTTTAAATCCATTTCATCGAAGCAGCCGATTTCCTCAACCCCATCCCATAATTTGATCTCGGTGGTTTCGTCATTGGCGATAAATGGCTGCAATTGTTCAATTGCTGCGGTATAGACGGGATTGAATTTAATCTTGCCATTCGAAACCCGTTTCAATTTCAATAAACCGGTGAACTCCAGATTTTCCACAAACTGCCCGCTTTCTTCAAACAATTCACGGACTGCACATTGTTTTGCCGTTTCTGTTCCTTCTCTTTTACCAGCCGGCAATTCCCATTGCTGCCGCCATTTGTTATAAACAATAAGAATCCGCCCATCACATTTGATCACGGCAAAAAACCCTGCCAGCGGTGAGTAAAACTGAAGATCCTCTTCTTTTGTAAAGATAAAATCGAGAAATTGAAAGCCATGATTTTTGGTGTGATTCATGCAATCCCCCCTATATGAGCGTCTTTTCTTCAATCCTCACGAGTTTTTCATTCGCATCTCTTTCTTATAACTTGAATTCATTTTTTATGAAAAGCGCCGCTTCTTTCGGCGTCATGTTCGTATTGTTGATGCGCAGGTAGTTTTCCGCTTCGATTTCGCCTTCGGCAGAATTCAATCGCCTGTTTTCCAGGCTGCTCAGCAAATGCGCTTCCGACTGGCGGACATTCCGCTTCGTCGGCTTGTATTCCAAGCGATGAGGTGTATTATTCCGCTCCAGCCGCTCCTCCACATCCGCTTCCAATTCCACGAAGTAGATTTGCACACCTTGCGAACGGAAAATATCGCATATGCTTTCAATCTCATCCCAATCCTCTTGTTGATCAAAATACCAAACTTTCGTAAAAATCATTCCGTATTGATCGCTTTGCGCAAAAGATTGGAAGATGTCACGGCGAAAAGAAGTCGTCAGCCGCCACATCTCAGGTGTGAAGCCGAACAGCGGCTCCAGCAAATCGATGGTCATGTGGTTATGAAAGAGTTTCAAGCCAGTCATGGCCGCCAGCTCCTGGCCAACCGTCATTTTGCCCACTGCTTGCGGACCGAATATGAATACGAACTTTTCCAACGTGTTGGCCTCCAATTTTGATGGATTTTTTCTAGCAGTTTCGTTTTCTGATAGCGATCATTTTAATGGATAGCCACCTATATTTTCGGAAATAACTTCTACAGACTTTGATACAGCCAACTCAATGTACGCTAAAATTTGTGGAAATGAATACACTTGAAGATTTTGTTTTAATGATGCCTGGCTATACATAAAATCATGGATGGTTTCTTCTTTGAACCGCCGCAAATCATCGCTGTTTATTTCAGCTATTATATTCGCGGATAAACTAGCTGCAATCAATTCGTTTTTCAATTCAATGCAATTGAACCTTTCAATCAGCTTCCCATTCAACAGCCGGAAGTCATCATGCCATCTTTCCAGGAAGCCAGGATCTTCAGCTAATCGGCTTTTAAAGTCGTTTTTGAAATAAATGTGTTCCAGCCAAACATCGTCTGAAATCAAATGGGTTAAATAGCCGAGTACATTATTGCTTTGAGCGACTGGGTGATAAGCATCGATAAATCGTTTGTAATTCACAAACCTTGTCCCATCGTCTAAGCTGCCCTCTAAAAAATGTAATGCTGTTTTTCTTTCTCTTGAAAAAGCGGCATCGGGAGAAATTCCTCCTAAAAGAAAAGCTTGCCTGTTTTCGATAGCCATTCTTTTCATAACCTGATCTGCAATAATTAGATGCATGATTCTAGAACCCAAATCATCCCTCCGTGCATTTAATTTTTTGTTCGTTAATGATATCGAGTATGTTTTGGATAGCTGATTCAGTATCGGCTTCTTTTTTAATCGTAAATAAATGGTCAGCTTCGCCCTTGCCCGGTGTGGCAATCGCTTTTCCGCTATCATCCGCTTGCTGTTGAACCAGCACTTGCTCAAAGGTTGAAACCGTTCGAAGGATAGCTGTATCCCGCCCGCTTAGTGCAATTCTTTCCATAAGGATTGCTTCGGGAATATCAAAATGTA
This sequence comes from Planococcus koreensis, assembly GCF_004761975.1. Classification (GTDB taxonomy): domain Bacteria; phylum Bacillota; class Bacilli; order Bacillales_A; family Planococcaceae; genus Planococcus; species Planococcus koreensis. Next base: position 109,672 of record NZ_RQII01000019.1, on the reverse strand, counting down.
CGATGATGGTTTTTAACCCTTTGGAAGCGAAATAATTCAGTAGTCGCCTACGGCCATCATAATGACGGTTTGAGTTGGAAAGAATGACGTGGCTGGCAGTTTCATCAACTGCGTATTCGACAATCATTTTTGTTAACGCGTTTTTGATTAAATTCGGTCCTTCTCTTGGAACTATTTGTTGATAATATGTATGCAGAAATTCAGCTTGTACATCTTGGTCAATAACCAATGATCCAGGGAGCCTCTTTTCCAAAGCTTTCGCAAAAGACGTTTTTCCACTATGGGTTTTACCCACAGTCATGACCACCAGACGGTTCATAGATGCTCCCGCCTCCCCCTACTGAAATTATGAATAACTATTTGTCCGTTTTCATCAAACACGCGCTCGAACGACATAACGCGAAAAGGTAATCGGCAGCCCTTCTTTTTGGGCATTTCTTTCGAAACTCCGATTGATCTCGGCCATGTGCTCTTTTTCTAAAAGCGCGTATATTTTTGGATGCTGCCCAAAGCATCGAAGCTTCAAGACATCAATAGGTGCGCATAAATACTCTGTGCTGGTTAGAATTTCAATGCTCACATCAGCGAAAGCACTTTTTTCCAGCCGTTGATGGATCTTATCCAAAATTGGCGTACCCTTTGATCGTCTGAAAAGTCCTGGAAAATATTCCGGCAGTTCTTCGCCGGATTGGTCTCCCGGATGAAGACCCAGCACCGCCCCTCCTGCTTTCACCACTCTTTTCAAATCCAAATAGGCAGATGTTGGCCCTTTGCGATTATAAGCAGCATCGAATGCACCAGTATCAAAGGGAAGGCCATCATGTGCATTGCCTAAAACAAAAGATGCATCTCTTCTCTTGTGCTGATTGCCCGCTTTAACAAACGTGTCGATCACATCAAATCCAATAATCTCCTTGGCAGCTGCACTGCAAGTCAACGTAAACTCCCCATGTCCACAACCAACATCAAGCACTTTCTTGCCTTTGATCATCCTCAATACTTCTTCATCAAAAACCATTTCGCCATTCGGCTCGCTGCAAGTTGAATTCCACGAGTAATGATAGGCATTTTTTTGATCGCTGAGTTGCCCGTACCACTCCAAACTATGCGGCACCAGCCAATCAGGATGTTTTGTCGGATCCATTAACCCCATTCATCCTGCCCCCTTGTTGCGAGTAACTTACACTATTGATTTACAGCTGTTTTATATTCCATCAACCAGCTAACTCCACCTTTTATCTGTTTCACTTTAACAAATCCGCATTTTTCGTAGCATCTAATCGCTCTTGGATTGGAGAGCTCTGGATCTAAAACTACAATATCTGCATCCATATTTTGCCCCAGATATTCCAAGAATTTCTGTACCATGATTGTGCCTATCCCTTGATTAAAATAACTTGGATCTCCTATAAATTGATCAATGCCATAGACGTTCAAGTTTACTGGATAACCGAATTCTTTTTGTTCTTCTCCACTTAACTTATAATGCTGCATAAAGCCTATTGGTATTTGTTTAAATTCTACGATGTAAGGTGAAACCGGAATTTCCCCTTTAACTCTCGGTTCATACTTTCGCTTTATTTGCTCTACCGTGAACGGAGAATCGACATCACCATAGAATTCCAGAACTTCTTTTGTGCTTAGCCACTCTGACATAACAGCAAAATCATTCTGCGTCATTCTTCTAATGGATATATCCAAATTGCTTGCTATGGCAACTTCACTCCTTTTTACGTTTGTCCATATATTCATCTTGTTAAAACTTGCTGGTAACAGGGGTTGTCTTAATGACATCACCCAACTTCTCAGCATATAATTGCCATCGATCCCACACGGGCGGCACAATTTCGCCCCTCGTATTCATTTCTTCAAACTCTTTGAACGTCACCAATTTGGCATCGCATACTTCGCCAACCTGTAAATTCAAGTCGCTGAGATCGATATTTTCTTCGCTTTTCCAGACATAGCTGTCCAGAAAATAATTGCCGCGCTTCATTTCACCGATAAAATACAGATTTTCCGCTCTTACGGATAATCCCGTTTCTTCATGAAGCTCACGGATTGCCCCTTGTAAACTGGTCTCACTGGCATTAACGGAGCCGCCTGTGCTCTCCCACAATAACGGATAGGTTTTTGCCGCGTCTCTTTGCGTCACGAGAATTTTGCCGTCCAGGTTAATGGTCAGAACTTCCACGACAATGTGGTATTCCCCGGGCAAGGTTTCCTCGCCTCTCGTATGCAGTTTCCCGATCGGTTTCCGGGAACCGTCCACCAAATCCCAAATTTCCATTTACTTGTCCTCCTTTTATGCCTGCTGTTGCTCCAGCGCCAACTTCATTTTTATGAATTTGTAATGGCCTCCGTTGGTTTTTTGCAGAAAAACTTCATCCGGCTGAAAGCCTGCCTTTTTATAAACTGCAATCGCTCGTTCATTGAACGCAGCCACTGCCAGCGTAAACTTTTTAGGCTGGTACCGAGCAATCGCGAAATCCAGTCCTGCTCTAAAAAACGCATGGCCACGGCCTTTCCCAGTGAATCCGGGTTTCATGCCGAGTCCGATATCTATAATTCCAGCCGCGGTTTCTTTGAAACAATAAAACCCGATCAAATCATGGCGTTCTGTGACAGCGAAATAGAAATCTTTTCGCTCTAAAGGATTTAAAAACTCCTGAAGGTCGTCTTCATCCGCAACCATATCGTAGAAAGCATAATCGCCCTCGTACTGCCAATCGGCTATTTCTTCGCTTTGTTTCTGGGTCATCGGTTGAAAGGTAAAATTCATGCTGTTTCTCCCTTCATCTTTCCTCTTTATAAATTTACTTAATAAGGAAATTAGCCGTCTTTCTCTACTATATCCATTTGCCTTATTTAAATCCAATTAATTCACAGAATATTATAGTATTATGGGAAGAGTGCAGGAAAAGGCACTTTTTAAAGGAGGAACTGTTTTGGAAGAGTTGATCGAGCAATATCACAATGCTTCGAACTTAGAAGCCCGCATTAAACTGCACGAGTTATATAGTTTGAACAAAAAAGATTGGTTTACGTGGCTTTTTGAACAATATCAAATCGATTCCGGAAGCAAACTCCTGGAACTCGGTTGCGGAGATGGTACGTTTTGGGCAAAAAATGAGCAACTCATCCCTAATGATTGGAATGTGGTGCTTTCCGATTTTTCTTCCGGCATGCTTGCTGATGCTCAACGAAAACTAACGAACTTGCCAGCTATTCAATTTGAGCAAATTAATATCGAAAGCATTCCTTACCCCGATAATAGTTTCGACATCGTTGCCGCCAATTTTATGCTTTATCATGTAGAAAATAGAAAAAAAGGATTACAGGAAATCCGACGGGTCTTAAAACCTGGCGGAAAGTTGTATGCCGCTACAATCGGAGAACAGCATTTAATGGAGTTTGGAACTTTGCTCAGTGAATTTGATCCTTCGCTCGATTTCTCATCTGCTGCCAATAACGCCAAAGCATTCGGGCTGGAAAGCGGCACAGCCCAATTAAAGCTTTACTTCTCGAAAGTGGAACTGAAACTGTTTGCAGACGGTTTAAAAATTCCAGATGTCGAGCCGGTTATCGCATATCTACTATCTACTCATACCAATTTAAAAGATCAATTAACGGTTCGTAAATTAACGGAATTCAGGCTCTTCCTGGAAGAGAAGAAAAAGAAAGATGGCGGATTTATCAGGATCACCAAAGCTTCTGGTCTTTTTGAAGCTCAGTAGCAAAAGGAGGGAACGATGCTATATTACGCATTGTCCCCTCCTCTTTTATTGGTATCCAACACTAGCCTATCCAAATTACCCTTTTGCTAAGACCGCTATTTACTCCGCCAACCCAAGGGTTTGACCGCTGAATTTTTCTTCTTCGAAAAAGCTCCTATGGATAAAATCATAATCCCTAGGATGCTTCCGATCATCTCAGCAACATAAAAATCTCCGTCCCGAATCAAACGAATGAGAAAACCACCGCCAAAGATAAGGATTATTAATAACCCGAAACCTATCAACCAATTCCGATTATTCATATGGCACCTCCCTCTAGTTTAGGTACTTGTTTTGTTTTTCTTAGGTGTGGAATTCTCTTTCTCCCAAAGGTAATGAACGAACTTCATCTTTTGGCCATTCATTTCAAACTCCTCTTCGCCTATGGCCGTTTGGACAAAGCCGTTATTTTGCAGCACTTTTTGAGAAGCCTTGTTCACCGTTGTCGTTTTTGCGGTAATTTGCGTGATATCCAAATCTGTATTCAGCAACATCCTTAATGCTTTGTTTCCAATGCCTTTTCCGACAAAGGCTTCACCGACTCTAAAGCCAAGCTCTGCTGTTCCAGTTGTTTGATTGATATCCACCAAATTGATTCTGCCGACAATTTTGCCTTCAGTGTCTTTGATCAGGTAAAAATGAGAGAGGCCGCTTACTTGTTCTTTGAGTAATGCTTGATGTCTTTTTATAAAACTTTCCCAAATATAATAGTCGTCTCCTCTGCTCGGCACCATTCTTTCAAAAAATCCGCGATTTTTAATTTCGAAATCAAATAAGTCTTGAGCATCAACTTCTTGCAGCATATGTATTGAAATCTCCAATAACCTACACGCACCTTTCTCTAGCTAATAAGCTCATTTAATTGAAATTAGTCAGCACTCTATTAATACGAAAAAGATGCTGAATTTCTTTTTACCAAGTCGTCAGCAAGCCCGATATTCACTTTCAAAAAGCTTGGAATTTCTTCGCTGTTCATAATTTCTTGTGTGCTCATCCAGGCAACGCTTGCCACTTCGTCGGGATCTTTCACGAATGGCTCTCCGAATTCATACGAGCACAGGAATACGATATCGATGACTGGAACGCCGGAATCTGTGACGAATGAAGAACTATTGACGTAGGCAAGATTCGAAACCGTTATCCCCACCTCTTCTTCGACTTCTCTGATCAATGTCCGTTCCAGAATATCCGTCGAGTTCCCTTCCTGATCCACTTGGCCTCCCACTAAAGCCAGCGCACCAGGCGCATGATCTTCTTTGTCGCTTCTCCGCACAATCAGCCACTTTTCATCCTTATAAATAGCACCTTCCACATTTACAATAAACATCTTCTCAACTCCAGTTTTATCTTCTTATATGTAAAGCGCGCATTTTACCAACAAAACAATTGTCCTCATCGCTTTAATGGGAATTTTCAGCTCCATTGATTCGAGAAAATAGTTGCTTTCTACCTTTAACTATATCCATTCCCTCCATTTTAATCCAATTAATTACCAGAATATTATAGTATAATGAAAATACTTGTCTATTAAGAAATGAAGCTAACTTTGATATTAAAGCGCAAAGGAGTGAAACGAATGAAACACGCATTAGTCATCGGCGGGACTGGCATGCTTGCACAGGCTTCGGTTTGGTTATCGGAAAACGGCTATCACGTTTCTGTAATCGGCAGAAATCCGGGAAAGATACAGCAGTTGTTGGAACAGAATCCTACGCAGCTGACACCGGTATTAGTCAACTACACCAATACCGAGGAATTGGCTGAGAAAATCCGCTGCAACCAACAAAAGAATGGGCCAATCGAATTGGTCGTTGCTTGGGTGCATTCAACCGGTCCGCAAGTTATTCCTTGCGTATTGGAAATGCTCCCTGCCATTCAGCCCGTGGAATTTTTCCATGTGAATGGCAGCAGTTCCAACTTGAAGGATATAAAAGCTAGAACTGCATTAACCAAGCATGTTTTTTACCACCAGATCCAATTGGGCTTCAAAATAGAAAATGGGATTTCCCGGTGGCTGACGCATGAGGAAATTTCGCAAGGCGCCATCGAAGCTGTACTATCAGGAAAATCCGAATCAGTGATCGGAACACTTGAACCTTGGGACAAGCGCCCTTAAACGTTTGCCCCATAAAGTTCTCAACTATTCTCGAACCACTGTCTATAACTCCTATGTTCTCTTAGCCTTCCCAGCCACTTACAAAAACTTTAATCGGATTGATTTCCCTTTTTGCCAATGCTTCAAAGCATCGCTTAATTTCCGCATGATCGATCTCATGTTGAAAAATGTCTTTTACATAAGGGGTGCTCTCAGCCGCTCCATAAAACCACTGCGCGTGTTCGCGGTAATCCCAGCCATCGCTTGACCCCACAATGCGCAATTCCTTTTCAAAGAATTCCGGCTGCAGCGCCAGCGTTTCTTTGTTGCCGTCCGACAGCACACAGATTTCTCCGTGGCTCTTTACCGCTTGCTGCAAACAAGCGAACCCTTCGTTCGTGGCGGAACATTCAATCCCGAAATCATACAGGTCTTCGGGATAATCAGCTGGCAAATAAATCGCATTGACGCCAAACGTTTTTGCCATGTTCCATCGGCTGCGATCGGGTTCGATGACATCCACGTGCTGGACTTTGAAAAAGTTTTTCAAATAATGGACAGCGAGCAAGCCCATCGTCCCCATGCCAGTGACCATTACACGTGCCTGCTTCTTGGGATTCAATTTGCGGACACCCTTCGCCGCGTCACACGACAAGATGGCCAATAGCGCAGTTCTTGAATCGATGTGTTCAGGAACAAGGTAAGCATTTTCTGCCTTCACGATGCCGAAGTTTTTCTGACCATAAAAATCGATGGCTTTGTCGCCTATTTTAAACGCGCGCACTGAAGATCCGATTGCCACAACCTCGCCATAGCTTTCATAGCCGACTTTGCGTGGATACACCGGGGACGGATCGGCAGCGTCGCTTTGTTCGTATTGCGGCAGTTCCGCACCGATGCTGATCGCGGTAGCGATCGTTTTGATCAGCACTTCATCTGTGCCGAGTGCCGGCATTTCGCTTTCCTGCCATGCCACGTTCCTTTTCCCCATTAATTGCAACGACCGCTGAATCATTTATATACCTCCGCTTCAATATCACTTTATCTTTTCACTATATCCATTATCTGATTAAATCGCCATTTATTTTCCAACTTTTTCACGTATAATAAAGTTAATAAAATCGCTCGATAAATCACCCCCAAGATTTATCTTTCAACCGAAAGGAGCATCACCCATGAACGTTTGTCCAATTTGATCCCCCCTTGAATAGACAGTATCCGAATTAAACTCTTGGGGGATAAGAATCATGAAACTGAATAGAAATTTTAACTTGCTGCTGGCCGGGCAGTCGCTTGCCAACACCGGCGACATCCTGTATATCGTCAGCGTCATCTATGCCATCTTTGAACTGACTGGTTCAGCCACAGCGGCAGCTTTTGTGCCGTTTACCATTACCGGTGCGATGTTTGTTTCGAACACATTAACGCCTCTGCTGATGCAGCGCTTTAACTTGAAATGGCTGCTGGCCGTTTCCCAGTTCGGGAAAACAGGCTTGCTGATAATACTTGCTTTGCTGCTGCCCCTGCTTTCTATGTCCAATTACACCCTGCTGTTCGCTGTGCTGGCTTTGATTGCGCTTCTTGATGGCTGCGCCAATCCCGTCACACGCTCGCTCATACCGGCTTATGTGGACAATAGCCTTCTCTTGAAAGCGAACAGCATCACCGAATCCGTGACGCAAGGCATTCAGACCGCCATGTGGTTTATCGGCAGCTCATTGTTGATCTGGCTCGCAGCAGACGACCTGCTGTGGTTAACAGCGGGATTGTTTTTATTGTCCAGCTTGTTATTAAGCCTTTTGGAGCCTGTCCATCTCCAGCCAGCCAAAGAGCAAGGCAGATGGCAGCAAATCACCAAAGGCTGGCAGACGGTGTCTTCGACGCCGGTTTTGAAACGCCTTGCGTGGATGGACGTGTTGGAGACGATCGCCGGCACGGTGTGGATTGCCGCCACCCTCTATGTTTTTGTCAGCGACGCCTTATTGGTGAACGAGAAATGGTGGGGCTTCATCAATGGCTCTTTCTTCTTGGGCTTGATCGGCGGCAGCCTTCTTTGCCTGCGCTTTGCCGCTTCGATTGAGAAGAACCTCGGCACATTCATTTTTGCCGGTGCTTTTCTCAGCAGTGCCGTAACGCTCCTGTTTGGAATGAATAATGTGCCATTATTGGCGCTGGCCCTATCTTTTCTCGTCGGCATATTCGGCCAGCTCAAAAACATTCCGCAGCAGACCGTCATCCAGACGAGCGTCCCGAGGGAGGCATTGCCGACCGTTTTCACGACGCTTGGTGCTATCGGCACCGGAACCTTCGGAGTCGCTTCCTTATTGATGGGTGTGCTGGCGGATGCATTCGGCATCCGCACCGTCTTTATGATCGCTGGCCTGTTGCTCGCAGCAGCCAGCCTGATCGCTTTTAAAGGGCGGATTTTCTTCTGGAAGACGGCGCAAGAATAAGACGAGAACTGAAAACAGGAGACAGCCGCGTATATCCGGCTGCCTCCTGTTTTTTTCTCAATTAGATACTTTAAAGACACTTGTTATCCTTAATTATAATAAAAAAATAGGCTTTTCACTGCCTCTTATTTCTGTGCAATCAGCACGTATAACGAGGCTGCTGGAAAGAATTTTTCTGTGATGCGGAAACCTGCTGCTGTTAGCGCCTCTTCCATCCCGGCTGACGTGATTCGCGGTGCTTTGTGAAGTGGATCGCTTTTTGGTTCAAGCTCGATGCACACCAGAAATCCTTCTTCTTTGAGAACCTTGCAGATCGCGTCCAAACTTGGCGCCAGCGGATTAATCTCGTGCAGCACAAGCGAAGCGATGACAAGGTCGATGGATGCGTCCGGCAATGGGATTCCGTCGCTTCCGGCATGGAGCCGCACAATGTTCGTAATGTGTTCCTCCTCCGCTTTTAACGCGATGATGTCGAGCATGCTTGGATCGATGTCCATGGCGTATACCTTGCCCATCATTTTTTTTGCCAACGGCAATGAAAAATAGCCGGTGCCTGCGCCGAAATCCAATACATTGCCGCTTTGCTGCAGAGGAATCTTGCTGAACAATTGCTCCGGCGAAAATTCACCTCTCCGCTCCCGGCTTTCCAAATACGCTATTTTCCCTTTGTGCGAATGTGTTTCGTGCGGCTTGCTTGAACTTTCATGCATTCTTCCATTCCTCCCTGTGTTTATTGCTTGAATTTCTCTTCGATCAACGCGGCATTTATGCAGATTGCGGCCATGCTGCCATCGGCTGCGGCCATGATCAGCTGCGAAGGCCCTGCCATCAAGGTGTCTCCACAAGCAAAGATGCCTTCTACATTGGTGCGTTTCATGCCATCCGTTTCGATGCCGCCGAGCGCATTCAGTTTACAGCCCAGCGAGGCACTTATGTCTGACGCCTGTACCCAGTGGGGTGCGATAAATCCTCCTTCACGCAATATAGCCGCTCCGCTTTCAAATTCGATTTTCTCCAAAGCTCCATGATTGCCGACCAATCGGGCAATTTTTTCTGTGTACACTTGGATCCCCTTACTTTCCAAAATGCTCCTCTCTTCGGCCGACAACAAAGCTTTGCCATTCGTACAGACGATCAAGTCATCGGTCCAATTCGACGCAACTTTCACTAGGTGAAACGCGTTTTCATTCTCCGAAATGACCGCAAGCGGCCGATCCCGCATTTCCCAGCCATCGCAGAACGGGCAGCTGAACAGGCTTTTGCCGTAAAACTCTTCAACTCTTTCCAAATCGGGAAGAACTTCTTTAAAGCCGGTTGCCAGAATAAGCTTTTTAGCCAGGAAAACCTTTCCGTCAACTGCTTTAAGCTCAAACAGCCCTTCCTTTTTACCGACATCCAGCACCCGCTGTTTTTCCACTTGTACATCCGGGTACTTGCCCAGTTCTTCTTGTGCAATCCTTTTCAACTCTTGCGGGTCGATGCCGTCTCTTGTCATAAAACCGTGGGATTCGGAAGTCACCGCATTGCGTGGTTGATTGTCATCAAACAACACGGTTTTTCTGCGCGACCGCCCCAAAACCAACGCCACATTGAGGCCGGCTGGACCTCCGCCAATTACTGCACAATCCAGTATCATCGCTTCTCCTCCATTCAAATCCTTTTTCTATGCTGTGCGGTTTCCGCCATGGCCACAATATCGCTGATAAGCGTATTGTCCAGTTCCACTTTCATGTTTTCTTCCGCCTGCCGCATGGCGTTTTCAATCAGGCAGCCTTCGCCGTGGTGAATCGAACAATCGAATAAATGCGTGTCCCCTTCAATCGCATTGATCACGTCCAAAAAAGAGATCCGGCTTTTCAAGCGGGCAATTTTGTAGCCACCTTTCACGCCTGTCATCGATTCAATCAACCCGGCTTTCGTCAGTTTGGTCAGAATTTTAGACAGGTACGTAGGCGACAGCTTTTGCATCTCCGCTAATTCCTGCACGCCGATTGTGCTGGTTTGCGGCAGCCGCATCAAATGCACCATCGTGTGCAAAGCATAATTCGTTGCATTGGAATATTTCATGGGAACCTCCTGAAGTTTTATTTTAAAGATATCAAAGACTCTTGTTGTCTCTAATTAAATCCAATTTAACATTGAAGGATAAATAAGTCAAACTTATGAAGTTGATTGAAGGTGTTTGTAAAGAAAGGTATGTAACTTGTTTAAAGTAACTAAGCAGAGGGGTAAATAGAGAAGGTGCATTTAACAAGGACCCGTTCGATCTTACAACGGGAACAAAAAAAGAATGGAGACGATTTTAAATGAAAACCGATTTTTCGAAGATTTATATAAATGGTGAATGGATTACAGGCTCGAGCGACAGCCAAATGAGAAACACGAACCCGTTCACAGGCGAAGAACTCGCCATTACACAAGCAGCTGATAAGAACGACTTGGACGCTGCCTACAAAGCTGCAGCGGAGGCGCAAGTGTCCTGGGCTAAAGAATTGCCGCAGACGAAGCGTGCAGTCATTGAAAAAGCACAAGAAGTCATGCTCGAAAACAAAGAGCTCATCGTCGACTGGCTCATCAAAGAAGCCGGGAGCACGTTTATCAAAGCGACGGTCGAATTCGGTGCATCGATCAACATCCTGAAAGAAGCGGCTACCTTCCCTTACCGTATGGAAGGCAAGATTCTTCCTTCCCAACAAGCAGGTAAAGAAAACCGCGTCTACCGCAATCCACTTGGCGTTATCGGCATCATCAGCCCATGGAACTTCCCATTGCACTTGGCGATTCGTTCGATCGCACCGGCGATTGCTACGGGCAATGCCGTTGTCATTAAACCCGCTACCGACACACCGATAACCGGCGGCTTGCTGTTCGCCAGCATTTTCGAAGCAGCCGGCTTGCCTAAAGGCTTGCTGAACGTTGTTGTAGGACGCGGCTCTGAAATTGGGGATGACATCGTTAAGCACCCGACACCGCGTTTGATTTCATTCACCGGATCTACGCCTGTCGGTAAACGCATCGGCGAATTGGCCGGCGGCGCCTTGAAGAAAACGGCATTAGAACTTGGCGGCAATAATAACTTCATCGTCTTGAATGATGCGAACATTGACCAAGCCGTCGATTCCGCGTTGTTCGGTAAATTCTACCACCAAGGCCAGATCTGCATGGCGATCAACCGCATCTTCGTCCACGAGGACATTTACGACGAATTCGCAGAACAGTTTATTGCCCGTGCCGGTAAAATAAAATTCGGCAATCCGGCTGAGCAGGATACCCAAGTCGGACCGCTCATCAACCGCGATCAAGTCGACCGCATCCTAAAAGACATCGATGCAACTGTTGAACAAGGCGCTAAATTGCGTCTTGGCGGCAATGCTGATGGCAACGTCCTGGAGCCGACTGTATTAACAGGCGTCACCAACGAAATGCCGCTTGCGGAAAACGAAATCTTCGGCCCTGTAGCCATCCTGATTCCGTTCAAAACCGATGAAGAAGTAATCGACATGGCCAATGCCTATCCATTCGGATTGAGCGGAGCCGTCCATTCTTCCAATATCGACCGCGGCACGAACATCGCCCACCAAATCGAAACAGGCATGATCCACGTCAACGACCAATCGGTCAACGACGAAGCGCATATGCCATTCGGCGGCGAAAAAGAATCCGGCCTCGGCCGCTTCAACGGCGAATGGGTCCTTGAAGAGTTCACCACCTTGAAATGGCTGTCAGTGCAACACCAGCGCCGCCAGTACGGAGCGTTTGTTGATAATACGAAAGAATAAAAAGCAAAAACCGGCAAGCCCTGACACGGGCTTGCCGGTTTTTATCTAAAATTTCTTTGCAAGAACTGACAGTCATAAATTCCCTCTTTTTAAATCGCTGACAAACTATTGCATGAAATTTTTTTGCTAGTATAGGATATTTAACAATAGGCAATATACTTGGAGAAGAAAACAATCAAAATTATGATTCTAATTAAAATTCACCAAAAAATATACTAAAATAGTTTTAGCTTGTTTAATTTCCACATATTTCTCAAATGATTTGCCTACTTTCATTCCTAAGTATAAAACTTTTATGCTTGCTATTTAGAAATCTGGTTTTGGCCAAACAATATCCCATATATTTTCATTGTTTATTTTATAAAATGATTCAGCCCTAATCGATTTAGAATTGTAACCAAGCAGAGCATCTATAATATTTTGTGGGTAACCAAGACTAGACATCAGTCGGGCAAATGTATCTCTCAATGTCCTTGGACTGATATTTCTTGAAAGAGTAGATCTACTTTGTATATTATCTATTTCATCTTGTATGCCTCTATGACTTATTTGCCTATATGGCCTTCTTTGAGAAATAAAAAGATTGTCTAATTCATCTTGTCTACTCTGTAAATATTCTTTTAAGTGCTTCTCTGCTTTTGTTGTAAAGAAAACGACTCTTTCTTGTTCTCTAGAATCTTTTATTCGAATAGTCTTATTGTTCCAATCAATATTACTTATAAACATTTTCTTTATTTCTGAAAGATGGCACCCCGTAGATAGCAGTACTTCTAACAATGCTCTTTCTCTTAAAGTAATACAAGATTTGCGTAGTTCAAGTAACTCTTTATCATTGAGCGCTTTGTTTCCAGCTTTGTTAAATTTATAAGTCGGTATTTTTTTTACCGGATTCCTTTCAATTTTCTTTTCTTCAATTAACCAATCAAAAAATACATTTAGATTTCCTCTTGTTTTTTCCAAAGAGCTTTTAGATTTCAATGAATAATTATCTTCTCTATATATAAGAAATTCTTTTAAGTGAGAAGTTTCAATATTGTCTATACTATAACCCTCAAAATAATTTTGGAAAATTTTTAATTCTAATCTATACATATCTAAAGTATCTTGAACCCTACCTTGTCTTTTCTTTTCTTCTAAGAATTTTTGTACATTAAATTCAATATTCAAATGATTCGGATCTAACTTTTCGTTTCCTCTTACCCAACCTCTAAAATGATACTCACTATTATCTTTTTCCATAAATTCCTGAAGAGCTGATAAAACTTCTGTAGAAATTTGATTAATCTCTTCAACTTCCTTTACATAATGAGACATTATAGTTTGCTTAAAAGAGTTATACTTTTGAATAGACGGGTTTTCACTTTCATGTTCATAGACTTGCAAATTGATATTCCCACTTTTTTTATTAGCTAAATATTGTTTATTTAAAACTATAGAGACAACTGGAATTTGGTTATGGAGTGCGAAATCATATTCTAAATGTGTGTAGCTTTTACTGCTCTCGGGTTCAATAGATCCATACCTTCCACCTATTATAAGTAATAAAACATCCGAATTTTTTATCCATTCTTGAATTATTGCCCATTGCGTTTTGTTACTTGGAGCAAATAATTCCATTCCAGCAGGAATATGTTTAGCTCTTAGTATACCTTCAACTGCTTTCTGCCTTTCTTGTGTTAAATCCAAATAAGTTGAAGACACAAATATTTGAAGCTTCTTATTCATATTTTCTCCTTCTATTAAATCAGATTTTAATAGTATTTCTACATTACAAAAACTTTAACTCCTCAGCACAATTGTTATACTAAATCCTAATTTTACCAAAACCATTAACTTTCTACAATGAAAAAATTAAAATAGTCTGACAAATGTTTATTTTTTTTATTAAAGTTATGTTATAATTTCTTATTTAATTTTAATATCAAAATATCTTGGCCTTCTTTTTTTGTGGATTGCAGCGGAGGCCGGCGTCTCATGCGGGAAAGCGGAGTGATGAGACCCCGCAGGAGCTTGCGACGAGGAGGCTCAGCGCTTCGCCCGCGGAAAGCGTCCGGCCGTAGCGGAAATCAACATATATATACAACAAAAAACGCCAAAACCTACTATCTAGGTTTTGGCGTTCTTCGTAAAATCCTTTTTCTCCAAAATGGAGACGGCGGGAGTCGAACCCGCGTCCAGAAACTCCGCTACTTGAGCGTCTACGCGTGTAGCTTACTTATTAGGGTTTCATGCGTCAATCTGCCAATAAGCGGGCGTCCTGGGCACTAACTTGCGAATCTCTTGCATGCAGCTCAAGTGGCACTGCCTGCCGTATCCCACTAAAGTTGAGCTTTACCCAGCCACATGGGCGATGGATAGATAAAGCAGATCCGAGCTTACGCTGCGAATGCTAGGTTTTGGTTTGTTTTGCCAGTTGTTATAAATGCGTTTTTACAGAGCCGACCCTCTGACGCGCAACCCAAGCCCAGATCATCCCTGTCGAATCCGTAACGTCCCCTCATATTAAAGGAACACGGAAAGGCGATCAGCCTTATGTGCTATACCATTAGTATAAGACAAGATTGGTCAGACTTCAAGCTTAACGGCTGCGTTCTTTCATCGCACGGTCAATTTCCCGTTTCGCGTCTTTCTTTTTCAAGTCCTGGCGCTTATCGTAGTTCTTCTTCCCTTTACCGACGCCAAGCAGCACTTTCGCATAGCCGTCTTTCAAGTACATTTTCAGCGGGATGATTGCTGCTCCCTGCACTTTCGACACGCCAATCAATTCATTGATCTGTTTTTTATGCAAAAGCAATTTCCGGACTCTCGTTGGATCATGGTTGAAGATATTCCCCTGCTCGTACGGCGCGATGTGCATATTGGAAATCCATGCTTCTCCGTTCCGGATCCGCACAAATGCATCCACCAGCTGGACCTTGCCGTTGCGGGCAGATTTGATTTCTGTCCCTTGCAGGACAATGCCAGCTTCGATTGTTTCTTCAATCGCGTAATCGAAGCCGGCTTTTTTGTTCTGGGCTATGACTTTCCCTTCACCCTTTGCCATATTGCTTCACCTCATAATTGATAGAAAAGAGCGGCTGGAGAGCCGCCCCCTCATTATTTCTTTTTGCCTCCGCGTTTCGCGGCGCCTTCGTAAAACTTCTTCTTCTGGCTTTTCGGTTTGCGCCCTGGAGCTTCTCCCGGTTTGCTTCCCGGTTTTCCGCCTCCGCCTGGCTTCCCGCTGCCGCCTCGGCCTTTGCCTTTCGCGTCTCCGTCCCGTTTGCCGGCACGGATCACTTTCGGTGCATCTCTGCTTGTGCGGCGCTTGCTTTGCGGCATGCCGACAATTTCGAAATCAATCGAAGATTCTTCTGGTTTTACCCCGATTACTTTGATCTGGATTTCATCGCCGATGCGGAATTGGCGATTTGTGCGTTCGCCGATCATCATCATCTGGCGGTCGTCGAAACGGTAGAAGTCATCTGTCATATTCGAGACGTGGACCAAGCCTTCAATCGTATTCGGCAACTCGATGAACAAGCCGAAATTCGTCACCGACGAAATGATACCTTCGAATTCTTCGCCGATTTTATCAGCCATGTATTGAGATTTCTTCAAAGCATCCGTATCGCGTTCAGCATCGACTGCACGGCGTTCGCGCGCTGATGTATGCTCCGCGATGTCGTCCATGTTCGCTTCCCAATGCATGATCGTCGCTTTCGACAAGTCTTTATTGATCAAATACGTACGGATCAAGCGGTGGATGATTAAATCCGGGTAACGGCGGATCGGTGAAGTGAAATGCGTATAGTATTCACTTGCAAGACCGAAATGCCCGACGCTGTCCGATGAATATTTCGCTTGCTGCATCGAGCGCAGCATCATCGTCGAAACAACCGCTTCTTCAGGTGAATCTTTTATCGAATTGATGATTTCCTGCAGCGCACTCGGTTCGACTTGCGTCCCGCTGCCTTTGACAACGATCCCGAAATTCGTAATGAATTCAAAGAAACGCTGAAGTTTTTCCGGCTTTGGATCTTCGTGGATCCGGTACAACGATGGCACTTCCATGTGATGGAAATGTTCAGCGACTGTTTCATTGGCAGCCAGCATGAACTCTTCGATCAATCGTTCAGAAACCGTCCGTTCGCGGACAACGACATCAATCGGATAGCCTTCTTCGTCAACAATGACTTTCGCTTCCTTGAAATCGAAATCGATTGCCCCGCGGCGCATGCGGCGTCCGCGAAGAATTTCGGCCAAGTCCTTCATCAATTCGAACATCGGCACCAAATTCGTGTATTTTTCTTTCAATTCTTTATTGTCGAGTTCCAGAATTTCATAAACGTCCGTATACGTCATACGCGCTGACGTATTGATGACACTTTGGAAAATGTCATGCGACAACACTTCGCCCATATCGTTGAAGATCATTTCACACGACAGTGTCAAACGGTCGACTTGCGGATTCAACGAGCAAATGCCGTTCGACAAACGGTGTGGAATCATCGGAATAACCCGGTCTGTCAGGTAAATACTCGTTGCGCGGTCATAAGCTTCGCGGTCAATCGGCGAACCTTCCGTCACGTAATGGCTGACATCGGCAATATGGACACCTAATTTATACGTGCCGTCTTCCAATTTCACTACTTGAACCGCGTCATCCAAATCTTTCGCGTCGGCGCCATCGATTGTCACGATCTGCTCCCCGCGCAAGTCGCGGCGATTGTTCAAATCAGCTGGATCGATTTCTTCCGGCACATCATTCGCCTGGTCAAGCACGTCCTGCGGAAATTCCGTTTCGATGCCGTGTTTATGGATAATCGACAAAATGTCAACGCCCGGATCGTTCTTATGGCCAAGAATCTGTGACACCATGCCCGTAGCGGACTTGCGCCCTTCCGGCCAGCCCGTGATTTCAACAACCACTTTATGGCCATCCACTGCGCCAAGCGTATCATCTTTGGCAATAAATACATCCATATTCATCTTTTTGTCATCCGGCACAACAAAGCCGAAACCGCGGTTGTCCTGGAACGTGCCGACCACTTTCGTCGTACCGCGCTCCAAAATGCGGATGATTGCGCCTTCGCGGCGATCGCCAGATGATCCTTCAGAAACACGGATCATGACTTTATCGCCATTCACTGCCCCGTTCACTTCTGTCGGCGGAATAAACACATCGTCCAAGCCCGTCTCTTCCGGAGCCACAAAGCCGAAGCCTTTGGCATGCCCGATAAATTTACCGCGCATCAAATTCATGCGTTCAGGGACGCCATAGCGGTCAGCGCGCGAACGCACCAGCAGCCCTTTTTCTTCAAGTTTCACCAATGTTTTCACAAGTTCCTTGAACTCATCCGCATCTTCGAAACCGAATTGTTCTTCAATTTCTTTTACAGTTAACGGATTATACGCATCTTCGCGCATAAAGGTCAATAAACGTTGTTCAAGCGACATTTCATTATTAGCCATTCCCAATTCCTCCTATTCGAAATTCTCACACGCTCCAATCGAGCGATTCAAGAAATTCTAAAATATCTTCGTGCAATTGTTCTTTCTCTTTATCAAGTGTAATGACGTGCCCCGATTCTTCGTACCACTTGATTTGTTTATCGATCGACTCTGCCTGATCGTAAATGACATTGGCCGAATCGGTATCGATGACATCATCCAACGTGCCTTGGACCACGAATAGCGGCGCATAAATATGATCCACCTGTCCACGCACTTCCTGGATCAGTTCCCGGAGATACTGCAAAGATTCCATCGGGCGCTCCTGGAACTTCTTCATTTCCTCTTCGATAAGCGCGTCGTCTTTTCCTTCATATTTCTTGTATTCACGCGCATATTTCAACACGCCCTCGTACATCAATTCAGTCGTTTTCATGTACATCGGAGCGCACATCGTCACAAGTCCCTTTATGGGGAATGTATACCCTAACTTCAGCGCGAATACGCCCCCAAGCGACAATCCGGCAACCGCGATTTCTTCATAGCCTTCTTCTTTCAATTGTTCATAAGCCGACTCGACATCCTGCCACCAATCTTCCGGCCCCGTCGGAATCAGTTTCTCCGGCTCCACGCCATGCCCCGCATAATGCGGCGCAATCGACGTATAGCCGTTTTTCTCAAGAAAGCGGCCCAGCATCCGGACATCCGCTGAATTCCCTGTAAATCCATGCAACAACAAGACCGCTCTCGGGCCTGCTTTAAAGAAAAATGGTTTTGGCTGCGAAACTCGCATAAAAATCCTCCATTCATTTGTTCAGTATTCATTGAACACTCCAAGTGTTAGTTTAGATAGAATTCCTAGCTTCATCCCCCGCTACGGACGCTTTGGGCATGACTCTCGCCATGAGACGAGCCCTTGACACGCCTTAGCTAAGATATCTCCCGATATGGAGCAAAACAGCGGAGACGCCTGCGGGAAAGCGAGACAGCCGAGACCCCGCAAGGAGCGAAGCGACTGAGGAGGCTTGGCGCTCGCCCGCGGCAAGCGCAGCTGTTTTGCGGAATATCGATATTTATAAACATTAATATAACCTTGAGTTACCGCTTTGTTTTCTGGAATATCTGCAGCTACTTATTATTATATCGTTATAAAAAGAAAACGCCTAACCAGTGAAATGGTCAGGCGATTAATCGTCTACATTAAGCTTTAGTTACGGCAATAGCCAAAATAAAGAATAAGGCAGCAAGTACAATCGTTACCCGATGAAGGACCAAGTCTACTCCACGAGCTTTTTGCTTGCCGAAAAGTTGCTCTGCTCCACCGGAGATGGCTCCTGAAAGACCTGCACTTTTTCCTGATTGCAATAATACGACAACAATTAAAGCGAGCGATACGATAACCAATAAGGTTACTAACAACGTATGCATAAATTCCACCTCCTGAAAAGAACTTCCACAACAAGAACTAGTTTACCAAAAACTTATAAATATGACAATAGCAATAGAAGAACTAACGCTAAAGCCTTATTTTTTCAAGTTGTAGAAAGTTTTCAAGCCAAGGTATTGTGCAGAATCGTTGAGCTGGTCTTCGATGCGCAGCAATTGGTTGTATTTCGCAACACGGTCCGTACGTGAAGGCGCACCTGTTTTAATTTGGCCGGCATTTGTCGCAACTGCGATATCCGCAATCGTCACATCTTCCGATTCGCCTGAACGGTGGCTGATGACAGCTGTGTAGCCTGCGCGCTTCGCCATTTCGATTGCATCAAATGTTTCTGTCAATGTACCGATTTGGTTAACTTTGATCAAGATCGAGTTTGAGATGCCTTCTTCGATTCCTTGAGCCAATTTTTTCGTATTCGTTACGAACAAATCATCGCCGACCAATTGAACTTTGCCGCCGATGCGCTCAGTCAATAGTTTGTGGCCAGCCCAGTCGTTTTCATCCAAGCCGTCTTCGATTGAGATGATCGGGTATTTTTCGCAAAGCTCTGCGTACCAGTCAACCATTTCAGCAGACGTTTTCACCGTGTTATCGCCTGGCAGGTTATAAACGCCTTTTTCTTTATCGTACAATTCAGATGAAGCCACATCCATTGCCAGCAATACTTCTTCGCCTGGCTTGTAGCCCGCTTTTTCAATTGCTTCAATGATCGTTGATAAAGCTTCTTCGTTTGAACCAAGGTTCGGTGCAAAACCGCCTTCATCGCCTACTGAAGTGTTATAGCCTTTTTCTTTCAATACGCTTTTCAGGTTATGGAAAATTTCTGCGCCCATGCGCACTGCGTCGCGGAAAGTTTTTGCCCCGACTGGCATAACCATGAATTCCTGGATATCAACATTATTGTCAGCGTGCTCGCCGCCGTTCAAGATATTCATCATCGGCACCGGTAATTGCTTCGCGTTCATGCCGCCCAAGTATTGGTACAACGGGATATCCAAGTAATCTGAAGCTGCGTGCGCAACTGCCATGGAAACACCAAGGATTGCATTCGCGCCTAAACGCCCTTTGTTTTCTGTGCCGTCAAGCTCGATCAACGCGTTATCGATTGCCACTTGGTCAAGGACCGAAAAGTTTTCTTCGATTTCAGCAGCGATTTCATTGTTTACGTGGTCAACCGCTTTTAGTACGCCTTTACCAAGGTAACGGCCTTTATCGCCATCGCGAAGTTCAACTGCTTCGTGCTCGCCAGTTGATGCGCCTGAAGGAACGATTGCTCGTCCGAATGCGCCGCTTTCTGTGAATACTTCAACTTCAATAGTAGGGTTTCCTCGTGAATCTAGTACTTCGCGTGCAAGAATGTCAGTGATAATCGGCATTTAAAAACAGCTCCCTTAGTTTAGAATAATGGTTTTCCGGTCATTTCTGCCGGTTGGTCAACGTTCAATAATTTCAAGACAGT
This sequence comes from Planococcus koreensis, assembly GCF_004761975.1. Lineage (GTDB taxonomy): Bacteria > Bacillota > Bacilli > Bacillales_A > Planococcaceae > Planococcus > Planococcus koreensis. The sequence goes on along the minus strand of NZ_RQII01000019.1, from coordinate 89,236 downwards.
CGGTGCCAAATCGGCAAGAATACCGTCTTCTCTCAGCACGACGCCTGGTTTCGTAACGATTAATGGTACTTTATTCGTCGTATGCGCCGTCATCGGATTGCCTTCGAGCGTCAGCACTTCGTCAGCATTGCCGTGGTCCGCTGTGATAACGGCCGCGCCGCCTTTAGCGTGCAATGCTTCGACGATTCTGCCGAGGCATTCGTCGACGACTTCGATTGCCCGGATTGTCGGCACCAGCATTCCGCTGTGGCCCACCATATCCGGATTTGCAAAGTTCAAGATGATGGCGTCAAATGCATCATCATTGATCTCCTTCAATAATTGGTCCGTCACTTCGTACGCGCTCATTTCCGGCTTCAGGTCATAAGTCGCCACTTTCGGTGAATCCACCAAAATGCGCTTTTCCCCCGGAAATACATCTTCACGGCCGCCGCTCATAAAGAACGTGACGTGTGGATATTTCTCGGTTTCGGCAATGCGCAATTGGCGCAAACCGCTTTCCGATAATACTTCCCCGATTGTATTTTCCAGATCCAGCGTATCGAATGCGACCCGGGTCGGCAATTCATCGCTATAGCTGGTAAAGGTAACAAACGTTAAATTCTGTGGTTTATTCGGTCCTTGCGGGAAGCCTTTGAAATCTTCCTTCACAAATGCCGATGTCAGTTGAATGGCGCGGTCCGGACGGAAATTGAAGAACAGGACAGAATCGCCTGTTTTAATCGTCCCCACTGGTGCGCCGTTCTCAGTCACCGCGAACGGCAAGACGAATTCGTCATTGGCGCCTGTTTCATAGGACTTGGCAATTCCTTCGCTCGCGCTTTCCGCTGCTCCGCCGACACCGTCGACAAGCACACGGTAGGCGAGTTCAACCCGCTCCCAGCGATTGTCGCGGTCCATTGCGTAATAGCGGCCGCTGATGGAAGCGAACTTGCCGACGCCGATTTCAGCCATTTGGCGTTCGGTTTCTTCTACATATTTCAATGCAGTCTGAGGGCCGACATCGCGGCCGTCCAAAAATCCATGTACATAGACTTCAGTCAGTCCGTGCTGTTTCGCAAGTTTCAATAACGCGAAAAGGTGCTCGTAATGGCTGTGGACGCCGCCGTCAGACAGCAGCCCCATCAAATGAAGTGCAGTGCCGTTTTGTTTGGCATTCGCAACAGCTTCCAAAAATGCTGGATTGCCGAAGAAATCGCCGTCTTTGATCGATTTATGGATGCGCGTCAAGTTCTGGTAGACAATCCGTCCGGCGCCGATATTCAAGTGCCCGACTTCGGAATTGCCCATTTGCCCTTCCGGCAAGCCGACCGCTTCACCGGATGCCGTCAGCAAGCTGTGCGGATATTCATTCCATAATTGATCGAAATTCGGTTTTTTCGCCTGAGCCACTGCGTTCCCGAAGTTTTCTGCCCGGAAGCCGAAACCGTCCAAGATAATCAATGCTACTGGATACTCTGTATTACGCATGCAATCCCGCCTCTAGCAATTTCACATAAGACTCCGCTTCCAGGCTCGCTCCGCCGACTAATGCACCGTCAATGTGCTCCATGCCCATCAATTCTTCGATGTTCGCTGGTTTCACACTGCCGCCGTATTGGATGCGTACTTGCTGTGCTGTATTTTCATCGTAAAGCGATGCCACTTTTTTGCGGATAATGCCGCAGACTTCATTGGCATCTTCCGCAGTTGCCGTTTTGCCTGTGCCAATCGCCCAGATCGGTTCATATGCAATGACCGTTTGAGCTGCCTGTTCTGCTGACAGGCCTTTCAGCCCTTCAGCCACTTGCTGTTCGACGATGTCGCCTGTAGAACCGCTTTCGCGCTGTTCCAAGCTTTCACCGACGCACATGATCGGCGTGATGCCGTATTCAAACGCGGCATGCACTTTTTTGTTGACGGAAGCGTCCGTTTCGTTGAAGTATTGGCGGCGCTCCGAATGGCCGATAATGGCGTATTGGATGCCAAGATCCGCTAATTGCGCAGGGCTGATTTCGCCGGTGAACGCTCCTTCTTTTTCTTCGTGCATCGTCTGCGCCCCGATGTGTAGCGGGCTGCCTTCCGTTGATGTTGCCAGCTGCTGCAAAAACAGCGCTGGCGCACAAATAACTGAATCGACTTTGTCCGCGTCCGGCGCGAGGCCTTTCACTTCTTCGACAAATTCTTTTGCTTCAGAAAAAGTTTTATACATTTTCCAGTTTCCTGCTATAATCGGCTTTCTCAACAAAACCACTCCTTCTATTTATCGGTTAATGCAGTAACGCCAGGCAGATCCTTGCCTTCCATAAACTCAAGGGAAGCACCGCCGCCCGTAGAGATATGGTCCATTTTGTCGGCTACGTTGAATTTCTCGACAGCCGCCGCAGAGTCTCCTCCGCCGATAATCGTATAAGCTTCTGTTTCCGCCATTGCTTGCGCGACGGATTTCGTACCGTTTTCGAACGAGCTCATTTCAAACACGCCCATAGGCCCGTTCCAGATGACCAGCTTCGAATCTTTGATGACATTCGCATAAGTTTTAGCGGTTTCAGGTCCGATATCGAGGCCCATCCAGTCAGAAGGAATTTCAGAAATCCCCACGACTTTCGTTTCGCCATCATTTGAAAATTCTTTTGCTACGACGACATCAATCGGCATGTATAAGTTGACGCCTTTGTCCTTCGCTTTTTCAATGAATGATTTAGCAAGGTCGATTTTGTCTTCTTCAAGCAGCGAGTTCCCGACTTCATTGCCTTGCGCTTTGCTGAATGTATACGATAAGCCGCCGCCGATGATCAGGTTATCGACTTTATCCAAAAGATGGTCGATGACACCGATTTTGTCTTTGACTTTGGCTCCACCGATGATCGCCGTAAACGGACGGTCCGGTTCAGACAAGGCTTTGCCAAGGACATCCAGCTCTTTTTCCAGCAGCAAGCCGGATACAGCTGTCAGATGTTCCGCAATGCCAGCTGTCGATGCGTGCGCACGGTGCGCGGCGCCGAATGCATCATTGACGAAAACATCTGCCAGCGCTGCGAATGCTTTGGCGAGTTCAGGATCATTCTTTTCTTCGCCTGCGTGGAAACGGACGTTTTCAAGCAGGATGACATCGCCTTCAGCCATTGCCGAAATTTCCTGTTCCACTTTTTCCCCGATCGACTCATCGAGGCTCTTAACTTGTTTATGTAATAATTCGGTTAACCTGGCTCCTGCTGCTGCCAGTCTCATGTCTTCGTTGACTGCACCTTTCGGGCGGCCTAAATGACTTGCCAAAATAACTTTTGCTCCGTTTTCGATCAAGTATTCAATCGTTGGAACAGCTGCGCGGATCCGTGTGTCGTCTGTCACTTTTCCTTCTGACATCGGAACATTGAAATCCACTCGGCAAAATACGCGTTTCCCTTTTAAGTCCACGTCTTTCATGGTCATTTTCTTCAACATGAAAATCCTCCCGTTCATATAAAAAAATAAGGGGCGGGGTAAATCCCCACCCCTTTTACCCTCTTTCATTATAGAGGTTCATCGGTAATTAAGCTATGATTTTGAGATTACAAGCCTGTTTTGTACATGTGAAGAGCCAAGTCGATGCAGCGTGCTGAGTAGCCAGACTCGTTATCGTACCAAGCAAGGACTTTCACCATGTTGCCGCCAAGTTCCATCGTTGACAATGCATCAACAGTCGCTGAAGCTTTTACGCCGTTATAGTCTCTTGAGACAAGCGGAAGTTCGCTGTATTCCAAGAAGCCTTTCAATTCATTTTCAGATGCTTCTTTAAGCGCTGCGTTTACTTCCTCAATCGTTGTTGAAGTTTCAAGTTCAGCGACCAAGTCGATCAATGAAACGTTTGGTGTAGGAACGCGGATTGCCATTCCGTCCAATTTGCCGACCAATTCCGGCAATACTTTTGTTACCGCTACTGCTGCGCCTGTAGTTGTCGGAATCATGGATTCTGCAGCTGCACGTGCACGGCGGTAATCTTTATGCGGTGAGTCAAGCAAGATCTGGTCATTCGTGTATGAGTGGATCGTAGTCATCATCGCGCGTTTGATGCCGAATTTGTCGTTCAATACTTTGGACATTCCAGCTAAGCCGTTTGTTGTACAAGATGCATTTGAAACGACTTTGTCTTCTGCTGGATCGTAGCTTTCATGGTTAACGCCCATAACAAGAGTTTTCATGTTTTTGCCCGGTGCAGAAACGATTACTTTTTTCGCGCCAGCTTCGATGTGTTTTTCAGCCGCTTCAGCGTCAGTGAAGAATCCAGTCGATTCAACAACGATGTCGATGTTCAATTCGCCCCATGGAAGGTTCGAAGGATCTTTTTCAGAGAAGACTTTGATTTTCTTGCCGTTGACGATCAAGTATTCGCCTTCAGAAGAAATTTCAGCGTCCATCGTTCCGTGGACTGAATCGTATTTCAACAAGTGTGCAAGCATTTTCGCGTCAGTCAAATCGTTTACTGCTACTACTTCCACTTCTTCATGAATCAATGCTTGGCGGAAAACAATGCGTCCGATGCGTCCGAATCCGTTAATTGCTAATTTTAAAGTCATTTATAATTCCTCCAGTTTTTGTGTAAGTTCAATTATTTGCCGGGCCGCCCCTTCATCAGTGACGAGCACCGTCCCTTTGGCTGCAATTTTGCAATACGATAGAATTGCCTGTGCTTTCGAATGCCCCCCGGCTACTGCCAGGATGAATGCGGCATTTTTGACTTGCTCCAATTGGATTCCCGCTGTACGGATGCGATAAACCACTTCTCCTTGAGCGTTGAAGTAGTAGCCGAATGCTTCGCTTACTGCGCCGCCGGATCGGATATGCTCCACTTCTTCGCTGGAAGATTTTCGCTGCAATGCAATTTCCTCGGCATTGCCGATTCCATGCACGACAATATCCGTCCGGTCGTAGTGGTCCATCATGTCTTTGATGACCGGTTCGCGCAGCATCATCTCGAACGCTTCCGCGCTAAGGTGATCCGGCAGGTACAGCGTTTTGACCGAGCCGCCGGTTTTGGCGGCAAATGCTGATGCAATGGTGTTCGCTTGGTGGAGGACATCTTCGCCCAAGCCGCCGCGTGCAGCGACAAATTGAAGCGCGTTGTCTTTCCTGTCAGTGGATAACTCTTTCGAGATGGCTGCCATCGTGCTGCCGCCGGTCACCGCAACAATTTTATGCTGGGCGAACCGTGATTCAAGCAGCCGGGCAGCTTCTTTGCCGATATCGCCTTTGACGGCCGGCATGTCGTCGCTGTCTTGCGGGACAATGTGCACCCGCGCGATTCCCAAAATGGATTTCAATTGCTGTTCCATGTGCGAAAGTCCGGAAACTTCGCGCATGAATTCTTTCAGGGCCTCCAGAACAGCTGCACCTTGATCGGTGACAACCATTCCAGCGGTTTTTGCTTTTATCAGCTGTTGGCTGCGCAACAAATCAGTTTCGTTGCGGATATCGCGTTCTTTCATGCCGGCAAGTTCGCTGAGTGCGCGCCTGCCAATGGGCTGTTCTCTCTGGATAGCCTGTAAAATCTGATAGCGTTTTTTCAGGAGGTCGGTCATTTCCGGCACGAGCTTGTTCTGCGCTTCCGTTAATGGATCCATTTATTCACTCCTTTTCGTACGGGACAATTTCCGTCCCAACACTTTTATTCTGTCCCACTCATTTCATTCTAGCTGAGCTTTCGAATAAATGCAAATAAAAAGAAGCGTTAAAGTTCTAACGCTTCCAATAATTCAATATAGCCGATATTGCCGTAGATGATCATTTCGCCATTGCGCTCGATCACCGGAATCATCAGCATGTATTTTTCATGCAAAGCGTCATCGCTTTCGATGTCCACTTCCGTCCAGTCGATATCGAAATCCTCCTGGACCAATTTCAGCATGAGCTTCGCTTCATCGCATAACGGACAATTTGCCCGTGTGAATAATGTAATCATGTTCACCCTTCTTTCGTTACCATCCTCGGCCAGCTCCGCCGCCGCCGGAAGAACCGCCGCCGCCTCCTCGGAAACCGCCGCCTCCACCACCACCGAAGCCACCGCCAAAACCGCCGCCGAATGAGCCTGGCCCCATATAGCCGCCCCGCCGCACCCGTCCGCCTGGACCGCCTCTGCCGCCGCGCGACAGCAAATACATCACGACAATGACAGTAATGACGATATAGAACGATGGGATTCCGCCGCCTTCGTCTTCCCCAGAAGAAGCAGCGGCCTGTGGTTCGACCGGCTCGCCATTCCAATTATATTCGGCAGCGACTTCCTGGTAAAGCGCTTGATAGGTATTGAGAATTGCTTGGTCAGGGGCGTCTTCGCGCAAATACGGTACGGCATAGTCATCCAAGATGCGGCCCACCTTGCCATCCGGCAACGCGCCTTCCAGGCCGTAGCCGATTTCAATATAGATTTCCCGGTCTTCCATCGCCAGCACGACCAGCACGCCGTTATTCGCTTCTTCCGAGCCAACGCCATAATGGCGGAATGCTTCATAGGCGTAGCTTTCAATCGGTTCGCCTTCCAATGAAGGAATGGCCATCACAGCAATCTGTGCCGTCGTGGCATCTTCAAGCCCAGTGCCTAACTGCCGGATTTCCTCTTCCTGTTCAGCCGAAAGAACGCCGGCGATGTCCTGGATGTAAATATCATCCTTCAGCTCCGGAAACTCGATTGCAAAAACCATTGCGGCCGGAAGCATCAGCAATAGAAATAAACTAGCTGTTTTCCGAATCATTCCTCATCAGTCCCAAAGTCGACTTCGGGAGCTTCTTGTGCATCTGGATCTGCTTCAAAGTACTCTTTTTGTTCAAAGCCGAAAACGCCAGCGACCATATTGCCTGGGAAACTTCTGGCTTTGCGGTTGAATTCCGTTACAGAAGCGTTATAATTCTGGCGGGCAACCGCGATGCGGTTTTCCGTCCCAGCCAATTCATCAGACAGCTGCTGGAAATTTTCGCTTGATTTCAATTCCGGGTAATTCTCAACTACGACCAGCAACCGGCTCAGCGCGCCGCTCAATTTTGCATCAGCGTTTGCCTGTTCTTGCACCGTATTAGCCCCTGCAAGGTTAGAACGGGCTTCTGTGATGCTGTTGATGACTTCCTGTTCCTGGTTCGCGAACCCTTTCACCGTTTCCACAAGGTTCGGGATCAAGTCGAGACGGCGCTGCAGCTGGTTCTCAATTTGCGCGTACGATTGGTTAACGTCTTCCTCGAGCGACACGAAGCCGTTATAGCTCGGCACAATCATCGCGGCGATTAACGCAATGATCGCAATAATCACCACGATGGGAATCAATAATTTCTTCATAAAATTACCCCTCTTCATTTCTTCTGGAATACTATTCAATTCCCTGAAATGGCGTTTTTTCAAACTCCTCTTTAGGAGATCTGGCAGGAAAAGAAAAAACAGCGCACCTTCTCCAGTTTGCTGGAAAAGATGCGCTGCTTATGTATGCCCTCGGAGAGAATCGAACTCCCATCTTAAGAACCGGAATCTTACGTGTGATCCATTACACTACGAGGGCAGGTCACTATTGGCGACTTTTCTATTATATACAGAGATACAAAACATTTCAAGCTTGTTTTTTCAATTCGTTAGATTTGACCTTCATTGACCAAGATGTGTATGATATTATTACAGCTGAAGAAGATTTCAGTATAGTTAGCCAATACCTTATTATGAGGAGGAAATTATCCATGAATTTAATTCCAACAGTAATTGAACAAACGAGCCGCGGCGAACGTGCCTATGATATTTACTCACGTTTGCTGAAAGACCGCGTTATCATGCTGGGCAGCGGAATTGACGATAATGTTGCCAACTCTATCGTCGCACAGTTGCTGTTCCTCGAAGCTGAAGATCCAGATAAAGATATTTCGATCTACATCAACAGCCCTGGCGGCAGCATTACAGCCGGTATGGCGATTTACGACACTATGCAGTTCATCCGCCCGGATGTTCAAACGATCTGCATCGGCATGGCCGCTTCAATGGGAGCTTTCCTATTGGCAGCCGGCACGAAAGGCAAACGCTATGCGTTGCCGAATGCTGAAGTCATGATTCACCAACCACTTGGCGGCGCACAAGGCCAAGCGACGGAAATCGAGATTGCCGCAAAACGCATCTTGTTCCTTCGTGAGAAATTGAACACGATCTTGTCAGAACGCACTGGCCAGTCTTTGGATGTCATTTCCAAAGATACAGACCGCGATAACTTCATGACTGCAGAGCGTGCGCTTGAGTATGGTTTGATCGACCAAATCATCACTCGCAGCAAATTGCCTCAGCACACAAAAGAAGATATCTAAAACAAAAATCCCGCAGCTTTTCGGAGCTGCGGGATTTTTTTGTGTTTTAAGGCAGGATTTTTCAATTGAAGCTATTGAACAAAACCACTCTGCTAAAATAGATACTCCTGTCCCTGACCCTGCATTGCTGCCCAGCTTCGTTGTTTCACAGTTTTCTTGGGAGTCAGAGCTGTTTTGCTCCATATCTGGAAACTTACATAAATCTTTGATGTTCTAACTAATATGAAATGATTTGCTATTAAGAAATATCTTTGAATGAAGCGGAAGGCGGCGACTTCAGCGGGAAAGCGAGACAGGCGAGACCCTGCAGGAGCGCAGCGACGAAGCGGCTCGGCGCTCGCCCGCGAAACGCGTCCGCCTGCAGCGAAATGAAACAGTCTGTCACTATATTATTTTTAATACAAAAAATCCCGCAGGCCTCAAAGGCTGCGGGATTTCTTATGCTTCTTTTTCGATCAGGGATGACAAAGCGCTTACTGCTTTCTCTTCATCCGATCCGTCTGCTGAAATGGTTACATTCGTGCCTTTGCTGATGGCCAGGCTCATAATGCCCATGATGCTTTTCGCATTGACTTTCTTTTCGTCTTTTTCCAAATAGACATCCGCATTGTAGCGGTTGGCTTCTTGGACGAACAAAGCTGCTTGCCTTGCCTGCAATCCGGATTTCAATTGGACTTCCACTTGTTTCTCTACCATGCTGTCCCTCCTCTAAAACGTAACTGGACTTACTAATATATGAAAGAATGGCGCGGTGCTACCGGCCAATCGTTTCTCCTTTTCTCAATTGCTCCGCGATTTCATCAATCTTGCGCAACCGGTGATTGACACCCGATTTGCTGACGTTGCCGCTCGAAACCATCTCACCGAGTTCCTTCAGTGTAACATCTTGATACTCAACGCGCAGTCTGGCAATTTCCCGAAGCCGTTCAGGCAACTGGTCGATGCCGATAATGGAATCGATAAAGCGGATATTCTCGACTTGCCGCAGTGCTGCATCAATCGTCTTGTTAAGGTTTGCAGTTTCGCAATTCACCAGTCGATTGACGCTATTGCGCATATCACGGATAATGCGGACGTCTTCGAATTTCAATAAAGCCATGTGCGCTCCGGCGATGCTAAGGAAATCTGAAATCTTTTCTGCTTCCTTTAAATAAGTCACAAAGCCTTTTTTCCGTTCAATGGTTTTACTGTTCAAATGGAAATGATTCATCAGCTCGACCAGTGAATCTGCATGGTCTTTGTAAAGCGAGTAGATTTCAAGGTGGTAGGAAGAAGTTTCCGGATTATTGACGGATCCCCCTGCCAGGAAAGCACCTCGCAAATAAGCTCGCTTGCAGCAAGTTTTTTCAATCAGGCTTTTGTCAATTTCATGCTGAAATTGGAACCCTTCCGAAATGATCGCCAAATCCTCAAGGACGTGCTTCGATCCTTCCCGGACTCTGCAGATGTAAATATTGTTCTTTTTCAAGCGCATTTTTTTCCGGACCAGCAATTCGACCGGATACGCTGGATAAAAACGTTTTAAGAAGGTATAGATGCGCCGCGCAATCGCTGCGTTTTCTGTTTGTATATCAAGGCTCAACTGCCGATTCGAAAACGACAATGTGCCATTCATGCGGATTAAAGCGGATAGCTCGGCTTTGCCGCAGCAATCGTCCACTTCTATCTGCGTCATTTCTTTTTTTGTTTCGGAAGCAAATGACATGCCGTCCCCCCTCTCCTCACATCAAAAATACAGATGCTTCGGTGTTTCTTTTTCGAGGCCTCCGGCGTATTCAAACAGCCACTGCGCCACTTTCATCGGTTCGTGCCGAACGGCTTTTCCGAATATACTGGTGATGTCTTGTTTGTAAACCTCAAGGCCCATTTTCTCCAGCTCTTCCTCGTCGCACTCGACTGGCGATGCCAGTTCTCTCTTATAGCGCTCCGCAACCGTCAACGGCACTTGGATCTTATCGAGCAAAATTGCGTCCAAAAATGGTTTTTCTACATGTGCATAAAGAGCTTTGACATGGTCTGAGGCAGTATAGTCGTATGTTTCCCCAGCCTGCGTCATTAAATTGCAGATATAAATCTTTTTCGCTGTCGATGCCATCAAAGCCTGTTCAATGTCCTTGACCAGAAGATTCGGCAATATGCTTGTGTATAAAGAGCCCGGCCCGATGATGACGACATCCGCTTTGCTGATGGCCGTGATTGTGTCTGGCAGCGTTTTGACGTCATGCGGCTCTAAGAACACGCGCTTGATCGGCTGCAGATACATGGGAATCTTGGACTCACCACTGACAATTGTGCCATCTTCAAACTCGGCGTGCAGCGTCACCAATTGATTGGCCGCTGGCAGCACAGTGCCATTGACATTCAACACTCGGCTCATCTCACGGACAGCATGAGAGAAGTCCCCGGTAATTTCAGTGAGCGCGGCAAGCATCAAGTTGCCAAGTGAATGCCCATCCAAATCCAGGGACTGTTTAAAACGGTATTGGAACATTTCCGCGACGAGTGGTTCAGCATCCGATAATGCCGCCATCACATTTCGGATATCGCCTGGAGGCGGAATATCCAAATCATTCCGCAGCCTGCCAGAACTGCCGCCATCGTCAGCAACGGTCACGACTGCTGTCAAATCGAGCGGAAACATTTTTAAACCTCTTAATAATGTGGAAAGGCCTGTGCCTCCTCCAATAATGACAACACGCTTCCGGCGCAGAGTATCTTCCATGCACTCAGCCCTTTCTAGTTTTAACGTCGCGGTGCGTAACAATCGTCTTATAATTTTCCGCTAGTAATTTTCCGTAGTATTCGGCCAAAGTCACCGAGCGGTGCTGGCCGCCTGTGCAGCCGAAAGCAATAACCAACTGAGCCTTGCCTTCGCTTTTGTATTGCGGAATCATGAATTCGAAGAGGTCAGTCAATTTAGCAATCAAGGTTTGGGTTTCATTCCATTGCAGCACGTAATCCGATACAGGCTTATCGAGCCCGGACAACGGATTCAGTTCTTCAATATAGTACGGGTTCGGCAAAAAGCGCACATCAAACACCAAATCTGCATCGATTGGCATGCCATGCTTAAAGCCGAATGACATGACGTTGACCGTAAACACGTTACTGGTCTCGGTCGCAAAATCCGTCATGATCCGCTCTTTCAGCTCACGCGGTTTCATCGTTGACGTATTGTACATGTATTTCGCGCGGCCCTGCAGATCCATCAGCATATCGCGCTCTTTTTTGATGCCGCCGAGCACTAGCCCGCCTGGCGACAGGGGATGCGAACGTCGGGATTCTTTATAGCGGCTCACAAGTGTCTGATTGTCAGCGTCAAGGAACAGGATGGTTACGGAAACTTTTGGTTCTTTCAAGAGGTTATCGATGGCGTCTACAAGGCTGTCGAAGAAATCTCCGCCTCGCAGGTCCATGACCGCAGCCACACGCTTCATCGACTTTCCTGAATCTCGCATCAATTTGATGAACGTCAGCAATAAGGCTGGCGGCAGGTTATCAATCGTGAAAAAACCGAGATCCTCAAAGCTTTGGATTGCCACGGTTTTCCCCGCTCCAGACATGCCGGTAATGATGATCAATTCAGTTTCGTCGGTATTATGATTTTCCATTTAGGCGTGTCACCTCTTCTGTTGAAGTTTGTATGTGCTCAGCCAGCAGCTGAAATTCTGGGGTGTAGTGGAATGTGCCGTATTGCATGCCCGCCTGTTGCACCGCAAACTGAAGATTCGTGCGGTCCCCTTCGGCCATTGGCAAAAACGCTAAGCTTTCAACTGGATGCCATTCGAGCAGCCCTTCGCGCGTTTCTTCGAAAGTTTTGCCTTCCAAGCCGTGCGCCACGAACGTGAACAACATCCATTCATCCACAATCCGGCCTTCATCATGGATCATCATCGTGTAAATTCCTTTTAAATGAGTATTCAAAGGCGTAGCACCCGTTTCTTCAATAAACTCACGGATGGCCGCTTCGTAAATCGATTCACCGGATTCCATTTTTCCACCCGGAGCAACGTACCAGTCGCGCCGAGGTTTTTTTAATAATAGTACTTGCCCATTGCGGACCACTAGTAAATTCGCTATTCGCTGCACTGTCGACACTCCGTATCTTTTGTAAACTCTCTCCATTATACATCTATCCTGGCGTGTCATGCAAAAAAAGAAAAGCGGAAAGAGCCGGTTAGCTTCGACAGGCATAAGATAGGCTGGCGAAGCGGCGCTTTTTGCCGCACAGCCAGAATGGCTTATGACCCGAGAAGCTGGCTCTTGCAGCTAGACAAAAAGAAAAAATGTAAATGTCCATCGAAGGTAGATGGGAATAAAACGAATCGCCGCAGCGGCATATTTTCAGCCACATCGCCCGAGTAGAGCCTATCTTTGAATTCTTCAAGAAGCATGCTTGTTAACAGGCGTTAAAATATTTTTAACATGTGTTCCTCGGAAATTAACAAGCACTAACAAGCTGTCAACATGAACTGGTTGGAATTTAACCGGCACTAGCCCACTACTACTCTTCTGCCCTGATGTTCAAACACATAATTTTACACAAAAAAAGCCGCCTCCCGGAATCTCCGGAAAGCGGTCTGTCAAAGTGTTCTATAAAAAGGGGGTCAATTTACTCTTCCTATATTAGCACCTCTTCATGACAACGCTGTAACAACTAGGTTAAGAAGTGATTAAAATCATGCTTTTTGGCCGATTTTTTCAACCAATTCTTCAATATAATGCTGACACGCCTGTGCCGCGATGCTGCCGTCGCCAGTAGCCGTTACAACTTGGCGCAGCATTTTGTCGCGTACGTCTCCAGCTGCATAGATCCCAGGGATGCTGGTTTCCATTTTTTCATTCGTTTCAATATAGCCTTGGTCATTCAAAATACCAAGTGAAGCGAATGGTTTTGTCAGTGGCAGCATGCCGATGTAGATGAATACGCCATCTGCATCGAATTCCTGTTCACTGTCATCTTTGGTCGAAACGAGTGTAACGCTTCCGACTTTGCCGTTTTCGTCATTGATTTCTTTGACGGTGTGGCTCCAGATAAAGTCGATTTTTTCGTTGGCGAACGCGCGGTCTTGAAGAATTTTTTGTGCGCGCAATTCGTCGCGGCGATGGACGATCGTCACTTTATCCGCAAAACGGGTCAAGTACACGCCTTCTTCAACTGCTGAATCTCCGCCGCCGACAACGACAAGGTTTTTGTTTTTGAAGAATGCGCCATCGCAGACTGCACAATAGCTGACTCCGCGTCCTCCAAGTTCGTTTTCGCCAGGCACGCCCATTTTCTTATACTCAGCGCCTGTTGTAATGATGATTGCGCGGGCTTTGTATTCTTTCGAACCGGCAATGATCGTTTTGTATTCTTCGCCGTCGATAATTTCTTTGACGTCGCCGTAAGCATATTCCGCACCGAATTTTTTCGCGTGCTCGAACATTTTTGTTGAAAGGTCAGGTCCCAGGATGTGGTCGAAACCTGGATAGTTTTCAATTTCTTCCGTATTCGCCATTTGGCCGCCCGGAATTCCGCGCTCCAGCATCAACGTCGTCAAATTTGCGCGTGATGTGTAAACTGCGGCAGTCATGCCTGCAGGTCCTGCTCCAATAATGATAACATCATAAACATTCGTAGTTTCGGTCATTTTATGGCCTCCTAAATCTCAGTAAGTAAATCGTATAAGAATCCGCGCACATCAGCAACTTATTTGCCTATGATTCAAACAGCGGCAAAAAACGGATCAGTTCTGTGACGTATTTCGTCAATGTCGCAGTGGTAATGCCGTAATGGGCGGCAACGGATTTTTTCGTTGCTGCCGTGTCTCTTGATGACTTTACCATGTAGGTGACCGCTGCTGCCAATGCTTTCGGATTTTTAAAAGTATAATTCTGTTCGAATGCTTTTTCAACCAGCATGAACCACATCTGGAACGTATAAGATCCTTGCTCTGTCACCATGCCGTTTTCGGCATAAAGCAGTTCCGTCGCTTCCATCGCCCGCTTGAAAGCGCGCTCTTCCGCCACTTCCATTTTAAACGGATGGCCGAGCGCGTAGCCAAGCATATACGTTTCGATAACGGACGGCTGCTCGGATTTCAACCAATTCGGATGCGAGATGATTTCCTGTTTATGGGCGGACTTGCCCAATAGGAACATGCCGAATAGCCGCTCACTTTTGTGGCTGTGGTCAAGCTTTTTCACGAGGTAATCGCGGTTATGCTCCAAAGCGTCTTCATGCGGCATCACGCCATTATCGGCCCACGGTTCGTAGCCGCCTTTGGTCGGATCCATTTGTGTCAGCTGCTTCCATGCCTGCTTCGCGATATCTTCATGCCCCGAATGGTAAGCGGCATGCGACAGCCAGAAATAAAAGGCTGGATCGCCGTCGAATCCGCGTTTCTGTAAGCTTCTCAGCCAGCGGTACGCTTCTTTGTATTTGCCGACCAATGCAAATGTTGCTCCCAGTTTATAGCGATGCTCGAAGACATACGGCTGGATCTTTTTCAAGAGCTCCAGAATATCTTCAAGCTCTTCATTTTTCTCGTAATAATGAAAGACCGCTAAATTGCATAAGGCATGAAGATTTCCGGTATTCCGTCTCAGCACATCATGCAGCAGCGCTTTCGCCATTTCAGCTTCGCCGACATAGAAATAGGCGAGCGCGAGATTATTATGCGCTCCCCAGAAATCAGGCTTTTCTTCCACCAGCTTCTCAAGCAATTCAATCGCTTCCGGGAAATTCCCTTTTTCCATCATGCGGCGCGCCTTTTCCTGCTGATAAAAATATTCGCTGTCCTGTGCTTCGCCCTCATCATCAAAAAGCTGCCAGTCTTCCTGTTCCGCAAAATCGATGATTTCCAAGGCTTCTTCGTGATATTCGCCCTGCGGCTCTTTTTCGGTATATTTTTTCGCGTAATTTCGGGCATCCAAAAACATGCCGAGATGCGCGTGGACCTCTGCCAGGAAAAATAAGGTTTCGGATTTGTTCACATCAAGCCCATGGGCCGTGCGGAGCGCGTCCATCGCCTGCTCGAATTCACCTGTCTCCATCAGCACGATGCCATATTGAATCCAGATATCCGCATCCTGCGGGCTCAATTCCGTTGCACGTTGCAAGTATTTATGGGCTTTCGGATAATGTTCCCGCTGCAGCTCTCGCATCGCCTTTTTGTAATAGTATTCTCCTGACGGTATGAATGACAGGAGGTTGTCGTTGTGTTTTTTCTTTTTATTCTCCAAAATATGCCTCCGAAAAAGTAAAAGGAACGATGAAATCGCTCCTTTACTCAAATGTGCTGTTATTATAGCATATTTCCCTATTATTTACTTGTTGTTTTTGACTCATGGCGCTCTTTCAGCACATCGATGACGGCATCCAAGCTGACTTTCTGTTCCTGCAGCAAGACCAAGACATGGTAAAAGAGATCCGCTGTCTCCATTGACAATTCTTTCGCATCGCGGTTTTTCGCCGCGATGATGACTTCCGCCGCTTCTTCGCCGACTTTCTTGCAGATCTTATCGACGCCTTCTTGGAATAAATACGTCGTGTACGCGCCTTCCGGCATTTCGGTTTCACGCTGTTCGATCATCGAAGCCAGTGCCCCGAACATATCCGATTTCGATTCGTTCGGCGTGCCGGACAAGGTTTCGTAGAAACAGCTTTCTGCGCCGGTATGGCAAGCCGGGCCGTTCGGAACCACTTCATAAATCAGTGAATCGCCGTCGCAGTCAATGCGCACAGCTGTCACTTTCTGCGTGTTTCCGCTTGTCGCGCCTTTATTCCATAGCTCGCTGCGGCTTCTTGAATAAAGCCATGTTTCGTTCGTTTCGATCGTTTTTGCCAACGCTTCTTCGTTCGCGTATGCGAGCGTCAGCACTTCTTTCGTTTCGGCATTCTGTATGATGACGGGAACGAGCCCCTGGCTGTCAAATTTCACATTGTTCATCGGACATTCACTCCCTCTTTCCGCAGATAATCTTTCACTTCTGCGACGCTTGTTTCTTTATAATGGAAAATCGATGCCGCTAATGCTGCATCGGCATCCGCTTGTTTAAATACTTCTGCAAAATGTTCCCGGTTTCCTGCACCGCCGCTCGCAATGACCGGCACTTCCACCGCATCGCGAACCGCTTTGGTCAGCTCGATGTCAAAGCCGTCTTTTGAACCGTCTTTGTCCATGCTTGTCAGCAGGATTTCACCGGCGCCCAGTTCGACGCTCTTCTTCGCCCATTCCACGGCGTTCCACTCTGTCTTGTTGCGGCCGCCATGCGTATAGACGTCCCAATGGTCGCCATTGCGTTTCGCATCGATTGCGATGACGATGCACTGCGAGCCGAAATAATCGGCGCCTTCTTTGATCAGTTCCGGACGGTCGAGCGCCGCCGTGTTGAGCGACACCTTATCCGCGCCCGCACGCAACATCCGCTTCATGTCTTCAAGCGTGCGGATGCCCCCGCCGACTGTAAACGGGATCGATAATTCCGTCGCGACAGTTTTCACGACTTCAACCATCGTCTCCTTGCCTTCGTGGGAAGCGGAAATATCGAGGAACACCAATTCATCGGCGCCTTGCTTGTCATAGAAACGCGCAAGTTCAACCGGATCTCCAGCGTCACGCAGCGATACGAAGCTGACACCTTTGACAACGCGCCCTTCTTTGACGTCCAGGCACGGAATGATGCGTTTCGTCAGCATGACAGCGCCTCCTCAAGCGTAAAGCGGTTCTCGTAAAGCGCTTTGCCGATGATGACACCCGAAATCGGGCTGCCTTCAGCGGCTACTTTAACGTTTTTGATATCATCCAATGTTCCGATGCCGCCAGAAACGATGACGCCGGCATCGCCTGAAGCAACCAGTGCTTTATTGGCATCGATGTTCGGCCCTTGCAAGGTGCCGTCCGTCGCGATGTCGGTATAGATGAAATGCTTCGCGCCATGCGTTGTAAAAAACGCAGCGACGTCTTGTGCAGACTGGCCGGAAGTTTCGATCCAGCCTTCGGTTGCGGCCATGCCGTCTTTGGCGTCAATGCCGATGACGATGCGGTCCGCCCCGAATTCTTCGATAAACGACACGACCAGTTCCGGGTTGCGGATGGCCAGGCTTCCGATGATAACGCGGCTGATGCCGTTCGATAAATAATACTGAATGTCTTCGCGGGAACGGATCCCGCCGCCGATTTGTACGTTGACCGGAAGCTTCGCCGCTTCAATAACCACTTGGTCATTGATGCGCACACCGTCTTTGGCGCCGTCCAGATCGACCATATGGATCCACTCGGCTCCAGCGTCGACGAATTTTTTCGCCATATCTACCGGCGAATCACCGTAAACTGTTTCTTGTGCGTAATCGCCTTGAAACAGGCGCACGCATTTGCCGCCGCGCAAATCAATCGCGGGATAGATTTGAAACTTGCTCATCTGGGTTCCTCCTGACATTCGCAATCCATTGCTCTAATAAATGATGGCCGAAATCGCCGGATTTTTCGGGATGGAATTGCATGCCCGTGATCAATCCTGTACCGACTACGCCCGGTACGTCGACATTGCCATAGCTTGCCGTGGCGAATACCTCGTTCGGATCCGTGTTGAGCGCGAGAAATGAATGCACAAAATAAACATGCGTATCCACTTGCAGCTCATCCAGCCAATACGGCAAACGCGAGAATTCCAGGCGGTTCCAGCCCATATGCGGAATCCGCTGCGTGCCTTTTTCAAAATTGAAACGGCGGATATCGCCTTTTAAAAGTCCCAAACCTGTCGTTTGGCGCACTTCTGAACTGTCTTCATACAAAAGCTGCATCCCTAGGCAGATGCCCAGAAGCGGGATGCCGCGGTCTGGCAAAGAGCGGATAAAGCCCGCAAGCTCTTTTTGCTCCAGCAAGTCCATAGCGTCCGGGAATGCCCCGACGCCGGGCAGGATAATCGCTTCCGCTTCCAGCAGAATGGCCGGGTCATCCGACAAGATGACGGTGCAATCGAGTTTTTTCAATGCCTGTTCAACACTGAACAGATTGCCCATGCCGTAATCGATGATGCCGATGATCATGTCAACAGCCCCTTTGTGGATGGCACGCCTTTCACACGCGGGTCGATGCTCGTCGCTTCGTCGAGTGCACGGGCCAATGCCTTGAATACAGCTTCGATGATGTGATGCGTATTTTGGCCGTAATGGATGATGACATGGACGTTCATGCGTGACTCGAGTGCGAATTTCCATAAGAATTCACGCACTAGCTCGGTGTCGAACGTGCCCACTTTGGCGTTCGGGATGTCCCCCCGCATTTCAAGATGCGGGCGGTTCGAGCAATCGATGACGACTTGCGCGAGCGCATCATCCATCGGGATAAACGCATTGCCGTAGCGGCGGATGCCTTTTTTATCGCCAAGCGCTTCTTTGACCGCCTGCCCGAGTACGATGCCGATGTCTTCCGTCGTGTGGTGGTCGTCGATGTGCGTGTCGCCGTCAGCTTTTATGCTGCCGTCAAACTGGCCATGCTTGATGAAAAGGTCCAGCATATGGTCCATGAACGGGACGCCAGTAGCGATGTCCGCCTGGCCTTCTCCGTCCAATGAAAACGCGACAGCAATTTTCGTTTCATTTGTATTGCGGTTGATTTCTGCTTTTCTCATCATCGATTCTCCTTTTTCCATGAACGCGATTCTACTGCGCGTGCGTGCCCTTCGAGTCCTTCAAGGCGGGCCAGCCGCGCAATTTTCGCTTCGTTGTTTTGCCACGCTTGCTCGCTGTAATAGATGATGCTTGTGCGTTTCATAAAATCATAGACCGACAGCGCACTCGAAAAGCGGGCTGTGCTATTGGTCGGCAGGACGTGGTTCGCTCCGGCAAAATAATCACCGATCGGTTCGGATGAAAAACGCCCGATGAAAATCGCGCCGGCATTTTCGATGCGGTCCGCGATTTTTTCCGCGTCATCCGCCATGATTTCAAGATGCTCCGGCGCCAGTTCATTGGCGGCTTCGATCAGGCGTTCCATCGTTTCACCGATGTAAATGACGCCATGGTCTGCAATCGCCTTCGCCGCAATCGCTTGCCGCGGCAAACTTTGCAGCTGCTTCTCGACTTCCGCCGAAACGGCATCCGCCAAGTCTTCGCTGGTCGTCAACAGCACCGCTGTCGCCATGGGATCGTGCTCTGCCTGGGACAATAAATCCGCCGCGATTTCATCGGCAAATGCCGTGTCGTCTGCGATAACGGTGATTTCGCTTGGTCCCGCAATCATGTCGATTGCGACTTCGCCGAACACTTCCCGTTTCGCCAATGCGACGAAGACGTTCCCCGGCCCAGTGATTTTGTCGACCGGCCGGATCGACTCGGTACCGTATGCCAGTGCAGCAACCGCTTGGGCGCCTCCGACTTTATAGATTTCTTCAATTCCAAGAATATGTGCTGCGGCGAGTACGCCGTCCGACAGCTTGCCGTCTTTGCCAGGCGGCGACACCAGAACGATGCGCTTGACGCCTGCGACTTGTGCCGGGATGACGTTCATCAGCACTGAAGACGGATAAGCGGCTGTGCCGCCAGGAACATAAAGCCCCGCGGATGGAATGGCCGTTACACGCTGTGCTACGTAAGAGCCGTCGTCGTTGGTATGCGTATAGCCTTGCTGGCGCTGGTATTCGTGGTAGGTGCGGATATTGTCCGCCGCTTCCGTTAAATCTTCCAGCAGCTGCGGTTCAAAGCGGCTTACCGCTTCTGCGATTTCCTCTTCGCCGACGCGCAGATTTTCGACTTTCACGCCGTCCCATTTTTCAGTGAAGCGGGTTAATGCTGCGTCGCCTTCCTGCTGAACGGCCGCGATGATGCTTTTTACCGCAGCCAGCTGCTCTGCACTGGCTTCAGCAAGCGAACGCCGGATGGAAATGCCGGATTTCAGCTGTTCTTTCTTCATGTGCGCACCTGCTCCCTCAGCTTGCCGACAAGTTCGCGGATGCGTTCTTGCTTCAACCGGTAGCTGACAGGGTTAGCGATCAATCGTGATGTGATATCTACAATTTCTTCATATTCGACCAGGCCATTTTCCTTTAAGGTTTTGCCTGTTGAAACGATGTCGACGATGCGGTCTGCAAGGCCGATCATCGGAGCCAGTTCAATCGAGCCATTCAACTCAATGATTTCCACTTGCTCGCCTTTGCCGCGGTAAAAACGGGAGGCAATTTTCGGGTATTTCGTCGCAATTCGCGGCGTCACTGCATTCATTTCCGTATTCGGCAGCCCGGCTGTCGCAATATAACAGCGGCTGATGCCGAGGTCGAGCAATTCATGCACCGAGCGGTCGAGTTCTAGCAAAACGTCTTTGCCGGCAATGCCGACATCAGCGACACCGTGTTCAACATAGACAGGCACGTCCATCGGCTTCGCCAGGATAAAACGGATCCGTTCGTTCGGCGCCTCTACGATGAGCTTGCGCGAATCGTCAATTTCTTTCGGCAAATCGTAACCCGCCTTCAGCAGCAATTCGTAAGCTTCTTCGAATATACGGCCTTTTGGCATGGCAATCGTCAATTCATCCATTCAAAGCGCCTCCTAAATTTCTAACTTCACTGAACAGCGCACAGAAACTTTTCGTATCCCGCACAGCCGGCCCATATTGCAGCGTTGCCCGAGCTCCTTGCGCACGAAGCTCTTGCGCTTCCTGATGTGCCTGTTCTTCTGATTGTTCATCGAATAAAATCAGCGTATGCCGGTCGTCTTCAGCGCTTCCTGTTGCCGCCTCCAATAGCCGGTCAATCCGAAGGCCGAATCCTGTTGCGCCGACCTGCATGCCGAATTGCTGCATCAACCCGTCGTAACGGCCGCCATTGCCAAGCGGAAATCCGCTTCCGGCTCCGTAGAATTCAAACACCAGCCCGGTGTAGTATGTCATGTGGCTGATAAATGACAAATCGTATGTGATGGCTTCTGATAAGCCGTTGCGTGCGATAATCTGTTCCAGCTTTAGCATGTCTTCGTATAAAGCCGTTTGCTGGGCATTTGCGGAATCGATGTACGGCCTCCAATCTTCCAAAGAAGACGTTGCCATCAATTTTTTGAATGCGCCGGTTTTTGCTGGGTCCATATCCATGTAATCCGCCAGTTCGTCAAAACCGACGTTGTTTTTGGATACGAGCGCTTCACGGATCGCTTCGATCTGTCCGCTGTCGAGACCGAAATCTTGCAAGATCAAATGCAATAATTGGGTGTTGCCGATGACGACCCGGCCAGATTCAACATTCAACTCCTTTAGTATCGTAGAGGCCAGAATGATAACTTCTGCATCTGCGTAAAGGGAATCGTCTCCAATCAGCTCGACGCCCATTTGTTCAAATTCCGCCGGACGGCCGCCTTCGCGTTTCTGGGCGCGGAATACATTTGAATAATAGCCGAGCCGGACCGGCATTTTTTCTTTCAATAGTTTCGACGCCGCCACCCGTGCTATCGGTGACGTCATGTCCGGACGCAGCACCAAGGTTTCGCCTTGGCTGTCAAGCAGCTTGAAAAGTGCATTATCAGGGATCGCTGAGATCTTGCCGATGGTTTCGTAGTATTCCAAAGTCGGCGTCTGGAGCATATCGTAGCCTGCTTGTTCCATAATAGCCGTCCCTTTTGAACGCAATGCCGATTTCTTTTTTGCGATAAACGGAAAGTCGTCGCGCATGCCTAACGGTTTTTCGAACATTTGGATTGCCATTTAATCACTTCCTATTTTTGGATATAACGCTTTAGTTCGCTAATGAGGTAGAGAGATGAAGTAGTGCTATTTTATCTTATTTCGCTTTCAGCCGTCAAGGATTTAGCAAAAAATCCTGAAAGCACACTGGCTATCAGGATTCTGGTTGTTGGCGCAGGGCCATTTGTTCAGCTGTATAAATGATTTTCATGGGATTGCCGCCGACAAAAGCGCCGGAAGGCACATCTTTATGGACCAGTGTCGCGGCTGAAACGATCGCGCCGTCGCCGATTTCCACACCAGGCAAAATCGTGCTATTGGCTCCGATGAGCACTTCGTCTCCTATTATTACTTCCCCCAAACGGTATTCTTTAATCAAGTATTCATGTGCCAGAATGGTGGTATTATAGCCGATCACTGAATTTCTTCCGATTTTGATTTTTTCGGGAAACATGACATCGGGCATCACCATCAGCGCAAAAGATGTATGTTCGCCGATCTCCATGTGCAGAAATTTTTTGTACAGCCAATTCTTCAGCGGCAAAAACGGCGTGTAGCGCGCTGTTTGGATAATAAGAAAATTCTTCGCGACTTTCCAGAACGGCACGGTCTTGTAGATATGCCAAAGCGAATTGGGCCCGTCGACAAAATGGCGCTCCGTTTTTCTCATCGGCTTGCTTTCTTTGCGCGTGCCCGGGAATTGTCAACTAAATTGGTCATGTGGATACCGCCCCTTTTTGGTTTTGTTCTGCCCGTCTCCATAAATAAGAGATGAAGATGGTCAGGATCAGCGCGGTCGCTACCCGAATCGCCAATAACGGCCAAATCGGAATGCCAAGCGGGATGAAAATCAGTGTATCTTCTACAATGGCGTGGCAAGCGACCAGGAATATGAACACAAGTGTTGCATCTTTGCGGCTGACGCCGTCTTCCTGAACCGCTTGGATCATCACTCCAGCACCCATCGCCAAGCCGAAAACGAGGCCTGACGCCAATGTGACTGAAGCGTTCTTCTGAACACCCAAAAGCCGTGTCAGCGGTCCCATGGCTTCCGAAATACGCTGCAAATAATGCTTATCTTTCAAGACCTGGATCATGATCATCAATGGAATGACGATCAGCGCCAGCTGCAATACACCAAACGACGCTTTTTCAAGCCCCAAGAGGAAAATGCCTCCCCATCCTTCCGGCGTTGCCGCAGCTGGAGGCGCAAAACCGTATTGCGCGGTTTCCCCGCCGCCTTTCCAGAAAAGGTTGATGACGATTCCCGACAAAGCCGCCAAACCGAAGCGCACTGTCAGCACCACCCATAATTTAACACCGACTTTCAGCGCCACACCGGTTTCGATAAAAATATTATGTGAAAATGACAGCATGACCGCCAGGATGAAAACTTCCTTGACCGTCAGTTCTAATGACAAAATACCGGCAATCCCCGCATACAGGTTCAACGCATTGCCCAGCACAAGCGGAATGGCAGCGTCGCCACTGAGGCCGAAAAGGCCCATGAGCGGCGCGACCAAATCAATGATGAACGGCAGCACCGGCGTGAATTGCAGCATCGTCACCAAAAGCGTAATCGGGAAGATGATCTTCCCCAAGGACCAAGTGGTTTTCAGGCCGGCGATAAAGCCTTTTTTCAATGTCTGCATTCGATCTCTTCTTTCTATTTATCCAAATAATGTGGAGGATTTTTTAGTTTCACTCGGCGATAAACGATAAAGGCAACACCGATGACGATGGCCGCAACTGACACCAATTGGGCCGCCCGCAGTTCGCCAATGACATATAAGCTGTCTGTCCGCATGCCTTCGATAAAGAAGCGCCCAACGGAATACCAGATCATATAGAAGAAAAACATTTCGCCGCGCACCAGATTGACCCGGCGCAGCAACAGCAGAATGATGATCCCCACTAAGCTCCATAACGATTCATACAAGAAAGTCGGATGGTAGTAAACGCCATCTATGTACATTTGATTGATGATCCAATCAGGAATGGCCAAATTCT
Organism: Planococcus koreensis; assembly: GCF_004761975.1. Classification (GTDB taxonomy): domain Bacteria; phylum Bacillota; class Bacilli; order Bacillales_A; family Planococcaceae; genus Planococcus; species Planococcus koreensis. The sequence continues at coordinate 65,288 of NZ_RQII01000019.1, read as the reverse complement.
CCAAGAAACTGCGGGACACTTCACCGCCATGCGCTTCCTGGTTGATGAAATTCCCCCAGCGGCCCACTGCCTGGCCGATCAAAATGCTCGGGGCCAAAATATCCGCCACCTTCAAAAAAGGTGTATTGCGGCGTTTCGTGAAAATATAAGCGACAATCACCGAAGCGATGAGCGCTCCGTGGATGGCGATTCCGCCATTCCAGATTGCGAAGACTTCAGCGGGATTGTCTTTGTAATTTTCCCATTCGAACATGACGTAATAAATGCGGGCGCCTACAATTGCCAGCGGCACCGCCCAAATCAACAGATCCGTCAGAAAATCCGGGTGAAGCCCCCGCTTGACCATTTCACGCTGGCCGACCAAAAATGCGATGACAATGCCTGCTGCGATGATGACGCCATACCAGCGGACTTCGATCGGACCAAGCGCGAACGCGATCGGATCTATTGAAGCTAAAATTGAAAACATCCCTTGCACCTACCCATTCCGTTAATTTTTATCTGCTGCAAGCACGTCATCCAGCCGCTTCGAAAACTCTTCCGCCGCGTTGACGCCCATACGTTTCAATCGATGGTTCATCGTCGCTACTTCGATGATGACCGACAAATTTCGCCCTGGGCGGACAGGAATCGTCAGTTTCGTCAGATCCGTATCGATGATGCGCATTTTTTCTTCTTCCAGCCCAAGCCGGTCGTAAGTTTTTTCCGCATCCCATATCTCCAGGTCGATAACCAGTGAAATCCGTTTGAAAGTGCGCACTGCGCTTGCTCCGAAAAGCGTCATGATGTCGATGATGCCGACTCCGCGGATTTCAAGCAGGTGTTCTATCAGCTTCGGCGGATGCCCGATCAACGTGTTCTCACCTTCTTGGTGAATCTCCACGCAATCGTCCGCGACGAGGCGATGGCCTTTTTTCACAAGCTCCAGCGCTGTTTCACTTTTCCCGACGCCGCTTTTCCCGGTGATCAACACACCGACGCCGTAGATATCGACCAGCACACCGTGCACCGCTGTCGTTGGAGCGAGCTGGCTTTCCAGGTAATTCGTCAAGATACTTGAAAAACGCGTCGTTGACATTTTTGCCGAGAAAACCGGCACATGCCGTTTGCTTGAAGCATCAACCAGCTCCGGCGGCACTTCCATTTCATGCGCGACGATAATCGCCGGCGTGTCGTCCGTGCATAATTTCATCATGCGGTCGATGCGTTCATGCGGTTCGAGCAGCGCGAAGAACGACAGCTCCGTTTTCCCTAAAAGCTGGACCCTGTTTGCCGGGTAATGCGTAAAATAGCCCGCCATCTCCAGCCCTGGCCGTGAGATGTCGCTGATCGGAATGTGGCGGCCGAGGCCTTCCTGGCCGCTGATCAACTTTAACTCGAACGTATCCATCACTTGTTTTGCTGTTACTTGTCCCATGTTCTCCCTCATTCCTTTGCGCCAATAAATCCAAAAGCCTTTTGAAAATTCTTTCATCATTCTGGCGGTTTGCTCCTATTTTAACACGTAAGTTTCCAAATTGACTGTTTTCCTGTCCCCTTTCTGTCTCCTCGACCCTATATAAGGGAAAAAGGAGGTTTTATCTTGAAAATTATCATCGATGCCGGCCATGGGCCAAATACCGCTGGCAAGCGCTCCCCCGACGGACGCCTGCGCGAATTCCACTTTAATTCCGCGGTCGCGGATGAAGTAAAAAAGAGGCTCTTGCTGGATGGCCATACGGTCATTTTCAGCCACCATCCTGAAGCAGATGTGCCGCTCCATGAACGGACGCAGCTGGCGAACCGGCTAAACGCCGATTTGTTCATTTCGATCCATGCCAACGCTGCCGGCTCCGGTTTCACTGGCGCGAGCGGCATTGAAACATTCATCTACAGCCGGCCGCATGCCGACTCCAAACGGCTTGCGGAAACGGTCCAGCTGGCATTGTGCCTGTCTGTTAAACGGCGGGACCGCGGCGTGAAAAAAGCGGATTTTGCTGTGCTGCGCGACACCCATATGCCAGCTATCCTGATAGAATGCGGTTTTATGACAAACCGCGAAGAACTGGCTTTATTGCAATCCGCTGGTTACCGCAGGCGCTGCGCTGCCGCCATCGCTTTCGCCATCAACTGCTGCGAAACCCTATAAACTTTTTAACCTTCCGGAATCTTTCCTGGAAGGTTTTTTTGCGGTTATTTTTTATGCCCTCCACCGAGTCTGCTACACTTATGTTAACGAACCAACTTTAAAGAGGTGCAATATGAACAAAACCATCGGAATCCTGGCGCACGTCGACGCCGGAAAAACCACTTTCTCTGAACAATTGCTGTTCAATACAAAAAGCATCCGCCAGCGCGGGCGCGTCGATCACCAGGATGCTTTTCTCGACAGCCACGAAATCGAAAAACGCCGGGGCATCACGATTTTTGCTGACCAGGCGGAGATTTCATTCAACGGCTCCACCTATTATTTGATCGACACCCCCGGGCACGTCGATTTCTCTCCTGAAATGGAGCGCGCCATCCAAGTGATGGATTATGCCATTCTCATCGTCAGCGCAATCGACGGCATCGAAGGCCATACCGAAACGGTGTGGCAGCTGCTGCAGAAGCATAAAGTGCCAACGTTCTTTTTCATCAATAAAACAGACCGTGAAAATGCGGATCAGCAGCGGGTGCTGGAGGAAATACGAAATTCGCTGAGCCCAGACGCCATCGACCTGACCGAAGCTTTTCAAGGCGGTGTGATGTCCGAAGAATTGATTGAATTCATCGCTGAGCGCGACGAGGAATTGCTTGAACGCTACATGGACAGCGGATACGAACCGGCAGTATGGATGGAAGCTTTGAAAAAATTGATCAGCGCACGGCAAGTGATGCCGGGATGCCACGGATCCGCCTTAAAAGATCAAGGAGTCATGGAGTTTTTCGAGTTACTTGACCAGCTGACCGCAACGGCTTACGAAGCACACCTGCCTTTTTCTGCGCTTGTCTACAAAATCCGCCACGAGACATCCGGCCAGCGCGTAACGTTTTTGAAGATAATGAGCGGCTGCTTGCAAGTCCGCGACGAAATCGCTTATGGCGCGGAAGATCAGGGAAAAAGTGAAAAAGTGACCCAACTTCGCCGCTATACCGGCGAGAAATTCACTGCGGTTGAGTCGGCTTGCGCCGGTGAACTGATCGCTGTGACCGGCTTGTCAGAAGCAGCAATCGGCGATGGACTCGGCACGCTCAGTTCACGCCCTTCTTATCTCGCTGCGCCTGCCTTGCAGTCGACAGTCCGATTTCCTGCCTCGGTGCACCCTAAAGAGATGCTCAAAGCTTTCCAGCTTCTCGACGCTGAAGACCCTTCGCTGCACGTCGAATGGGATGAACATTTCCAGGAAATCCACATTCTCGTCATGGGCGTCATCCAACTCGAGGTGCTGGAGCAGATTGTCCAAGAGCGCTTCGGCTATACGGTTTCATTTGCGCAGCCGAAAATCCTTTATAAAGAGACCATTGCACAGCCGGTCATGGGCTACGGCCATTTCGAGCCGCTGCGCCATTACGCGGAAGTGCATCTGAAAATCGAACCGGCACCGCGCGGTTCTGGTATCACCTTGGCCAACGAGTGCCACGCGGACAATTTGTCCACCGGACACCAGAACCTGATTCTCCATCATTTGCGGGAGCGCGGCCATCATGGCCTTTTAACAGGTTCGACGTTGACCGATGTCCATATCACCTTAACGACTGGTCGCGGCCATAACGAGCACACATCCGGCGGAGATTTCCGCGAAGCTGCTTACCGGGCATTGCGCCAAGGGCTCGAAAAAGCTGAAAACCGTCTGTTGGAGCCCATTTACCGCTTTAAAATCAAAGTCGACACCGATTATATGGGCAAAGTCCTGTCGGATATCCAACAAGCGCATGGCACATTCGATGCGCCATCAATGGCTGACGGCAAAACGGTCATTGAAGGTTTGGTGCCTGTTGCGACATTCATGAATTATGCGACCGAATTCGCTTCGTTTACCCATGGCAAAGGAATGCTCAGCCTATTGTCCGGTGGCTATGATTTCTGCCATAATGAAGAAGAAATCATCAAAGAAATCGGTTATAATAAAGATGCCGATCCCGAGTACACTTCCACTTCCATTTTCTGCGCCAAAGGGCAGGGCTATAAAGTGCCTTGGGATCATGCGGAAGCTGCCATGCATTGCTTGTAAAAAATCGAATGGAATGAGGGATGCGCGATGTACGAGCAGAAAACGAAGGAAACGGACGGCGATGTCATTGAATTCATCGAAAGCGTCGAAAGTTCGAAGAAACGTGAAGACGCCTATAAACTGCTGCAGATTTTCGAAGAGACGAGCGGCTTTCAAGCGAAAATGTGGGGGCCAAGCATTATCGGCTTCGGTTCCTACCATTATGTCTACCCGACCGGCCATTCCGGGGATGCCCCGCTCGTCGGCTTTTCGCCCCGCAAGGCGAAAATCAGCTTGTACTTTGCGACGGGCGATCCGGACCGCACCCTGTTACTTGAACGTTTCGGCAAGCACACCACCGGCAAAGCATGCGTCTACATCAATAAAACAGAAGATGTCGATTTGGACGTCTTAAAAGAATTGATCGTCCAGTCGATTGATTTTTTGCAGCAATTGTATCCGGCCAAAAAATAAAACAACCCAGCAAAAGCGGTTATGCTTTTGCTGGGTTGTTTTATTTTTTCAATAACGGTTCGATTACGCCAGGAATACCAGACATGCCAAGGATGGCCAAAAAGCTCTTTTGAATCGCCAAATGTCCGTTTTCAGGGTTATGCCATTCTTCAAGTGTATGCGCGCCGCCGAATTTGCCACCGAGCCCCATCGTGACAGATGGGATGTTCAAGCTCATCGGGTGATTCGAATCGGTGCTGCTCGGCACGCCAAGGTCCGGTTCTTTGCCGATTGCTTTGACTGCCGCTGCTGCAATCTGCACAATCGGTGAATCTGCGTCCTGGCTTGCCGGTGCCCGGTGCCCGAAACGGTGAATGTCCACCGACAGCCGGGCGTCTTTCCACCGTTCATTTTCATCGGCTGCCGCTTTTTTCACAATTGCCAAAAAACGCTGTTCCAATTTTTCCAGTTCGCCTTTGTCATTCGAGCGTAGATCGACGGACATGCTCGCTTCCTGGGCAATCGCGTTGACGGACGTTCCGCCAGTTACCTCGCCGACTGAAAATGTCGTTTTGGGTTCCGACGGCGTTTCAAGGTCTGCAATGGCCGCAATGGCACGGCCTAAAGCATGGGTTGCGCTTGGTGTACCAAACGCCGCAAAGCTATGGCCGCCTGGACCTTTATATGTAATCGTATACCGGAAACTGCCTGTTGCCTTGTAGATGATATGATTGTCGCCTTCACCATCGAGAGAAACAAAACCGTCGATATCGTCGTGCTCGGCAAAAAATGCTTTGACGCCCCGCAAGTCGCCAGCCCCTTCTTCCCCCACAGTGCCGCCGAATAGGATATCGCCGCTTGTAACGATGCCCACTTCGTTCATTGCCCGGACCACTGCCAATAATTCTGCGAGCCCACGTGTATCGTCGCCGATTCCCGGTGCATGGAGCACACCGTCCTTTTGGTGCACAGTTGTGTCAGTGCCTTCCGGAAATACGGTATCCAAATGCGCTGAGACGAAAATCTTCGGTCCATTTTCCGATCCGCGGCGCACGCCGAATACATTCCCTTCTTCGTCCATCTGCACATCTTCAAGCTGCAACTCCTGCAGGCGGCGCATAAATTCCTCTGCCCGCTGCTGCTCTTTGAACGGCGGAGCCGGGATTTCGGTCAGTTCAATTTGTTCTTTCACTGTACGCTCGTGATCGTGCTCGATGAACGCCAAGCCTTTTTCCACTGCCTCAAACTTCTTGAGCTTTTCGAATGCCTCTGTCACTTCTGGTGCGATAACCATTTTATCCATTCAGCTTCCCCTCCATCATGTTTGCCCAAACAGCCGCTTTATAGCTGCAGCCAGGTTTACCTATTATTTCTCCATAGGAAAAACCGGCATGCTTGCACATGCCGGCCCATTGTTATTAATCGATTGTGAAATAACGAACGAGGACGGATCCTGTTTTCGTTTCGCCGTATACCAAAAGCGGTGCAGCTACAGCTTCTCCGCTTTCTTTGCTGAAACGGATCGTTTTTTGCATAAATTGCCCTTGTTCGTGCGTGTATTCAACATCCGGCAGCAAAAGATCCATTTTGCCGAGGTTTGATGAAACTTCGCCGCTCAATGGCAAGTGGGAAGGAATGTAGATTTCAACATTGCCTGCCAACGTCTTCGCTTCCACTTTGCGTGCGTCTTTACAGCGGGAAGTGACCACAATATTGCCATTCAGCGATTTTGCTTCGGCTTTTTGAATATCACCGTCGACGTAAATGCGGCCGTTCAGCGTTTCTGTTTCCAGATCCTTGCCTGTCACTTCTTGCACTTGGATTGCGCCATTTGCCGTTTCCAATTCAGCGGAATCAAATGCGACATTTTTCATGTCGATTTTTCCATTTGCTGTTTTGACTTTCAAAATCGCCGTGTCAATGCGCTTGATGGCGAAACCGCCGTTGAACAAGCGTGCAGTGATGTGTTCGTAGGATTTCTCAGGAACATACAACACCACGTTCACTTGAGTTGTTTTCATATCGCTGATGATGCGCAGTTTCTGGCCATCACCGATAAAGACGAATTTATCGAGGAAATCCTCTTTCGCCTGCGTTTCCGATTCTGCACGGTACGCTTTCACGCTGCATTCCGCGCGGATGGAATCGTCCTGTGAAGGGAAAATTTCCAATTGGCCGTTTGCAATGTCAGCAATGATGTTCGTGATGTCCATGTTTTCCAAACGGAATGTATGGTGAAATTGCAGAGCTTCGCCAAATGGCGAATCGAATTCCATCGTTTTCAATTTGCCGACTGAGCTTTGCATGAATTCCATCATGCGGTCGCTCAATTGGTTCAAGTCTTTTGAAACGTTTTTCGAAAAATCTTTCGTGAAGTCACGAGAGAAATCTTTCGAGACTTTTTTGATCATGTCTTCCGGTCTGAAGAAGCCGCGTCTGCCGCGTTTTTCCCGGTAATCTTCACGGCCGTAAGAATCATTGCGTGAAGACTGGCTTCCGCCGCCGTCAATCGCTTTTAATAGTTCAACTGCTTCCCTCGCCGAAATTGTGCCATTTTCCACCATGTCCAAAATGCGTTCTTTTTCGCTTTGCATGTGTTGCGGCCTCCTCATAATCGGTTTCGTGAAAAGCGCGAGCTAAACCCAAACCGAAATTAGTATTCTTTTAATTGATACGTCCAGCACTGTAAAAAGTTTCACTTCGCTGCTTTTTTCTTGCGCGTGGCTTTTGACACCAAGGTTTCCATCCGTGCGCGATCGCGTTCAAGGATCGGCTTCAAATACTTGCCGGTATAGGAATTTTTCACTTCGGCGATTTGTTCCGGCGTTCCTGCTGCCAGAATGGTTCCGCCTTTGTCTCCGCCTTCAGGACCCAAGTCGATGATATGGTCGGCCGTCTTGATGACATCCAAATTATGCTCGATGGTCAATACCGTATCGCCGTTATCAACAAGGCGCTGAAGAACTTTCAGCAAGCGTGAAATGTCGTCCGCGTGAAGGCCGGTCGTCGGTTCATCCAGGATATAGAACGACTTGCCGTTCGAGCGTTTGTGCAGCTCTGAAGCCAGCTTCACTCGCTGTGCTTCACCACCGGACAAAGTCGTCGCCGGTTGGCCCAGTGTAATATAGCCCAAGCCTACATCGACGATGGTCTTCAGTTTGCGGTTGATTTTCGGAACGTTCTCAAAGAATGCGTACGCGTCTTCCACGGTCATTGCCAGAACATCTGCAATGTTCGTGTCTTTGTATTTCACTTCCAGCGTTTCCCGGTTGTACCGTTTGCCATGGCAGACTTCACATGGCACGTAGACATCCGGCAGGAAATGCATTTCTATTTTAATGATACCATCTCCACGGCATGCTTCACAGCGTCCGCCCTTGACATTGAAGCTGAAACGGCCTTTTTTATAGCCGCGCACTTTCGCTTCGTTCGTCATGGCGAAAACATCGCGGATATCATCGAAAACCCCGGTGTATGTCGCCGGATTCGATCTAGGCGTCCGTCCGATTGGCGACTGGTCGATGTCGATGACTTTTTCGAGCTCTTCGATGCCTTCAACCGATACGTGATGCCCTGGCTTCGCTTTTGCCCGGTTTAATTTATGGGCCAATGATTTATACAGGATTTCGTTGATCAAGGTACTTTTACCCGAACCTGAAACCCCCGTCACCGCAGTAAACAGCCCAAGCGGAATATCGATATCGACATTCTTCAAATTGTTCTGGCTCGCTCCGCGGATTGAAATCTTGCGCCCATCAGAGGTGCGGCGCTCGGCTGGCAGCGGAATGAACTTCTTGCCGCTCAAGTACTGGCCAGTCAATGACTTCCGGTTCTTCATGACTTTTTGCGGCGTACCGGCTGCAATGATTTCGCCGCCATGGACGCCTGCGCCCGGTCCGACGTCGATCAAGTAATCCGCCGCAAGCATCGTATCTTCATCGTGTTCGACCACAATGAGCGTATTGCCGATATCCCGCATATTTTTCAATGTACTGATGAGCCGGTCATTATCGCGCTGGTGCAAGCCGATTGATGGCTCATCCAAGATATAAAGTACGCCGGTGAGCCGTGAGCCGATTTGCGTCGCCAAGCGGATCCGCTGGGCTTCACCGCCGGACAATGTGCCGGATGCACGGTTCAGCGTCAAATAATCCAAGCCGACATTGATCAAAAAGCCGACCCGTTCGCGGATTTCCCGCAAAATAAGTTTGGCGATTGCCATATCTTTTTCGGACAGTTCCAGATTTTTGAAGAACTCGTCCGCTTCAATAATGGAGAATTCCGACACGGTTCCGATATGCAAACCGTTCACTTTTACAGACAGCGATTCGGGTTTCAAGCGGTACCCTTCGCAAGTCGGGCACGGCTGTTGGCCCATGAATTTCTCCATTTGTTCCCGGATATAATCCGATGATGTTTCACGGTAGCGGCGGTCAACGTTCGACAGCACGCCTTCAAAATTGATGTGGTTATCACGGATCTGCCCGTAATCATTCTCGTAGCGGAAACGGATTTTGTCCGAGCCAGAACCCCGCATCAAAATATTGATGTGTTCTTCCGGCAAATCGCTTACTGCGATATCCATGTCGATTTTATAATGTTTGCAAACCGCCTGCAGGAGCTGCGGATAATATTGGGAGCTTGTCGGCTGCCAAGGAACAATGGCCCCTTGCTTCAAAGACAAATTCCAATCGGGTATCACGAGTTCAGGATCCACTTCCAGTTTATGGCCGAGGCCGTCGCATTCCGGACATGCGCCAAACGGCGAGTTGAACGAAAACATGCGCGGCTCCAGTTCGCCGATTGAAAATCCGCAAATTGGGCAAGCGTGGTGTTCGCTGAACAGCAATTCTTCTTTTTCCATGACATCGACCAATACGCGCCCTTCTGCCAGCCGCAATGCGGATTCCAGCGAGTCGCTGAGGCGCGGCGCAATATTGTCTTTCATGACAATCCGGTCAATGACCACTTCAATATTATGCTTTTTGTTCTTATCCAAATTGATGTCATCATCCAGGTCAATCAATTCGCCGTTGATGCGTACTCTGACATACCCCTGTTTCTTGATGTCTTCCAAAAGCTTCGCGTGTGTTCCTTTACGCCCGGAGACGATTGGAGCCAGAATCTGCATTTTTGTGCGTTCCGGATAATCCACGATCCGGTCAACCATCTGCTCGATGGTCTGTGACGAAATCTCGATGCCGTGGTTCGGGCAAATCGGTTTCCCGACCCGCGCGTACATCAAGCGCATATAATCGTAGATTTCTGTCACAGTCGCAACTGTGGAACGCGGATTTTTGCTTGTGGTTTTCTGGTCGATCGAAATAGCCGGGGACAGCCCTTCAATTAAATCCACGTCCGGCTTATCCATTTGCCCTAAAAATTGGCGCGCATAAGAAGACAGCGATTCAACATATCTGCGCTGCCCTTCTGCATAAATCGTATCAAACGCCAATGAAGATTTTCCGGAACCGGATAAACCCGTCATGACAACGAGCTGGTCACGCGGGATGACTACATCTATATTTTTTAAATTATGGGCGCGTGCGCCTTGTATGCGTATCTCTTGGTTTTTCAAGTCTAATCATCCTTCCGCTTTCAATTCGAGCACTGTATCGCGCAATTCAGCTGCGCGTTCAAAATCAAGCGCTTTGGCCGCTTCCTTCATTTCTTTTTCGAGCAGGGAAATGAGTTTTACGCGGTCTTCTTTTTTGAGCTTTTTGCCCGATACTGCTTTTGATACATATTCTTCGCCTTCTTCCGCAGCCTCTGTAGCGCGGATGACGTCGCGGATTTTCTTTTGTATCGTAATCGGCGTGATGCCGTGTTCTTCATTATAAGCCGCCTGGATCGTGCGCCGGCGCGTCGTTTCATCGATCGCTTTCGTCATCGAATCCGTCATTCTGTCGGCGTACATGATAACGTGCCCATTCGAGTTCCGCGCAGCGCGGCCCATCGTTTGGATCAATGAACGCTCAGAACGCAGGAACCCTTCTTTGTCCGCATCCAGAATCGTCACTAGCGACACCTCTGGAATATCCAGCCCTTCACGCAGCAAGTTGATGCCGACAAGGACATCGTAGACGCCCATCCGCAGTTCCCGGATGATTTCGATGCGTTCGAGTGTTTTGATTTCGGAATGCAGGTAATTGACTTTGATGCCCGCTTCTTTCAGATAAGCGGTGAGGTCTTCCGACATTTTCTTCGTCAGCGTCGTCACCAGAACCCGCTCGTTGCGCTCGGTGCGCTGGCGGATTTCGTCCATTAAATCATCGATTTGCCCTTCGATAGGCCGCACTTCGATGGTCGGATCCAAGAGCCCTGTCGGCCGGATGATCTGCTCGACCATTTCCGGCGTGTGTTCAAGCTCATATGGCCCCGGCGTTGCCGATACGAATACCGCTTGATGGATATGCTCTTCAAATTCCGTGAAGGTCAACGGGCGATTGTCCATTGCCGAAGGCAGGCGGAAACCATGGTCGACAAGCACTTTCTTGCGCGCTTGGTCACCATTGAACATGCCGCGCACCTGCGGCAGCGTCACGTGGCTTTCATCGACAACCAACAGGAAATCTTCCGGGAAATAATCGATGAGCGTATAAGGCTGCGCGCCAGCTGGCCGCAGCGTCAAATGCCTTGAATAGTTCTCGATGCCTGAGCAGAAGCCCATTTCGCGCATCATTTCCAAATCGTAGCGCGTACGCTGCTCCAAGCGCTGTGCTTCCAACAGCTTGTCTTCAGCGCGCATCTCTTTCAGGCGCTCTTCCAACTCTTCTTCGATGTTGGCGATTGCCTTGACCATCTTATCTTCACGCGTAACAAAGTGGGATGCTGGGAAAATCGCGACGTGTTCACGTTCACCGATGATTTCGCCCGTCAATGCATCCACTTCACGGATGCGGTCGATTTCATCGCCGAAAAATTCTACGCGCAGGCAGCGTTCATCGCGCGATGCCGGGAAAATTTCCACCACATCGCCCCGTACGCGGAACGTTCCGCGGATAAAGTTGATGTCATTGCGCTCGTATTGCACATCGACCAGTTTTCGCAACAGCTGGTTGCGCTCGATTTCCATCCCTTTGCGCAACGAAACCACGAGCTCCCGATATTCTTTCGGGGATCCGAGGCCATAGATGCAAGAGACGGAGGCAATGACGATGACGTCATCGCGCTCGAACAACGAACTCGTCGCCGAGTGGCGCAGTTTATCGATTTCATCATTGATGCTGGCATCTTTTTCGATGAACGTATCCGATTGAGGCACATAGGCTTCCGGCTGGTAATAATCGTAGTAGCTGACAAAATACTCAACCGCATTATCCGGGAAAAATTCCTTGAATTCGCTGTAGAGCTGCCCTGCCAAAGTTTTATTATGCGCCATCACGAGCGTCGGCTTTTTCACTTGCTGGATGACGTTCGACATTGTATACGTCTTCCCTGTCCCTGTCGCCCCGAGCAGCGTCTGGCATTTCTTGCCGTTGATGATTCCTTGCGTCAGTTCGGCAATTGCAGCCGGCTGATCGCCTGCAGGCTCATAGGGTGCCTGAAGATTGAATTCCTGTTTCATGGTTGATGCCCTCCGTTCGTTCATTGTCTCTATTTTATCATATGCCCTAAAAATCCCCTAACAAAAAGCGAACATATGTTTTTTCGCTATTTCTTTTGAATCTTCAATGGTGCATAGAAGAATCTATTCTCCTTTGCAGAGCACCTTCGTTGCCCTAAAACGCAAAAAAATGCATCGGACTGAGTCCGATGCATTTTTGAATCTTATTCTATTAGAAAGCTGCTTGCTCATTCTTCTTCGTGTTTTAATGTCTTCAATTGTTCGCTATACGTGTTGAATGCTTCACGGTCGTTATTGTCCAGGGCTTCGTCGATGAGGTTCATCAGCTGTTCTTCTTGCTGAGAGCGGTGAACATGCTTCAGGAATAAATCCAGGTAGATATCGTTCAGAAGTTTTTCCGCTTCAGTCGCTTTCTTTGTTTGAGCCATCGCTTTCATGAAATCAGCGTAAGAATAATAGTTTTCCATTCTTCATCACCCCGAATGCTTTTCATTAGTATACAATATAATTTTGCAAAGAACAATCGTTTTTTGAAAATTCTAATGAAATAGAATATATTTTATTTTACTCCGCAAAGCCTTTGCTAATTTGCATTTTTTCCTTATAATGTTATATGTATAGTAAATTTGAGGGGTGTATAATACATGAGCAAAAAGAATCATCAGCTCTTATCATATACGGTGTGCAGCAATACCTATGCACTTTTGCCGTATATTGACGGCCATAGAAACTGGACGCGGGTCATTGAAGACCGCAGCGAATTCATCGTAGAGGAATCCGTCTATAAAATCATCAGCTCTTCGTGCAGATTTTACAGGGGATCCCTCGAAAGCGCCACCCTCTATTCCCAGAAAGCGATCCGGGTCAAACATAAGCCACCTGTCATCATCGGGGAATATTACGGCAGCCCGCTCATTTTCTTTCCTACCCATTCACCGAAGAACCGCGATTCTGTTTGGTTCAATTTTGATGCGGTCGAGTTGATCGACAGTGAAGACACGATTAAAGGAAGCCTTGTGCACTTGAGCAACGGCATCAGCGTACCGCTTGACGTCTCGCCCATCGCCCTCAGAAACCAGCATTCGTTTGCCGGTTCGCTGCGCCGCTTTTTCAGGAATTCCCAGCAAATCCATAAACAGCAGATGGTCTATTTGACGAAGCGGCGATATCCGCCCCGCGCTCAGCATCCGATGGATTGACCGCCGAAACTTCAGTTATCGTCCATTTTGCGGCTGGCGGCCCTGGTTAAATCTCCCGGTGGGCCATCGCCAAATAGATTCGCAGCAGCTCCTCCACTTGATTGCGTAGGCGCAAATTCAAATAGCGCCTGTGATCTTCGTAGCCCCCATGGTAAAAGACATATTCAGTAAAGGTGTCATCGCCTGTCCCCTTCAGCATTTTCATATGCTGCTTGCGCATATGGATGTTCGTTTCCTTCAGCTCCTTCTGAACTTTCCGAATCGCTCCATCCACCAATTCAACGTATGGCCTCTTCAATTTAAAAGAACCCTGTTCGAATAATGCACGGTCGCGCTCCAAAATGATCAGCACCATCGGCAAATACATCGCTTTTTCAAAATAGACGATTTCCTCTTGTGAGATTAACGGCATTCTTAGCACCTCCTCAAAAAGGGAACGTTTGTTCTTATTTTTAATTTTAGCGCCATTTCAGGAAATTGCAATAGCCTGTGTTAAATAATCCTTTCTACGATATTCACCTATATAAGTTGAACTAATGAATATTCATAATCGATATTCCGCAAAACAGCTACGCTTGCCGCGGGCGAGCACCAAGCCTCCTCAGTCGCTTTGCTCCTTGCGGGGTCTCGGCTATCTCGCTTTCCCGCAGGCAAGACATTGGCCGAACTAGCGAGGCCAAGTCTTTGCGACGAAGTGCGCAGTACTGCAGGAGCAGTACGGTTTTCTTCGCTGTTTTGCTCCATATCGAGAGATATCTTAGCGGAGGCGCGTCAAGGGGCTAGGCGAAGCAATGAGACGAGTGTTCATGTCGTCTCATTGCGAGAGCCAAGGAGTGCCAAATACTTTTGGCAACTTCTTTGCGACGAGCTTGCGCAGGAGCAATCGTCTTTGCCCTTCCCAAAGCGTCCGAAGCGATTTTCAATATGATACTTCTTTAGTTCAACTTATACATACGGTCTTGCCATGAAAAAAAAGAGCTGTCCGGAATTCTGTTTTGCAGAATTCCGGACAGCTCTTTTCATTTAATTGAACGATAAATCCATAATGAACCGACGAAAAATCCGGAAGACACCCACATGAACGGCTCATGCCAGAACCACACCGACACCGAGATGCCGGTGAACGACAGGATGGTGAAGATGCCGGCAAACATGCGGCTTTGCAAATCGCGCTCATGCTGGCGATTGCGTCCGTCGCGATTTTCGATGTAATGGCGCATGCGCTCCGGCTCTTCCAAATAACTGATGACTTTCTGCGGCAGCACCCGGAATGGACCCGATGCGTTGAGCACCCAGCGCAGTACATCGCTTTTGCCGAAGACAGGCTTGCCTTCTTTTTGGGTCGATGCCCATTCCAGAACACGAGGCCGCGCCAATGCCAATAGGTCAATCCCGGGATCCAGGACGTTGAGCACGCCGACAAAGATTGAAGCCGCGCGCCCGAAGAATGCAAACTCAGCTGGCAGCTGTACAGGCTGTGTCCGGACGATGTTTTGCATGTCCTTGAACAGCCGCTCCACGACAAAGCTGTCCATCTGCATCAGCTCGTCTGATTCATAAGCAGCGACCAATCGGGAAATCGTATCGGCCAAAAGCTCGCGGTTCGCTTGCGGCAATAGGAACCGCAGCTCTTCAAGCGCATCAAGGACCAATTCGTAGTTTTTGAAGATGATGCCTTCTGCAATCCGCAAAACGGCTTGGGAATCAGCGGCCGTGATTGTGCCCGTCATGCCGAAATCGATCAGCACAATCGTGCCGTCAGGCTTCAGCAAAATGTTTCCACCATGCGGATCGGCGTGGAATTGGCCGCCGTACAAAATCTGTTCGAGAAACAGGATGAACAGCCGCTCCGCGATTTCATGGCGGTCAAGCCCGTGTTTTTCAATAAACGCCAAGTCGGTAATGCGTGCCCCTTCGATCCATTCCATGACAAGGACGCGGCGCGTCGACAAATCATCAAAATAGACGGGGAAACGGATGCCGTCCATTTCCGAAAAACGGTCCGCAAACGCACGGCCGCTTTGCAGTTCCTGAAGGAAGTTCAATTCCGCACCAATCGTTTCGGTCATTTCCCCGAAAAGCTGCGTAAAATTGATTTGCTTGGAAAGCGGCGTAAAAGTCTTCATAAACCAGATGACGATGCGCATCGCCTGGAAGTCTGCCCGCAGCAATTTCTCGGTTCCGGGCCGCTGGATTTTCACGGCCACGACTGTGCCGTCTTTCAACGTTCCTTTATAGACTTCTCCAATAGATGCGGAAGCGACAGCCCCTTCGGACAGTTCCGCCAAATAGCTGGAATAAGGCGAATTCCATTCTGTCTCCAAGACAGAAATGATTTTCTCACGTTCCACTGACGGCACACGATCCGTCAATCCCTCCAGTTCTTCGAGGAAAGACTTTGGCATGATATCGGCCCGAGTTGACAGGAATTGCCCCATCTTGATCATTAGACCGCCAAGTTTCAGCGCCAAAGTTTTGTATTGTTTCGCTTGTTTCGTTACCAGGGTGTTCCATTTCTCCTCCACGAGAGGATTCCAGGCGCCTCGGTGGCGCCGTTGGAACAACGTAGCTTGTGTATAAAATTTAACGGCCATGAAGACAATGCGATATATGCGAATGAATGAAAACTGATTCATTAATGCGCGTCCCCCTCTCTGCGCTTAATTATAGAGCGGGATAGCGCAATAGTCCAAAAAATGGTATGTTTTTAGCAGAAGGAAACACTTTAAGGGGGAGAAAAATGGACACAATTCATTACGAACAACAAGGGAACCTGGCGTTCATCACGCTGAACCGCCCTGATTCCATGAACGCTTTCAATTACGATATGCTCGCGGAGCTTGGCCAAGTGGTCGAAGCCATCCGCATCAATCCGGACATCCGCCTTGTGGTATTTACAGGCGCAGGAGAAAAAGCATTCAGTGTAGGCGCTGATTTAAAAGAACGGAAGACGCTGACCGAACAGCATGTAAAACGCAACATCTACAAAATCGGTGAAGTCTTTTCGGCAATCGAGAATTTGCCCCAGCCAACGATTGCCATGATCAACGGCTTCGCGTTCGGCGGCGGCATGGAACTTGCGCTGGCGTGTGATTTCCGCATTGTCGCGGATGATACATTGCTCGGCCTGACCGAAACGAGCTTGGCCATCATCCCCGGAGCCGGCGGCACACAACGCCTGCCTCGTTTGATCGGCGAAGCGAAAGCATTGGAATTGATTTTGACGGCACGGCGCCTGAAAGCCGATGAAGCGCTCGCTTACGGCATTGCAACGAAAGTGGCGCCGCGCAGTGAGTTGATCCAAGTGACTGGCGAGTTCGCTGACATGATGCTGGCGAATGGGCCAATTGCCCTTCAGCAAGCGAAGTTCGCCATCAAGAACGGCATGAACGCCGACTTGCAGACCGGTCTCCACATCGAACGCAAAGCGTACGAAATGACGATCCCGACCGAAGACCGTGTCGAAGCGCTGCTGGCATTCGGCGAAAAACGCAAACCTGTTTTCAAAGGAAAATAATAGATCGATTGGACGCTGCTGCCGCCTTTCCATACCGCTACACGCCATTAGCCATAGCACAGGAGGGAAAGCCATGAAACCATTGATTGTCTATTACTCCCATTCCGGAAACAATGCAAAGCTGGCTGCTGAATTGCGCGACAGGATCGGATGCCCAATGTACGAAATCACCGAACGGAAAAAACGCAAAAGCTTTTCCATTTTCATCGATTTTCTGGTAAAACGCGATTCGCGGCTCGCCCCTGTCGATTTCGATGTCAAAGACTACGGGCCGGTCATTTTACTTGCCCCAGTATGGGCAGGAAAAATCGCCGCGCCGATGCGTACTTTCATTAAAAAGGAAAAAGCGAACCTGACGGATTATTCCTTCATCACAATTTGCAGCGGAGCAACGGGGCAGCGGGAAAAACTGGCTGCGGAGCTGGCAGCGCTGACACCGCAGAAACCGGCCGCTGTAGCCGAGCTGTGGATCAATAATTTGCTGCCGGAAGAACAGCGCAATAAAATCAAGTATGCAACAGGCTTCAAAGCCGAACGGCAGCACATACAAGAATTCGATGAAGAAATAAAATTTTTCATCGAGATGGCGCTGCACACTAAAAAACAAAATGCCCCACTCTGAGGCGTTTCCAGACTGCAGGCAAATTCGAGAAAATCGAATTTGCCTGCAGTCTTTTTTTATGCCGATCCCTCCTTTTGCTGGTGGCGGTTAAATTCCAAGCAATGCATGTTGATTTATCTCTAGTACATGTTGATTCTTTCCCACTTCATGTCAACTCAGATTTAATGCCGGTTAAACGAGGTTCTTCAAACCTCGTTTCCTGCGGGTCTCATCACTCCGTTCTTTCGCAGGAAAGATCGTGTCCGAAAGAAGTTCGGACAGGGTCTTTGCGACGAAGCTAGCGCAGCGATGCAACGAACTTCAATGTCTCGAAGCTAGCGCAGCGATGCAGAGACAGGAGCACATATTTGCCCTTCGCCGCATTGCGCTCCGAACCCTTGAGAGAATTGCTTACGAAAAGCGGAGTAGTTGGTTACTCTCTTTAATGAGAGCCACATACTAACAGCCGGTCTGGCCACGAAGACTCCTGTGGGACAGCGAAGGCTGAAGACCCCGCAGACAAGACTTGGGCGAAAGGTCTTCGCCCAAGTCTTTGCGACGAAGCTAGCGCAGCGATGCAGGAGCAAGGTTTTCCAGTGACGAGGAGACTGAAGCTGAGCCCACGGAAAGCGAAGTGGCCAGAACGGTTGAGGTATACACAGTTATTCATCTTGATT
This sequence comes from Planococcus koreensis, assembly GCF_004761975.1. Taxonomy (GTDB): domain Bacteria; phylum Bacillota; class Bacilli; order Bacillales_A; family Planococcaceae; genus Planococcus; species Planococcus koreensis. Next base: position 47,102 of record NZ_RQII01000019.1, on the reverse strand, counting down.
AGATTTTGTCTCCAGTATGAAGCATTCCGCTACTGCGGAATGCTTTTTTATACGGCTCTTTTATCAAAATAGAGTAAAAAGAACTACTCTTAATTTATATTTTTTGAATAATTAAATAACAATAGTTCAAATGTAAGTGTAGATGATAGGAAAACGGGTATTTCTTATTAACAACAGAACATCCGGACAACATGATGCATGCAGAAAATGGAGGTGAAATATGATTGCGGCTAAACACAGCACGCCATTAAAAAATCACGTCTGCGCACTCGCCATTTTAAATGCCGCAGATGGATTGCTGACGTTCTTTGGAATCACATCGGGCTTTATCACCGAAGCCAATCCATTATTGAGCTCGTTCTCCCCTGGTGTTATTTTGGCAATCAAGGTCCTGCTTTCGCTATGCCTTTCCGGGTTTCTATTCACGCCATTCGTTGCCATCCAATCGCGCCTCTGGCGGTACTTCTTCATTTCTGCAAATACGCTGTACTCGCTCATTTTGCTGCTTCATATTTTTTGGCTCTCCCTTCTTGCCTTATAAAAATCAGGCTAATCGGAAAACGAAAAAAGCCGGAAACACCCACAGAAGTTCGGGTGTTTTCCGGCTCTTTCTTTTCTCGTATTAAGTTCTGTCAGACTAAATGCTTTTCCATCCAACCGGCAATTTGCTCGAGGCGCACAAAGCGCAGGTTCGGTTTGCCAGTGCGCGACAAATTATGGTCGGCTTCCGGGAAACGGATAAACTCGGTTTCTTTGCCCAGGCTTTTAAGCGTGACATACAATTGTTCCGATTGTTCAATCGGGCAGCGGTAGTCATTTTCCGAATGCAAAATCAATAATGGCGTCTCCACATCCGCCGCGTATTTCAACGGAGAATGGTCCCATAATTTATTGACATCGCCCACATCCGCACCGATCTGCCAAGGGCTGAAATAATAGCCGATATCCGAAACACCGAAAAATGAGACCCAGTTCGAAATCGAGCGCTGTGTGACAGCCGCTTTAAAACGGTTTGTCCGGCTGACAATCCAATTTGTCATAAATCCGCCGTAGCTTCCGCCTGTCACGCCCAAGCGCTCGGTGTCAATCCACGGGTTTTCCGCAATGACGGATTCAAGCGATTTCATGATATCTTCGTAGTCGCCGCCGCCGTAGTCGCCGCGCACCGCGTCGACAAAGTGCTGGTTATAGCCATGGCTGCCGCGCGGGTTGACATACAGCACGCCGAATCCGCGGGCTGCGAGCAGCTGCATTTCGTGGACAAACGTATTGGCGTACATCGCATGTGGGCCGCCGTGGATATTGACGACAAGCGGATATTTTTCGCCTTCGGCAAAGCCGCGCGGTTTCATCAGCCAGCCGTGGACAGGCCATCCATCTGCCCCTTCCGCAACGATTGATTCGGGCATGATCAATTCCGTGTCCTCTAAATAAGAGTTATTGAAAGCGGTCAAAGCTTCACGTTCACCGGTGGCGATCGTCAGCTTATACAATTCCCCTGGATTGACCGGATTGCTGATTGCTGCAACTGCGAACTCGCCGCTGCGGTCCACATCAAAGCCATATACATGTTCCATTTCAGGAGATGCCGGATAGACCGCTCCGTCAAGAGATGCGAAATATAGCCGGACATCCCCCATCGTCGACACCTGGAAATATAAATGATCATCTTTCGTCCAGACAACTGCGGGTGCTGCAGCGCCTTGTTGATGGTCGGCCACGACGTAATCGCCGACCGGTGCGTCGATGCCTTCTGTCAGGCACATGCTGGTCTTCGAGGCGATGTCGTAGACGGACACCTCCGTGTGTGTCGCGTTTTCGAACTGGCGTGTGCTGCTGATATAAGCAAGCTTTGCGTCGTCGAACGAGAAAGCGGCTCCATCGAAAGAGCCGTCTCCATCAGCCACTGCCGTTTCCACCTCAGATTCGATGTCATATAAATAAAGCGGCTGGCGGAACACGAAATCGAGATTCTCTTCCCGCACCACGCCATACGCCAATTTCGAGCCGTCATGCGAAACAGCTTCCAAATTATAATGGAACTTGCCAGAAGTTAATTGCACAACTCTTTTCGATTCAACATCGATCGAACCGATTTGGCGATGCTCATCCTGCGGCACCAAACCCATGCCATCCATCTTGTATTTCATGTTGCTGACAAATACCGGCTCAGGATGCTTCTTGCCGTCTTTGCCGTCTTCCTTGTCCTCTTTATCGGCAAATGACTTGCCGTCTTTCACCATCGCATCAAACCAGATTTTATTGCCGCAAGGCGACCAGCGGAATGAATTGACGCCTTTTTCAAATTCGGTCAACGCACGCGCCTCTCCGCCTGTCGCTGGCATTACATAAAGCTGGTTTTTATCGTCTCTTGTTGATAAAAAAGCAAGCATTTCTCCGTTTTCCGACCAAGCGGGCGATGACACGCGTTCGTTGCCGTGCGTCCATTGCGTGATTTTCCCGCTTGCCAGGTCACCATGAAAAAGATGCGCCACGTACGTATTGTTTTCCTCATCCATCTCCGTACGGACAAATAACAGCTGCGTGCCATCCGGCGAGATATGCGGGTCGGTCACCGATGCTAATTTCGTTAAGTCTTTTATTTCGACTGCCTTTTTCATATGTAAAATCCCCCTGTCGATTTATTTCGAAAAACGTAATAGTTGCTCTTCTACTATAAGTAAAAATGTCAGTCTTTTCAATCAAACCGATACCGCTGTGTGCTGGACAATAAAAAAGCGGCTCGGGCTGAATTGGCCCGGACCGCTTGAATCGTTATTTGCTCATTGCTTGGTCTTTCAGCGAACGGCGAAGAATTTTGCCGGTCGTGTTTTTCGGCAACTCTTCAAGGATTTCAAAATGGCGCGGCACTTTGTATTTCGCCAAATGCTCGGCGCAATAAGCTTCAAGGTCCGCTGGCGTCAGTGAAGCGTCTTTCAGTACAACATAAGCGTTGACGCTTTCGCCGAAATTCGGATCCGGCAAACCGACAACTGCCGCTTCTACAATGCCCGGATGCGCGAACAGCACTTCTTCAACTTCGCGCGGATAGACGTTAAAGCCGCCGACAATAATCATGTCTTTTTTGCGGTCGACAATATAAAAATAACCTTCTTCGTCCACTTTTGCTAGATCACCAGTGTAAAGCCAGCCATCGCGCAGCGCGGCAGCCGTTTCTTCCGGCAGCTTGTAATAGCCTTTCATAACGTTCGGGCCGCGGACGATCAATTCCCCCACTTCTCCTACAGGCACTTCTTCGCCAAGTTCATTGACCACTTTGTTTTCGACGTTGACGATCGATGTGCCGATCGAGCCTGCTTTGCGGTCGCGGTCAATCGGATTGAAACACGTGACTGGTGAAGCTTCCGACAAGCCGTAGCCTTCGGACACGCGCACTTGGAATTTGTCCTCGAAATTATGCAGCAGCGCTACCGGCAAGGCAGAACCGCCGGAAATCGCTAAGCGCACCGTCGCAAAGTCTTCGGTTTTCGCTTGCGGGTATTGGTACATGAAATTGTACATAGTCGGCACGCCGGCAAATACAGTCGCGCGCTGCGATTTGATCGTTTCGAATACTTCCGCGGGATTGAAGCGCGGCACCAGGATAATGGTGGCGCCGATCAATAGCGGTGCGTTGACGACAACCGTTAACGCAAAAACATGGAATACCGGCAATGTCGCAACGATGCGGTCGTCAGTATTCATTTGCAGGTAATCGCCGATATCACGCGCATTCGAGTAAAGGTTTTCGTGCGTCAGCATTGCGCCTTTCGGTTTCCCAGTCGTGCCGGATGTATAAAGGATGACGGCTACATCATCGCCTTGCAACTCGGCGGAACCTTCGAATGCCGGAGAGGCCATCAAGAGCTGGGTGAACGAATGTACTTTCGGTTTGATCGCATCCGGCAATTGAGCCATTTTCTCGGCCGCGGATGGGTCGGTTTCGCAGATGATATACGCTTCAACCGACGGCAGCGCTCCATGCGCTTTTTCAACCAGCGGCAACAATGCATCAAGTGCAATGACTGCCTTGGCATCACTGTCTTTCACGATGTAAGCGATTTCATCTGGCGTGTAGATAGGGTTGATCGGCACAGCTGTAGCGCCTACGCGCATCGTTGCGTATAAGGCAATCATGAAATGCGGTGTATTGCTCAGCAAGAATCCTACATGGTCCCCTTTTCGGATCCCAAGCGATTGGAGCGCGCCTGCGAATTTCGCGACCGACCCGTCAAATTCTTGGTACGATGTATCTTTCCCCATAAAGTGATACGCGGTTTTACCCGGATTTTGCAGTGAGATTTCATGGACGCTCTTCACTAAATTCATTTCCCATCCCTCTTTCATGTTGAATGAATCCTCATTCATTATTGACGCTGTTTTCATTATAAAAGAAATCTTCAGACAATACAACAAGCATCGTAAAATTTACGATGCTCGAAGATGTTCGATATAACGCCAGCGGATCAAGAAAAAATAGAGAATTTGGGCAATCGTGAAACCGCTCAGCACAAACACCATTTCACCGAGAATCGACAATTCCGCAAATTCATCCCATACCACCTGCAGCGAAATGAAGGCGAACGTGCTATGCAGCAGCGCAACACCCCACGGCAGGAAAAATTGCGGCATAAGCTGCCGGTTGACGATTTTACCCAGCTCTTTTTCCGTCATACCAAGCCTCACCAACAGCGAATACTGCCTGCGGTCCCGCTCCAGCCCAGTGTACAATTTAAAATAAATGAAACTGCCCGCAGCCAGCAAGAAGACTGCAGCTACCATCACGCCGATGAACAGCAGGATGGCGAATGACGATTTAAACAGGCGGTAATCTTCCCCTGGATTGACGAAGAAGAAATTCAAATCACGGAAATCCTCCTGCACAACTGCTTGCTGCATGATGCCGGTCAATTCTTTGCCCACGCTGACCGTTTCCTCCCAGTCCGGGATATCAAACGCATAATACGTGAACGTCGATTCCCCGTCGCCGAAACCGGCCAGCGGTTCATCGATTGCGGCATAATCAGAGTCGTTGACGACAATGCTGTTAAAGTTCACAGTATTGACCGGAAACATGACATGGGGATAAACTTCATCAATTGATAAATCGATGTCGCTTTCCATCAGCCTTGTTTCCACGCTGACTTCGCCCAATTCCTCCAGCGATTCTTGCGAATAAGGGATGAAAATCCCTTCTCCACTCTGTGGATAGACTGGATTAAAACCGAGCGTCAACGCCAAGCGGTTAAAATCGGATGTCCGAACGATATCGACATCATTGCCTGACAGCGTCGAAGTTTGGCGCTTCACAATCAGCGGCACCATATCGTACTCCAACTCTTTGCCTTCCAATTGGGAAATGAGCCGGTCGACGTGCTCCCTCTCCTCGCTATTGCCATTAAATGAAATGTAGATGAGGCCGAGCGGATTTGATTCGCGGAAATCGCCTGTATAAGACATGAACGAAGCAAGCGTTCCAACAGTCAGGAAAGCGACGGTCGAAACGATTGTCACGATAAAGAACATCTGGGCACTGTCTTTCAGCTTAACCGAGGCTTCAGCAATCGCCACCAGCCGGGTCTTATGCCAATACACGCCTCGCCGGCGCTTATAAAGCTGCAGCAGCGAATGGATGGAATGCGTGAAGAAAAGATAGGTTCCGAGCGTCGCAATCGGCGGGATGATGAACGCCATCGTGTAGACTGTGCTGTCCGATACCATCGCAGCAAGAGCGTAGGCGATGGCCAGCAAAACAAAACCAAGCGCTGACAGCCATTTGGAACTTTGCGTGATTTCCTCCGTTTTCCAATAGCCCTGCAGCAGATCCAATATGCCTTTCGTGCGCACAAAAGCGACACTGACGAAAGAAATGATGATGAACAGGCTGGCAAATGCACCGATCGTCAAAGCGAACGGCTTCCACGACACATAAAGAGGCAGCGCTTCAAGTTCCATGATTTCACGGCCAATCATAAAGAAGAACTTGGAAAATGCGAAGCCCAATGCGATTCCCGCAACGGTTGAAACCGTGCCGAGAATCATCGTTTCAAAAAAGATCAATTTATTGAGCTGCTTTTTTGTCATTCCCAGGTGCATCAGGATACCGAACTCTTTTGAACGCGCCTGCAAAAATGCGCTCATCGAATAAAACAGGAAAAACAGCGTAAAGATGTAAAGCACCACTTCCGCGATGAACATGCCGCGCACCGCGAGCTGCTGCAGGCCATCTTCTGCGAACAGCGGATGGAAGATGAACATGGAATAGACGAAAAACACCATGACCGAAAAGACGCTTGCTAAGAAAAACGCAGCGTAGCTTCGGCGGTTGCGGAATACATTACGGTAGGCGAGCTGCCGAAAGGTCATTCACGTTCCCTCCCAGCAAGGATAAGACATTAAGGATTTTCTGATAGAATGTTTGGCGGCGCTCGTCGCTGTAGATTTCATTGAAAAACTCGCCATCTTTGATGAACAGCACGCGGTCGCAATAACTCGCCGCGATCGGATCGTGGGTGACCATAACGATGGTCGCACCGCTTTCTTCGCTGACGCTTTTCAATAATTCCAGCACGTCACGCGACGCTTTCGAATCGAGGTTGCCGGTCGGTTCATCGGCCAGAATAAGCGAAGGATGATGGATGAGCGCCCTGCCGATGGCGGTCCGCTGCGCTTCGCCGCCGGAAATTTCGTTCGGGCGCTTGTGGAGAAGCGATTCAAGGCCGAGTTTCCGCGCCAACTCCAAGACGCGCCGAGCCATTTCATCGGTCGGCACATAGTCGAGCGTCAGCGGCAGCACCATATTCTCTTCGACGGTCAGCATCTGCAGCAAATTGAAATCCTGGAAGATAAAGCCCAGTTTATGGCGCCTGAAAAGCGCAAGCTCATTTTTGTCCAAACCGTGCGGATCGACCCCGTCGATGAGGATTTCCCCCGCAGTCAGCGTATCAATTGTCGAAATCAAGTTCAGCAGCGTCGTCTTGCCGCTCCCCGAAGGTCCCATGACGGCCAGAAACTCACCTTTTTCCACTTCAAAGCTCAGTTGATTGAGCGCGCGGTGCGTCACTTTCCCTTCGTACACTTTCGTCACTTCTTCGATTTTCAATAACGGCATTGTCATTTCCCCCTGTTGCGGAATCCTGGTTGCGGAATAATATGGACACCGCCGTTCCTTCGCCGATGGATGAATCGATCATCAGCTGATGCCCTAGTTTTTTGCATACTTCGTTTGCCAAATACAAACCCATGCCCGTCGATTCACCTGTCTTGCGCCCATTTTCGCCTGTAAAAAAGGCTTTCGTGACGCGCGGCAAATCCGACGCGGGAATTCCGATCCCTTCATCGCGTATCGTCAACAACGCGCTTTCATCGACGCAATCCGCTTTGATATACACTTTTTTGTCCTTTTCGAACGTGTATTTCAAGGCGTTCGTCAGCAGCTGGCCCAAGATGAACTTCATCCATTTGCGGTCGGTCGCCACGATGTACTTGTCGTCGACATCAATTTCCGGGTAGACCCGTTTCGAAATGAACAGCCGCTTGTTTTCATTGACGATTTCGGCAACGATGCTGCGCAGCTGCACTTGCTCAATCTGCATATCTTCCTCGAATGTATCGAGGCGTGCATTCATCAATACCGTATCCAGCCCGGCCTTTAGCCGGTCCACTTCTTCACGGACGCTGTTCTTGTCCAATTCCTCCGGCTCTTGCAGCAATAATTGCATCACCGACAACGGCGTTTTCATCTGGTGCACCCATTGGTTCATGAATTGCAGATGGCGTTTTTGCGAAGCATAAAGCGCCTGCGCCTCGTTTTGGTAAAGGCGGTAGATTTCCTGCATGTATTTCTCGCTTTGCAGCTGCTCCGGCGATTTCCCGTCGCGCTGCAGCGCGTGTTCCATCCGGTCTGGCACCGCTAAAATCTTTTGGTAAAAGCGGTAGCGTTTCGAAAAGCGGGTTGCCAGGAAAACGGCCACGAGCAGCGTGCTGATCACGAATGAGTAAATCGCCGTATCGACGTTGCGGAATCCGTCGAGCCAATAAAGCGCCATGATGAACGCGACCAAAGCGGCTTGGAAGACGATAAACGCCGCATGCTCTTTAAAGAACAGCCGCAGCATTACAATTCCTCCTCGTCGATCAGCAAACGGTAGCCCGATCCACGGACGGTTTCGATCATTGACTTGACGCCATAATCCGCCAATTTTTTCCGTACGCGGGTCATATTGACGTTTAAGGTATTTTCATCGACAAACGCCTGGTCATCCCATAATTCTTCCAGCAGCTGTTCGCGCGTCACCACTTTTGGATATTGCGCGAGCAGCAGCTCCATGATGGTGCATTCTTTTTTCTGCAGCGGAATGATATCGTTTTTGACATGAAGCTCCATGCGCTCAAGAAACAAAACGATGCGTCCGGCTTTTACCGAACGTTCTTCCTGTTTCGGAGCGTATTCGCCGTAAGCTCTCCGCAAATGGCTCTTTATTTTTGCAAGGACGATTTCGTAATGAAAAGGTTTCGTGATGAAATCATCGCCGCCATTTTCAAGTGCAAAAACCTGATCCATTTCCCCAGACCTCGCCGATATGAACAGGATTGGGCAAGTAGACTGCTGGCGCAGCTGCCTGCACCAATAATAGCCGTCATAGGAAGGCAAGTTGATATCCAGCAAGACCATATGGGGATCAAAAGCTTCGAATTCTTCAAGAATCCGATCGAAATCCTGCGCAGTTTCCACTTCGTAATGGTATTTGCGCAGCGTTTCCGCCAGCAATGCCGCGATTTTCAAATCGTCTTCCACTATAAAAATCCGTTGTGCTGCCATAATGATTCCCCCTTTCGTTTTCTTTCAATTTTAACAAAAGAGCCTGCTCAATAGCAGGCTCTTCATCAATTCTTAATAAATTAATTTCAGGAACTCTTCTTTTGTGATGCCCCCAAGGTATTTTGGAATATCAAAACCATTGATGGCTTCATCAAGCGAAGCGCGCTCGTATTTGATGCCCGTGATTGCGTTTTCGATCTCCGAAACATCGCCGACACCGAAAAAATCGCCAAAAATGCTGGCGTCCTGCACAACTCCGTTCTCGACTTGCAGCCGGACGTCGATGCCGCCGACCGGAAAGCGATGGGAATGCTTGATGTTGAACTTCGGCGATTTGCCGTAATTCCAATCCCAGTTGCCGTAGCGTGCTTTCGAAATTTCATGGATGCCGACCCAATCCTGCTCCGTCAATTCGTAATAGCGGACATTTTCTTCGCCATCAAAAATCGAATGCAGAATCGCTGAACGGAATTCCGTTACGGACATCGGCGTTTCCAGGAACTCGGAAATATTCGCAACGCGGCTGCGGATGGATTTGATGCCTTTCGACTCGATTTTCTCTTTGCTGACTTTCAACGCGGAAACGACTGCTTCCACCTCTGTATCAAACAGCAGCGTGCCGTGGCTGTACATTCTGCCTTTTGTGGAAAACTGCGCATTGCCGGAAATCTTGCGGCCTTCCGCCATCAAATCGTTGCGTCCCGATAATTCCGCATTGACGCCCAATCCTTGCAGCGCCTGTACCACCGGCTCAGTGAATTTGCGGAAATTGCGGAAGCTTTCGCCGTCATCAACCGTGATGAAGCTATAATTCAAATTGCCGTGGTCATGGTACACTGCCCCGCCGCCTGAAAGCCGGCGCACGACATGGATGCCATTGGAATCGACATAATCGGTATTGATTTCTTCTGCAGTGTTCTGGTTTTTACCGATGATGATGGATGGCTCGTTGATATAGAACAGCAAGAACGGATCTTGTTCAACATCCATTGTTTTCAATAAATATTCTTCAATCGCTAAGTTGATTCGGGGATCTGTAATGCCTTTATTGTCTACGAAATACATGATTTCTCTCCTTTAAATGCTATGCTTCTTCTATTTTAACGGATTTTTGAAAATAATTCACTGTTTAGGGTTGACGTATCTAAACTGTTATAATACAATTCATTTAACAACAACAGTACTATAACAAAAGGAGCTGGAGATAATGATTGAAAACGTAGTCGAATTTTTCAAGAATCTGCCCCCTAAACAATGTACAACTTGTGGAGAAAAAATTGATGAGCAGCACGAATGCTACGGCAGCAAATGCGATTCCTGCAATAATTTATAAAACGGTTTGAAAAGAGCGATCGAGAATTTCTCGATCGCTCTTTTTTTGTGCAAAAATAAACAGCCGCCGGCAAGGTGCCAGCGGCTGTTGAAAGGGTCAATGCCCTGAATGTTTTTCCATATTCTCCATGCTGTCCGCTTCATCGCTGTCATCCGGAACGATTGATGCCGGATCCGGATTGCCAGCGGTGATCTCGTGCTTCGGCATGACATGAAGCTGGCGGGCTGTAGTGTGGGCATAGGTGAAATACAAACCTTCTTCGAGCTTGGTTTCAGCTTGATAAACACCATCGCCGACATGCTTGGCTTCAAGCATTTCGCTGTCGTCGCGGCTGCCGGACTGCCAAACTTCGAAAACCACTTCATCTGCGTCTTCAACCGCTTCGCCGCCTTGGGTGACTTTCGCAAGAAGAGGAACTTTTTGTCCGGCTTCCACTTGTTCAGGCGTTTGAATTTCAACCACTATCTCTTCGACAACGAAATCAGTGTCGCTGGAATTGGCATCATCCGTGCCGCACGCTGCAAGCAGCGCCGAAAGCAAAACAATCATAAACAGTTTTTTCATATGGCTTCCTCCGCTTTAAAATGCTTTAACGGGCAGCGGGCGATTACTTGCTGCGCCGCCAGCTTGCCTTGTTCGATGCAGCCGGGAAGTCCGAAGCCTTCAAACGAACTGCCGATCATCTGAATGGCAGGAAAAGCGGTGTTCAGTTCTTGCTTCGCTTGTTCAATGCGTTCATGATGGCCAACGAGAAATTGGGGAAGTGCTTCTTTCCAGCGCGACACAACAGTGAATTCAGGGTCGCCTTTCAGATTCAACGATTTCCGCAAATCGGCCAATACCGTTTTCTCGATCTCATTATCGGATAGATCAACGACCGTTTCGTCGCCGACTTTGCCGATAAAGGCCTTGAACAGCATTTTGCCTTCCGGCGCATGGCCAGGCCATTTCGAATGAGCCGCAGCGCAAGATGTAATGGCAACGTCGCTGTTGCGCGCGACAACAAAGCCTGCGGCATTTTCAGTAAGGCAATTATGGGGTTCTACAGCAAACGCCATTGACACAGTGGCAACTGAAGCAGCCGGCATTTCTTTCAGCTGCTTCAACAAGCCATATCGCTCGAACAGCGGGGAAATGCGCGTATGCGGCAACGCCAGAATCACTTCATCCACTACAATGGCTGAATCGTTATTCAAGGACAAAAGAGTCTGCCCGTTCTGCTTTTCAAGCTTTTCCACTTTTACGCCTTTCAAAACGGTGCAAGTGCCCAAATGGCTTTCAAGGGCCTCAATGATCGTTCCCATGCCTTGCTTGAAGTTCTGCGATGAGCCAAGCCCGTTGGCGCTGAACTCTTCGGCATCGAACTCGCCGCTTTTTTTCATGCCGCAGATGACGCTGCCGTACCGCTGTTCGATGTCACTGAATGCCGGAAAAGTCGCATGGAGGCTCAGCTTATCGATATCGCCGCCATAAATTGCCGTGAATAGCGGTTCAATCAGATTGTCCACCACTTCGTTGCCGAAGCGCCTGCGGACAAACCGGCCAAGCGGCTGGTCTTTTGATGTGTCCGATTTGGGCAGCACCAAATCCCCCGCTGCACGGATTTTGCCGCTCCAGGAATAAAGATCCGACACAAGGAAAGGTCCGATTTCGGTCGGCACTCCCATCACTGAGCCATCTGGAATCGGATGCAGGCGGTCTTCCACCATGACACATCCGCGGCCTGATGAACTTTCCAACAATTGCCCGCCAATGCCCAATTCTTCGGCCAACTCCAACATGTTCTCTTTTCGGGAGAGGAACGAGTCCGGTCCGCGCTCAATCACAAACCCATCTTTGCGAAGTGTCTGGATTTTGCCGCCCAATCGGTGCGCAGCTTCTATCAACGTAATATCCAGTAAAACCCCTTCAGCTCTTGCTTGTTTTTGCAAATAGTAAGCTGCAGACAGACCAGCAATCCCTCCGCCTACAACTGCTACTTTACGCGCTCCTTCGGCCACGTTCTCTCCCCCTTTCCTTCGTTTTAACAGGGCTGATTACTCAGCCAATTTCTTCATGACCGTGTCAACCATTGCATCGATGAACAATGGCTGTACGTTCGGCATTTCCGGGCGTCTGTAAGCCGCTCCGAGTTCGTCGCAGACGACTTTACATTCGTAGTCGTTGTCGAATAGCACTTCCAGGTGATCGGCAACAAAGCCAACCGGCGTGTAAACGAACGAGCGATATCCTTTTACATCATATAATTCGCGCGTCAAGTCCTGGACGTCTGGTCCGATCCATGGCTCCGGAGTTTGTCCGGCACTTTGCCAACCAACTTCGTAATGCTCCACGCCTGCTGCTTGGGCGATCAAATCGGCTGTTTCTTTCAATTGATCCGGGTAAGGATCGCCGTTTGCAATGATTTTTTCCGGCAATGAATGCGCAGAAACAATCAGGCAAGATTTAGCGCGTTCTTCTTCGGACATCTCCGCAAACGCTGCGCTGACTTTTTCGCTCCAGTATTGGATGAACTTCGGTTCTTTGTACCAGCTTTCAACTGAAGTCAATTGGATGCCGGCTTTTTCAGCAGCTTCTGCTGCGCGGCCATTGTATGACTTAACAGAGAACGTCGAGAAATGCGGAGCCAATACAATCGAAATCGCTTCTTTGATGCCATCGCGGTGCATCGCTTCTACGCCGTCTTCAACAAACGGTTCAATATGCTTCAAACCAAGGTACATTTTAAATTCGATATCGTCCTGGGCTTCATTCAAACGGGCACATAGCGCATTGGCTTGGTCCTGCGTGATTTTTGCCAAAGGCGACAAGCCGCCGATTGCTTTGTAACGGTCTTTCAGATCTTCCAAGCTTTCTTCGCTCGGCTTGCGTCCGCGGCGAATATGCGTGTAATAGCGTTCAATATCGCTTTCTTCGTATGGCGTTCCATACGCCATCACCAATAATCCCATTGTCTTTTTCATCGTCAATCACCTCATAAGAATTTTGTGTTTCAGTTGCCTGCTTTGTGGGCAGCACTGTATTCGTGTACCAATGAAGTCAATCTTTTCAATGTATCAGGCTGCACTTCCGGGAATACACCATGTCCCAGATTGAAGATGTAGCCGTCTTGCTGCATGCCCATATCCAAAATCGCTTTTGCGCGTTTTTCGATAACTGGCCAGTCCGCCAGCAAATAAGAAGGATCGAAATTGCCCTGCAAGGTTTTTGTCAAACCCATTTCGCGTGCTTCTGTAATCGGCAACCGCCAATCCAGTCCGACCACATCAACCGGCAGGTCATGCCATTCTTTCGCTAAGTGGCTTGCGCCGACGCCGAAGATAATCAACGGAACGCCTTCAGTGCGAAGTTCTGCAAAAATGCGGTCCATAACCGGCTTGATGAAAATGCGGTAATCTTCTACATTCAATGCGCCGACCCATGAATCGAAAATCTGGATCGCTTTTACGCCTGCTTTGATTTGTGCTTTTACGTAAGGGATGATCGTATCCGCCAGCTTGTCCATCAAGGCGAACCACATTTGCGGCTGGGACACCATCATCGCTTTGGTTTTGTTGTAATTGCGGGACGGCCCGCCTTCGATCATGTAACTTGCAAGCGTGAACGGCGCACCGGAAAAGCCGATCAACGGCACATTCAATTGCTCTTGCGTCAAGATGCGGATGGTTTCAAGAACATACGGCACGTCCTGCTCCGGGTTGATTTCGCCTAAACGTTCGATGTCTGCCATCGTGCGGATCGGGTTATCGATCACCGGGCCAATGCCTGATTTGATCTCAACGTCCACACCAATCGCTGGCAATGGCGTTACGATGTCTTTGTACAAAACAGCTGCATCCACATTGTATTGGTCAACCGGCAGCTTCGTGACGTAAGCGCATAATTCCGGCTGGTGTGTGATTTCTTCCAACGAGTATTTCTCTTTGATTTTGCGGTATTCTGGCTGCGAACGCCCTGCTTGGCGCATGTACCAGACTGGCACATGATCGGTTTTTTCGCCGCGCGCCGCCTTCAAAAAAGTATCGTTAAATTGTGTCATGTAATTTTCATCCCTTCGGTTCTTTTCGTCCTTTGCATCCTATATCCGTATATACTATAGACGCTCCGTATCCTATTGTATAGATTACTTATGCAAATGTCATAAATTAGACGCTTATGCTTTCACCGGATTGCCATTTTGGTTTTACAGCATTTTGTTGAGGGAACGCTGTATAATGTAGATATAAGTTAAAGGAGGAATTCAGATGAATTTATTCATGACGACAGGTACGTATGACTTTATGAAATCGATGCGTGCAAAACATGCTGACGAGACGATGGTGTTGATGCAGGGCGAAAACACGACATTGCTGCTGCACGAGACGGAGGGCAAATCGCTTTTCCAGACGCCGCGCCGCTATGAAGTGGTAGATGGCACAGGAACATTCCAAGAAAAAGGTTTTTTTGTCTTCAATAATATTCCGGTGACTGATGAAGGACGGCCGATTTTCGAGCACCGTTTCAAAAACCGCGCCGGCGCCATCGAAAACGAACCGGGCTATGTTGCGTTCCGCGTACTGCGCCCGCTGGATTCAGATACGTACGTTGTATTGACTGAATGGGAATCCCCTGCTTTCTTTGAAAAGTGGAAAGAATCCCAGGCATTCTCGAAAGCACATGCGAAACCGGAAGGCGCTCCCGCTGAAAAACGGCCGAATATTTTCTCTGGAGCTTCTTACGTTACGACTTATAAAGCAAAACCTGAAGAAGCATAAATAGATGATGAACGCTTAGCTTTTATATATAGAAGCTAAGCGTTTCGATTGGGGGCATTGCATTGGTTTTCATTTACTTTATCCTGGCCGCAGCTGTGACGGTGTTCGCTGCGATTAAATTATCGCAATACGCAGACGTCATCAGCGATAAAACGGCGATGGGCGGCATGATGGTCGGTACATTGCTGCTTGCCGGCGCGACATCGCTGCCGGAAGTTTCCACAAGTTTCTCAGCAGCCGCCATCGGCAATGCGGACATTGCGGTCGGAAATATGATCGGCTCGAATTTGTTCAATTTGTTCATCTTAGCAGTTTTCGATTTCCTGCTTCGCCGCAGACGCATGCTGGCGATCGCGGAACGCGAACATTTCTATACCGCCATTTTAGGCCTTTTCCTGACGACACTCGTCATCGCAGCGTTGTGGCTGCGGATTGACGCTTCCCTATTTGGCATCGGCATCGACGCCTTGATCATCGGGATCAGCTATATCGCGGGTATGGTCATCATCAACAAATTGCCAAAGGCCGAACCGTCAGCCAACGTCGAGCTGCCGGATGTGCAGCCGGTGAATCCGACGGCCGGGCTTTCAGCAAAAGCGGCCATTTTCCGCTTTGTTGTTGCTGCGCTCATCATTCTTGGTGCAGGTACGGCATTGTCCATTCTTGGCGATCAAATTGCCATCATCACAGGGATCGGCTCCAGTTTTATCGGCAGTTTCCTGATTGCTGCTACGACTTCCCTTCCTGAAGCTATTGCTGTTTTCGTCGCTTTGCGCCTCGGCAACGTCAATATGGCAGTCGGCGCAATTTTAGGCAGCAATGTCTTTAACATGATCATTTTGGCATTGTCGGATCCGGTCTTTACCGCCGGCCCAATTTTGTCAGCTGTTTCCGGTTCGCACATGATCATCGCGATTGGCGTCTTTTTCATGAGCATCCTCGTCCTGATTTCTTTGGTCCAGAAAAAGACGATATCGCCTTTGGTATACGCCTTGCCTTCACTGGCAATCATTGCCATCTACTTTGTCGCGTCTTACCTGAACTTCACTTATTGACAAAAGAGCCTTTGGGCTCTTTTTTTATGCTATCATTTAATTATCATTATTTTGATAAATGAAGGGAGCTAATTGAATGTTAGAAAAGATCTATGCAGAATTGGACACAGCCTACGAAGAAATGGTGGACATCCGCAGGCATCTTCACATGCATCCGGAACCTTCTTTCGAAGAAACGAAAACAGCACATTATATCCGCCATTATTATGAACAGCTTGGTGTTGATGTAAAACATGGTGTCGGCGGGAACGGCGTTGTGGCGACAATCCATGGCGAACGCCCCGGAAAAACTGTCGCTTTGCGCGCAGATTTTGACGCATTGCCGATCGACGACCAGAAAAATGTTCCCTATAAATCGACAGTGCCTGGCGTCATGCACGCTTGCGGACATGATGGCCATACTGCCACATTGCTCGTACTCGGGAAGATCCTTCATATGATGCGCCATGAACTGAGCGGCACGTATGTGCTGATTCATCAACACGCGGAGGAATTAGCGCCGGGCGGAGCCCAAGCGATGATTGAAGCCGGCGTCTTGGACGGCGTCGATGTCATTTTTGGAACCCATTTATGGTCCACTTCCCCGCTTGGCAGAATCGATTACCGCGTCGGGCCATTCATGGCAGCAGCGGACGCTTTCAAGATTAAAATTCAGGGAAGCGGAGGGCACGGCGCAAACCCTCATGAAACGAAAGACGCCGTCGTCATCGGCTCGCAGCTGGTCACGAATTTGCAGCAGCTGGTTGCGCGGCGCGTTGACCCGCTCGAATCCGCTGTGCTGTCCGTCACTTCATTTGTGGCGCAAAACCCGTACAATATCATTGCCGACCATGCAGAATTATCAGGTACGGTGCGGACATTCACGGAAGAAACCCGCCAGCTGATGGAGCGTGAAATGCAGCGTGTGGTTGAAGGCACGAGCATTGCAACAGACAGCACCGCAGAATTCAATTTCATGCGCGGCTATCCGGCAGTCATCAACCACCTGGAAGAAACGATGTACTTGAAAGACGTTGCGGCGACTGTGCCTGGCGTCACTGAAGTCTATGACGCACCCGCGCAAATGGGCGGCGAAGATTTCTCCTATTACCTGCAAAAAGTGCCTGGCACGTTCTTCTTCACTGGCGCAATGCCGGATGGCGAAGTGTTCCCGCACCACCATCCGAAATTCGATTTCAAAGAAGAAGCCATGCTCATTGCAGCGAAGACCTTAGCTGCAGCGGCAATCAATTACCAGCCATAATAAAACAATCCCCGCATCAGTAAGATGCGGGGATTGTTTTATCTTTTTTTGGTTTTCACCGACAGCAAGGTCACGGCCGAAACACCGAAGACAATGGCCAGCATGATCGCAGCGAAGAGCACTTGGCCCGACACGGCTACCGTTGCAGCGACCAAAAGCGCCTGCACTGCTTGAACTCTAAAGACAAGTTTTCGAACCGCTTGCACACGGCTGAACTTGCTCAGCGGGAACAAGTTGTCCATCCGGAAATAATGGGTTTGGTTCAAGCCTTGCCAAATCTGGATGGCTGAAGCAAATGCCAGCGCGGCTGAAAAAATACCGGCCGCAACCGGAAACGGAATCAGCCAAGCTCCCGCCATTGAAATGGCGGTCAGCCGGACCCACAGGTAAAACAATTCATCCGAACGGATGAACGTCCGCCACACCAAATAATAATGGGCATTTTCCGGTCCAGATTTGATGAAGCCGTAAAGCCAGTCCAGCCAGCGCCGCTCTTTGATCTTGCCTTTCAAATGCGGCACATCCGTGAAGAGATTGGCAAACTGGTAAAAGCGCAGCATGCGGTTTTCTTCGAGCGCGATGAAATGCTCGTAGGGAAACGGCTTGCCGCTTGCCTGCTGCTTTGCCCAGCGTCCGTATAGTATTATGCCGAACAACAAAAAGATGGCAATGAGCATTTGGCCGATCACATAGAAATAGACGAAGAACAAAACCAGGGAAAAACGGACCAGCCTGTCCAGCCAGGCGTTACGCCCTGCATTTGCCTTGCGCAGCGAAAATTCCGTATTGATGCTCCACCACTTCAAAAGAAGGAGCATGATTGGCAATCCGATAAGCAGCGCCGACGGCAAGCCGTAAAGCGCATTGACCATCGGCAGTGAAACGATAAAAGCAATGACGGGCAGATAGATCTGCGATAGGAACGACCATTTCAAAGCCGGCTTCAAATAACTGTCCAATTTGCTTTCAAGCGGTAAGAAATACACCATATCCGCTTCTTTCAGCAGCGTAGAAGGCGGACTATAGGCCAACAGCACGGCGAATACGAAAGCCAGCAGCCAAGCTCCTGGAAAGCCTTCCGGAATGTCCTGCACCCATTCGCTGTAAGCATAGCCAGCGGCGCCGATTGCGAACAGCATGACGACTGCGATATGGCCAGTAACGATGTATTTCATGTAATTCTGGACTTCTATTGTATATTTCTGGAGGCGCTTCGACCACACTTCATGCAAGTTCTTCATTTGCAGCATCCTCAGTCATCGCAATGTATAAATCATCCAGTGAAGCATCCGGCATGCCGAATGTACGGCGCAAATCATTCATTGTGCCCATCGCCCGGACGCGGCCGTTATGGAGCAGGATGATGCGGTCACAATACCGTTCCGCTGTCGACAGAATATGGGTCGACATCAGCACCGATGCCCCTTTTTTCTTTTGCGATTCCATCTGGTCCAGCAGCGATTTGATGCCGAGCGGATCAAGCCCGACGAACGGTTCATCGATGATGTACAGCGAAGGCTTCACCAGGAACGCGCTCATGATCATAACCTTTTGCCGCATGCCCTTGGAAAATTGCGAAGGAAACCACTTCAGCCGCTTTTCCATTCGAAATTCCTTCAATAATTCCGCAGAACGTTTTTCAAATGCAGCTGGCTCAATATTATAAGCCATTGCGGTCAATTCCAGATGTTCACGCAGCGTCAATTCTTCATATAATATAGGCGTTTCCGGAATATAAGAAAATGCCGAGCGGTACGCATCCATATCCTCTGCAAACGTCTTGCCGTTCAACCGGATCTCGCCGGATTGCGGCTGCATAAGGCCGATGATGTGCTTGATCGTCGTACTTTTGCCGGCGCCGTTCAGCCCGATCAAGCCGATCAGCTCCCCTTTTCAATTGAAAATGTCACGTCTTGCAAAACAGGTTTTCGTGTATATCCCCCTGTCAGTGACTGAACTTCTAAAATGGCCACTTTCAACACCTCTTTCTCTTTTTCCATTGTATCAAAACCGCCGCGGGATTTCTTTTTTCGTGTCGAGCCTCAGCGGCGTATTTTTTTGTGTACTGCAAGAAATCTATATTTGATTCTTACGCTCGCTTTTCCAAAAATCAAAATATGATAAACTGGAAAAAATGGAAAGGAAGATGACGATGACAAATTGTATTTTCTGCAAGATCATTGCTGGCGACATCCCAAGCATTAAAATTTATGAAGACGAGTATTGCTATGCTTTCATGGACGTCATGCCGCTTTCGAAAGGCCATACTTTGCTGGTGCCGAAAACACACCGGGAATTCGTCTACGACTTGTCTGCCGATGAAGCAGCCAATCTTTTCAGTGCCGCTCCGAAAATCGCTGCTGCTCTGAATGAAGCATTTGAACCGGAAGGCATGAACCTGTTAAACAATAACGGTGCAAAAGCCGGGCAGAGCGTCGGCCATTTCCATCTGCATTTCATTCCCCGCTATGGTGCTGGCGACGGCTTTGGAGCCAAATGGATGACGAAAGAAAAAGAGTTCACAACAGAACGACTGCAGGAACTTGCCGGGCAAATAACAGTAAAATAAAAGCTGCATGCTTGATTTAATGGTTTATACAGGATAGAATCAGAATAAGTTTTTTCGCCGGCAGCCATGAGGGCATGTCCGGGAAAAACAAAAATAGCTTTGAGCTGAGGAGAGATGAGAAGTGAATACGAAGAATTTAGTGTTAATGGCTTTATTGGTCAGTGTAGGTGCAGCATTGTACGTCATGATCCCGGGATTTAACGGCGGGATGAAACCTGACTTTATGCTGACGATGATGTTTATCGGGATCTTATTGTTCCCACAATCTAAAAATGTATTTTTACTGGCCGTGACAACGGGTGTGATTTCTGGCCTGTTTTCCACTTTTCCGGGAGGCTTCTTCCCGAATATTATCGATAAGTTCGTAACGGCATTCGTGTTCTTTGCAGCCGTTCTTGTTCTAAAGAAATTTTTGGTCAAACTTCCTGCTGCTGTCGCATTATCAGCGATGGGCACAATGTTGTCAGGCGCGGTCTTCCTGTCCGCTGCGATTTTCATCATCGGCGTGGAAATTCCGTTCGGTCCGTTATTCATGACCGTTGTTTTGCCGGCAGCGTTAATGAACGCTATTGCTTTTGCGTTCATTTACCCAATCATCATCACTCTTGTCAAACGTTCCAAGTTTGAAACAGCAGTGACGCAATCAGCATGATTCTAAAGCTTTTTGATGGCAAATCCATCGAAAAGCTTTTTTTCGTTGAATAGCTATTCATTATTATGTTTTAATTAAGTGAAATAAAGGAAAAGAACGTTATAGGACGAAAGGGGCGCTTTATCTATGAAAGCATCGACATTTTTTTTAGGGCTGGCAACTGGCCTTGCAGCTGGAGCAGCAGCGACATTATTTTCAACACCTCAATCCGGACAAGAACTTAGAAGTTCCATGAAGACAAGCTCTTCCGATTGGAAAGAAAAATTGACGGATGTAAAAGAAAAAGTGAATAACTTAAAAGAATCGGTCAATCATTTGAAAGAACAAAGCAAAACCGCTGTACCGGAGGCGACTGACGGCCTGAAAGCTTCACTGGAAACGTGGAAAGAAAGCACAGGCCCAGCCAAAGAACATTTACAGCTTGAAATATTGGCAATCCAAAATGCTATAGAAGCCTTGCAAAATTCCATCAGCAAAGATAAAAAGGATGATCATGCTGATTCAGACGACGATTCGGACAATAAATAAAAGGGACTGCCCATGGGCAGTCCCTTTTATTTATTTTACGATTTCCTAAATTTTTTTATTATTCACACTACATTCCTGTTTGTTTTATTGCTATAATAAGAGAAAACATTTTCACAGGAAAGGTTGGTGCTTAAATGAGTGAAAGAGATTACACTTTGAAAGAAGCCATGATGTTCAGCCAGCGGATTGGCCAATTGTCAAAAGCTTTGTGGAAGGCTGTCGAAAAGGATTGGCAGCTATGGATCAAACCTTATGATTTGAATATTAACGAACACCATATTCTTTGGATATCGTACCATTTAAAAGGCGCATCTATTTCCGATGTGGCCAAATTCGGCGTTATGCATGTCTCCACTGCTTTCAATTTTTCGAAAAAGCTGGAAGAACGCGGATTGCTGTCTTTTTCAAAGCGGGATACAGATAAGCGCAATACATATGTGGAATTAACCGACAAAGGCGCGGACTTGATCCAAGAAATGATCGAGAAATACCATGACACTCCACATACTGTAATTGACGGCTCCCTGCCGCTTAGAGAATTATACGGCAAATTCCCTGAATTCATGGACGTCATGGCCGTAATCCGCAATATCTACGGAAACGACTTCATGGAAATCTTCGAAGCGTCTTTCAAGAACATTGAAAGTAAATTCAGTGAAGAAAATCACATTCTCGAGTCGAAAGGAAAAACTGAAAACGCTCTCTAAAATTTAATGCCCAATACTATTGCATTTCCTCCAAAATCGTTGTATTGTATGTATCGACTCACATGACAAAACACCTTTTAGGAGATGCATCCATGCATTGCTGGAAATCCATTAACGTTAAAAAACAATACGGCCTCGATCGGCTTTATCTGATGTCAGCACTTATCGCCCTTGGCGTCTTTATGACTTTCTATATCGTGCTGAATATCCTGTATTCCAATCCTTTGTCCGATAAAAACTTTTTGCTATTCATAGGCGCAATACTCGCAATCTATCCGCTCCATAAGCTGTTCCATTTTCTGCCGCTTATCGGCTGCCGGAGAAGCATCCGTGTCATCATCAAAAAACAGCTTAAGGTTGTTCCGATGATTTCGCTTCATATTACAGAGCCGGTTGCAAAGATCCGATTCATCTTGACCTTGCTTTCACCATTCCTTGCAATCAATACAGCGATTATCATTTCAAGTATGATGATGCCAGCTTACAGCCATTATTTTGCGATGCTTTTGGCTTATCATTGCGGCTTGTGCCTCACTGATTTGATTTACATCCGCAACTTAGCGCACTCGCCAAAAGATGCGTTGATTGAAGAAACGGATAACGGTTTTGAGATTCTTGTACCTGAAGCGGTGGTCTAATCCTGTATTTTTCGCCCTTCTTTGATATACTAGAAGCTAAGTCGAGGGGAGGAAATCCATGATTATCGCTTTTGTAGTTATGTTCTCTGTGCTTTACTTGTTCCAGATCAACCGAATGACATTGGCACTCGTCACTTCAAGAGAAATTCCGGAAGAAAATCACCAGAAGATTTTCCGGACCATTAATATATTGGTAACAATTTTGCTTGTATCTTTGTATGTAGGCGTAGAATTCACTCCATAAGTCTATTTGCCCCTTGGGCATGTGGACTTTTTTTTTAGGAAACTTTTTGATTTTTTAAACGTTTATGTTATAGTAACTACTGCATCTAGATAGAAAGTTGGGAGCGAATCTATTATGAAAAAATCCATTTTAACCTTGTCCTTAGCGGCATCAGTACTTGCTTTGAGTGCTTGCAGCGACGGTGCTGACAGTGAAGTAATCGTTGAATCTGAAGTTGGCGACATCTCAAAAGAAGAACTGTATGAAGAGATGAAAACTTCTGTCGGCGAACAGGCAATCCAGATCTTGATGATTGAAAAAGTCCTTTCTGAAAAATACGAAGTGACGGACGAAGAAGTAGACGCGGAATTCGAATCATCTAAAGAAGAGATGGGCGAAAACTTCGAGCAATTCCTGACACAAAACAATCAGACAGAAGAAAGCTATAAAAAAGTTTTGCGCTTGAACCTGCTTCAGGAAAAAGCGTTGACTGACGGCGTCGAAGTTACTGATGAAGAAATTCAACAGCAATATGACCGCCAAGCAACTGAATTGAATGCACGCCACATCCTGGTTGCCGATGAAGAAACAGCAAACAAAGTCAAAACTGAATTGGACGGCGGCGGAGATTTCGCGGCACTTGCTGAAGAGTATTCAACGGACACTGGCTCTGCAGCCAATGGCGGATCATTGGACTGGTTCGGCACAGGCGCGATGGTGCCTGAGTTCGAAGAAGCTGCTTACGCATTGGAAGTAGATGAAATCAGCGAACCTGTTCAATCTCAGCACGGCTTCCACATTATCCAAGTTACGGACAAGCGTGAAGTCGAAGACCAGCCTGCATTGGACGAACAAAAAGAGCAAATTCGCACAGAATTGGCGATGGCTAAAGCCGACCAAGCTGCTTTAGTGCCGAAAATCGGCAAAATGCTTGAAGACGCTAAAGTCGAGATCAAAGATGAAGATTTAAAATCCGCTTTGGATGAAATCATTAACGCTGAAGCTCAACCAGCTCAACCAGCTCAATAATTGAAACAGCCATTAAAAAAGGCGGTGCTAAATTCTTTGTGAATTTAAGCGCCGCCTTTTTTGTATGCGATTATTTAATTGGCCTGCTCTTCCCTAATCGATTGTCGGCTTGTAGAAAGAACGGTTATCCAGCGGAAACAGCCGCTCGGTAAATTCACCTTGCTTCGTTTTTTCAAGCGCGCGGTCAAGCATCATCATTTTCGCATCGATGTTATCGATATAATGGAGCATTTCCGCTTCTTTGATCATCGGCTTTTTCGGGCTTCCCCACTCTTCTTTGCCATGGTGTGACAATACCATATGCTGCAGCAGCAAAACTTCTTCGCTGTCAATATCGAGCTCTTCCGCAGCTTTCTCGATTTCCGTCACCATGATTGAAATATGGCCAAGCAAATTCCCTTTCAAGGTATACGTTGTTGCAATCGGCCCTGACAATTCGAAAACTTTCCCGATGTCGTGGAGGATGATGCCTGAATACAGCAGATCCTTGTTTAAGCTTGGGTAGATCCCTGCAATGGCATCTCCCAGCTTCAGCATCGAGACGACATGGTCCGCCAGCCCTGACACGTAATCGTGATGGTTCCGTGTTGCTGCCGGGAATGTCAGGAATTGCTGCTGGTATTTCTTCAAGATATGGCGGGTGATCCGCTGAATATGGGGATTCTCCATCTTGAAAAGATACTGCATCACATCCTCCAATAGCTCTTCCGTTGTTTTCGACGAAGACGGCATAAGATCTGCAATCGACTGGTTCTCTTCCGGCTTCGCAGGCCGGATGCTCTTGATGCGCAATTGATTTTTGCCGCGGTAATTATGGATTTCTCCACCAACGCGGACAATCGTCTCCGCAGCGAAGACCTTCTCATGTTCATCTTTTGTGTCCCAAAGCTTTGCTTCTATATCGCCGCTCTTATCTTGCAGGACGAGCGACATAAACGGATTGCCGGTAGTGGTGACGCCCTTCACCGATTGTTTGATCAGCAAAAATTCATCGATTGTCTCTCCGACAGCACGCTGTGTAATTCCTTTTGTCATGAATGGACACTCCTTCCAATATCAGCCACATCAATAATCGATGCTTTCGGCCAACTTTCTTTCATCGTCTCGTGGCAAGTAAAATAAATGAATTGATGGTTTAGCTGCAACTCCGTTATTAAGTTTATCATGTGCTGAAGCCGCCGGCGATCAAAATGAACAAACGGGTCATCCATGATCACGGGAAACGCATGGCTTTCTCGCATCGAAACGGCCAGCGACAAGCGCAAAGAAATATAGGCCTGCTCTTTTGTCGCTTGGCTAAGCTCAGCTATATGAAAACGCATGCCGTCTTCCCTGACCGCTTCAAAAAAACCATCTGGATTCATTTCCAGGTTGCTGTAAGCATTGCCCGTCAGTTTGCTGAAATAGGCTTGTGCTGCTCCGATGACCGCCGGCAGTTTTTTATCCTTCAATTCGTCCATCGTCCTCCGGATTGCGGCAGTTATGGCTTTGTCTATCGACCAGCGCATCGCAAGCTCAGCGAGCTCCTCTTTCTTTTCTTCGAATTGCTGAAGTTTTTCTTCATACTCACCATCTGACAACAGCGTTTTTGCCGCCTGCAGCTTATCAGCTTTTTCGGCCAGCAATGCATGACGCTCTTTTTTCAGTGCTCCAAGCTTATCTTCTAAGCTTTCAATGCCGCCGTCTGCTGTGCTGTCGCCATTCATCTCATCGACATCGCCTAGGCTATCCAATTGCGCTGCCAGAAATGCCTGCTGCTTGCCGATTTCCTGAAGGCGTTCCCAGCCGTCGCAAAGGCTGTAAAATTGCTCCAAGTTCAAAGCTCCGGCATCCTGCAACAGGGCGCCTTGCTCCTGCTCAATCTGCAAAGCGAGGGATTGGGCTTGTGCCAGTTCTGCCTGAAGCTCCCTCTTTTGCGCCAGCGATTTCGCCACACTTGCGTTATGGTCTTTGCGTGCGGAAAATTCCGCGCGGATTGCTTCGTACAGGCCATCCTGCGCCAAAACTCTGTTGCAGGCGGCAGACGCTTCAGCAAGCCATTCCTCAGCTTCGGCGGTATGTTTTGCAATGTCTCTGCTAAGCCGTTCCGAAGCCGTTTGCAATGCTTGTATTTCACGCAGCGCGCCGAATAATTCCACGACCGTTTTTCTTCCGGTTTCAGGATTGATGCCCAGCTCCTGAAGAAACTCCCGGTATGCCTCTTTTGCCCCTTGCCCTTGTGGTGCTTGTGCCAAAGTTGCAATTTGGCGCTTCGTTGCTTCCAAATTGTCCAGTAAGCTGTCCAATTTTCTGTCGTATTGCGCTAATTTGTCGATTAACGCATTAAGCTCCGTTTCCCTGCCGCCGTAAGCCGCTAGAACCTGTTGATATTCCGCTGGGAGTGTTTCGGTCTTTCTGCCTTTAAAGGCCATCCAAGCCCCTGCAATAGCTGCCAGAACAGAAATAACGGCTAATGGATAATTTTCTTGGAAAATTCCGATCAGGAAACCTAAAACCCCGAGTCCCATCAATATATACATCAGATTCTTTGGGTTGCTGGATCCTTGAAGCTGCCCCGCTGCTTTTGCCTCGGCTAATTTCGGCGCAGCAGCCAGCCACTCTTCTGCTTCCTTGCGCTCTTTTTCAGATGGTTCGCCAGACAGAAAGAATTTCAATTCCTTCGACGCTTCTTCCAACTTCGTTTTCTCTTCCGCAACTTTCCGGCTATGATACCGCTGCTCTTCTTCTTCTTGATCCGCTTGTTCAACAAAGGACAAGAGCCGCTCCTCATTGTTTAGCGAAACATCCGCCCGCAGCGCCTGCTCCAAATCCATTCCAACCAATGAAAGCAAACGTCCTTGTTCATCTGCAATTTTGCCTATTTCCTGCTGTTTATTGGATAGTTCCGAACTCAGGCGGTGCCATCCGGATTCCTTTGCCAAAAGGCCTTCCAATTCTTCTATTCGTTTCGGCGTTTCGGGCTGATCAGCCGTCCGGTTGTATTGTTGTTCCAAAGAGCCGATTTTGGCTGTTGCTTCCGACAGCCTGTCTGACAGCCTGTCCATCCGGCGGCGGCCATCCGGAGGAAAAGCGGTTGCCTGCAATGTGCTTGCCTCCAACTCCAGCGCTTGCCGCTTTTCCAGAAGCGGCCTAGCCTGCAGCCAGCGTTCAGCAGCTTTCAATGCTCCATCAAGTTCAGCTTCTTCATCGCCCATCTCATCCAGCCGGCTCTCGATTTCACGAACCCGTGCAACATAAGGTTCATATAATTCGATTCGGCGGCGGTACTCTTTCAAATCATTATCAAGTAATTTGAGTTCATCGACCCTCAAGTTGATTTCGGGGTTGCGTCCGCTTTTTTTGAAGACAACGGCCATTTCTTTTTCCAGGCGGCTCTCCATCCGGGCGATGGCGTCCATGCCAGTCGTTCCGGATGCCAGCAATGTCCGGCTCAATTCTTCTTCATTCATATTTTCAAGCCCTTGCAGCTCATGTATGGAAAACGAGAATACAGACTCAAAAGAAGCCCTGTCGTAATCCCGTAAAATCATTTTCAGGTCAGTTTCAGAACCGCCGCTGCCATCTTCGAAATAAAGCGTTACATCTCCAGCCGATTTCCCTTTCACACGTTCAATAATTACCCGCCCGAAATCCGGATCCACAATATGCAATTGCCCGCCATATTTGCCGCCGTTTTTCGGTTCATAGCGCCGCAGGTTTTGATTTTTGGATGGATAGCCGAATAAGGTCTGGATGATGAATTGCTGGATGGTGGTTTTGCCCGCTTCGTTCGTGCCGTAGATGATTGACAGTTCGGGGTCCAAAATGATTTCGCGATCCTGGTGTTTGCCGAAACCGTAGATGACCAATTTTTCGATTTTCATCCGTTCATCCTCCGATTCCAATGCCGCGGCGAATTTTTTCAGCGGCGGCTGCCTTGATATCGCCTGTTGCTGATTCTCCAAGCGGCTCCAAATAGCGGCTGCCTTTCGGATGGCGGTATAAATCCTTCAATACTTCCTTCCAGTCCTGCAATTGCCAGGAATCCATCATGGAAATGATTTCTTCAGCAAGCGGCGACAGTTCTGCTTCCACACTTTCTTTTTCAGCCGATATCCCTTGCACCAGCATGAATGCATCCATTGTTTCCAGCGATTCCCGCACGGCTTCGAGCAGCTCTTCTTCCGGAATGCCAAGAACCAGTTCCCGCGCCTCCGCATCCAAATTTACGAATTTCAGTTTTACCGCACCCGGCCCGAAGCGTTCCGCGAAATCCCGTGCACCGTTGGCACAGGCATCCAACAGCTCGTTCATGTGCATCACACCGCTGCAGTCCACGATGAGTTCGTCAAATTGCAGAACCGAGGTTTGGACAAATGTCAGCTGTGCCGCAGTTTTCGACAGCTCGACATCATAAAAGCCTTTTGCGCCAGCTTCTCCCCGGTGCCGCCCTTGAATGTTGCCAGGGTAGACGATCGGCGGATCATCGTGGAGCTGCTGCCGCAAATGGATATGGCCGAGCGCCCAGTAATCGTAATTTTTCTCAAGGAGCTGCTGTTTCGTAAAAGGTGCGTAGACGGCATGTGCTTTCTCGCCTTCGAGGCTGCCATGAAGCATGCCGATATGGAATGCATCCCCTCCGCTTGCAGCAGGATACGCGTTTACCATTGACTCTTTAATGTGGCGTTCACCATAGCTGAATCCCGCAACAGCAACTTCGATGCCGCGGATATTCAATTTGATTTGCGATACTTCCGCACCGAACGAATGGACATTATCCGGCAATTCGAAACGCGTCCAGCTGCCGCTCAAGTGATCGTGGTTGCCATGGCATAAGATGACAGGAATTCCCGCTTTGCTGAGCCTTTCCATGCCTTGCTGGAAACGGTGCTGCGCACGCAGGCTCCGGTCTTCCCCGTCATAGATATCACCTGCAATCAGCACGAAATCGGGCTGCTGCCCGAGCGCATAAGAGATCAGCCGGTCAAATGCCTCCAGCGTACTGTCCTTCAGCTTTTGCCATTGTTCTTTCTGCAGCCCTTTCACCCCGGTGAATGGGCTGCCAAGATGCAAATCTGCCGCGTGGATGAAACGAATCCCTTTCATAAATCAAGCTCCTTCGAAAACCGAATATTTGTTCTTATTTTACCATGTTGGCGAATAAAAAAAAAACCGCCAGCCGAAAAGATCGGCTGGCGGTCGGCACACGGACTGCGCCACGTTATTTATTGTCCCCTAAACGAATCGCTTTGCGGATGTCTTTCAACGATTGCGACGGGCCGTACATAAGGACGCCGCCTCTGTAAACGCGTGCGCCGATCGTGCCCAATACGCCGATTGTCACAAGCATAATGGCGATCGACAGCAACGGCTCCCATAATGGGATATCAAGCATTCCGACTCGCAGGAACATGACAAGCGGCGCAAAAAACGGGATGTACGATGCCACCGTGACGTACGTCGCTTCCGGCATCGCGATGCCGGAAAAAGCGATGAAAGAAGCAATGATGACCAGAAACATCATCGGCAGCATCAATTGCTGCACGTCTTCCGTCCGACTGACAAGTGAGCCAAGCAATGCCGCAAGCACGGCATATAAAAAATAGCCAAGCAGGAAAAACAGGAACGCGAACAGGAATGTGCTGATTTTCAAGTCTGAAAAGCCGAAGACGCCTGTAATGCCGCCTGCCAGATCCGTGCCGGCAGATTTGATGGCAAAATAGCCGGCCGTTCCGAAAATGAGCATTTGCAAGATGCCAAGCATGCCGATGCCCGCGATTTTCGCAAACATATGCTTGACCGGCGAGACGCTCGAAATCAGGATTTCCATGACACGGGATGATTTCTCGTTCGCCACTTCCATGGCAATCATGTTCGGGTAATAGATGACTGCGACATAAATAAGCAAAATCAGGACATAAACGAGCCCGCGCGCCTGGTTCAATTCTTCTTCCGACTTGGAAGAAACGGCGACGGCTTCACGCTCAAATGATGCCGGTGAAAACAATTGGCTGACTTCCGCCTGGCTAAGGCCGATTTCATCGGCAGCCAAAACGGTCTGCATCGATTGCACAGCCTGTTCTACATCCGCTCCGCTGCCCATGCCATTAGCTGATTCGGTTACGTAGCGAGCGGCCAAACCTTGCGCTTGCGTGAGTTCGATATACGCTTCAATGGTCCCTTCCGAGATGCCTTCTCTCAATTCCGTCTCCGACATTTCGGTCGGCATCGCCTGCACGGGACTGTCGACAGCTGCCAATTGCTCCTGTAGCAGAGGCGTTAATTGCCCTGATTCATCTAAAACATGGAGCACATCCGCGTCTTCACTGCCGCCATCAAAAAGAGCAATGATATTTGATAAATTCGCTACCAGGAAAAATGAAGCTGCAACGATCACTGTGGTCGCAATGAACGATTTCGTCCTTGCCTTTGTCAAAAAAGCTTGTTTGAAGATAATCCAGAAACTATGCATGTGCTTTCCCTACTTTCGCCACGAAAATTTCTTCCAAAGTCGGTTCCTCAATGGAAAAATGGCGCAGGTCTCCAAGCTTCATTGATGCAGCAAGCAGCGTTTGCGCTATCGATTCGTTGCCGATTCTGAACACTGCCCCGTCATGCGTCTTTGTGAATGCCTCCACCCCGGCAATTTCTTTCAAGCCTGTTAAATCCTGATCCATTTTAATGCGGACGTTATGCTTGCCGAATGAACGTTTTGCATCGCGGATCGATCCGCTGAGGATGACTTTCCCACGATCGAGTATGCTCATGTCATCGCATAATTCCTCTACATGGTCCATACGGTGGCTGGAGAACACGATTGTCGCCCCTTGCTTTTGAAAATCCAGGATCGCGGACTTCAACATGCCGACATTGACCGGGTCCAAACCGGAAAAAGGTTCATCCAGTATCAGCAGCGACGGTTTATGGATCAACGAAGCTATCAATTGAATTTTTTGCTGATTGCCCTTTGACAGCTCTTCCACTTTTTTCGATGCGTAATGCGGCACTTCAAAGCGCTCAAGCCATTTATGTACTTCGCGTTTTGCTTCCGCGACGGGCATCTTGCGCAGCTGTGCCAAATAAACAAGCTGTTCTTCCACCCGCATTTTCGGATACAGCCCCCGCTCTTCCGGCAAATAACCGATTTCAGGGCTGTTCGCGTATGTAATCGGCTTGCCGTTCCACGTCACCGTTCCGTGCGTCTGGTTCAGCAGCCCTAAAATCATTCGGAAAGTGGTCGTCTTCCCTGCGCCGTTCGCGCCAAGGAATCCGTACATTTGCCCTCTTTCAACCACTAGCGACAAATTGTCCACCGCTGTAAAATCCCCGAATTTCTTTGTGGCATTCTCCACTTTTAAACCCATCGCTCATTCCCCCTTCTCTTTTCTATACGAAGCTCTTGTTGAAATGTTTCAAAAACAGGGACATTTTCCGTAAAAACCGATATACTGAAAAATGAACAACCATTCAGAAGGAGTTGTCGATTCATGCGAACTTATAAATTGACCGCCTATGAAAAAAACGGTGAATTGATTACCGAGGAAACATTCACTGCTGAAAACGACAGCCAGGCAAAAGAACAAGGCCAAGCGCTTCTGGAAGAGAAATCACTTCTGGAAAAAACGCATCGCCTTGCTTCTCCAGCAGGCAAATTATTATTGTTCCATTCTTAAGACCAAAAGGTGCAACGGGGCTTTCCCCGTTGCACCTTTTGTCTTTTGTTGAGAAGTTATTTAAAGAAATTCATTCCGCTTATTTCCCTTGGAACTCCGGTTTCCGTTTTTCGACGAATGCCTGGATGCCTTCGAGATGGTCGGTGCTCTTGCGCATTGCCGACTGGGCAGCTGCTTCCAGCTCGAGCACTTTTTCCAGTTCTCCGACTTTCAATTGGTGCAGGATATGTTTTGTTGCCAGTTTCGCTTTAACAGGTGAAGCCAATGTTTGCTCAACGTAAGCATTGGCGTATTCCATCGAGCGGCCTTCAGCGGTCACTTCATCAATGATACCTTTCGCCAACGCATCATGCGCTTTCAGGATTTGGCCAGCCCAGATCATTTGCTGAGCTTTCGGTGAACCGACACGCTCTTTCATAAAGAAATGTCCGCCGCCGTCCGGCACCAGCCCGATGCCGATGAAGTTCATCGCCAGTTTGCTGTTTTCTTCAGCAATGATGTGGTCGCATGCCAAAGCGATGCTAAAAGCAAGGCCGGCTGAAGCGCCGTGGATAGCGGCAATGGTAACCTGCGGCAGCGTATAAAGCGCTTTCGCCAAACGGCTGACGTCCACCATGACACTGTCGATATCCATCGGATTTTCCGGATCCATCATTTCCTTGATATCGCCGCCGGCTGAAAATGCCTTGCCTTCGCCGTGGATCACCAATACTTGAAGCTCAGTGTCGTGATGAAGGGATTCAAAGCATTCCGCAAGTTCTTTCATCATCGTTCCGTTCATCGCATTCATTGCTTGTGGCCGGTTCAGTTTTAAATAACCGGTACGCCCTTGTTTCGTCAATTCTATTGTTTCAAACATACAAAAAGACACCCTTTCGCAAAAATGAATTGTGATTCATCTTTACGTATTCGGTGTCTTCTTGTGAAATCCCTTTTTTTATGGCGATGTTCGTGGAAATTGCCGCCAGTTGAAAGAAATTACATGGATTCGTATAGGGATTGAACTGGTTTGATCAAAACGCGGTTAACTTCGTCGATAATCTGGCTAAGGCCCATTTCTGCTTCAAGCATTGCCAAGATTTTCGGGTTTTCCTGTGCAGCCACTGCTGTAGCTTGTGCGTCCATCATTTCCTGCTCTGTGATTTCTTCGCCTTGAGCCTGCTTTTGCTGAAGTGTGATCTGCAAGTCGCGGAAGCTCTTGAACAATTCGTTCGATTCGCTATCTGAAGATACGGCTTCAACCGCTTGCTGCAATTTTACGTATTCCTCTGTGCTGCGGAACGTGCTTTCCAATTTGTTGATATCGTCATAGATGTTAACTGTCATCATCATTCTCCTCTGCTTAAATATTCAGCCCTATGGCCACAAGCCCCTGGACTAAACCGATCAGTCCACCAAGGAATGCACCCAGAACCGTGATCATTTTCAACTCGCGCCGTGAAATGCCCAGTACAAGCTCTTCCAACCGGCTGAGTTCAAATGAATCGACTTGCTCTTTCACCATGCTCTCGATGTTGATTTTGCGCAAGGCTTCTTCCAATCTCACTTCCCCTTGCTGAAAAATAAATTCAGCAACAAGCGGTGTGAGGTGTTTCCCTGTCCATTCTAACCCGGTTGGCCAAGTCTGTGCAAGCGTTGCACCCAGACGCCCGTTGATATTGGCTGTTTCACGTACATATTGCTTTACTGAATCGAGTGTCGGGCTGAAATCGAATTCTTTCAGCAGGTCCTCTGCTTTTTTGTCTTGAAGCTTCTCCCATTCGCCGTGAGCCAGCGAAGTCACCAGTTCAAAGGTCTTCGGAGAGTTCAGGAATTTCACAATTTCGGGCTGGATGCGGTCGACAATCGGCCGTGATTCACCGAGCAGCGATTGCAGCATATTGCCAAAGCGCCCCCGGGAAGCCAGAAATTCCTCAAAGAACGTTTTTATGGTCTGGCGTCCTTGGAACGACACAAAATAATCGGTTGCCCGATCGATGCCGTATTTGACGCCGTGGATAATTTTCACTTCGGCTTCCGCTTTCCAATTTTCAGGCATCAGCTCACGAATCGTTTTTCCTTCGATATACGACCGGACCGAATCCGCTTGGCGGTCCACCAATTCATCCAGTTTCGACTCGATTTTCACATCGATGTCTTGCTGATTTGCGACTTCCAGCCAATCTTTCAATGAACGGGAAGATTGGAAAGCGTGGGTTTTAAGCTGCCGCTGGATCCATCCTTCTGTCCGAATCTGCATTTCTTCATTTAAAAACCGTTTTTTGAACGTTTCCGGCGTCAACAAGTGATCGACAATCGTACGCCCTAATTGAGTGGATAATTCATCGCGCCTTTTCGGGATCAGCCCTGGCGTCAGCGGCACCCGCCACGAGCCGATGTATATCGCTTTATACGGGCGGAAAAGCATTTTGATGGCGATAAAGTTCGTGACACCCCCGATTAAAGCCCCGATGATGGCCATGAAGACCAGCGTTAATATTATGTTCAATCTCTTCACTCTTTTCTTTTTCTTCTTTGTCAATCTGATTCCATCCCTTTATACTATAGAAGAGACGCAAAGGGGGATATCTATGCTTCAGCATTTTAAATTCAAGCCAATGTTCGAAAATGCCCAGCTTCCTGGCTGGAACATTTCCTTCTTCTATAAAAGTGAACGCATCGCGGGCGAATACCATCCTGACGGAAAAATCGCTTGGCTGACGGATCCGCCGCAGGACGAGGAGTCCGTGAAAACGATGATCCATGAACTGATGCTATTCCATGTATACGATTGAAACGCCGGAAAAGTTCCGGCGTTTTTTTCTTCCCGCTTTTTCATTATAGGTAACGCCGCCGTTTTTTAACAGCAATAGCAATTCAACGAAAAAAGGGGAATGCCCCTTCTACCCGACTTGCTGGGCAGGAGACATTCCCGATTGGATTTTGTACATCTGATGATACTGGCCGCCAAGTTTCATCAATTCTTCGTGAGAGCCCATTTCGGCGATTTCACCGTGGTCGAGGACCAGAATGCGGTCGGCATTTTTAATCGTCGACAGCCGATGGGCGATGATGAACGTCGTGCGCCCTTTCTTCAACACGTTCATCGCGTGCTGAATGATTTCTTCAGTTTCTGTATCGATGTTCGATGTGGCTTCATCTAAAATCAAGATTGCCGGATCGAAAGCCAAGGCCCGGGCGAAAGACACCAATTGGCGCTGTCCGGATGACAAAGTGCTGCCTTTTTCGACAACCGGCTCGTCAATGCCGTTCGGCAAATGCTTGAGGACGCGTTCGCCGCCAACCGCTTCAAGTGCGTCTTCCACCATTTTGCGCGTGATGCGTTCGTCGCCAAGCGACACATTCGATTCAATCGTGCCTGTAAACAAATACGGATCCTGGAGTACGATTCCCATGTGCTCGCGGACCGATTGGCGTGTCATGTCGTTGATGTTGATGCCATCGATCGTAATCTGGCCTTTGGAGACATCGTAGAACCGCAGCAGCAAGTTCATGATCGAGCTTTTGCCGGAACCGGTATGGCCGACAAGCGCCACCGTCTCCCCTTGCTTCGCTTCAAAATCAATGTTCTTCAAGACATATTCTTCTGCGTCATACGCAAACCAGACATCCTCAAAGCGGACATTGCCTCTATAGCGTGCCACTTTCGCGTCGCTGACCGGTTCTCCCTGCAAGTCGAGCAGACGGAAGACCCGTTCTGCTGCAACAAGTGCTTGTTCCAGGCGTGAAAACTGGTTGACGATGCCGCTGATCGGATTGAATAAGCGGATGATGTAATCGATGAATGCGTACAGGACACCGACTGTCACCATGCCTTCCCCGCTGATCGCGCCGCTTCCGAAATATGCGATGAACAAGATGAATATCAATGCGCGCAAGACGCCCACCATATTATGCGAAGCCGCTGCCTCAAGTACGAGCAGCTTCTGCTGGAACTGGTAATGGGTATTGTTCATTTCTTCGAATTCGGCTTTCATGTTCTTTTCATTGCGGAAAGCCTGGATGATCGTCATTCCTTGAATCGACTCGTTGATCATGGCATTCATATCGCTCAATTTTTCGCGGACAACATGATTGTATCGAGCCGCGAATTTGCGGTAGATGAGCATCCAGCCGTAAAGCATTGGAATGAGCACCAGCATGATCGCCGCGAGTTTCCAATCGAGGTAGAACAACGCCGCATAGATTCCTGCCATATACATAAAGCTCGTTGCGAATTGAGAGAATACCGTAAAGAATAATTCGCGGATTGCTTCTGTATCGTTGGTGATGCGCGACACGACTTTGCCGGCTGGCAAATTGTCGAAATAACGAATTGGCAATGTCTGGACATGGCCATAAACGTCGTTGCGCATTTTTTTGATGATGCTGTTCGCCCCTTTTTGCAGGAAGATGAACTGAAGGTAGCG
The DNA here is from genome assembly GCF_004761975.1 of Planococcus koreensis. Classification (GTDB taxonomy): domain Bacteria; phylum Bacillota; class Bacilli; order Bacillales_A; family Planococcaceae; genus Planococcus; species Planococcus koreensis. The sequence continues at coordinate 11,489 of NZ_RQII01000019.1, read as the reverse complement.
GAATATTGCCGCTACGATGCCGAATGCCAGGAAAATCACCAATAAATACGCAATTGGTTCGAAATTCACAGCACCGCCCTGCATAGGCGCGATGTGCTCATCTATTATTTCTTTGGCGATCAGCGGAGCAGCGAGATCTGCCGCTACCGCAATCGCCAGGAGCACAAGCCCCCATATCAACATCCCTTTAAAATTCAGGGCGTAATGGACTAATCTTTTTCCTGTCCCCATGATTACACCTCCTCGATCTGTTGGCGAAGAAATTGTTCGTGGAACCAACCGCCCGCTTTCAACAGATCCTCATGAGTTCCTTCTTCAATGATTTTTCCTTCATCAAGCACCACGATCCAATCGGCATGCTGCACGGCAGAAAGCCGGTGCGTCGTGATGATTGTCGTTTTGCCGGAACGCTCGTTTTGGATATTTTCGATGATTTTCGCTTCCGTCTTCGCATCGACTGCGGAAAGCGAATCGTCCAGAATGAGAATTTCCGGCTTTTTGATCAACGCACGCGCAATCGAAATGCGCTGTTTCTGGCCGCCGGACAACGCAACCCCTTTTTCCCCGACCATTGTCTCCAAGCCGTTTGGCAGCTTCGCCAGATCCGACTCGAAATGGGCGACGCGGATCGCTTCCTGGATGTCTTCATCCGTGGCATCCCGTTTCCCGAACAGGATATTGTCGCGCACCGAACGGGAAAACAGCACGTGGTCCTGCGGGACATAGCCGATCCAGCTGCGCAGCTGGTCTTTCGGCAGATCTGCCAGATCGATGCCGTCCATAAGGACCGCCCCTTCGCCCGCCGGATATTCGCGCAGCAATTGTTTGACGAACGTCGTCTTCCCACTGCCCGTTTTGCCGACAATGCCGAGCGTCTGTCCGCTGTTCAACGACAAATTGATGCCTTGCAAATTGATCGAACTCGACTGCGGATACGTAAAGCTGAAATCTTTGAAATTGATTCGGCTTGGCGTCTCCAGCGTTTTCGGATGCAGCGCTTCGGCTACATCCTCTTTATGGCCGAGTGTTTCATCCACCCGGTCAAGCGAAGCATTGCCGCGCTGCAGGATATTGATCATTTCCCCGATGGCGAACATCGGCCAGACGATCATCCCGAGGTAGACATTGAACGCGACCAAGTCGCCCAGCGTCATGGTCCCTTCTGCAACAAGGAACGCACCATAGCCCAGACCGATCATATAGCTGATCGTCGTCAGGACTTTCGTAACCGGAGCGAATAAGGCATCAATCCGTTCAACAGCCATGTATTTTTCGTAGACATCAGAAGTCATATCGGAAAAACCTTTTTCAGATTTCCGTTCCTGCACATACGCACGGATAACCCGGACACCGCCGATCGATTCGAGGACGCTGTCATTCATATCGCCGAACGCATCTTGCGCCGCCGTGTAGCGGGCATGGATTTTCTTGCCCAGCACTTGTACGATAATCGCCAGGATCGGCAGCGGAATCAACGCCAAGAACGTCAACTCCCATGACACAAGCATTCCCATTGCGACAATGATCGTAGCCATATACAGCGTCGAATCGACAAGCGTCAAAATGCCGAAGCCGGCGGTTTCCGAGATTGCACGCAAATCATTTGTTGCACGAGCCATCAAGTCGCCCGTCCGATTTTTCTCATAGAACGTAGGCGTCATCTTCATGAAATGGCCCATCAGGCTCGAACGGAGTTGGCGTTCGATAACGTAAGCTCCGCCAAACAACTGGTATTGCCAAACAAAATTCGTTATATAGGCGAGCACCATTGATGCTGCTAATACGCCGACATATTGCCACAGCAAAAGCGAAGTCATTTCTTCCTGTGCAATTGCGTCGATTGCCAGCCCGATCAGCCAAGGCGGAATGATTTCCAGTACGTTGGCGATCATCAGGAGCCCTACGGCAATGCTGTAACGAATCCAATTTTCTTTAAAAAACCATCTTAATTTCCATAAAACACTAAACATCGTTTACTCCCACTTTCTTTTTCTGTCTTCCGCTAGTCGCCTTCAAGCGATTCCTTGATCATGATTTTCCGTGTTTGAAGCTTTCTCATCTTCATTCTCCCCTTCTCATTTTATTTGTTTTGCCGATGTTCCAAAGCGAATTTTCACTAGCCGTCTGGAATGGCAAAACGGCGTTATTTATTTGCACAGCCTAAGGCTGACCAAACCATCCTCGTAAATTCAAAATTTTTCCAGTCGTTGACTATAAAAAAACGCGCACCCATTTTCAAGGTGCGCGTGCACGAAAAAAGGCAAGTCCGCAGACCTGCCCTAACTAATTCTAGTCACGAAATAAATTCAAAGACTAATAACAAGGAGGCCTGGCAACGATATGAAATTAGCTGAAAATACGCGAATTGACTTTTTCATTGCCATAACCTCCTTTTCCTTTGATTTGGTAATTCAAGAGTACCACTGCCATTTTTGAATTGTCAACGTTTTTCGAATAAATTCTATTTTACAACAAAGCGGAATGTTTCATTGAGTGCTCTTAGGGTAATTTAGTACTAATAAAATCATTTGATCGGAGATGGTAAGGATGTTTCACAACATTGCGGTTGCTTACGATGGTTCAGAAGGAAGCAAAATGGCACTTGAACAAGCGCTTAAACTGATGGAAGCGATGCCAGATGCCAAGTTGAATGTCATTTACGTCAACGAAGAATATCATGAAAATTTCCGGGCGGCGCGAATCGGCGATGTTTCTCCAAGAGTGGTTTCGGCCAACGTGGACAGCACATATGCCCAGTATATGCCTCCTGAAATTGGCGAAAACGATTACCGTGCGCCAAGTGATTTGAAACGCCCTGATGATTACGAAGATTCAGCTACAGAATACTCCAAGCATATGCATACTGCCATTCAGCAGCAGTTGGATGCCAAAGGCGTCAAAGCAAATGTGTTGGCACTTGAAGGCAGCGCCAGCAAAATGATTCCCGCTTACATCGATGAACAGAATGTCGATCTGCTGGTGGTCGGCAACAGCGGAAAATCCGGACTTCAGAAATTTTTCATCGGTTCAGTCAGCAAACGTTTATTGAAAGATTCACCATGTTCGGTGCTAGTTATCAAATAATTACGATTCCACAAAGTGCGAGTTAGGTATTTACTCTCATTTTGTGGTTTTTTTCGCTTTAAGACAATATTTTATACATTATATTGTCATAAATTTATCAGTTTAGCGCAATATATGGTGGGTAAACATTACTAAGAAGTAAAATCAATAAAATTGGTAAAGGAAGAAGGGAAGCAGCTATGTCAAAACATACCGTATATTTTCTGGACTCACACCAGCACCGCGGTCTCATGGCTGAAATCTGGGCGAATCGCCTGGAACTTCCTGACTGGGACATTCGGAGCGCGGCGTGGGGCCAGCCGCAATTCACTGAAACACCTTTTCAAGTGATGAAAGAAGTCGTATTTGAAATACCGAAAGTCGAGCCTCGCTCTTACAACTCCAAAGAAGTTGGCGAAGCCGATCTGATTATCGCTTTGCACGACAGCGATTTGGAAGGTGCCGATATACCGGCGGATTTGCCTCTACAAAAATTACTAGTATGGGATATTCGCAACCCTGAGCTGCGCAGTTCCGACGAACATGAACAATGGGCTCTTTATCAAGAAATTTGTGATGAAATTGCCATCAATATAAAAAATCTTGAACCATATTTCCGGTCTAATTACATGTAAAAAGAGGTGCCCCAAAAGTAATTTGGGGCACCTCTTTTGCGACGAAGCTAGCGCAGTGATGCAGGAGCAATAATATTCCCTCACTCTACGTTAGAAAAGAGGGGCTGTTCAATAAGTCTGATATTCGACTTATTGGACAGCCTCTTTTTTTCATGTGTATAGAACAGCACGTACCGGGCTGCCATCCGCACCTGTGATTTTCAGCGGCAATGCTGCCAATTGGTAAACGCCTGCTGGGACATCTTTCAGTACGATACCCTCGAGGATAAAGCGCCCATTGCGGTTCATCGCCTGGTGCATCGGCAAGTCTTTGCTGGTCTGCGGATCCACCGAAGGGACATCGACGCCAAGGAGGCGGATCCCTTTGCGGACCATCCATTCGGCAATCGATGTGTCGAATTCCGGCCAGGAAGCGGGGAATTCTGTTCGGTCTTGCCATGCCGCTGTATGCAGCAGCACAGCTTCCACCCCTTCTTCTATTTCAGGCAGATTTTTCACCAATACTTTCGCAACGTCCGCTACATCGACCACTTGAGCTTTTGTCAAATAGATATCCAGCGGCAATTCTTCCACTTTTAAACCATTGTCATCGTAATGGAAAGGCGCATCAATGTGCGTGCCCATATGCGTGCTCGTGGACAATTCACCAATATTCACCGATCCGCTTTGTTCTTGTGTCACTGACAGGCGGAACTTGAATGGCACGTCTCCCGGCCATTCCGGCGTCTGCGCATCCAATGCCATGGAAATATCAATAATCTTCTTTGCCACTTACGCCACCACGTTTCTGTCGTTGCTGAAGTTTTTGTAGACTTCATTGTCCATGATGGCCTTCAAACGCTCCACCACTTTTTCAACATCGCTGTAAGACGTATAAAGCGCTACCGGAGCCAAGCGGATAATGTTCGGCGCACGGAAATCGGGTACAACGCCAGCCTCTTTCAAGGCTTTGCAGATGCGCGCCGCTTCTTCATGAGCCAACGCGATATGGCCGCCGCGCCCAGCGTCTTCAACAGGCGTCACGTCTTTCAGCGCCGGAATTTTCTGGGCGATCAACTCGCGCAGCATGCTTGTCAGTTGAAGTGATTTTTCACGCACGGCCTCAATGCCTGCTTCTTCGAAAATTTCAATGCTCCCAAGCAATGGCGCCATGCTGAAAATATTCGGCGTGCCGATTTGATAAGCGCCGGCCCCTTCCGCTTTCGAAAACGAATGGTCCATATCGAATTGCTTCGCTTTGTCTGATCCGAACCAGCCGGCGTTGCCTGGCAGCAAGTCGTGGTGGCGTTCATGGATGTACAATCCGCCCGTTCCGCCAGGTCCTGAATTCATGTATTTATAATGGCACCAAACCGCAAAGTCCACACCGCAATCATGCAGTTCGTGCGGCAAAGCCCCGATGGAATGGGCCAAATCAAATCCGACCAAAATCCCTTTTTCATGTGCGGCTTCCGCAATTTCCCGGATCGGCAGCAATTGTCCGCTGCGGTAAAGGACCGACGGCAGCATGATGATTGCCACTTCATCAGTCAATTCATCAATAATGTCCTGCAATTCCAATGTGAAGCCGTCGCGGCTCCGCACTTTTTTCATGGCTGTTGCCGGATCTAGTCCGCGCAGGCGCAGATGGCTTTCCACCGCGTAAATATCTGACGGAAAATTCAGCTCATCAACCATGATTGCAAAGCGGTCTCCGCTTGGCTGAAAAATAGTGGACAGCATCTGATGAATATTGGACGTAATCGATCCTGTCACCATCACTTCATGCGGTTTCGCCCCGACCAAAGGAGCAATGCGGGCACTCAGGTTTTCCGCCATCGTAAACCATGGGTCTTTCCCTTCTGTCCAGCCGTCAATGCCGTGGATTTTCCAGCTTTCCACGACCTCCAGCAATTTAGCTTCCGCACGTTTCGACATCAATCCTAACGAATTGCCGTCCATGTATATCTGGTTTTCAGTTTGGTAAAATTCTTTTTTAAAACGCGCAAGCGAATCCATTTCATCAAGCTGTTTTTCAGCCGCCATGATTCTTCCCCCTTATAGAAATGCGTAAGACATAGCGCCAAGAATCGCCGTGACCAACACAACAACCCATGGTGCCAGTTTAAAATAGACTAACATTGCAAACGCAGTAATCGCAATGGCAAAATCAACCGGCCCACGAATACCCGATGTAAAGACCGGATCATACAAAGCGGCGAGCAGAATGCCGACAACACCCGCATTCACTCCTTTTAAAGCGGCCTGAACGCCTGACTTCGTGCGGATGACACTCCAAAATGGCAGCGTGCCGATGACCAGCAGGAAGGAGGGCAAGAACATCGCAATGACCGCAATGACCGCTCCCCATCCACCTGACATGATCTGGCCAAGATAGCCAGCCAATGTGAACAGCGGTCCCGGGACTGCTTGTGCAGCTCCATAACCCGAGATGAAAACATCCGGACCCATCCATCCTGGCACCACTTCCCGCTCAAGCATTGGCAGAACGACATGGCCTCCACCAAACACAATCGATCCGACCCGGTAATAAATATCGAAAATCGCATAGAGCGCAGATTCAAAGAACGGCCTCAGCAACGGAAGCCCGACCAGCAACGCGGCGAAAATCGTCCAAGCCGCAATCCCTGTTTTTCTGCCAAACGTAAGTGCCAGCTTCACCGCTTCCGGCGCCTTTTCTTTGCGGTACATATAATAGCCAAAAATCCCTGCTAAAACGATGACCGCTATTTGCGCCCATGCAGTAGGCACAAGCAGAATAGCCGCTGCGGCCGCGACAGCAAGCGCAATTCTTGGCAAGTCCGGCGCCAACGATTTCCCCATTCCCATCAATGCGTGGGCGACTACCGCGACGGCGACAATTTTCAAACCGTGGATCCAGCCGCTGTCGAACGACGCATTGGATACTAGCATTGCGAACAACACCAATAAGATGACTGACGGCATCGTGAAGCCGAACCAAGACAGGAAGCCGCCGAAGATTCCGCCTCTCAGCATTCCTACTGAAATGCCGACCTGTGAACTTGCCGGTCCAGGCAGGAATTGGCATAACGCCACAAGATCAGCGTATGCTTTGTCATCCAGCCATTTCCGTTTGACTACATATTCTTCCCGGAAATACCCGAGATGGGCAGTCGGCCCGCCGAATGAAGTGAGCCCCAGTTTTGTGGAAGCTTTCAAAATTTCCATGTAATTCTTCTTTGCCATAATCGTCTCCTTTAATGCGCCGGCTTTGCTGAAAAACGAATTTCAGCTTTGCCTGTATTTTTTCTTCAATTAAAGCATAACTGATTGCTTATATGTTGTCATGTACCATCTGGTTAAAGTAAACTCGGCACCTTTTCCCGATTGGCGTTCCTGTGCATTTCCTGCTATACTAATAAAGCTAAAAATATAATTTCACAGCACTTCTAACCGTTCATCCGGCTTTCTGCCTAGGTGGACTGACTATCATATGTTCTATTGAAACGGCTCTCATTCGAGGGTCGTTTCACTTTGTTCAGGAGACTTGGAGGCAGGAAACTTTATGGAACTCTATACAAACTTACGCAAAGGGGAAAAAGGCGCCTGGATCAGCATCGGCGCCTATGTTTTTCTCAGCGCCATCAAACTCGGCTTCGGCTATGCCGGTTCATCTGAAGCTTTAAAAGCGGATGGGCTGAATAATTTGACGGATATTATCGCTTCGGTTGCTGTACTGATCGGGCTGCGTATTTCCCAAAAGCCGCCCGATGAAAATCATCATTACGGACACCTGCGGGCGGAGACGATCGCTTCGTTGCTGGCATCTTTCATCATGGCGGTCATCGGGTTGCAAGTGCTGCTGGGTGCCGTCCAAAACTTCTTCATCCCGGTGGAAGCTACACCTTCCCTATTCACAGCGGGAGTCGCTTTTTTCAGTGCTATCGTCATGTACTTCGTTTATCGCTTTAACATCAAGCTCAGCAAAGAAATCAAAAGCTCAGCAGTCCGGGCTGCCGCCTACGACAACCGGTCGGATGCCCTAGTCAGCATCGGAGCGGGCATCGGCATTATCGGTGCGGTTTTTGGCGCGCCGATACTCGACGTCATCACCGCCTTCATCGTTGGCTTGATCATCATCAAAACAGCTGTGGATATTTTCAAAGAAGCTGTGTGGACGTTGACCGACGGCTTTAATGAAGATGAAGTGGAAACAATGTCCGTGCTTGTCCGGAAAGTGCCCGGCGTCCGAGAACTTCGCGATTTCAAAGGGCGTAACCACGGCAACGTCATGTTCATCGATTTGACGATTGCGGTCAATCCATCTCTGAACGTCGTTCAAAGCCACTGGATCACAGAAGAAGTCGAAAGAAAAATCCATAAAGTTAAGCCCCATTGCGTAATCCATGTTCATATCGAGCCGGTTTACGAAGATGAGGATGACTGAAAAAATTTCAAAAAAGGACGGCGAAAAGAAATCTTTTCGCCGTCCTTTTTTTGTTTAGTGAAGCCGCCCAAGCAAGATCATTCCCCTGCCAAAGCACCGATCTGGATGGAACGCTGGCCAGTGGCCACTGCCAGCTCATCGACTTTCTTCTGCAGGAAGTCCTGGTCCATCGATTTCAATTGCTGCCCTTCGAGCGATTCCAGAATGTATATCTGGATATCCCAAATTGCTTGGTGATGCTCGGAAGGGGCCAGCTCAGCGACTATTTTAAGCGAATCGGCCATGGAATGCATCACTGAAATATCCTCTTTTCCATAATAGGCCATTTGATAATAAACTTTATACAACACGCCGGAAAATTCCGGCAGCGTACATTTCACGATATGCTGCCCTTCTTTATTGGCCAACGCCAATTCCCCGTGCGGGATGTGAGCGGTTTTCCCAAGCAGCCTGCCGATGCGGACGATTATGTCATTGGCGGTATTCGGATCGTTGATGCCGGGAGAAATTGCACGCAGAGCAATTTCCACCAGCTTCTGCAATGCGTACGGCAAATCTTGTTCAGCCGACCGTTCGCCTCCGATGGAATAATAGCCGCTGACATCATAGTCCTGCCCTTCTTTTCTGTAGATGTTCATCAACGGTTTGCCTTCATAAATGTAATCGCCGATGCAGACAAGGACGTCTACCTCAAATCCATTTTTATCCGCGTGCCCAAGCAGCTTCTCAAAAGACATGAATTGCAGGTAGCCGCTCGTTTCAGCGTTGACGGTTTCAATGATCCCGATAGGATTCAAGCCATCCGAAATTTCTGAAACAGCGCATTTTTCCTCGAACTCCTCGTAATAGGAAATCACATCTTCCGCATCTTTGATAAGCACTTCGATTAATTTGCTCACCTGCACCGTCGTGGCTATGTAATGGATAAAGTAGGCGAACGTGCCAAGGCAGAAAAAAGCGATGACAATTCCGACAAACGTCGACAATACATCATGTGTATACAAGTCATCCCTCATAAACAATAAGGAAAGGGTGTTGTAAATAAAGCCGCCAAGGAAAATGCCCAGCACCCGCCAAGTCACCGGATCGTGGACGAAGTTTTTCAATGCCCTCGGTGAAAACTGGGCGGAATACATCGTTAAAACAACCAGGATTGTTGAAAATGTAAAAGTGCTCATCGTCAGCAGTGCACCTGCCAAAGTCCCCATGATCGTTTTTGCCAAATCGACTTTCGTCAGCAAAATTGACGGGATAAATTCTTTGAACCGTTCGACAAGCAGCAAGTCCACATAAAAAAAGCCGACCGATAACGCAATCGCTAAGATGCTGAAAATCGCGGGCGTCAACCAAAATTTTTCTTTGAATAAATATATAGTGGACTTCATCTTTTCTCCTCGCTTTCCAATAATCGTCTATTAATGCTTTCCCCTCAACAGGTTGAAGGCAAACAGAGACTGCCCCGTTGCAAAACGGGATTGCTGCAGGTATTTTTAATAATCTGATTTACAATAACTTTTGCACAAAAGTCCTTGACCTGGTTTTAAGGATACAGTATCTTTAAAGTAACTTGAAGAAAGAGGTGAGGTATTATGGCGATGATCATTGTAAATACGCAAATCCAGTCTATAGTACCCCACTCTGTGTATCGCTGACGATACGCTTCTTCCATTATGCCCGGGGACCATGGACTGCGATTTGCTCGCATCCATGGTTTTTTATTTTGCATAATAGGAGGAAATTACATTGAATTTAATCGAACAATATGGCTGGAATACAGCATGGCAAGAAAAAACAGGGCCTTCCGGGATTCCCGGACGTGTCACGCTTGAACACAAAAACATCTACCGCGTGGTGACGGAACGCGGCGAATGGCTCAGCACATTATCCGGCAAATACCGCCATGAACACGCGCACAGCGAATTCCCGGCAGTCGGCGACTGGGTTATGGTCGAACAGATGCCCGGCGAGGAAAAAGGGATCATCCACAATGTCCTCCCTCGTTCATCGCAGTTCTCCAGAAAAGCGGCTGGCGAAACTTCGGACATCCAATTGATTGCCGTCAATGTCGATTATGTGTTTCTCGTCATGTCATTGAACCATGATTTCAACGTCCGGCGTTTGGAACGCTATTTGATCGCCGCCTGGGATTCCGGCGCTAATCCGGTCATCGTACTGACTAAAAAAGACCAATGCACAGACGTGGAACCATATATGCGCGAATTGGAATCAGTGGCATTCGGCATTCCCACGATTGCGGTATCGAGCGTCACCGGCGAAGGCATCGGCGAATTGCAGAAATTGCTGTTGCCAAACCATACCGGCGCCCTGCTCGGCTCTTCCGGCGTCGGCAAATCATCGCTGATCAACGCCTTATCCGGCAGTGAATTGATGGCCGTGCAGGATATCCGTGAAGATGACAGCAAAGGACGCCATACGACGACCCACCGCGAGCTGGTTCGCCTGCCGCTTGGCGGCTTGCTGATCGACACCCCCGGAATGCGGGAATTTCAGCTCGGCGATTACGAAGAAGGCGTCGAAAGCGGCTTCGCCGATGTCGAGCATTTCGCTGAAGAATGCCGCTTCCGCGATTGCCAGCATGGCAATGAACCCGGCTGCCGCGTGCAGGAAGCCTTGCTGAGCGGCGAATTGCAGCATGACCGCTACCGCAGCTACATCAAGCTGAAACGCGAACTTGCGCATATCGAACGCAAAAGCGATGCGGCCGCCCAAAAAGTGGAGCGCGGCAAATGGAAACAAATCACGAAAGACAACCGCAAACGCCCGGTCAAAAAACGTTAAAAAGAAGCAAGCCGTCATTCGGCTTGCTTCTTTTTCTATTTAATTCCCTGATCCGGTGAGTCCGTGCTTGACTGCGTAAAGCGCCGCCTGCGTACGATCCTGCACTTCCAGCTTGTTGAATATGTTCGATATGTGTGTTTTCACTGTCTTTTCCGTGACAAATAACGCCGATGCGATTTCCCGGTTGCTCTTGCCCTTGGTCAACTCCGCCAGCACTTCTTTTTCCCGCGGCGTCAAAAGGTTCAGTGTATGCGGCGCCGGTTCAGTGGGCCCTTTCAACAACTCGGTCGTCGCTTTCGGGTGCAGCGTATTTTCGCCGCGCATCAAGCTCCGGATCGATTCCACCAATTCATCGGGTTCGATGTCTTTCAATTGGTAGCCGGCTGCCCCTGCTTCCATGGCCGGCACGACGTGGTCACGATCCGAAAAACTCGTCAGCATCAGGACAATCATCTCCGGATGCTGTTCTTTAATTTTTTGGGTTGCCTGAATGCCATCCATCTCTGGCATGACGAGATCCATCAGCACGATATCCGGCCGCAGCCTGTCTGCCATGTCCACCGCTTCCCGGCCATTCACCGCCT